>NZ_JBFUEH010000001.1:0-723110 GCF_056404295.1 Pedococcus sp. P2_D7
ACCGCCACCACCAGCAGGACCCCAGCACGACCACCCCAGCACCACCACCCAGCAGGACCCGAGCACGACCACCCAGCACGACAGCACCCACCCGAGGGAGAGCCGTGACCACCACCACGCCCGAGAAGGTCGCCGGCGCAGCACCGCCGACGACCGGCTGGCGGCACCGGCTCCGGCGAGCCGACACCCGCCTGTCGCCCTACGCGATGGTCTCGCCGTTCTTCATCCTGTTCGGGGTCTTCGGCCTGTTCCCGCTGGTCTACACGGCCTGGGTCTCGACCCACGACTGGAGCCTGCTCGCGGGTGACCAGGGCTGGCTCGGCCTCGGCAACTACAGCGAGCTGATGCAGGACAAGGACTTCTGGAACGCGATGCTCAACACCTTCGGGATGTTCGTCGTCGCCACCGTCCCGCAGCTGGTCCTCGCGATGGTGCTGGCCCAGATGCTCAACTCGCGGCTGCGGGGAGCGACCTGGTGGCGGATGGGGATCCTGCTCCCGAACGTCACGTCGGTCGCCGCGGTCGGGATCATCTTCACGATGATGTTCAGCCGGGACTTCGGGCTGTTCAACTGGATCCTCGGCCACGTCGGCGTCGACCCGATCGCGTGGCAGGACCACCGCTGGTCGTCCTGGCTCGCGATCTCGACCATGGTCGACTGGCGCTGGACCGGCTACAACGCGCTGATCCTGTTGGCCGCGCTGCAGTCGGTGCCGACCGAGATCTACGAGGCGGCGCGCATCGACGGGGCCAACGGCTGGCGCACCTTCTGGTCGATCACGGTGCCGATGCTGCGCCCCACGCTCATCTTCGTGTCGGTCGTCGCCACGATCGGCGGCACCCAGCTGTTCACCGAGCCCCTGCTGTTCAACCCAGGTGCGAACTCCATCGGCGGCGGCACGACGGGCCAGTTCCAGACGGCCGCGATGTACCTCATCCAGCAGGCCTTCACCGGTCAGCGGTTCGGCTACGCGGCCACCATCGCGTGGGTGCTGTTCCTGTTCATCGCGGTCTTCTCGGCCATCAACGTCCTGCTGCTGCGACGCATCCGGTCGGCGGAGTGAGGCGACGATGACCCAGATCCAGCTCCCTGCCGCCGTGCCCCAGGTCGCCGTCCCGGTCGTCGAGGCACCCAGCTCCCGCCGTCGTCGGTCACTGGCCAGGCTGGCCGCCCAGAGCACCGGCGCCACTCCCGCGAGCAAGCTCGTCTACCTCTGCCTGGCGGTCTCCGTCCTGCTCTCCGCCGGGCCGCTCTACTACATGGTCGTGATGGCCTCGCGGCCCAACAGCGACATCACCTCGGTGCCGCCACCGCTCACCCCGGGCGACCAGCTGGGGAGCAACATCTCCCGCGTCTTCGCCAACCAGGACGTCATGTTCGGGCAGGCGATGGTGAACTCGGTGCTGGTCGCCGGTGTCGCGACCCTCTCGGTCGTTGTGCTCTCCGCGCTGGCCGGGTTCGCATTCGCGAAGCTCCGCTTCCGAGGGCGAAGTGCGTTGCTGCTCCTCGTGATCGGCACCATGATGGTCCCAGTCCAGCTGGGTCTCGTGCCGCTCTACATGCTGATGGGCAAGCTGGGCCTGGCGGGCACCCTACCGTCGGCGCTGCTGCCGTTCCTCGTGAGCGGGTTCGGGGTGTTCATGATGCGGCAGTACGCCGCGCAGGCGATCCCCAACGAGCTCATCGAGGCAGCCAGGGTCGACGGGGCGTCAACCTTCCGGATCTTCTTCTCGGTGGTCTTCCCGATCCTGCGGCCGGCCGCAGCGGTGCTCGGGCTGCTCACGTTCATGGAGCGCTGGAACGACTTCCTGTGGCCCTACCTGACGCTCGACGCCGAGCACCCGACGGTGCAGGTCGCGCTGTCCAGGCTCTCAGGCGGCTACTACACCGACCAGGCGCTGGTCATGGCAGGGACCCTGCTCGGCACCCTGCCGCTCGTCATCGTGTTCATCGTGTTCGGCCGCCAGATCATCGGCGGCATCATGCAGGGCGGAGTCAAGGGATGACCATGCCGATCCGGAACCACCTGTCTCGCAGCGACTTCCACGTGTCGCGCAGCGACTTCCCCGACGACTTCGCCTGGGGCGTGGCCACCTCGAGCTACCAGATCGAGGGCGCCACGGCCGAGGACGGCCGGGGGCCCTCGATCTGGGACACCTTCTCGGCCACGCCGGGTCGGGTGGTCGACGGCGACAACGGCGACGTGGCGGTCGAGCACTACCACCGCTACCCACAGGACGCCGACCTGATGGCGAGCCTGGGCGTCGACGCCTACCGCTTCTCGATCGCCTGGCCACGCGTGCAGCCGACCGGCTCGGGCCCGGTCAACCGGGCCGGAGTCGACTTCTACGGCCGCCTCGTCGACAGCCTGCTCGAGCGCGGCATCACGCCTTGGGCGACGCTCTACCACTGGGACCTGCCGCAACCCCTCGAAGACCTGGGCGGCTGGCCGGCCCGAGACACGGCATACCGGTTCGCGGAGTATGCCGCGCACGTCGCCGACGCCCTCGGCGACCGGGTCAAGCACTTCATCACGCTCAACGAGCCGTGGTGCTCGGCCTTCCTCGGCTACGGCAGCGGGAGGCACGCGCCCGGTCGGGCGGACGGTGCCGATGCGCTGGCCGCGTCGCACCACCTCATGCTCGGGCACGGGCTGGCGGTGCAGGCGATCCGCGAACGGGTCACTGACGCGCAGGTCGGGATCACCCTCAACCTGTACCCGGTCGCCGGTGCCCACGACGGGCACGGCGTGGACGACGCGGTGCGCCGCATCGACGGCCTGTCGAACCGGTGGTTCCTCGACCCGGTGCTGCGCGGCGCCTACCCCAAGGACGTCGTCGAGGACGTGGCGCACGTCAGCGACCTCGCGTTCGTCGCCGACGGCGACCTCGAGACGATCAGTGCCCCGCTCGACTTCCTGGGCGTGAACTACTACACCCGCCACGTGGTGGCGCCCGGAGCGTTCCCCGGGTCGGGGGTCGTCGACTTCACCGACCGCGGCCTGCCGACCACCGCGATGGGCTGGGAGGTGGACGCCGACGGCCTGTACGACATCCTGACTCGCGTGAGCAGGGACTACGGCGACCTCCCGCTGGTGATGACCGAGAACGGCGCAGCCTTCGACGACGAGGTGGGCCCGGACGGCACCATCCACGACCCGCGCCGGATCGACTTCCTCGCGACCCACCTGGAGGCGGCGTCGCGAGCCGTGGCCGCCGGGGTCCCGCTCACCGGCTACTTCGCGTGGTCACTGATGGACAACTTCGAGTGGGCCGAGGGCTATGCCAAGCGGTTCGGCATCGTGCACGTCGACTTCGAGACCCAGCAGCGGACGGTCAAGGACAGCGGACGCTGGTATGCCGCGTTCCTCGCCGGTGACCGCACGCAATACTGACCCCATGAGGCACAGCTCGTGAGCAGCGGCACCGGCGGCCAGCCGACCCTCGAGGAGGTGGCGGCCCGCGCAGGCGTGGGACGCGGCACGGTGTCGCGCGTGGTCAACGGGTCGCCGCAGGTCTCCGAGCGCACCCGCGTCAGGGTGCTGCGGGCCGTCGACGAGCTCGGCTACGTGCCCAACATGGCGGCCCGTGCCCTCGTGACCCGCCGGACCGGGGCCATCGCCCTGGTGATCAGCGAGCCCGAGGAGCGGATCTTCGGGGAGCCGTTCTTCGCCGGGGTCGTGCGCGGCATCACCACCGTGGTGGGGGAGGCGTCTCGACAGCTCGTGCTCGCCCTCGTGCAGACCCGCGAACAGGTCGACCGCCTCGACACCTACCTCACGCCCCAGCACGTCGACGGGGTGCTGATGCTCTCGGCCCACGACGCCGACACGCTCCCGAGCCGGATCCAGGGCCGCGGGCTGCCCGTCGTCTTCTGTGGCCGCCCCGGACAGGCCGGGGAGATGAGCTACGTCGACGTCGACAACACCGGAGGCGCGCGTGGCGCGGTGACGCACCTGGTGTCGAGCGGTCGCGGCGTGGTCGCGCTCATCGCCGGACCCCAGGACATGATCGCCGGTCGCGACCGTCTCGACGGCTACCGCCAGGCGCTGACCGCCGCGGGTCGGGAGGTCGACGAGACGTTGGTCGAGGTCGGCGACTTCAGCGAGGCCAGTGGGGCCTCAGCGATGACCGCGCTGCTGGAGCGGCGTCCCGACATCGACGCGGTGTTCGCGGCGAGCGACCTGATGGCGCTGGGCGCCCTGCGGGTGTTGCGCGAGGCAGGTCGCAGCGTGCCGGGGGACGTGGCGCTGGTCGGGTTCGACGACGGACCGCTGGCAGCGGTCGCGAACCCACCCCTGACGACGGTGCACCAGCCGATGGAGCAGCTCGGCCGCGAGATGGCGACGATGCTGCTCGCGCAGATCAGCGCCGGGGGAGTGTCCGCCCCCGAGCAGCTGGTCCTCGAGACGTCACTGGTCGAGCGCGCCTCCGGCTGAGGCGCCGGCTCAGCGGCCGCGCATCGCCTTGCGGTCGACGCGGGCCTTGTTCGGGTCCATGCCGGCCGGGATCGGCGGGCGCAGGCCACCCAGCGACTTGAGGCGCTTGTTGACGGCCGACACCTCCTCCTTGGTGAGGACCGGCTTCATGCGGGTGATCTTGCTGCCCAGCTTGCGGATCGGCACCTGGTCGGCGCCGTCGCCGACGACCACCGAGATCACGGGCACGCCGGGGGCGACCCGCTCGACCTTCTTGCGCTCCTGGGTGAGCAGCTTGGTGCGGCGGGCGTCAGGGCCCTCGCCGATGAGCACGATGCCGGGACGTCCCAGCGCGCGGTAGACGAAGGCAGCCCCGGCGACGTCCTCGGGGCGGGTGCCGCGGGCGCCGTCGACGGCCACCGGCTGCTGGTCGTAGAACCAGCCGCGACGCAAGGCACCGAGAGCCGCACCGGCTGCTCCCGGCTGGCCCTCGAGCGAGCGGTAGGCCGCCCGCTCCGCCATCCGGGACAACACGAGTGTGGCGGCGAGCAGGCCCATCGGCACCGAGAGGACCAGGGCGTAGACCCAGTGGCCCAGCAGGGCACCGATGCCCACGCCGACGGCGATCACGGCGAGGAACGCCAGCAGCATCCACCACGGGATCGTGGGGTCGGCCTTGCGCGAGGCTGTGAAGACCTGACGGATCTGGGCGAACCGGCCCGGCTTCTTGGGCGTGTCTGACTGCTGCGTTTCCTTGCGGGCCATGAGGGTCAGGATACGGGTGTCAGGCGGGGGCGCCCAACACGCCCGGCTGGCGTGCGGCGAGGAGGGACGACGCCTCCTGGCGGGCGGGGTCACCGGCGGCCTCGGCGAGGTGCTGGAGGTGCTCCGGGATGTCGCGACCCCACTTGCGCATGGCGGTCGCCCACAGGCGTCCGGCGCGGTAGGACGACCGCACCAGGGGTCCGGCCATGACGCCCTTGAAGCCCATCTCCTGGGCGACGTCGCTCCAGTGCACGAACTCCTCGGGCTTGACCCACCGGTCGATCGGGTGATGCAGCTTGGAGGGCCGGAGGTACTGCGTGATGGTGAGGATGTCGCAGCCGGCGTCGTGCAGGTCGCGGATCGCCTGCTCCACCTCGTGGTCCTCCTCGCCCATGCCCAGGATGAGGTTGGACTTGGTGACGAGCTCGGCCTCGCGCGCCATCGACAGGACCTTGAGCGACTTGTCGTAGGTGAAGGCCGGCCGGATCTGCTTGAAGATGCGGGGCACGGTCTCGAGGTTGTGCGCGAAGACCTCGGGCCGCGCGTCGAAGACCTGGCCCACGAGCTCGGGCTTGGCGCCGAAGTCGGGCGGCAGGATCTCGACGCCGGTGTGGGGGTTCGTGGCATGGATCTGGCGGATCGTCTCGGCGTAGAGCCAGGCGGCACCGTCGGGCTGGTCGTCGCGGGCGACACCGGTCACGGTGGAGTAGCGCAGGCCCATCTGGGCGACCGACTCGGCGACCCGGCGCGGCTCGTCACGGTCGAGGGCCTCGGGGCGACCGGTGGCGATGTCGCAGAAGTCGCAGCGGCGGGTGCAGACGTCACCGCCGATGAGGAAGGTGGCCTCACGGTCCTCCCAGCACTCGAAGATGTTGGGGCAGCCGGCCTCCTGGCACACCGTGTGCAGCCCCTCGGTCTTCACCATCGAGTGGAGCTTGGTGTACTCCGGACCCATCTTCGCGGTCGTCCGGATCCACTCGGGCTTGCGCTCGATCGGCGTCTCGGCGTTGCGCGCCTCGACGCGCAGCAGTCGACGGCCCTCGGGTGCGATGGTCACGAAGACTCCCTTGCCTTCCGTTCGGTGCGCCGCCGGCAGCCGGTATGCCGCGGGGCGCGAGTGCGCCCGGAGGTCACCGGGCGTCCATCAAGACTACGCCTGCCGGCGCGACGGTATTCCGCGCCCTCAGGCCGAGACCTTGCGACTGTGGAACAGGACCCGGGTGAGCAGGTCGACAGTGGGGCCCACGAAGAGCGACACGATGAGGGTCCCGGGGCCGACGGCGGCGCCGAGGGCCCAGCCGCCCAGCGCGCTCACGGCCTGCAGCACCGTGTAGCTCCACTTGAACGGCAGCGGGGGGTCGAACGAGATCGCGGCGCCCTCGGCCGGGCCGGCCCCGGTGTGCGAGGCGAGGTAGCCGGCCACCCCCAACGCCAGCAGGACGAACGCGACGGCGAGCTCGAGGAACCTCGGCCCCAGGGAGTCGGGAGTGGGCAGCAGCGGCGAGACGGCGCTCACCGTGCCACCCACGACGACCGTCTGCACGATGGTGCCGACTCCCGGCCGGGTGCCTCGGCTCCAGGCCAGCGCGATGAGCAGGATCCCGACCCCGAGGTTGACGACCACGAAGGGCAGCCCCGAGGTCGAGGTGAGACCCGAGATGAGCGTGGAGTAGCCATCGGAGCCCAGGGCGGCATCGAGGAGGACGGCCACGCCGACACCGAGGACCACACAGGACACCACGAGCTGGACGAGGCGTCGGGTGAGGGACGCGCGCGGGGCCGGGTCCGCGGCCTCGGCCGGGGACCGGGAAGCGGCCCGGCTCCCGACGGCTCCGGCGTCCGCGGGCTGGTCAGGCACCGGAGGCGAGGACGTCGCCCAGGTGCTTCTCGGCATACGGGAGCACGTCCTGGACGGTGACCACCCGGCCGGCCTCGCGGGTGATCGAGCTGACCCCGGCGTCGTCGATCCCGCACGCGATGATGTTGTCGGCCCACGACAGGTCGGCGTCGCAGTTGAGCGCGAACCCGTGCATGGTGACCTGACGGCTGACCCGCACTCCAATGGCGCCGAGCTTGCGGTCGGGACCACGGTCGTCCGCGAGCACCCACACCCCGCTGCGGCCGTCGACCCGGGTCACCTCCACGTCGAACTCGCGACAGGTGCGGATCATCACCTCCTCGAGGCGACGCACGTGGGCCACCACGTCGATCGGCACGCCGTGCAGGCGGACGATCGGGTAGCCCACGAGCTGCCCGGGCCCGTGCCACGTGATGAGGCCGCCCCGGTCCACGTCGATGACGGGTGTGCCGTCGAAGGGACGCTGGTGGGGCTCGGTACGCTTGCCGGCGGTGTAGACCGCGGCGTGCTCGAGCAGCAGGACGGTGTCTTCCGCGCCCTCGACCACGGCCGCGTGCACCTCACGCTGGTGCGCCCAGGCCGCCTCGTAGTCGACGAGCTCGGGGGCGAATCCCACGTGTTCGAAGCGCATGGGAGCCAGCGTACGCCGAGCGCTCAGGGGGTTCGGAGGCGGCGCGGTTCGATCCGCTCCTCGACGGCCTGGTCGCCCTCGCGCGAGACGATGAACGCCCCCTTGCCGTCCTGCTCGCTGACCGCCTCGACGAGCTCGGTCCCGCGGTAGACGAGACCCACCCCGTCGTCGGTGCAGTGAGTGGTCGGGAGCGCGCCGTCCGCCACCAGCTGGTGCACCAAGGGGCGTCGTCGCGCCTCGGAGTCGTAGTGCACGCCGTTGCCGTAGGGCAGGAAGCCCAAGCCGTTGGTCACCGCGCGCAGCTCGGGGCCGAACGAGTCGGTCGTGCCGCCGGCATACCAACAGATCGACCCGGCCGAGACGCCGGCGAGCACCACGCCGGCCTCCCAGACCCGGCGGAAGACGCCCTCGAGCTCGTGCACCTTCCAGACCGCGAGCAGGTTGGCGACCGAGCCGCCGTTCACCCACACGACGTCCTGCTCGAGGAGATGACCCTCGATGTCGGCGAGGTTGGGCATGGGGAAGAGGTAGAGGTTGGTGAAGTCGAAGCCGGCCACCCGGGCCGCCTCGCCCATGTCGTCGCCGAGCCAGCGCTGGTCACCGCTGGCCGTGGGCAGGTGGGTCACCCGCGGGCGCCCCGTCGCCCTAGAGAGCTCCACGGCGTGGTGCACGAGCGAGTTGAACTCGAACGACGTGCGCTGGGCGCGGCGGTAGCCGCCGGAGGTGGCCAGGATCGTGGGCTGGTCTGCAGGCATGACCCGACTCTAGGAGGGACCCTGTGGACAACGCGCAGGGCGGTCCGTCGCTGCTGGGCAGACTGGCGCGGTGAACCTGGACTCCCTCGCCCCGGACGCGGACGCGGACGTGCCGACCGCGCCCACGGTGCCCACGGTGCCCGGCTACGCGCTGGGGGAGCTGATCGGGCGAGGTGGCCTGGGCACGGTCTGGGCGGGCACTCGGCTCACCGACGGGCGCCGGGTCGCCGTCAAGCTCGTCCCGGTGGCGCAGCCGGAGGAGGCGCACTCTCTCGCCCGCGAGCTCGCTGTGCTGGGCCGCGTAGAGGTCGAGGGGCTGGTGGGGTTCCACGAGGCCGTGGGGCTGGACGCGGAGCCCCCTGCGGTGGCGCTCGTGCTCGACCACCTCGGCGGAGGCTCCCTCGAATGTGCCGTGCGTGCGCGCGGCCACCTGAGCGTCGGGGAGTCGGTCACGGTGCTGGCCCCGGTGGCGCGGACCCTGGCCGGGCTCCACGCGCTCGGGGTGGTGCACGGCGACGTGACTCCGGCCAACGTCGTCCTCGAGCTGTCCGGGCGACCCTTCCTCACCGACCTCGGGGTCGCGCGACTGGCGGGTGAGGTGCCCGGACATCAGTCTGGATATCTATGGGGCACAGAGGGTTTCGTTGCTCCTGAGGTGTTCGAGGAAGGTGTCCGCACCACGGCCACAGACGTGTATGCCGTGGGCGCGCTGGCCTGGTGGTGCGTCACCGGCAGCGCCCCGGCCCCCGGGGCGCTGCGCCCTCCTCTGGCCGAGGTCGCGCCCGGCTTGCCGACGGCGTGGTCAGAGGTGACCACGCAGGCGTTGCTCGGTGACCCGGCCCTGCGGCCGACTGCTGCTGAGCTGGCGCTGGCCTACTACGACTCCGCGCCCTGCGAGCCGCTGCGGCTGGTCGTCGGGAAGGACGAGACCTCGTTGCTCACGCAGCGGCTACGGCGCCCGACGGTGACCCCCGCCGAGCCCGTGGCGCGGAGGCGACGAGAGGTGGCGTCGCGGCTCCTTCGGGGGCGGGTGAGGGCCCTGGCCACGCTCGCCGCGCTCGTGGTGGTGCTGGGCTTGGGGGGGCTCGTCGCCGCCGGTGTCCTGGGCCGGCCAGCCTGGCTCGGCCCCGACCGCTCGGACCCGCCCGCCACGGGGACGGGTGCACCGACGAGCCAGGCCACGGTCACCTCGGCGGCGACCCCGACGAGCAAACCGGCGCGGACGACTGCGACGAGAGCCGCTGCGACGCGACCCGCTGCGACGGCCGCCACCGCGCCGGCTCCGGCGGCCACGGGTCCGGCGGCCATGGGTCCGGCGGCCATGGATCCGGTGGCCGATCGCACGGCACCGGCACACGACCCGCTCGCGTTGATGGTGGCCCTGGCTGCGCTGCGTGCGGACGCGATGAACAGCCGGTCGACCACCATCGTGGCGCAGCTCGACGCGCCGGGGTCCGGGGCGCTGGCGCAGGACACCGCGCTCCTCGCCGACCTCCGTGCCTCCGGCACGTCATGGCAGGGGGTGCGCTTCGAGGTGACGAGCGCCCGCACGATCACCCACGAGGCGACCGTCGCGACGCTCGACGCGGTCGTGGGCACGGCGGCATACCAGGTCGTGGAGGCGACCGGGGAGGTGCGGACCCGGGCGGCGGTGCCGGGCACCCCGATGCGGTTGGTGCTGGTCTGGTCCGGCCGGCGCTGGCAGGTGGAGGAGGTGTCGGAGGCCGACGGCTAGGACGGCTGCGCGAGCACCCAGCGCAGCGCGGACTCGACGGTCTGGTCCTGGTGGACGAACCCCGACTCGAGCAACCGCGTCGGGAGGGCGCGCTTGCTGGTCAGCACCTCGTCAGAGAACCCACCCAGCACCAGCTTGATGCCGAAGGCCGGAGCAGGCAGGAGCGCTGGGCGGTGGACCTGCCGGCCCAGCTCGCGGGCGATGTCGACCTGGTGGTCGGGGTGCGGGCCCACGAGGTTGACCGGTCCCGCGAGCTCGGGGTGGTCGACGAGGTGGGCGAGCCCGGCGACGGTGTCGCGCAACGAGATCCAGGGCCACCACTGGCGACCGCTGCCGAGTGGGCCGTTGATCCCGAGCTTGGCCAGGGGGAGCATGCGCGCCATCGCACCACCGTCGGGGGCGAACACGAGGCCGGTGCGCGGGTGTGCGACGGACAGCCCCGCCTCGCGAGCCGGGGCTGCCGCGGCCTCCCAGGCCCGCACCACCTCGCTCAGGAACCCGGTGCCCGGAGCCGACTCCTCCGTGAGCACCTCGTCGCCCCGGTCGCCGTAGACGCCGACGGCGGCGCCGCTGACCAGCCGCACCGACTGGCCCCCGGCGGCGAGCGTCGCCAGGGCGGTCGCCACGGTCGCGGTGCCGTCGACGCGGGAGGCGAGGATCTCCTGCTGGTAGGAGGGCGTCCAGCGCTGGTCGCCGACCCCCGCTCCGGCCAGGTGGACCACG
Organism: Pedococcus sp. P2_D7; assembly: GCF_056404295.1. Classification (NCBI taxonomy): domain Bacteria; kingdom Bacillati; phylum Actinomycetota; class Actinomycetes; order Micrococcales; family Intrasporangiaceae; genus Pedococcus; species Pedococcus sp. P2_D7. Next base: position 10,886 of record NZ_JBFUEH010000001.1, read on the forward strand.
GCGGTGACCCCTTCGAGGTCAGCCGGGTCGAGCCGGCGAGCCGCCGGGTCCCACTGCACCTCGTCCGGGGCGGTGGGGGTCCGCCGGACCAGCCGGACGACCTCGTCACCGCGGTCGCGCAGGAACGCCGACAGCGCGCCGCCGATCAGTCCGGAGGCACCGGTGATGGCAACGCGCTGTGGCACGAGCTGTTCCTGCCTGGCCCGGCTCCTCAGAGACCGAGGTCGGAGTCGAAGTTGCCGTCCTCGAGACGGGTCTTCATCGTCGTGAGGAAGCGGGCCGCATCGGCTCCGTCGACGACTCGGTGGTCGTACGACAGGGCCAGGTAGACCATCGAGCGGACCGCGATGGTCTCGCCCCCGTCGCCGTCGGAGACCACGACGGGGCGCTTGACGACCGCGCCGGTGCCGAGGATCGCGACGTTGGGCTGGTTGATGATCGGGGTGTCGAAGAGAGCGCCGCGGCTGCCGGTGTTGGTCAGCGTGAACGTGCCACCGCCGAGCTCGTCGGGCCCGATCTTGTTGGTGCGGGTGCGCTCGGCGAGGTCGGCGATCTTGCGGGCCAGCCCGGCGATGTTGAGGTCGCCGGCGTCCTTGATGACGGGCACCAGCAGGCCGCGCTCGGTGTCGACCGCGACGCCGAGGTTCTCGGTGCCGTGGTAGGTCACCTCGGTGCCCTCGACGCTGGAGTTGACCGACGGGTGGACCTTGAGGGCCTCGACGGCGGCCAGCGCGAAGAACGGCAGGAAGCTGAGCTTGGTGCCCTCACGCTGCTCGAACTCGGACTTGGCCTTGGCGCGCAGGCGGGCGATCTTGGTGACGTCGACCTCGACCACCGTGGTGAGCTGGGCGGAGACCTGGAGCGACTCGACCATCCGCTTGGCGATGGTCTGACGCAGCCGCGACATCTTCTCGGTCGTCCCACGCTTCGGCGAGACGGGCGAGGGGCCGCCGCCGGCGGAGGACGACGCCGCTGCCGCGGGAGCGGCCGGAGCCGCGGCGGCGGGTGAGGCTGCCGGGGCGGCCGCGGCCTCCTGCGCTGCCTTGGCGGCGTCGAGGACGTCCTGCTTGCGGATTCGTCCACCGACACCGGTGCCCTTGAGCGACCCGAGGTCGACCTTGTTGTCGGCGGCCAGCTTGCGCACGAGCGGCGTGACGTAGGCCGAGGCGTCGGTCTCGTCCGAGGACGCGGCGGGGGCGGGGGCCGGGGCCTCCGCCGGAGCGGGTGCCGCCTGGGGGGCCGGCGCTTCCTGCTGGGCCGGCGCTTCCTGCTGGGCGGGTGCCTCCTGGGCGGGGGCCTCCTCGGCAGGTGCTTCCTGCGGGGGTGCCTGCTGGGCGGGGGCTTCCTGGGCGGGGGCTTCCTGGGCGGGGGCTTCCTGGGCGGGAGCCTCCTCGGCAGGGGCCGAGCCCCCACCGGAGCCACCGATCACGGCCAGGTCGCCACCGACGGGGACGGTGTCGTCCTCCTGCACGAGGATCTTGGTCAGCGTGCCGGCGACGGGCGACGGGATCTCGGTGTCGACCTTGTCGGTCGAGACCTCGAGGAGCGGCTCGTCGACGTCGACGTGGTCACCCTCGGCCTTGAGCCAGCGGGTGACGGTGCCCTCGGTGACGGACTCACCCAGGGCCGGCATCTTCACGGTCTCGCCGCCGGACGCGCCGGAGTCGGCACCCGAGTCGGAACCGGCGGGCGCGGACTGGCCCTGGTCGTCCGAGGCCTGGGCCTGCTCGGGCTCGGACGTCGCGGCCTGCGGCTCCTGGTCGGTCGACGGGGCCTCCGCGGCAGGGGCCTCCTGCTGCTGGTCCTGCTGGCCCTGGCCGTCGTCCTGCTGGGCCTGCTCGTCCTGGCCGCTGTCCTGCTCAGCGGGCTGGTCGCCGCCGCCGGAGCCCTCGGCGCCGTCGCCGATGACGGCGAGGTCGGCGCCCACGGGGACGGTGTCGTCCTCCTGGGCGAGGATCTCCTGCAGCACACCGGCCACGGGGGAGGGGATCTCGGTGTCGACCTTGTCGGTCGAGACCTCGAGGAGCGGCTCGTCAACCGCCACGGTGTCGCCGACGTTCTTCAGCCAGCGCGTCACGGTGCCTTCGGTGACGGACTCACCCAGGGCTGGCATGGTCACGCGTTCAGACATGTGCCTGTCTCTCCTTGTACTCGTGTTCGCTGGCGGTGCTGCTGCGGTGCGGGTGCTGCTGCGGTGCGGATGGTGCGGCAGTGCGGTGGTGCGGCGCGCTCGGGTCAGTGGTGCGCGTGGAGCGGCTTGCCGGCCAGGGCCAGGTGGGCCTCGCCGAGGGACTCGTTCTGGGTCGGGTGGGCGTGGATCAGGCTCGCCACGTCGGACGGCAGCGCCTCCCAGTTGTAGATGAGCTGGGCCTCACCGATCTGCTCACCCATCCGGGCGCCGATCATGTGGACCCCGACGACCGGGCCGTCCTTCTCGCGGACCAGCTTGACGAAGCCCTGGGTCTGCAGGATCTGCGACTTGCCGTTGCCGCCGAGGTTGTACTCGTAGGTCTCGACCTCGCCGTACTTCTCGCCGGCCTGCGCCTCGGTGAGGCCCACGGAGGCGATCTCGGGGTCGCAGTAGGTGACCCGCGGGATGCCCGTCTCGTCGATCACGGCCGGGGTCAGGCCGGCGATCTCCTCGGCCACGAAGATGCCCTGCGCGAAGCCCCGGTGCGCCAGCTGGAGGCCCGGCACGATGTCTCCCACGGCATACACACCCTCGACGCCGGTGCGCAGGCGCTCGTCGGTGGTCACGAAGCCCCGGTCGAGGGTGACACCGACCTCGGCGTAGCCGAGACCCTCGGTGACCGGACCGCGGCCGACGGCGACGAGCAGGAGGTCGGCCTCGATGGTGCTGCCGTCCTCGAGGTTCACCGTGACGGTGTCGCCCGACTGGGTCGCGCCGGTGAACTTCACCCCGGTCTTGAACGCGATCTTGCGCTTGCGGAACGAGCGCTCGAGGGTCTTGGAGATGGCCTCGTCCTCGGCCGCGACCAGCCGCGGCAGGGCCTCGACGATGGTCACCTCCGAGCCGAACGACTTGAAGACGGAGGCGAACTCGACGCCGATGACGCCGCCGCCGAGGACCACGACGCGCGGTGGGACGAAGTCGAGCTCCAGGGCCTGTTCGGACGTCATCACCCGGCCGCCGATCTCGAGGCCGGGCAGCGACTTGGGGTAGGAGCCCGTGGCGAGGACGACGTTGCGGCCGCGGACCAGCCGACCGCCGACCTCGACGGTGGAGCGGTCGACCAGGCGTCCGGCCCCCTCGACCAGCTCGACCTTGTGTGCCTTGGCCAGACCCTGCAGTCCCTTGTAGAGGCGGGCGATCACGCCGTCCTTGTAGGCGTTGACGCCAGACATGTCGACGGACTCGAAGGTGGTCTTCACGCCGAACTGCGCGCCCTCGCGGGCGGTGTCGGCGACCTCGGCGGCGTGCAGCAGCGCCTTGGTCGGGATGCACCCGACGTGCAGGCAGGTGCCCCCGAGCTTGTCCTTCTCCACCAGGGCCACGGTGAGTCCGAGCTCCGCAGCACGGAACGCACATGCGTAGCCGCCACTTCCTCCTCCGAGGATCACCACGTCATACGTGGTCTCTTCGGTGGTCTCGGCGTCAGCCGACATGCTCGCTCCCTTGCGTCGTGTGCATCGGACATGCGCGTCACCCAGAGGTCGCGGTCAGGTCATGGCCGGTCCGGGATCGACACAGAGCATCTTGTCACTGTTTGCACAGCGAGGCGCAAGCAGGTCGGCCGTTGGTCCGCACGGAGGAAGCCGGCGCGCGAGCCGCCGCCACCCCGGTGGCCGCGATGGTGCCGGATCACGGCTTCGGTCCCCGTATCGTTGGCCCATGGCGTGGTGGAAGCGGGGCGGCAAGCGCTCCCTCAAGGGTCCCTCCGACGGACCGAACATGGCGGTGGACCAGCAGGCGGTGCGCAAGCACCTGACGGAGTTCGCGAGGAGCCGTCGCGGGGTCGAGGCCTATGTCGAGCCGCCCACCAACGTCACGGCGACCACCGTCATCCTGATCGCCCACGACGGCGAGTGGACCCGTCGCGCGGCCGGCTCGCGCGACTACGCGTTCGACCTCGCGCGCAGCCTCGAGGTGCCCGTCTACGACGTGCTCCAGACCGGTTACCCCAACCGGATGCGCGAGTGGAACTCGCGCCAGCGCAAGAAGCCCTGACGGTATGCCGCGTGCCGACCCGCCGCTTGATGCGGTGGTGCCCGGCGGTGCGGGGTGCGAGGGTGGAGACACAGACCTGCGGGCCGAACGGCTCGTCCACAGCGAGGAGCAGGAGGCACCATGGCCAAGTCCGGTGACGCACCGAAGTCTGGGAAACCGACGCCGGGGGGACAGGGACCCAGCGAGGAGATGAAGCGCAAGTTCCGCGAAGCCCTCGAGCGCAAGCAGTCGCATGCTGGTCGCGACGTGTCGGACGACTCGGAGCACGGCAAGGTCGACCACGCCCAGGGCGCTGCGACGAACGCGACGCAGCAGATGTTCCGTCGCAAGAGCGGTGGCTGAGCGGTTCAGCAGACCCACGAGATATATCTGACAGAGGGGCCCGTCCGATCCGGACGGGCCCCTCTGTCAGGTCTGGGTCACGCACTTCTGGCCACTGAGGGCGCACGAACCCGGCGATCCGGCCTCGTGGTGCCGCACCTGTGGCCAGAGGTGCGGGAGGGTCAGCCCGCGTAGTCCTCGACGAGGGCCAGCAGGGTGCCCACGCCGTAGCCGGTGGCGCCCTTCGGGGTGTAACCCCAGGCCGCCCCGTCGTTGAACGACGGACCGGCGATGTCGACGTGGGCCCACGGGGTGCCCTCGGTGACGAACTCCTTCAGGAACAGGCCGGCGGTCAGCATCCCGCCCCAGCGCTCGCCCTTGTGGGCGAGGTCGGCGACCCCCGAGTCGAGCTGGCCGCGCAGGTCGGTGGGCAGCGGCATCGGCCACGCGGCCTCACCGGCGACGTCCGCGGCCGCGCGAACCCGGTCACGGAACCCGTCCTCGTTGGCCATGATGCCGGCGACGCGAGCACCCAGGGCGACCATCTGCGCGCCCGTGAGGGTGGCGATGTCGACGATCGCGTCGGGCTTGCCCTCACCGGCGAGGCAGATGCCGTCGCCGAGGACCATCCGCCCCTCGGCATCGGTGTCGAGGATCTCGACGGTCGTGCCGTTGCGCATCGTCACGACGTCGCTCGGGCGCTGCGCCGTGCCGCTCGGCATGTTCTCGGCGAGGCAGAGGTAGCCGGTGACCTTGACCGGCAGCCCGAGCTCGGCGGCGGCGAACACGGTCGCGGCGACGGCAGCGGCGCCGGCCATGTCGGACTTCATCGTGAGCATGCCGGTGGCCGGCTTGATGTTGAGGCCGCCGGAGTCGAAGGTGATGCCCTTGCCGACGAGGGCCACCGAACCCTTGGCCTTCGGCGGGTTCCACGTGAGGGTGACCATGCGCGGCGGGTTCACCGAACCCTGGCCGACGCCGACGATGCCGCCGAAGCCGCCCTTCTCGAGGGCCACCTCGTCGAGCACCTTGATGGTGACCTTCGCGCTCGCCGCGGCGTTGCGCGCCTTGACCGAGTCGGCGAACGACTGGGGGAAGAGCTTGTTCGGGGGAGTGTTGACCAGGTCGCGGGCGTAGGCCTTCGCGTCGGCGAGGACGGCGGCGCGGGTGGCGGCGGCCTTGACCGGCTTGAGCCGCGCGTCGGAGGTGACCACCGTGACGGTGCTGACGCCCTTGCCGGCCTTCGCGCTGGGACCGCGCACACCGGCATACCGGTAGGCGCCGAGGGCGGCACCCTCGGCCACGGCGGCCACGGACTCGGTGCCGTGGGTGGGGAGGGCGAGCGCGACGCGGGCGGCGTTCTTGAGCGAGCGGACCGCGGCGCCGGCAGCGCGGCGGAGCACCTCGGGCTCGAAGGAGGTGGTGCGTGTCGTGCCCTTGCCGAGGCCGGTCAGGACCACGCGTGCGGCGGCCACGCCGGGCACGCCGGCGATGGTCAGGACCTCCTCGGCGGAGCCGGTCGCCTGCAGTGCGGCGAGCTGGGCGGCGACGTGGGTCGCGGCCCCCCGCGGCAGTCCGTGGCCGGCGGCCAGGGCGGCCTTGCCATCGGTCTCGACCGTGGCGAGGACGAGGGCGTCCGTCTTGAGGTCGTGGGCGGGGCGGTCGGACACGTTGACGGTGGTCACGTAGTCATCCTTCGGGGTGGGGGCGGTGGCACCTGCACAGCGCAGGATAGCCGTGCTGGTGGAGGCGGCGGCCCGGGGCGGTAGCGTTCGACGCATGAGCGACGCACCCCTCAAGACCTCGCCCCTGCACGACCGGCACGTGGCCCTCGGCGCCAAGATGGCCGACTTCGGCGGGTGGGAGATGCCCATCGAGTACCCCGGTGGCGGCGTGGTCCGTGAGCACACGGCGGTGCGCTCGTCCGTCGGCATCTTCGACGTGTCCCACCTCGGCAAGGCGCGGGTCTCCGGTCCCGGCGCGCGCGAGTTCGTCAACTCCTGCCTGGCCAACGACCTCGGCCGCATCCACGAGGGCAAGGCGCAGTACACCTTGTGCTGCACCGAGTCAGGTGGCGTGGTCGACGACCTGATCGCCTACCTGCGCAGCGACGAGGACGTCTTCCTCATCCCCAACGCGGCCAACACCGCCCAGGTCGTCGAGCTGCTCGCCGCCGCCGCACCCGAGGGCCTGACGGTCGAGAACCTGCACGAGGGCTACGGCGTCATCGCCGTCCAGGGCACGAAGAGCGACGAGGTCCTCGAGGCGCTGGGCCTGCCCACCGGGCACGAGTACATGTCCTTCGTCGAGACCGACTGGAACGGCCACCCGGTCATCGTCTGCCGCACCGGCTACACCGGGGAGCGCGGCTACGAATTGGTGCCGGCCTGGGAGGTGTCGGCCCAGCTGTGGGACGCCCTCCTCGAGGCCGCCGCGCCGTTCGACGGGCTGCCCTGCGGTCTGGGCGCGCGCGACACCCTGCGCACCGAGATGGGCTACGCCCTGCACGGCAACGAGCTGTCCGTCGACATCACGCCGGTGCAGGCCCGGGTCGGCTGGGCGGTCGGCTGGAAGAAGGAGTCGTTCTGGGGCAAGGACGCGCTCGTCGCCGAGAAGGCCGCCGGCCCCGCCCGGGTCGCCTGGGGCCTGCTGGCCACGGGTCGGGGCATCCCCCGCGCCCACTGCGCGGTGAAGGTCGGCGACGAGGTCGTCGGCGAGGTCACCTCCGGCACGTTCAGCCCGACCCTCAAGAACGGCATCGCCCTCGCGCTCCTGGCGCCGTCGGTCGCCGCGGGTGACGAGGTCGTCATCGACGTGCGTGGACGAGAGGTCCCCGCGACGGTCGTGAAGCCGCCGTTCGTCGAGGTCGACGTCCGCGAGGCCTGAGGCCCCCGAAGGCGCCGCGACGCGAGCGCCGCACTACAGGAGGAGCGGGTATGCCGGGTGCCGACTTCCGCGGGCACACCTACCTCGCGCGGGTGGAGTGGAGCGGCTCGACCGGCGTGGGCTACCGCGCCTACCCGCGGGCGCACACCGCCTGGACGCCACCGGCGACCGAGGGTTTCGACCTCAGTGCCGACCCGCACTTTCGCGGTGACCCCGACCTGCCCAACCCCGAGCAGCTGCTGGTGCTGGCGGCCTCGTCGTGCCAGCTGTTGTCGTTCCTCGCCGTGGCCGCCAGAGGCGGCGTCGACGTCGTCTCCTACGAGGACGACGCGACGGGCGAGATGCCCGACCACCTGGTGCCACCACGGATCACCCGCATCGTGCTCAGTCCGCGGGTCCGGGTCACGCCCCATGCCGGTGGCCCGGACGCCGGACCGGTCGACGTCGCGACCGTCGAGCGGATGCTGCACGAGGCCCACGAGCAGTGCTACATCGCCAACTCGCTGACCACCGAGGTCGTGGTGCGGCCGAGCATCGAGCTCGCACCCGGCTGACCACCGGCTGTCGGTGGGCCCCCTTACCTTCGGAGCATGAAGTACGGCTTCGTGGTCCCGTTCGCAGATCCGCGCGAGTTCGCCGAGGTGGCGGTCCTGGGGGAGCAGCACGGCTGGGACGCCATCTTCACCTGGGAGAGCCTCTACGGCGAGCACGCCTGGGTCACCCTGGCTGCCGCGGCGGTGCAGACCTCCCGCATCCGACTCGGCACGTTGCTGACCCCGGCCTCGCGACACCGACCCTGGGACCTCGCCTCGATGGTGGGCTCGGTCGACCGGCTCAGCGGCGGACGGGTCGTCATGTCGGTCGGGCTCGGCGCCCTGCACTCGGGCTGGACCCGGTTCGAGCCCGACGAGGGCCGCGCCGTGCGAGCCCGCAAGCTCGACGAGTCGCTGACGGTCTACCGCGGGCTGCTCTCAGGTGAGCCGTTCACGTTCGAGGGCACCTACTACCCGGTCGGGCCCGAGCGCGGCGACGCCCCACCGACGCCGGCGCCCCCTCCCCAGCGCCCCCACCCGCCGGTGTGGGTCGTCGGAGCCTACCTGCCGGGCCAGGAGCGGCAGCGCTCGCTGGAGCGCGCCGCCCGGTGGCAGGGAGTCCTGCCGACGGTCGCGGTGCCCGAGGCGAAGCCAGGCAGCCCGCACCTCACCCTCGAGTCGGTCGCCGAGGCGCTGGGTGTCGTGCGTGGCCTGCGCGAGGGGCTGGGTCCGTGGGACGGCTACGACGTCGTCATCGAGGGCGACAGCACCGGCGAGTTCGTGAAGTCGGCGGGCACCCCGGCACAGTGGGAGGGCATCGGCGCGACCTGGTGGGTGGAGAGCTGGTGGAGCGTGGCGCCGGGTGCCGATGGGCTGGCCGAGATCCGGCGCAGGGTCGAGGCGGGCCCACCGGTCTAGGAGGGCGGTCACGCGGAGGTGTGCGCCTCGACGGCGGTCAGCACGTCCGCAACCCGCAGGAAGGGCAACGGGTGCATCACCTTGGCCACCTGCGGTGCGAACGCGGGGGAGTCGGCCAGCACCTGCGTCGCCGGCCCATCCGCGATGACCTCGCCCTCGGCGAGGAGCACGACCCGGGTGGCGACCTCGGCCGTGAGCTCGACGTCGTGGGTGGCGACCAGCACCGCGCAGCCCGCCGCGGCCCGCTCGGCGAGGATCGTCGTGAGGCGGTCCTTGGCGGTGTAGTCGAGACCACGGGTGGGCTCGTCGAGCAGGAGCAGCGCGGTCCCGCGGGCCAGGACCAGGCTCAGGGCCACGCACATCCGCTGCCCCTCGGACAGGTCTGCCGCCGTGTGTTGGCGAGGATCCTCGAGGTCGGGCAGGTCGAGGTCGGGCAGGTCGGGGTCGGGCAGGTCGAGGTCCGGCGCGAGCCGACCGAGCACGGCCCGGCTCGTGCCGGCGGCCAGGCCGTGGGTGGCGTCGTGCGCCGCCAGCTGCACGGACACGGGCGCGTCGGTCAGGAGGTCGCCCGGGTCCTGAGGGGCCAGGGCAGGGGGCTCGGTGACGACCACTCGACCCGACGTGGGTGACAACGATCCGTCGAGGGTGGCGAGGAGGGTGGACTTGCCTGAGCCGTTGCGACCCATCAGGGCGACGACCTCGCCCGGCTCGACGCCGAGGTCCACCGTGCGCAGCGCGATGACGGTGTCGCGCACGACGCTCAGCCGCCGCAGGTCGACGACCGGTGCGGGGACGGATCCGGTGCTGGTGGCGTGGGGCGAGCCGGTGTCGGGGGCCGGTGTCGTAGCCACGGGGTTGAGGGTCGTCCGGAGGGTGCGAGCCGACCGTCGGGCCTCGCGGACCGACAGTGCGACGCGGTCCCAGCCCAGGCGGAGCCCGAGCTCGACCACCGGCGGGTGGAGAGCGGAGACGGCCATGGCCGCCGCCGGGTCGAGCGGGCCGCGGACCCGTCCCGACTCCACCAGCAGCACCGCGTCGGCGTGGTGCACGACCCGTTCGAGCCGGTGCTCGGCCACCACCACGGTGGTGCCGACGTCGTGCACGAGGCGGTGCAGGATCGCCAGCACGTCCTCGGCGGCGACCGGGTCCAGTGCCGACGTGGGCTCGTCGAGCACCAGCACCCGCGGCCCCGCGACGACGGCCACTGCGATCGCCACCCGTTGCTGCTGGCCCCCCGACAGCTCGGTGACCGGCCGTGACCGCAGGTCGTTGATCCCGAGCAGGTCGAGGGTCTCCTCCACCTGGCGCTGACCGGCGTGGGAGTCGGCGTGGCGGGCGAGCACCGCGCCCGCGATGACGGACTCCACCGTGCCAGCGGCCAGGGCCCTGGCCGGGTCCTGGCGCACCACACCGATGAGTGGCCGCGGGTCGGCCGGGTCTGCCTTGTGCACGTCGACGCCGTCGACCAGCACCCGCCCCGTGAGGCGGGCGGAGGTGTTCGCGGGGTCCCGGGTCAGGCCGGCGTCGAGGCAGCGCAGGAGGGACGACTTGCCCGAACCGGTCGGGCCGACGACGAGCAGGAGCTCACCCTCGGGGACCCCGAAGGTGACGTCGCGCAGGACCGGCTGCGCGGCGTACGCGAGCGTCACGCCCTCGAACTCGATCACGGTGCGAACCCTAGAGTGGGGGGATGAGCGATGCGTGGACGTGGACCTACCTCGACGCCGACGGGGCGGAGCTGAGCGGCGAAGGGCTGGTGACGACGGCCTTCCCGTCGCAGTCCGACGCCGAGAACTGGTTCGGCGAGTCGTGGCACGAGCTGACCGACCTCGGGGTGGACGCCGTCACGCTGTTCCACGAGGGACGCCAGGTCTACGGACCGATGAGCCTGCGGGCCGCGGAGTAGCTGGCCGCGGAGTAGCGGGCCGCGGAGTAGCGGGCCGCGGAGTAGCGGGCCGGGCCGAGGCCGTCAGGAGGGGAAGTCGCCGCGCTTGATGAGCGCCCGCGGCATCCGCGAGCGGCGGAGCTGGAAGCCGCGCATCACCGCGTACATGGCGAGCCCGCGGCCCACCTTGTCCTCGCCGAACTTGGCGATGAGCTTGGCCTTGAGCCGGCGCCACATGAGGAAGCCGTCGACCGCGGCGGCCAGCAGGAGGCCGTAGACGCCGATCGACACGGCCGCGAACACGGCCGGGATGCGGATGAACGACAGCGCCAGGACGACGATCATCACCGGCAGCATGAACTCGCCGAAGTTCCAGCGGGCATCCACGTAGTCGCGGATGTAGCGGCGCACTGGACCCTTGTCCCGAGCGGGCAGGTGGGCGTCGTCGCCGGTGACCATGGCCGCGCGCTGCTTCAGCTGTGCCTCGCGACGCTTGTCGCGGTCGACGCTGCGAGCCGCCTTGCGGTCGGTCACGACCAACGGGCGCCGGTTCGCGGCCTCCTGGTCCTTGCGCTTGGGCGTGGGCCGGTTCTTGGCGCCCTCGCGGGGCGCAGTCGCGACCGTCTCGGCCTGCTGCTCGTTCAGGGTCTTGTTGCGTCCAAACACAGGCTCACTGTATGCCGTCGGAGCAGCTACCCCTGAATCCGTGCCAGCGGGGGCTCAGCGCAGCCAGGGCAAGGTCGCGCCGTCGGCCAGGTCGTCCCACCAGGTCGCCGTGGGCAGGATGTGGGCGAAGGCGCCACCGAGCGCTCCGGACCACGCCCGAGGAGCCGGCAGTCGCACCCGTTAGGCTCCCGACCGTGACTGACGACGTGCTGACCGACGACCAGATCTCCGCCCTTCGCGACACCGTGGCGGACCTCATGCCGGGCCTGCGCCAGGACCTCGAGGACCTCACCCGCATCCCGAGCGTGAGCCTCGATGCGTTCGACCAGGCCCACGTCGAGGCGAGCGCCGAGGCGACCGCCGCGCTCCTGCGCGCCGAGGGGCTCGACGTCGAGATCGTCCGCGAAGGGGGCCGCCCGGCCGTCATCGGGCACATCGACGGACCAGAGGGTGCGCCCACGGTGATGCTCTACGCCCACCACGACGTGCAGCCGCCCGGCGACGAGAAGGACTGGGACAGTGCGCCTTTCGAGCCGACCGAGCGTGACGGCCGGCTCTACGGCCGGGGCGCCGCAGACGACAAGGCCGGGATCATGGCGCACCTTGCAGCGCTTCGAGCCCACGCGGGTGCCCTTCCGGTCGGCGTGACCGTCTTCGTCGAGGGGGAGGAGGAGATCGGCTCCGACTCGCTGCCGACCCTGCTGGAGAAGCACGGCGAGAAGCTGCGCGCCGATGCGATCGTGCTGGCCGACTCGACCAACTGGGCCATCGGCGAGCCCGCGCTCACGACCACCCTGCGTGGCCTGATCCGCGTCGTCGTGACCGTGACGACCCTCGACCACGGAGTGCACTCGGGCATGTTCGGCGGTGCCGTCCCCGACGCCCTGACCCCCCTGGTCCGGATCCTGGCCAGCCTCCACGACGACGCCGGCGACGTCGCGGTCGCCGGCCTGAAGTCGGGCAAGGCGAGCGACCTCGAGTTCGACGAGGCCCGCCTGCGTGAGGAGTCCGGACTGCTCGACGGTGTCGAGGTCATCGGCACGGGCAGCCTCCTCGACCGGATCTGGGCCAAGCCGACCGTCACCGTCATCGGCATCGACGCGCCCTCCGTGGCCAAGTCGTCGAACACGCTCGTGCCGAGTGCGAGCGCCAAGGTCTCGATCCGGCTCGCCCCCGACGAGGTCCCCCTGGAGGCATATGCCGCGGTGCAGCGCCACATCGCCGCACACACCCCGTGGGGCGCCAGGGTCGAGGTGCACCTCGACGACCAGGGTGCCGGGTTCGACGCCCACGCCGACGGCCCGGTCTACGACCAGGCGCGGGCAGCCTTCACCGATGCGTGGGGCGTCGTGCCGGTCGACATCGGCGTGGGCGGGTCGATCCCGTTCGTCGCGTCGTTCGCGAAGAAGTTCCCCGACGCCGCGATCCTCGTGACCGGTGTCGAGGACCCTGACACCCGGGCCCATGGCGCCAACGAGTCGCTGCACCTCGGCGAGTTCGAGAAGGTCTGTGTGGCCGAGGCCGTCCTCCTGGCGCGGCTGGGGGCCATGCCCCGCTGACCCCGAAGTCCAGCCCACCACCGCAAGCCCGAGGAGAGTCCGGTGACCGAGTTCCCGCTTCTGCCACAGGATTTCACCTTCGGCGTGGCGTCCGCGGCCTACCAGGTCGAGGGCGCCGTCAACGAGGACGGCCGCGGTCGGTCGGTGTGGGACACCTTCTGCGACAAGCCGGGAGCGATCGCGGGTGACGCCAGCGGAGCCGTCGCCTGCGACCACTACCACCGCTACCGCGAGGACGTGGAGCTGCTCAAGGTCCTCGGCGTCGACAGCTACCGGTTCTCGATCTCGTGGCCACGGATCCTGCCCACGGGGGCGGGCGAGGTGAACGCCGCCGGCCTCGACTTCTACGACCGCCTGGTCGACGAGCTGCTCGACGCCGGCATCGAGCCCACCGCCACGCTCTTCCACTGGGACACCCCGCAGTCCCTGGAGGACCGCGGGGGATGGACCGGTCGCGAGATCACCGAGCACTTCGCGGCATACGCGGGGATCGTCGGCGAGCGGCTCGGTGACCGGGTGGCGCGCTGGATGCCGCTCAACGAGCCCAACGTCGTCACCATGCTCGGCTACGCGATCGGCAACCACGCACCCGGCCGCTCGCTGGGGTTCGAGGCGCTGCCCGTCGTCCACCACCTGCTCCTCGGGCACGGGCTCGCGACGCAGGCGCTGCGCGCGGCCGGCTGCCGCGAGATCGGCATCGCGAGCAACCACGCGCCGGTGTGGCCGGCCTCGCAGGAGCCACCGGACGTCGAGGCGTCCCAGTTCTACGACAACCTCTGGAACTGGATGTTCGCCGACCCGGTCCTGCTCGGCCGTTACCCGGTCGTGGGCACCGAGCACGGCTTCCCGACCTACCGCGACGGCGACCTCGCCACCATCGCCGAGCCGCTCGACTGGTTCGGCATCAACTACTACAACCCGGCGCGCATCGGTGCGCCCGGCCTGGCGCCCGACAGCTCCCAGCTCGACGGCGCCGAGCTCCCGTCGGGACTCCCGTTCGAGGCCCGTCGGATCGAGGGCTATGAACGCACCGACTTCGACTGGCCGATCGTCCCGGAGGGCCTGGCGCAGATCGTGCGCACCTTCCGCGACCGGTATGCCGAGAAGCTGCCGCCGCTCTACGTGACCGAGAGCGGCTGCTCGTTCCATGACGACGACCCCGTCGACGGCCGGGTACCCGATCCGCGACGGATCGCCTACCACGACGCCCACCTGCGGGCCCTGGCCGACGAGATCCGCGACGGCGCTGACGTGCGCGGCTACTTCGCGTGGTCGGCGACCGACAACTTCGAGTGGGCGGCCGGCTATGCCGAGCGGTTCGGGCTGGTGCACGTCGACTACCAGACCCAGGTCCGCACTCCCAAGGACTCCTACCACTGGTACCGCGACCTCATCGCGCACACCCGAGCGAATGGAACGCCGTCATGACCCCCGCCACCTCCACCCGCACCCACGACGTCGTGCTCTTCGGGGCCACCGGCTTCGTCGGCCGGCTCGTCGCCGCCTACCTCGCCGAGCACGCGCCGGCAGGCACCCGCGTCGCCTTGGCCGGACGCTCCGAGCGCCGGCTCGAGGAGGTGCGGTCGGAGCTGCCAGCCGCGGCCCGCGACTGGCCCCTGGTGGTCGCCGACTCCGCCGACCCCGCCTCGCTGCGTGCCATGGCGGAGTCGACGACGGCTGTCGCGTCGACCGTCGGCCCCTACCTGCGCTACGGCCTGCCCCTCGTCGAGGCCTGTGCCGAGGCCGGCACCCACTACGCCGACCTCACCGGTGAGGTGCTGTTCGTCCGCCGGGCGATCGACGCCGTCGACGCCCGCGCCAAGGAGACCGGGGCGCGCATCGTGACGGCCTGTGGGTACGACTCGATCCCGTCCGACCTCGGGGTGCACCTGCTGCACGAGCGCGCCGTCGCCGATGTAGCCGGCTCCCTGCTCGACACGACCCTGCACGCCAAGTCGAAGGGCGGCCTCAGCGGCGGCACGATCGACTCCTCACGGGCGCAGCTCGAGGCGGTGGCAGCCGACACGTCGCTGCGCACGGTGATCTTCGACGCCTACGCCCTCAGCCCCGACCGAGCCACCGAGCCCGACCTGGGCAAGGAGCGCGACGCGAGCTCGGTCTTCGTCGACGCCCAGACGGGCGACTGGGTCGGGCCGTTCATCATGGCCGGCTTCAACACCCGGATCGTGCGTCGTAGCAACGCACTGCGCGAACACGCCTACGGTCGCCGGTTCCGCTACCGCGAGGTGAGCGCCTACGGCAAGGGTGTGCGGGGCCGCCGTCGTGCCACCGTGTTCACGGGGCTGCTGGGCCTGGCCTACGCCGGCATGGCCAACCCCCGCACCCGGCCGATCGTCGACCGCCTGGCCCCCTCGCCCGGCGAGGGACCGAGCGAGCAGGCCCGCCGGTCGGGGTGGTTCTCGATGAAGATCCGGACCACCACCGAGACCGGCCGCCGCTACCTCGCCACGGTGGCCGCACAGGGCGACCCCGGGTATGCCGCCACGGCCGTCATGCTGGGTGAGTCGGCCCTGTGCCTCGCGCTGGACGGACCGTCGCTGCCTGCTGCCGCAGGCGTGCTCACCCCGTCGACCGCGATGGGTGACGCCCTGGTCGGCCGGCTGCGCGCGCGGGACTTCACGATGACCGTGGACGAGCTGCCCGACCGCCCCTGAACTCGGTCGGGTCAGCCCGCCCACGGCGGGTGCAGCGGTCTACAGCGAGACTCGCCACCCCCTCCGCTGCTCGGCCGGACCGAGCACGTCGGGATGCAGGCATCGCGACCGCGGATCGCCACACCATACGGTGCGATGACGTCGCCGGCGACCATCCTGGCTGCTCGCCTGCGTGACATCGTGGCCATGGGGTGACCCTCCTGCGTGGGGCGCGAATCCTTGCGGATCACCCAGTATGGGCAGGGTCGCCCGCGTTTGGACTCCCTCAGGAGGACTAGTCCGCCCCGGTCGACGGGGAGCAGCGTGGACCCCGGTCCGGGCGGCCACGGCGATGGCCTGATCTCTGTCGGCTGAGCTAGTCCCGGTGGGTCTCGCCCGGGAGGGCGAGCATCTGGTCGAGCGCGACGCGCGCGTGGTGGGCCACCTCGGGGTCGACCCGGATCGGGTTGACGACGCGGCCCGCCACAAGAGACTCGAGGGTCCACACGAGGTGGGGCAGGTCGATGCGGTTCATCGTCGAGCAGTAGCAGACGTTCTTCTCGAGGAACGAGACCTGCTGCTCGGGGAACTGCGCGGCGAGCCGGCGCACGAGGTTGAGCTCGGTGCCCACGACCCACTTGGTGCCGGCCGGCGCGGCCGCGATGGTCTGGATGATCTTCTCGGTCGAGCCGACCTCGTCGGCCGCCTCGACGACCTCGTGCTGGCACTCGGGGTGGACGATCACCTTGACGTCGGGGATCTCGCGCCGGGCCTGCTCGACCGCGGCGAGGCTGAACCGGCCGTGCACCGAACAGTGGCCGCGCCACAGGATCATCGTGGCGTCCTCGAGCTCCTGGCGGGTCAGGCCACCCATCGGCTTGTGCGGGTCGAAGACCACGCACCCGTCGAGGTCGCCACCGAGGTCGCGGACGTAGGTGTTGCGCCCGAGGTGCTGGTCGGGCAGGAAGAGCACCTTGCCACCCTCGCCCGCCTGGTCCAGCGCCCAGGTGAGGGCGGTGCGGGCGTTGGACGAGGTGCAGATCGTGCCGCCGTGACGGCCGGTGAAGGCCTTGATCGCCGCGGAGGAGTTCATGTAGGTGACCGGGATGGTCCGGTCCGCGACCCCGGCCTCGACCAGGTCGTCCCAGGCGTCCTCGACCTGGCGGATCGCGGCCATGTCGGCCATCGAGCACCCAGCGGCCAGGTCGGGCAGGATCACGGTCTGCTCGTCGCTGGTGAGGATGTCGGCCGACTCGGCCATGAAGTGGACCCCGCAGAACACGATGTACGGCGCATCCGGTCGCGCGGCTGCGTCCTTGGCCAGCTTGAAGGAGTCGCCCGTGACGTCGGCGAACTCGATGACCTCGTCGCGCTGGTAGTGGTGCCCGAGCACGAACACCTGGTCGCCGAGGGCGGCCTTGGCCGCGCGGGCCCGCTCGACGAGCCCCGGGTCCGAGGCGGCAGGCAGGTCGCCAGGGCACTCGACGCCCCGCTCCGTGTGCAGGTCGGTGCCCCGACCGAGGACCAGCAGCGGAAGGGGGGAGGGACGGGAGTCCGACTGCGTCACAGGGGTGCTCACGCCCCGATCGTATGCCGTGCGGTCACGTGCCCAGCGCCGGCTGCCGGGCTAGGGTCGCGCCCATGGACGACGACCACGCGCTGGCCGCCCTCGGGACGGCGACCTCGGCGATGCTCGCCACGGTGCGCACCACCGACCCCGCAGCAGCGGTGCCCGCCTGTCCCGGCTGGTCGGTGAGCGACCTCGTCGACCACCTCGGCCGGGTGCACCTCTGGGCCGCCCACAGCGCGCGGGAGGGCGCACCGCCCGACCCCTACCCGCGGCGCGACCGCGACCAGCCCCTCGCCGACTGGTATGCCGCGTGCGCCGACTCGATCGTGGCCACCCTGTCCGAGCTGCCCCCGGACCACCCCTCCTGGAGCTTCTCGGCCGACCCGGCCCACGGGACCGCGGGGTTCTGGCGCCGCCGTCAGTTCCACGAGACCACGGTCCACCACGTCGACGCGTTGCAGGCCGCTGCCCGCCTGCCGGTGTCCGGTCCGGTGGAGGCGGTTCCCGGCCTCACGCCACAGGACGCGGCCGACGGCGTGGCCGAGGTGTTCGAGGTGATGGCTCCTCGCAGCCTGGTCCGTCATGCGGACCGCGCGGCGCTGAACGTGATCCCAGCGCCCGAGCCGATCGCCTTGTGTTGCACCGACGTCGAGGCGTCCTGGACCGTTCGGCTGGTCGACGGAGCCGTCGTGCTGGTCGACGGGGTGGCGGAGGGAGCGGTCGCGCGGGTCAGTGGACCCGCGACCCAGCTCTACCTCGCACTGTGGCACCGAGCCGATCCTGCCGACCTCTCGGTGGACGGCGACGAAGGAGCCGCCCGCCGGCTGCTCGCTGCCGCCCTGGTGCCCTAGGTGGGCCGACTCAGAGCGGGTGGATCTTGCTGCTGGACATCGCCACGCTGACGGTGTTCTCACCGAAACGCACGTGGATCCGGTCGCCGGTGACCCGGACGACCGATCCCAGGCCGTGCCGGTCGTGGGTGACCCTGTCGTCGACGGCGAAGTCCGGGATCTCGGGGACCTCTGCGGCGCGGAAGGGGCTGTTGGGCAGGTGCGGCTTCTTGGCGGGCTGACGGGGGCGCATGTGTCTAGTGTGGACCTGTTTGCCGCCACCCGCCTCCACCGCGCCACGCATTTTCCGCCCATTCGTGCTCAACCGGGTCGAATTAAGCCCACCGCTGACACTCGCACGTGGACTGGAAGGATGGGACCGTGCACGTCGTCATCGCCCCGGACTGCTTCACCGGCACCCTCACCGCCCAGCAGGCCGCGCAGGCCATGGCCCAGGGGTGGGCCGCCAGCGCACCGCACGACCTGCTGACCCTGCGACCGCTGTCCGACGGGGGACCGGGTTTCCTCGACGTCCTCGCCGGGGCACTGCCCGACGCCCAGACCCTGGCGGTGACCGTCACCGACCCGCTCGGTCGTGAGGTGCCCGCAGCGCTCCTGGTGGTCGACGACGGTGGACGCCGCACGGCATACCTCGAGTCGGCGCAGGCGGCCGGCCTCCACCTGCTCGCGGCCGACGAGCGCAACCCCGCCCTCACCAGCACCTGGGGCGTGGGACGGCTGCTCGAGGCGGCCCTCGACGAGGGCGTGAGCCGCATCGTCGTCGGCCTGGGTGGGAGCGCCACCAACGACGCGGGGGCTGGTCTGCTGGCGGCCCTGGGCGCCGGTGCCGCCCACGACCTGGCGCGGGGTGGACTGGCGCTCGCGGAGATCTCCGATGCGGCCCTGCCGGGGCTGGTCGAGGCGCGCGACCGGTTCCGCGACGTCGAGCTCGTGCTCGCCACCGACGTCGAGTCGCCGCTCCTCGGACTCCAGGGGGCCAGTGCCGTGTTCAGCCCCCAGAAGGGAGCCTCGCCGGAGCTGGCGCAGGCGCTGGAGGGCGCCCTGGGACGGTTTGTCGAGGTCGTGCGCCGCACGGTGCCGGAGCAGACCGACCTGCTGACCGGGTCGGCGAGACGGCTGGACAAGACGCCTGGCGCCGGGGCCGCGGGAGGGCTGGGCTACGCGCTGCTGCTGCTCGGCGGCACCCGCGTGAGCGGCGTGGGCGAGGTCCTCGAGGCGGTGGGGCTGCGCGAGCTGCTGCGGGCAGCCGACCTCGTGGTCACGGGGGAGGGCTCGTTCGACTGGCAGAGCCTGCAGGGCAAGGTCGTGGCGGGGGTCGCAGGTCTGGCGCTGGAGACGGCCACCCCCAGCGTCGTGATCGCCGGGCAGGCCCTCGTCGGGCGACGGGAGGCCATGACCCTGGGGTTGTCGGGCAGCTATGCGGTGGCTGAGACGCCCGCGCAGGTCGAGGCCGCCATGACCGATCCCGTCGGCACCCTCGCGGCGCGAACCGCCCGGGTGGCGGCCACCTGGTCCCCTCGCGCCTGAGCACGTCGTACAGTGGAGTGGCGCGGGGAACATTTCGCGCGAACCGTGGGTTGGCACCAGTGGCCGACCTCCACCGACATGAAGGACGCATCACCATGAGTGTTCAGGACCAGACCGCTGCGGCGACCACCGTCGACGCCACCGAGGCGCCCGCCGAGGCCACGCACGGCGTGCTCCTCTCTGATGTCGCTGCTGCCAAGGTGAAGTCCCTGCTCGAGCAGGAAGGTCGCGACGACCTGCGCCTGCGCGTCGGAGTCCAGCCCGGCGGCTGCTCCGGCCTCATCTACCAGCTCTACTTCGACGAGCGCACCCTCGACGGTGACCTCGTCCGCGACTTCGACGGTGTCGAGGTCGTCGTCGACCGGATGAGCGCGCCCTACCTCGAGAACGCGAGCATCGACTTCGCCGACACGATCGAGAAGCAGGGCTTCACCATCGACAACCCGAACGCCGGCAGCTCCTGCGCCTGCGGCGACTCGTTCAGCTGATCGAACACAGCAGCTGACAACCCGGCAGCTGACAACCCGGCAGCTGCCAACCCGGCAGCTGCCAACCCAGTAGCTGAGCACCGCCGAAGGGCCCGTCACCAGTGGTGACGGGCCCTTCGCTGGTCTGTCCTCACCCGGTACACCCAGCTAGCGGTACTCGGGGTTCGGGTAGTCGAACCGGGCGCCGGCGTCCCACTCGGTGCGCTGGTTGCCCCCGACCGGGAAGCCACCTGCGGCCTTCAGCAGCGCCGCGAGGTGCATGAGGTTCCATGTCATGAACGTGGTGTTGCGCTGGGTGAACTCGTTCTCGGGCCCGCCGCTGCCCGGGTCGAGGTACGACGGACCGGGTCCCGCCTCGCCGATCCACCCGGCGTCCGCAGCCGGCGGGATCGAGTAACCGATGTGCTGGAGGCTGTAGAGGATGTTGGACGAGCAGTGCTTGATGCCGTCCTCGTTGCCGGTGATGATCGCGCCCCCGACCTTCCCGTAGTAGACGTACTGCCCAGCCGCGTTGGTCATCGACGAGCCGGCGTAGAGGCGCTCGATCACCTGCTTGGTGATGCTCGAGTTGTCGCCCAGCCAGATCGGCCCGGCGACCACGAGGATGTCGGAGTCGAGGATCCGGGCGAACAACGTCGGCCACTCGTCGCGGTCCCAGCCGTGCTCGGTCATGTCGACGTAGACGCCCGTGGCGATGTCGTGGTCGACGGCCCGGATCAGCTCGACGTCGACCCCGTGCTTGCGCATGATGGCGGCGCTGAGGTCGACCAGGGCCTGGGTGTTGCTGGGCTCGGGGGAGCGCTTGAGGGTGCAGTTGACGAAGGTGGCGCGCAGGCCGCTGAAGTCGAACGCGGCGATCTCGGGTTCGGTCATGGCTCGACTGTGCCCCCTGCATCCGGTCGCGGCAATGGCCAGAGGGAGCTGCGCGCGCTGAACCTCCACAACAGGTAGGTTTTCGTCCCGTGCAGATAGCCATCACGGGTTCCATCGCCACCGACCACCTGATGACCTTCAAGGGCAGGTTCCGCGACAGCCTCGTCGTCGAGCAGCTCGACAAGGTCTCGCTGTCGTTCCTCGCGGACGACCTCGAGGTCCGCCGGGGCGGGGTGGCCGCCAACATCGCGTTCGGCATGGCCAACCTCGGCCAGCGGCCGATCCTCGTCGGGGCGGTGGGTGAGGACTTCGCCGACTACCGCAGCTGGCTCGAGCGACACGGGGTCGACTGCCACTCGGTGCACGTGTCCGAGTCCAAGCACACGGCCCGCTTCGTCTGCACGACCGACGAGGACATGGCCCAGATCGCCACCTTCTACGCCGGCGCGATGAGCGAGGCACGGGGCATCGAGCTCGACCCCATCGCCCACCGCGTGGGCGGGCTCGACCTGGTCCTGGTCGGCGCCAACGACCCCGAGGCGATGCTGCGCCACACGCGCGAGTGCCGGTCCCGCGGCATACCGTTCGCTGCCGACCCGAGCCAGCAGCTCGCGTTCGCCGACGGCGAGACCATCCGCCAGCTCATCGACGGCGCCGACTTCCTGCTCACCAACGAGTACGAAGCGGCGTTGACCGAGCAGAAGACCGGCTGGGACGCCGACGAGATCGCCGACCGGGTGCACACCCGGGTCATCACCCGGGGCAAGGAGGGCGTCTCCATCGAGCGCAAGGGCGAGGAGACCATCGAGGTCTCGGTCGCCCGCGAGGTGCGCCGGGCCGACCCGACCGGTGTCGGTGACGCGTTCCGGGCCGGCTTCCTCACCGGGCTGGCGGCCGACCTCGGCCTGCGCCACTCCGCGGAGCTCGGCTCGATGCTCGCGACCTACGTCATCGAGACCGTGGGCACGCAGGAGTACACGCTGGGCAAGGCGAGCTTCCTCCAGCGGCTGGCCGATGCCTACGGCCAGGAGTCGGCGGACGCCATCGAACCCCACATCAGCTGCATCGCACCGTAGGCGAGCGGTGCACCGGTGGTGACCGCCGAGCCGGTCGAACCCCTCCCCACCAGCTGGGTCTTCGACCTGAGCGAGGTGGAGGACGGCGAGGACATGGTCGCCGTCGGGGGTGACCTGCGGGCGGGGACGCTGATCGAGGCCTACCGCAGCGGCGTGTTCCCGATGGGGCTCGGTGAGCTCGGCACGAGGCCGCTGGGCTGGTGGTCGCCGGACCCGCGTGGGGTCCTGCTGCCCGGGGGAGTGCACGCCAGCCGTTCGCTCCAGAAGTCGCTGCGGCATTTCGAGATGCGGGTCGACACGGCCTTTCGCGACGTGGTCGAGGCGTGTGCCGACCCCGGTCGCGACGGCCGCTGGATCACCGAGGAGATCATCGACGCCTACACCGAGCTGCACGCCCTCGGCTGGGCGCACAGCATCGAGACCTGGCAGGACGGCCAGCTCGTCGGGGGGCTCTACGGCATCAACGTCGGCGGGCTCTTCGCGGGGGAGTCGATGTTCCACCGGGTCACCGATGCGTCCAAGGCCGCCGTCGTGGCCACGGCCGGCTACGTCTTCGCCGACGGCGACCCTCGTCGCCTCATCGACGTGCAGTGGGCGACCGACCACCTGCGCAGCCTCGGCGTGGTCACGGTGTCGCGTCGCGACTACCTCGCGCGGCTCGGCGAGGCCGTCGGCCTCGAGCCACCGACCTTCTCCCCCTAGCCGACCCGGGGCTCACCCCACCGTGCGCACCCGGTATGCCGCGTGCTCGCCGTCCGTGGCGACCTCGCCGAGGTAGTCCTGGGCGCGCATCCGGCACCACGCCGGGATGTCGGCGCGGGCCGCCGGGTCGGTCGCCCACACCTCGACCACGGTGCCGGCCGGCGAGTCCTGGGCGGCCCGCGCGAGCCTGATGACCGGGATTGGGCAGCGCAGGCCGCGGGCGTCCACGACGACGAGCTCGGATGCCGGGGTGGGCTCCAGCTCGTCCGGCGATCGCGGGGGTCGCGGGGTGCCGGTCACAGGCGCCGGGCCCCGAGCTCGGTCCGCACCGACTCGACCACCTCGGCGATGACGGCGCAGAAGGCGTCGACCTGGGCGGCCCGGTCAGGTGCCACGGCAGCCAGGGGCAGGGTGATGCGCACGTTGCCGTGGGTCAGCGCGCCCATCGCCGCCAGGACATGGCTCGGCTCGAGGGTGCTGGCCGTGCACGCCGAGCCCGAGCCCACGGCGAAGCCCCTGCGGTCGAACTCGTGCACCAACGCCTCGCCGTCGGCGTAGAGCGCCGAGAAGGTGACGACGTGGGGGAGGCGGCCCACCGGGTCACCCACGACGTCGACGTCCGGGACCGCGGCAGCGGCGGTGCGGATGAGGTCGACGAGCGCGAACGCCTCCTCGCGCTCCCGCGCGGCCCCTGCCGCGGACTGCTGCCAGGCTTCGGCCGCCGCCAGCGCCAAGGGGACCCACGGCGTGTGCCGAGACGGCCCGCTGAGGGCGGCGTCCGGGTCGGCGGGGCCCGGGAGCAGCCACCGCGTGCGCTCCGGGACGAGCAGGATGCCGAGGCCCCCCGGTCCACCCCAGGACGCGGCGTCGCCGGCCAGGACGTCGTAGGTGTCCGGTGGCGAGGTCCGCCCGAGTGAGGCCTGGGCGTCGACCCCGAGCGGCACCCCGGCGGCGAGGCAGGCCTCGTGAGCCGCCTCGAGGGGCTGGATGGTGCCCACCTCGCCGTTGGCGTGCTGGAGGACGGCGGCCACCGTCCCCGGTGTGGCCACGGCCCGGTGCCACGCGCCGAGGTCCACGCGCCCGGCGCCGTCGACGGCGACCGCCTCGAAGGCCGCCGGGTCGGCTGCCGCGTCGGCTGCGTGGCGGCCGGGGACGAGGACCGCAGAGTGCTCGACGGCCGAGGCGACCAGGCGCGCTCCGCGACGCCGCGCGGCATACCGGAGGCCGTCGGTCATCCAGCGGACCGCGGTCGGGCCGTCGGGCGCGAAGGCGACTTCCGAAGGGCTGACCGAGAGCCCGGTCGCGAGCACCTCACGGGCCTGGTCGAGGAGCCGTCGCGCCGTCCGTCCTTCCCGGTGCAGGCGGCGCGGGTCGGCCCAGCCGGCGTCGACCGCCGCGAGCATCGTCTCCCTGGCTCGCGGGTGCATCGGCCCGGGCGCCGCGTCGAGGACGGCACGCTCGGGGAGACGGTCGGATTCGCCGCCGGGAGCGTCGTCCGGGGAGGGGTTCGCCACACCCTGACGTTAGCCGCACCCTGACCGGACGGGACGCACTGGCTGGAGTAGGGTTTGGCGCGATGGCCCATCACTGTCTCGAAGAAGGTGCACCGTTGCGTCAGCACGACGTCTCTGCGCCGCGCCCACAGCGGCGGCGGACTGCTCAGAGGAGAACGACCACGGCTCTCGGGCTGTCGCTCGTCGCCCTCGCCCTCTCCGGCTGCGCCGGGCGCGTCCAGGACGGCTTCCTGCCCCGCGCCGTGACCGAGGGCGGCGAACGCGTCACCTCGCTCTGGAACGGTGCCTGGATCGCCGCGCTCATCGTCGGGGTCATCGTCTGGGGCCTGATCGGCTGGTGCGTGGTGGCCTACCGCCGCAAGAAGGACGACACCGCCCTGCCGGTGCAGCTGCGCTACAACGTGCCGATGGAGATCCTCTACACGATCGTCCCGGTGTTCATGATCGCGGTGCTCTTCTACTACACCGCTCGTGACGAGGCCGCCCTGCTCGACACCTCCAAGCACCCCGACGTCGTCGTCAACGTGGTGGGCAAGAAGTGGAGCTGGGACTTCAACTACGTCAACGAGCAGACCTACGAGAGCGGCACCCAGGCCGAGCTCACGGGGGAGCCCGGCACCGAGCAGAACCTCCCGACCCTCTACTTGCCGGTCAACAAGCGCACCGAGTTCGTGCTGACCTCGCGCGACGTCATCCACTCGTTCTGGGTGCCGGCGTTCCTGCAGAAGCTCGACATGATCCCCGGGCGGGTCAACAAGTTCCAGGTCGTGCCCACCGAGACCGGTGACTTCAAGGGGAAGTGCGCCGAGCTCTGCGGCGCCTACCACTCGCAGATGCTGTTCAACGTCAAGGTCGTCGACCAGGCCGCCTACGACGCGCACATCGCCGAGCTCAAGGGGAAGGGCAACACCGGCCAGCTCGACAACAGCCTGAACCCCGAGAAGGTCATGAACGAGGACAAAGACCTCATCCCGAGTGCAGGGAGCAACTGATGGCAGCGGCAACCGAGTCGAGCGCGGGGACCTACTACCGGTCCACCGAGGCCACCGCGACCCGCCGGCTCACCAAGGGCCAGACCGTCGTGAAGTGGGCGTCGACCACTGACCACAAGGTGATCGGCAACCTCTACTTCATCACCTCGTTCATCTTCTTCATGTTCGGTGGCGTGCTCGCGCTCCTGATCCGGGCCGAGCTGTTCCAGCCGGGCCTGCAGATCGTGGACAACCCCGACCAGTTCAACCAGCTGTTCACCATGCACGGCACGATCATGCTGCTGCTGTTCGCGACCCCGCTGTTCGCCGGGTTCGCCAACGCGCTCATGCCGATCCAGATCGGCGCACCCGATGTCGCCTTCCCGCGGCTCAACATGTTCGCCTACTGGCTCTACCTGTTCGGTGGCTTGATCGCCTCCGCCGGCTTCCTCACCCCGTCGGGTGCGGCGTCCTTCGGCTGGTTCGCCTACTCGCCGCTGTCCGACGCGTCGAACAGCCCCGGACTCGGTGGCGACCTGTGGGTCTTCGGCCTCGCGCTCGCCGGCTTCGGCACCATCCTCGGCGCCGTCAACTTCATCACCACGATCATCTGCATGCGCGCGCCCGGCATGACGATGTTCCGGATGCCGATCTTCACCTGGACGATCCTCGTCACCAGCCTGCTCGTGCTGATGGCGTTCCCAGTGCTGGCCTCCGCGCTGCTGGCCCTCGGTGCCGACCGGAAGTTCGGGGCCCACGTCTTCGACCCCGACAACGGTGGTCCGATGCTGTGGCAGCACCTGTTCTGGTTCTTCGGCCACCCCGAGGTCTACATCATCGCGCTGCCGTTCTTCGGCATCATCTCCGAGATCCTCCCGGTGTTCTCGCGCAAGCCGATCTTCGGCTACAAGACCCTGGTCTTCGCGACCATCGGCATCGCGGCCCTCTCGGTCACCGTGTGGGCCCACCACATGTACGCCACGGGCCAGGTCCTCCTCCCGTTCTTCGCGGTCATGACGATGCTCATCGCCGTGCCCACGGGCGTGAAGTTCTTCAACTGGATCGGCACGATGTGGGGCGGCAAGCTGTCCTTCGAGACGCCGATGCTCTGGGCGATCGGCTTCCTCGTCACGTTCCTCTTCGGCGGCCTGACCGGCATCATCCTGTCCAGCCCGGCCCTCGACTTCCACCTGTCCGACAGCTACTTCGTGGTGGCGCACTTCCACTACGTGGTCTTCGGCACCGTGGTCTTCGCGATGTTCGCCGGCTTCTACTTCTGGTGGCCGAAGTTCACCGGTCGGATGCTCGACGAGACGCTGGGCAAGGTGCACTTCTGGATGCTGTTCATCGGCTTCCACACGACCTTCCTCATCCAGCACGTGCTGGGCGTCGACGGCATGCCCCGTCGCTACGCCGACTACCTGCCCGAGGACGGCTTCACCTGGGAGAACCAGGTGTCCACCTTCGGCGCCTTCCTGCTGGCCGCGTCGACGCTCCCGTTCCTCTACAACGTCTGGAAGACCTGGCGCACCGCGCCGCTGGTCGAGACCGACGACCCGTGGGGCTACGGCGCGTCGCTCGAGTGGGCCACCTCGTGCCCGCCGCCGCGCCACAACTTCGACACCATCCCGCGGATCCGCTCCGAGCGCCCGGCCTTCGACCTGCACCACCCCGAGGCGGCTCCGCTGTCCGGCGTGCACGCCGACCCCGACACGCTGACCCGCATCATGGCCGAGACCGGTTCCGGCGAGGAGCACGTCACGGGCGAGTTCGACCACGACAAGCACCCGCGGTTCCATGAGGAGCGTGACTGACCCGTGAAGATCGAGTACAAGCTCTTCATCATCCTGGCGGCCTTCTTCGCCCCCGTCGGCCTCGTCTACGGCATCTTCACGGAGTGGAAGGAGCCGGTCGGTCCGGCGGGCCTGTTCCTCTCCGCAGGGCTGGGCGCGATGGTCGCGTTCTACCTGTGGGCCACCGCGCGCCGGCTGCCCGAGCGCCCGGAGGACAACCCCGGTGGGGAGATCGCCGAGCACGAGGGCGAGTACGGCTTCTTCAGCCCGCACTCCTGGTGGCCCCTGCCGCTCGCCGGTGCGGCTGCGCTGTGCTTCCTCGGCCTGGCGGTCGGCTGGTGGCTGTTCATCATCGGTGCCACGTTCGGCGTGGTCGCCCTGGTGGGCTGGACCTTCGAGTACTTCAAGGGGCCGCACGCCGTCTGAGCTGCGCGTGGTCGATCGGCCGGGTGTGACCCTTGCGGGGTTGCCCCGGCCGTTCGCGTTGCTCGGTGCGAACCCGGCCAGTCGCCCGACCTCCCGGCCCACAGCGTGGCGGTGCTGGCGTTTGCGCCCTGGTGTGTCGTTTCGGGGGCATCGTCGTGGTGTCAGGGGCATCGCCGTCGAGCAGGTAGACTTACCTCCGGTCCGCGCAGGGGCGGGCCGCCGGGTTCTTCAGGGGCTCGGGCTCAGGGGGCCTGGCGCGAAATAGTGATCGCCCGGCCAGACACAGTTGCATAGCCAACCATTCGGGCCGGTCGGGCGTCTGTCGGGATGACGGCCGTCGTCGGACGGGTCCTGCGACTGTGGCCGAGGACGCGACACGCACACGCTGTTCAGAGGCACACGCTTTTGACCAGCACCGAACGCACAGGGCGCCACGACGGCGCAGAGCACAGGAGTACACGTGGTGGGTAGGACTCAAGGGGCACGACTGGCCGTGGCCGCGACCATGGTTGCGGGACTGGCCCTGGTGGCCGGCTGTTCGGGCGGCGTCGACAGCCCGGCGACCGACAACGTGGCCGGCTCCAGCTCCTCGTCCTCCTCCTCGTCCTCGGCGACCCCCACGCCCGCCGAGCTGACCATCACGCCGGCCGAGGGAGCCACGGGCGTGCTGCCGACCGATCCCGTGGTGGTCTCGGCCACCAGCGGCACCCTCGGCGAGGTCACCGTCGCCGACGCCAAGGGCCGCAAGGTCGCCGGCAAGCTGGGCGACGACGGCGCGTGGACCTCCAGCGGGCTGCTGGCTCCCAGCGCGGCATACACGGTCAGCGCGACCGCCACCGGCGAGGACGGCACGCCGTCCACGACCACCTCGACGTTCGCCACCCTGAAGCCCAAGGTCACCGCGACCTACGGCATCCTCAACTCCGGCGAGACCGTAGGCGTCGGTATGCCGGCCAGCATCCAGTTCGACTCCGCCGTCACCAGCGCGAAGCTTCGCGCCGAGGTAGAGAAGCGGGTCACGATCACCACCTCACCCACGCAGAACGGGTCGTGGGGCTGGCTCGACAACCGCCAGCTCATGTGGCGCCCCACCAACTACTGGAAGCCCGGCACCACGGTCACCATCAGCGCGCCCCTGACCGGCGTCCAGACCGGTGAGGGCAAGTGGGTCGGCAACGACGACAGCGCGAGCTTCACGGTGGGTTCGTCGATGATCTCCACGGTCGACATCAAGCGTCACCAGATGACGGTCCGTCGTGGCGGCCAGGTCATCAAGGTGATCCCTGTCAGCACCGGTCGCCCCGGCGCCACCACGGAGACCCGGTCCGGGACCAAGGTGATCATCCGCAAGGAGGGTCACGTCACGATGGACTCGACGACCATCGGCATCCCCAAGGGCAAGCCCGGCTACTACAAAGAGGAGACGGACTGGAACCTGCGGGTCACCTGGACCGGCGAGTACCTCCACTCCGCTCCGTGGTCGGTGGGTGCCCAGGGCAACGCCAACGTCAGCCACGGCTGCGTGAACATGTCACCGGCCAACGCCAAGTGGATGTTCGAGAACTCCAAGGTCGGCGACGTGGTGACCTTCATCGGCTCCAACCGTCCGTTCCTGCCGGC
Source organism: Pedococcus sp. P2_D7 (assembly GCF_056404295.1). NCBI lineage: Bacteria > Bacillati > Actinomycetota > Actinomycetes > Micrococcales > Intrasporangiaceae > Pedococcus > Pedococcus sp. P2_D7. Next base: position 39,908 of record NZ_JBFUEH010000001.1, read on the forward strand.
CGAGGGCATCGGTGTCTGGCAGTACTCGTTCGCGAAGTGGAAGGCGCAGAGCGCGCTGGCCTGAGCCGAGCCGACTGCCGTCCTAGGGGCGCGGTGCCGCTGGGTCGTCGCCCCGTGGGTCGTCACCCGGTGAGTCGTCACCCGGTGAGTCGTCACCCCGCGAGTCTCGAACGGTGCGTCGCCGCCGGGGTGTGTCATCGTGCAAGGGTGCACCGGACCAGCCTGCTCGTCGCCAGCTCGGTTCTCGCTGTGCTCGGCCTCGCCGGGTGCGCGGACTCGTCGGGCGGTGACGCGGTCGGCAGCACCGCCACGACCACCAGCAGCGCGACCGGCGACAGCCCGGCGACCACCACGACGACCACCACGACGACCACCACCACCACGGGGTCGGCGGCCGCGTCCGCGTCCGCGGTGGTCCCGGTCAGCAAGCTGATCGTCTTCGTCGTGGAGAACCACTCGCTCGCCCAGATGCGCGCGCAGATGCCGTACACCTACCGCCTCGCGAAGACCTACGGCTACGCGACCAGCTACTTCGGGGTGCGCCATCCGTCCCTCCCCAACTACATCGCCATCGCGGCGGGGAGCACCCGACTGGTCACCACGAACAAGTCGCCGGCCGACAACGTGCCGGTGCATGGCCCCTCGGTCTTCGGCCGGGCGATCTCCGCCGGACGCACCGCGGCGGTCTACGTGGACGCGATGCCGGGCAGCTGCGCCCTGCTACCGAGCGGGCGGTATGCGGTCAAGCACAACCCGTGGCCCTACTTCGCCGACGAGCGGGCACTGTGCCGCAGGTACGACCTGCCGGTCACCGCGTTGGGACCGGCGGTCGACGCGGGCCACCTGCCGAACGCTGCGATGGTCGTGCCCGACCTGTGCCACGACGCCCATGACTGCAGCCTCGCGACGGCAGACCGGTGGTTCCAGGGGTGGATGACCAGGATCGAGGCGGGCCCGGACTGGAAGGCTGGTCGGCTCGCCGTCGTGCTCACGGCCGACGAGGACGACAAGAGCGCCGGCAACCGCGTGCTCACGGTGGTGGCGCACCCCAGCCAGCGACACCGGGTGGTGACGGCCCGGCTCGACCACTACTCCTTGGCCCGGCTCTACGCGGAGGTCACCGGCACCGAGCCGCTCGGACGCGCGAAGACCGCCACGTCGATGGCCGCGGCGTTCCACCTGCCGCTGCCCTGACGGGACCACGCTGTTGGGGACCGGCTCAGACCGGCTCAGACTGGCTCAGATCGGCTCAGGCCCAGCCGAGGGCGTGGAGTCGCTCGTCGTCGATGCCGAAGTGGTGGGCGATCTCGTGCACCACGGTCACGGCGATCTCGTCGAGCAGGTCCTCGCGGTCCTTGCACATCCTGGTCAGTGGCCCGCGGAAGATCGTGATCCGGTCGGGGAGGGCGCCTGCCCACGCGTCACCGCGCTCGGTCAGGGGCGTCCCGTCGTAGACCCCCAGCAGGTCGGGGTCGTCGGCCGGTGGCTCGTCCTCGACGAAGAAGACGACGTTGTCGAGCAGCCGCATCAGCTCCGGCGGCACCGCGTCCAGGGCATCGCCGACCGCCTGCTCGAACTCCGCCGCGTCCATCTCGACCACGGGTCCAGCCTGCCATGGGCGGACCGGGCTCTGGGTCGCCTGGGCGGCCCTGTGACCTGCTGGGGTGCCCCCCCGTGGGCACCGGCGGGCCTCAGGGGCGCTTGGGGGGCTCCCTGCGGGCGCTCTCGAGGGCGGGCCGGGTCTCGTCGCTACCCGCCTCGATGGCGCCGATCGACTCGCGCCCGAGCCCGTCGTGGTGGGCGGCGGCGAGCTCGGCCGGCGTGACCGGGTTGATCGAGTCGCTGAAGTAGAACCGGGACAGCGCCGAGCGGGCCTGGTCCTTGCGCGCGGTGGGGGAGGCCACCCCGTGCTCGTCGGTCGCCTTCTCGAGGGTGAGCACGTGGTGGGGCTCGTGCTGCACGAGGTTCCAGCGGGTGAACTCGTCGAGCGGCTCGTGCTGCTCGAAGAACTTCCCGTCGGCGGTCCGGATGATGCGACCGGTCTCCCGGCCGTGGAGCACCAGGTCGCGGTCCTTGCGCTGCAGCGACAGGCAGATCCGCTTGGTCACCCAGAACACCAGCGGGGGAGCGATGAAGAACGCCGCCCGCAGGATGTGGGTGATGTCGTTGATCGACAGGTGCAGCTTGATCGCCATGAGGTCGTTGCCGGCGGCGAACATGAGCACGCCGTAGGCCGTCAGCGCTGCCATCCCCAGACCCGTGCGGGTGGGGTTGTTGCGTGGCCGGTCGAGCAGGTGGTGCTCGCGGTTGTCGCCGGTCACCCACCTCTCGAGGAACGGGTAGATGGCCATCAGCCCGTACATCACGGGGATGAGCAGGATGGCGCCGATCATGACGTTGAACGAGAAGGTGAACCCGAACGCGGTGAACTCCAGCCAGCCGGGCAGCAGGCGCAGCGCTCCGTCGGCGAAGCCCATGTACCAGTCCGGTTGGGACCCCGCGGTCACGGGCGACGGGTCGTAGGGTCCGTAGGCCCAGATCGGGTTGATCGTGACCAGGCCCGAGATGAGGGAGATGACACCGAAGACGATGAAGAAGAAGCCACCGGCCTTGGCCGCGTAGACCGGCATCACGGGGAAGCCGACCACGTTGTCGTTGGTGCGACCCGGTCCGGGGAACTGGGTGTGCTTGTGCACGAAGACCAGCCCGATGTGGGCCGTGAACAGGCCGACCAGGATCGCCGGGAGCAGCAGGACGTGGATCGAGAAGAGGCGGGGGATGATCGCCTCGCCCGGGAACGGACCGTCGAACAGCGCGAACGACAGGTAGGACCCGAGCACGGGCACCGAGCGCATGAAGCCCTCGGCGGCGCGCAGGCCGGTGCCGGACAGCAGGTCGTCCGGGAGCGAGTAGCCGGCGAAGCCCTCCACCAGCGCGAGCATCGACAGGATGCAGCCGATCACCCAGTTGATCTCGCGCGGCTTGCGGAACGCGCCGGTGAAGAAGACGCGGAGCATGTGGACCGACAGCGCCACGATGAACATCAGCGCGGCCCAGTGGTGGATCTGGCGGATCAGCAGGCCCCCGCGGATGTCGAACGAGATGTCGACGGTGGAGCGGAACGCCTCTGACATCGTGATGCCACGCAGCGGCAGGTAGGAGCCGTCGTAGACGACCTGACCGGCGCTCGGGACGAACCAGAAGGTGAGGAACGTGCCCGACAGCAGGCAGATGATCATCGAGTACATGGCGACTTCGCCGAGCATGAAGGACCAGTGCTCGGGGAAGACCTTCTTCATGAGGTAGCCGACGGGCTTGGCGGCACCGGTGCGGTCGTCGAGCCAGCCGGCGACTCCGCCGACGGCCTTCAGGGCGGGGGCGGTGGGTGCCTCGGGCGTGACGTCGTCCTTGCGCAGGCGATCGATGGGGTCGGCCGACCCGCTGCGTCCGTTGCTGCTCATGCGGAACCACGCTCCCAGAAACTCGGACCGACAGCCTCACGGAACGGGGCGTCGGCCACCAGGTAACCCTCGGAATCGACGGTGATCTTCAGCTGCGGCAAGGGGCGCTTGGCCGGGCCGAAGATGACCTTGCAGTCCTGCGTCACGTCGAACGTCGACTGGTGGCAGGGGCAGAGCAGGTGGTGCGTCTGCTGCTCGTACAGACCCACGGGGCACCCGACGTGGGTGCAGATCTTGGAGTAGGCGACGATGCCCTCGTGGCCCCAGTCGCGCTCCTTCTGGGGCTTGATGTCCTCGGGGTTGAGGCGCATCAGCAGCACGGCGGCCTTGGCCTTGTCCTCGAGGACGTGCTCGGAGTCCTTGATCGACTCGGGGAGCACGTGGAAGACCGAGCCGATGGTGACCTGGTCGGCACGGATCGGCGTGCGCTCGGGGTCGCGGACCAGCCGGTCGCCCTTCTTCCACATGGTGGTGGACAACTGGTCCTTCGGGAGCGGGCCCAGTCCGCCGACCAGCGGCAGCAGGATCGCGATCGGCGGCAGGGCGAGCGCGCCGGCCAGCGAGAACTTGATGAGGGGGCGGCGGCCGAGCTGGGCCTTCTCGCCACCGTCCATGAGGTTGGTGACGACCCGCTGACGGTCCTCGTCACTGGCTCGCTGGGTGTGGCGGTACTCGACCGACTCGCTGTCGGGCATGAGCGTCTTGGCCCAGTGCACGGCACCGACGCCACAGCCGAGCAGGGCCAGCGCCATGGTGACCCCGAGGGCCACGTTGTAGATGCTGGCGTTGCCGATGCCGGGGATGAAGCCGGACTGCTCGGGGTCGATGGCGAAGTAGGCCACGACGAAGAGGATGGTGCCCAGGCTGGAGAGCCCGAAGAGCGCCGCGACCTGCTTCTCGGCGCGCTTGGCGCCCTTCTCGTCGAGGTCGGCCATGCGCGCGACGTGCGGGTGCAGGCCCGGGTCCTCGAAGCGCGCCGGCAGGCCGCCGGTGCCCTCGACGTGGCCCTGGTCCAGGCGGACCGCGGTCGACCCGTAGCCGTCGCCGGTGCCGACGACCTCGCCGTGCGGCGTGTCGTGTTCGCTCATCGTGTCGTGGGTCCTGTCGAGTCGCGGTGGTCAGTTCCAGTGTCGCCGCACGGGGCGGATGTGGCCAGCCATGGTGACGCAGTCATCACGCGGCCTTCCGACCGAGCCAGACGGCGAAGCCGACCATGATGCCGAGCCCGAAGATCCAGACGAACAGTCCCTCGGAGACGGGGCCGAGGTTGCCCAGGGCCATGCCACCGACGTTCTCCTGCTGGTCGACCTCGTGGAGGTAGGCGACGATGTCGTTCTTGGCCTCGGGCGAGATGTTGTCGTCGCTGAAGACGGGCATCGACTGCGGGCCGGTCACCATGGCCTCGTAGATGTGCTTGCCCTCGATGTTGCGCAGGGCGGGGGCGTACTTGCCCCGGGTGAGCGCGCCACCCGAGCCGGCGAAGTTGTGGCACATGGCGCAGTTGACCCGGAACAGCTCGGCGCCGAGGGCGACGTCGCCGCCCTCACCACTGGTGTACTCCGCGTCGGGCACGGCGGGACCGGGGGCCAGCGACGCGATGTACGCGGCGACGGCCGAGATCTGGTCCTGGGTGAACCGGACCTCCTCGGCGCGGGGCGCCTGGACGTTCGGGGCAGCCATCGGCATACGTCCGGTGCCCATCTGGAAGTCCACGGCGGCGGCGCCGACGCCCGGCAGGGCGGGGCCGGCCTTCGTGCCCTGGGCCTGCAGGCCGTGACACGTCGCGCAGTTGGCCAGGAAGAGCTTCTTGCCCTGCTCGACCGAGCTGGCCGCGGCGGTGGCGGCGTCGGCCTGCTTGGGAGCGAAGGTGGAGTACGCGACCCCAGTGAGGATCAGACCCAGGAGCAGGAGCAGGGCGATCGCGGCCGGGTGTCGGCGGCGGGCGGCCAAGGCGTTCACGGTGCGGTCCTGTCGACGGAGGTGGGCAGGGCTGGCTGGGGGTGCAGGTGGAGCATCGTGCGGGTCACTTCAACAGGTAGATCGTCGCGAACAGCGCGATCCACACGACGTCGACGAAGTGCCAGTAGTAGGAGGTCACGACAGCACCGGCGGCCTGCGCGTGGCTGTAGTGCCGGGTCGTGAAGGTGCGGCCGATGATGAGCAGGAAGGCGAGGAGGCCGCCGGTCACGTGCATGGCGTGGAAGCCGGTCGTGAGGTAGAAGACCGAGCCGTACGCGGTGGACGAGAGCGTGATGCCCTCGTGGACGAGCTCGGAGTACTCGAGCACCTGCCCGGACACGAAGATCGCGCCGAAGATGTAGGTCAGCACGTACCACTCGCGCATGCCCCAGCTCTTGACCGCCAGGAGGCTCGCGTCGCCGCGGTGCGGCTTGCCGTGCTCCGCGGCGTGGACACCGAGCTGGCACCACACCGACGACACCACGAGGATGATCGTGTTGATGGTGGCGAAGGGCACGTTGAGCACGTCCGTCGACGTGTCCCACAGGTTCGGCTCGACCGAGCGGATCGTGAAGTACATCGCGAACAGGCCAGCGAAGAACATCAGCTCGCTGGAGAGCCAGACGATGGTGCCGACCGACACCATGTTGGGTCGGGACACCGGCCCGTGGCCGGGGATGCTGCCGGCCGAGCGAGCGGGTTCAGAGGTCACGGGAGATGCGGTCGCCACGTGCGCCAGATTAGCCACATTCCCCGTCCGGCACACCGTCGACCCCCCGATGGGTGCGTCACCGCGCCGAAACGCCGCACCGGTAGCATCTGCGTCATGACCGCTTCGCACGCGACCGCCGCCGACGTCCCGACCTCGTCGGGGTCACCAGCGGGGTCTTCGACCCGTCAGATCTCGGTGCTGCTGTACAGCGACGACAGGACCACCCGGGACGCTGTCCGCGTCACCGTGGGCCGTCGTCCGGCCCGTGATGTCGAGGTCTCGTCGTGGCGTGAGTGCGCGACCGCGGCGGCGGTGATCGAGGCCGTCGAGAACGCCTCGTTCGACCTCCTCATCCTCGACGGCGAAGCGGCCCCGACCGGTGGGCTCGGCCTCTGCCGCCAGCTCAAGAGCGAGATCTTCGGCTGCCCGCCGATCCTGGTCCTGACCGGTCGCCCGCAGGACGGCTGGCTGGCCACCTGGTCGCTCGCCGACCTGGCCGTCCCCCACCCGCTCGACCCGATCGCGCTGGCCTCGGCCGTGGCAGAGCTGGGTCGTGGCGGACGTCCCAGCGCCTCCTGAGCCGGTGACCGCACGCGAGCCGGCCGGTCACACCTGGCCGGACCTGCTCACCTTGCTCATCGCCGGTGAGCACCTCAGCACCGACCAGGCCGCCTGGGCGATGAACGAGATCATGGGCGGCGAGGCCTCGCCGGTCCAGGTCGCCGGCTTCCTCGTCGCGCTCCGGTCCAAGGGCGAGACGGTGGAGGAGCTGCGTGGGCTGGCCGACGTCATGCTCGCCCACGCCAACCAGATCGAGGTGCCGGGGCCGAGCCTCGACATCGTCGGCACTGGTGCCGACCGCTCCAACACGGTCAACATCTCCACGATGGCGTCGGTCGTCATCGCGGCCAGCGGGGTCCAGGTGGTCAAGCACGGCAACCGGGCCGCGTCGTCCGCCTCGGGCTCGGCCGACGTCCTCGAGGCGCTGGGCGTCAACCTCACCCTCACGCCGGCCCAGGTGGCGCAGGTGGCCGCCGAGGCCGGCATCACCTTCTGCTTCGCGCAGGCCTTCCACCCGGCCATGCGGCACGCCGCCGCCGCCCGCAGTGGGCTCGGCGTCGGCACCGCCTTCAACGTCCTCGGTCCGCTGACCAACCCGGCCCGTCCCACCTACGCCGCCGTGGGGGTGGCCGACCCGCGGATGGCGCCCCTCATCGCCGGGGTCTTCGCGGGGCGAGGCTCCGAAGCCGCCGTCTTCCGCGGCGACGACGGGCTCGACGAGCTGACCCTCAGCACGACCTCGACCGTGTGGTGGGTGCGCGACGGCGCCGTCACCCAGCGCGTCTTCGAGCCGCTCCACGTCGGCCTCGAGCGGCAGCCCGTCGAGGCCCTGCGGGGCGCCGATGCGGCCCACAACGCGCAGGTCGCCCGCGACCTCTTCGCGGGCCAGCGTGGTGCGGTGCGTGACGCAGTGGTGCTCAACGCCGGCATGGCGCTCGCGCTCGCTGGTCGCGACCTCGCCGGCGGCGCGGAGCCGGCGGGGCACGACGCCACCGACGAGGCGTTCGCGGCCGGCGTGCGCCTCGGCATGGACCGTGCCGAGGAGGCGCTCGACTCCGGTGCGGCCGCCGCCCGGCTCGAGCAGTGGGCCGCCGCGACGCAGCGCCTCACGTCCGCCTGACCACCAGCGCCCGCTCAGCGGCGGTCCTCCGCGGCCACCCGCAGGATGGCGGCGACGGAACGGTCGACGTCCTGCTCGGTCGTCGACCAGTTCGAGACCGAGACCCGCATCAGCCGGCGGCCGTGCCAGGTCGTCGCACCGAGCCAGCAGGTCCCCTCCCGCTGGACTCCCTCGACGATCCGGTCGGTGCGCTGGTCGCTGCCGAAGCCGACCAGCACCTGGTTGAGGACGACGTCGTTGACGACCTCGGCGCCACCGGCTTCGAGGCCAGCGGCGAAGCGCTGGGCCAGCGTGCAGCTGCGCTCGACCAGGTCGGCGACGCCGTCGCGTCCCAGCTCGCGTAGGGCCGCCCACACGGCGAAACCCCTTGCCCTCCTTGAGGACTCGGGCACCAGGTCGCCCAGGGCCGGCGTCGGGCCGCCCTGTCCGGTGAGGTATGCCGCGGTGTAGGACAGCGATCCCGCGTGCACCTGGGGGTGGGCGCAGATGGCGAAGCCGCAGTCGTAGGGCACGTTGAGCCACTTGTGTCCGTCGCACGACCAGGAGTCCGCGAGGTCGACTCCGTCGACGAGGTGCGCCCGCGCAGGGCTGGCCCCGGCCCAGAGGCCGAAGGCACCGTCGACGTGGACCCAGGCCCCGTGGCGCCGGGCCACCGCCACCGCCGCCCGCAGGTCGTCGCACGCGCCGGTGTTGACGTTGCCGGACTGGAGGCAGACGATCGTCGGCCCCGGGTCCGAGCGGGCCAGCACGGCCGTCAGGTCGGCCACGTCGATGGCGCCGTTGGCGTCCGTCACCACCTCCTCGACGACGGCGGTCCCGAACCCGATCAGCCGCAGCGCCCGGTCGATGGTCGCGTGGCGCTCGACGCTCGCCACCACCCGCACCCGGGGTGCCCCGAGGAGGCCGTCCTTCTCGACGTCCCAACCCGCCGCGGCGAGGACGTGGTGACGCGCCGTCGCGAGGCTGACGGTGTTGGCCCCCTGGGCACCCGTGACGAACCCGACGGTGGCCCCGGCCGGCAGCCCGAGCAGGTCCTTGAGCCAGCCACCCGCGAGCTCCTCGGCCACCGCGCCGGCGGGGGAGAGGGTCGCGTTGAACGCACACTGGTCCCACCCGACCGCGACCATGTCGGCCGCACTCGCAGCCGGCAGTGCTCCACCGATGACGAAGCCGAAGAAGCGCGGCCCGGGGGTGCCGACCAGCCCCGGCCCGAAGGTCTCGACCAGCTCGTCGAGGACCTGCCCGGCCGGGGTCGGCTGCTCACGCAGGGCCCCGTCCGCGGACGCCCGCAGCTCCTGCGCCGAGGCACGGGCCGCGACGGGTGCATCAGCCACCGCGGCGCGGTGGTCGGCTGCCACGCGGGCAGCCCGGTCGAACAAGGTGGTGAGGTCGTCCATGACGCGAAGGTACGCCCGCCTCCCGGCCCACCGCCCCCCACTTCTGGCCGACCACGGCCGAGACGGGTCAGGACACGGGTCAGGACATGGATGCCAGCCAGCTGACGGCCTGCCGGGCGTCGGCCCGACGCTGCTCGTACCGCGCGCCGACGGCGAGGAGCAGGACCCCGAGCGCCCCGAGGGTCAGGTAGCGGGGCAGCAGCACGGCATAGGGGAGCAGCTGGGTGAGGGCGACGGTGGCGGCGCAGGCCGCGCCCAGCACCACCAGCGCCTGCCAGCGGCGCAGCGCCCCGAGCACCAGGACGGCGACGGCAGCGGCGACCGTGACGAGCGGGCGGACCAGGCCGTCGTCGACCGGGGTGAAGAGGGTGGACGGCAGGAGGGCGACGGCCAGACCCGGCCCGGCCGTGAGCCACGAGTGGTCACCGAGCTCGCGGTGCGACCAGAGACCGGCAGCGAGCAGGAACGCGGCCAGCGGCAGCGTCCAGGCCTCCAGGGTGGTCACGTCCGCGTCCCCGAGCTCCACCCACACCGCTGCCGTCAGCGCGGCCACCGCGATGGTGACGACGGCGCGGCGGTGCGGCAGGGCGGCATACGCGACAGCCACGAGCCCGTATGCCGCGGCGGCCAGCGAGGCGGCGTGCGGCCAGGAGCGATCAACGGCGACGACGACAGCGGTGACCGCGACGAGGACCGCCAAGGCGCCGAGGACGAGCTCCTCGGTGCGGTGACGACGCCACTGCGCCAGCGCGGCGAGGCCGAGCGCGGCGGCGGCCAGCAGCACCCACTGGGAGCGCGGGCCGACCAGGCCACCGCCCAACCACAGCGCCCAGACCGACGCGACGGTCGTCGTGCCGCTGGCGATGGCGCGCAGGTGCGGGCGCAGGACGGCGGTGGCACCTCCGGTCAGGGCGATGACCACGAGGACGGCGATCACGACCTCGTCGGCGAGAGCGGTGCCGACCGCCGCGGCCAGGGCGCCGAACACGGCGAGGTGGCCGACGACGGCGAGGGGCGCCTCCTCGGGTTCGGCCTGCCGCAGCAAACCGACGGCGACGAAGGCGGCCCCCGCGGCCGCGGCCGCGAGCACCGCGGCGGTGTCGGAGAACATCGAGCCGGTGAGGGCGGCGGCCGCCACCGTGGCGACCGCCCCGACGGCGCTGGCGGCCGCGCGCCAGGTCGGCCGGTGCACTGCCGCCGTCGCGGCCACGAGGGCGGTCGCGGTCAGGGCGATGGTCGTCGCCGGCCGGGACCCTTCGACGGCGCAGACGAACACGAGGACACCGAGCGTCGCACCGGCCTGCGCCTCGACCCAGGCGACGCCGAGCGAGGTGGTGCGGGGGCGGGCGACCACGAGCGCGGTGGCGGCCACGGCTGCGACGACGGCGAGCACCGCCGACCAGAACGCCCCGAGCTGCAGCGCCAGTCCGAGCACAGCCGTGGGCCCGGCCACCGAGGCGACGACGGCGACCACCCCGAGGGCACGCCAGTCGCCGGCCAACGCCCGCGCGGTCCAGTCGGCGCGCACGGCGGCTCGGGTGCCCAGGCGCGCGGCGCGGACCGCGACGACGCGTCGCACGACGAGGGCGCCCGCGACGGCCAGGGTCGCCAGGATCGCCACGCTGACCACGCCGTCTGCGGTGAGCCCGTGGACCACCGGGCCGTCGACGCCCGGACCGGTCGGAGCAGACAGTGCGTCGAGCCCGGCGCCGAGCGCCCCGACGGCAGCGCTGACCGCCGAGAGGGCGGTCCACCCTGCCGCTGGACCGGTGGCGGCGCGGCGGGTCAGCCCGAACGACGGGGGAACGACCAGGTGCAGGGCGCCGAACAGCACGGCGCCGGCGAGGGCGAGGGCGGCGACCCCGGCGGCGTGGTCGGCGAAGGCCACGACGCCGGCCCACCCGAGCGAGGCGGCGGTCAGCGAGAGGAGGGCGAAGCCTGCGATCCTGCGGTCGGTGCGGTGCAGGGCGGCGAGGACGATGGCGGCGAGCAGCCCGGTGACCGCGGCATAGGTGCGCCCGTCGACCGACTCGAGGTCGGCCAGCCCGAACCGCCGCGCAGCCGCCACGTCCAGCAGGAGGAGGCCGCCGGCCACGAGGGCCAGGGCTTCCGCACTGCTGGGCAGGCGTCGGCGGGACAGCACCAGCGAGGCCACCGTGGCCGCGGCGGTGAAGCCACCCATGACGAGCAGCTGACCGACGATGCCGATGAGGAACCACGCGATCGCCAAGGCGATCGACCCGGCCACCAGGACCAGCAGCACCCCGATCGCCAGAAGGGTCTGCTGGGTGGTCCAGGTGCGGCGCGCGGGCGCGGCGGGCGGGGGTGCTGCGTGGTCCGTCTCACCGGGCTGGCCCGGCTGCGCCATCGAGCTCGCGCCGCGCAGGCGCGCGTCCAGTGCGGTCGCGACGGTGGTCGGGGAGCCGGCAGCGGCGACGGATGAGGAGGCGTCCCCTGCCCGCAGCGCGGCGATCAGCTCGATGCGCTCGCGTTGGAGCGCGGCCAGGCCCTGGTCGACCTGCCACAGGCGCAGGGCGTTCGGGCCGGTGAGGGGGAGGTGGCACCCTGGGCACGACCTGGGCGACTCGGGCAGGAAGCGAGCGCAGGCGGGGCAGGGGATGGGCGGCATCGGTCCTCCGGAGGGTGCAGGAGCTCAGCGCTCGGTGGCCCGAGTCTGCAGGTCAGGAGGGTTGCGCGGATGCGTGTTGCTACTCAGATCGGCCGTGCGGCCGAGGCAGTGGTGAGTCGAGGCAGTGGTGAGTCGAGGCCGGGGGTGACTGGGGTCGAAGGGTCAGTCACCGTCGAGGCCGAGGCTGAAGGCGGCCTCGAGGTCGTGCGTGGAGTAGGTGCGGAACGCGATGTGGGTGTTGGTGCCCGTGACACCGTCGACCTTGTTGAGGCGGTCGGCGATGACGTCGTTGAGCTGCTCGTGCTCGCGGACCCGGATCATCGCGATGAGGTCGGCATCGCCGGCGACCGAGTAGACCTCGGAGACGCCCTCGAGCTCGGCGATGGCCTGGGCCACCTCGGGGATGCGGTCGACCTTGGCGTTGATGAGCACGATGGCGGAGATCACGAGCCCACTCTATCGGCGCCGCTGGCGTAGCGGGTGGGTCCCCGGAGGCTAGGACGCCGCGACGAATCCGGCCACCGCGTGGCGGGCCACCACCTGCGGCTCCAGCTCGGCCCGCGCACCGCCGGCGCCACCGACCGGGCAGGTCCACTCGCCGTCGAGGTCGACGATCCGCACGCCGGGGGCCTCCAGCCAGCGCAGGATCTTCTCGGTCTCCTCGGGGATCGCCGCCGGGGACGGCCACGGCGCGGGGAGGACCACCTCGGCGCTGGTGCGGACGGCCTCGACATAGGGCATCGGGTCGGCACCGCGAGGTGACACCGTGCTGGCGGCGAGCCGGCCGTGCCGGACCACGATGACCTCCCACCCCCCGGCCGTGGCCGAACGGGCGGCGACGATCTCGCGACTGGCGGCGAGCGGCGCGATGCGCTGGGCCCTGGCCATGCCGCGCACCAGCGCGAGCATCCGGTCGCGCAGGGTGCCGGCGTCCTCGAACCGCTCCTGGTCGGCCAGCGACCCCATCCGGGTGCGCAGAGCGGTCACCACGTCGCGCGAGTCGCCCGCGAGGGCGTGCACGGCGTCCTGGACGACCGCGGCATACTCCTCGACGCTCTGGGCGCCGGTGCACGGTGCGCCACAGCGGCCCATGTCGGCGAGCGCGCACGACCCCACCCGCCGGGTGGGGGACAGCCGCTGGACGCACTGGCGCAGCGGGATCACCTCGTGGACGGCCGCCACGGCGGCCTCGGCCGAGCCGCGGCTGCCGAACGGACCGATGTAGCGGGCTCCGTCGCCCCGGACCTCGCGCACGATCGACAGCCGGGGGAAGGCCTCGACCGTCAGCTTGACCCAGGTGGCCCGCTCGGGGGTCTTGGAGCGCCGGTTGTAGCGCGGCTTGTGCTCGGCGATGAGGCGCAGCTCGCGCACCTCGGCCTCGAGGGTGGTGGCACACACGATCGGGGTGACGGACTCGGCCAGCCGCACCATCTCGGCCATCCGGGTGCGCTGCTCGGACGCCGTGAAGTAGCTGCGGACCCGCGTGCGGATGTTGATCGACGTGCCCACGTAGAGGACCCGGCCGTCGCCGTCCTTGAAGAGGTAGACCCCCGGCTGGTCGGGCAGGCCGTCGGCGAGCCAGCGCTTGCGGCGCTGGGCGGGGCTGACCCGCGAGGTGTAGCTGGAGAGCTCCTCGAGCGTGTGGACGCCCAGGCTGCCCACCCGCCCGATGAGGGCGTGCAGCACGTCGACGGTCGCCTGTGCGTCGTGCAGGGCGCGGTGGTCGGGCGTCGTGGTGGCCCCGAACAAGGCGGCCAGGGTGGAGAGCTTGTGGTTGCGGGCCTCGTCGCGGTTGACCAGCTGACGGGCCAGGTGGACCGTGTCGAGCACCGCGTGGCGCGGCCACTCGATGCCCTGCTGGCGGGCGGCCATCTTGAGGAAGCCGATGTCGAAGCCGGCGTTGTGGGCGACCAGCACCGCTCCCCGCGCGAACTCGAGGAACGCCGGGAGGGCGGCCTCGATCCGGGGGGCGTCCGCGACCATGGCGGTGGTGATGCCGGTGAGCGACTGGATGAACGGCGGGATCGGCAGGTGGGGGTTCACCAGGGTCTGGAACTCGCCGAGCACCTCGCCGGCCCGGACCTTGACGGCGCCGATCTCGGTGATGGCCGAGTCGGCCGGGCTGCCGCCGGTGGTCTCGAGGTCGACGACGACGAACGTGACATCGGCCAGTGCCGTGCCCAGGTCGTCGAAGGTGCCTTGCACCATCTGGTCGCCGGCCGTCTGCATGGTCCCGACGGTAGGCCGCGGGTGTGACAGCCCCCGGCAGGCGCGCCCTGCCACCGGCTGTGGCGCGGGATCGGGGTGTGCCGTGTCGCGGGCGTTGTCAGTGCCCTCACCTAGCGTCGTCGACAGGTCACACGACAGAAGGACTCCCCGACTGAGAGAGCGAGGTGATCGCGATGATCATCGACTGCCAGAGCTGTCCCGTGCGCGACCTGCACTGCGCCGACTGCATGGTGACGGCCATGCTCGTGCCCCAGGGCGCCGAGCTGCCCCTCGACGCCGTCGAGCGGTCCGCCGTGGCCCGGTTCGCCGAGGCCGGGCTGGTCAGCGCGCACGAGGCCTCCTCGGCCAGCGCGCGCCGCGAGCCGTGGGCCGCCCACGTCCGCGCTGTCGGCTGAGCCGTCCCTACGATGGCCGGATGACCCGGGCCACCCCTCGACGACGCGGCCCCCTGCGGGCTGGTGTCGCGGTCGCGGCAACGGCCGTCCTGGTCGTCGGGCTGCTGGCGGGGTGCTCCGACGAGGACGCTGGGACCGCGCGATCGTCGTCGGGCCCGTCGACGTCCCCGTCGGCCACCACCCAGTCGAACGCTCCCGACCCCTCCACCGCGCGCGAGGACGCCCTCACCGCCTTGCTGTCCGCCCGCGCCGCGGCGGTGCGGGCCCACGACCGAGCCGCCTTCGCGGCGACCCTGGACGACCCGAAGTCGGGGTTCGGGCTGCGCCAGCTGGCCCAGTACGACGCCCTGGCCAAGCTCCCATTGGGCGCCTTCTCCTACGGCACCCCCGAGCCCGCCCCGGAGCTCGGTGCCGACCGCGTCGCCCAGCTCGGCCCCGAGGCGTGGGTCTCCCGCGTCGCCGGGCACTACAGCCTGGCCGGCTATGACACGGCGTCCCGCGAGTTCGAGTCGTACTTCACCGTCGTGCGTCGCGACACCGGGTGGCGGCTGGTCGACGACACCGACGGAGGCACCCAGGTGCAGGCCTGGGACCTGCCCGCGTTCACGGTCCTGCGCAGCCCGACGACGCTGGTCATGGGAAGCGGTCCGGCGAGCCGCCTGCGTCCCTACCTCGCCCTGGGCAACCTCGCCGTCACGCGGGTCGACGCGGTCTGGACCGCCCCGTGGAACAGCCGCCTGGTGCTCGTCGTGCCCCGCACCGCGGCCGAGATGGCCGAGCAGGTCGGCCAGGACAAGGACTCCGTCGCGCAGGTCGCTGCCGTCACGGACGGGCCGTTCGACGCCGGTGGCCGCGCGGGGGCCGACCGGGTCGTGGTCAACCCCGGTGCGTTCGCCACTCTGGAGAGGCGGGGGCAGCAGGTCGTCGTGACGCACGAGGCGACCCACGTCGCCATCCGCGCCACGACCGACCGACCGGTCCCGCTGTGGCTGTCCGAGGGAATGGCCGACTACGTCGGCTACCGCGACGTCGGGGCGACCCGCAGACAGGTCGCCGCGGCGCTCCTGGCGAAGGTCCGCGCCGGCCATGGCCCGAAGGCGCTGCCGGCCGCCGGCGACTTCGACCCGTCACGCACGACGATCGCGCCGAGCTACAACGCGGCCTGGCTGGCCGTGAACCGCATCGTCGACCGCTACGGTCGCAAGGCCCTGGTGCGCTACTACCTCGCGGTCGCCACGAAGCCCCCCGGATCGTCCTCGGCGACGCCCGACCCCGACGAGGCGGCGACCGCGGCGTTCCGCAGCGTGCTGGGCACCAGCCAGGCCGCGTTCACCAAGGAGTGGCTTGCCTACCTGCGGAGCCTGGCCCGATGACGGACCCCGAGGTGGTGCGCCGCCGCGCCGCCCGCGTGGTGGTCGTCGACGCCGACGGCCAGGTCCTGATGATCGAGGGCTTCGACCCGCACCACCCCGACGACCCCTACTGGTACACGGTCGGTGGTGGTGTCGAGCCGGGGGAGACCGACCGTGCGGCGGCGGTCCGCGAGGTATGGGAGGAGACCGGCCGCACCATCACCGTCGACGACCTCGTCGGGCCGGTCCACCACGACGAGGACGCCTTCTCCTTCGAGGGGCGCACGATCGTCCAGCAGCAGGTCTTCTACGGCTGGGTCACCGAGCGCTTCGACGCCGACCCATCCGGCTTCGCCGAGCTGGAGGTCCGGTCGACCATCCAGCTGGCGTGGATCGACCCTGCCCTGCACCGCGCTCGCGGTGAAGCGGTCTACCCCGTGGTGCTCGAGCAGCTGGTGCAGGACGTCCTGCAGGCGGCCGGGGCCAGGGCGAGCGAGACGACGACCAGGGACCCGACGAGCCAGAACTGGTTGTAGAAGGCCTGTTTGTTGACGAGGTTGGCCACCAGCAGCACCAGCGCCAGCCAGCGCAGCACGTCGGCCAGGTCGGGCTGGCGGCGCCAGACGGTCCAGCAGACGGCGGCGAGGGTGCCCAGCACGGCGACCCCGGTCACGGCGAACGGCAACGTCACGCCAAAGGTGTTGAGCGCCAACAGGTAGAGCGTGTTGGCGAACTTGATGGGGTGGAACCCGACGAGCAGGCTGATCGTGTCGTGGACGAAGTCCGGCGGGCTCGCGACGAACCACGGCGCGACCAGCACCCCGGTCAGCGCACCCGTCGCCACGGCTCGGCGCCACCCGAACGGTCGCCACACCAGCAGCACGGGCAGCAGCAGGGCCAGGTGCTGCTTGCTGGCGCAGGCGAGGGCGAGGGGGATGACCGCCCACCACGCGCGGTCGCGCTGGACCAGCACGGCCCACCACACCAGGCCCGCGAGCAGCAACGGCTCGGTCCAGGCCTGGTCGAGCTGGGTGAGCGTGCCGGGGGCCAGGACGAGCAGACCGGTGACCGCGGCCGCGGTCCAGACCCAGGCGCCCCCGGTATGCCGTGGGGCCGCGCCGCGGGCGAGCATCCAGACCCCGGCCACCGCGACGAGCGTCCAGAACGCCAGCGCCCACCGCACGTCACCGAACAGCCAGCGGCCCGGCGCGAGCAGCACGGCCGTCCAGGGCAGGTAGGTGAAGGCGTCCTGGATGCCGGGGGATCCGGTCCAGTTCATCGCGTAGAAGTTCTCGCCTCGGCCGAGGCCGTCGGCGGCCTGCTGCAGCGTCACCCAGACGTCGATGCGGGGCCGCGGTGAGGACGTGATCGCGACGGCTGCACACGCGGCATACCCGGTCACGGCCACCACGCCGGCAGCCCAGTGGGCGCGAACGGTGTTGGCACACAAGAGGACCGCGCACGCCAGCGGTACCACGACGAAGAGCGTCGTCGCGATCGCGAGGCCGGTCGGTGCGAGGTAGCTGAACAGGGGCACCGCAAGGGTGGCCAGGGCCGAGCCGGCCAGCATCACCGCCACCGCGGGTCGGTGGAGGCTGGCCCGCCAGCCGGCCCACTGCCAGAGCGCCAGCCCCAGCGTGGCCGCGGTGAGGGCGATCACGATGGGGATGCGGTAGCGCACGACGCTCCACTGCAACGCGGTGAAGAAGACCAGCCACGCCAGCGGCAGGGCGAACGACCCCACCACGGACCGGGCGGAGGGTCCGGGGGCAGTGCGCATGGCTAGACCCTACGGGTCGGTGTTGGCCGGGACCGTGCGGGTCAGCGGGTCACTCCTTGGCGCCGGAGTAGAGCGCCTCGACCTCGTCGTGGAAGTCCTTCATGACGATGTTCCGCTTGAGCTTCAGGCTCGGCGTGAGGTAGCCGTTCTCCTCGGTGAAGTCACCCGGCAGCACCGCGAACTTGCGGATCGACTCGGCCTTGGACACCGACTTGTTGGCGTCGTCGACGGCCTTCTGGAGCTCGGCGAGGACGGTCTCGTTGGTGCGGGCCTGGTCGAAGCTGACCCCGGAGAGGCCGTTATTCTTGGCCCAGCCCGGGTACATCTCCTCGTCGAGGGTGAGGAGGGCGCCGATGAACGGCTTCTGGTCGCCCACGACGATGCACTGGGAGATGAGGGGATGCGCCCGGAGCCGGTCCTCCAGACCTGCCGGGGCGACGTTCTTGCCGCCGGCGGTGACGAGGAGCTCCTTCTTGCGACCGGTGATCTTGAGGTAGCCGTCCTCGTCGAGCTCGCCGATGTCGCCGGTGTGGAACCACCCGTCGAGCACCGCACTCGAGGTGGCCTCGGCGTTGTTGTTGTAGGCGGCGAAGACGTTGTTGCCCTGGATCAGGATCTCGCCGTCGTCGGCGATGCGGATGCCCACGCCGGGCAGGGGGGCACCCACGGTGCCGATCTTCACGCGGTCGGGCACGTTGACCGTGGCCGGGGCGGTGGTCTCGGTCAGGCCGTAGCCCTCGAGCACGGTCACGCCGATGCCGCGGAAGAAGTGGCCCAGCCGGGTGCCCAGCGGGGCGCCACCGGACACGGCGTACATGACCTGGCCGCCCATGGCGGCGCGCAGCTTGGAGTAGACCAGCTTGTCGAAGATGCCGTGCCGGACCTTGAGGCCGAGCCCGGCCCCGCCGGTGTCCTGGGCGGTGGACCAGGCGATGGCGGTGTCGGTCGCGGTCGCGAAGATCTTGCCCTTGCCCTCGGCGGTCGCCTTGGCCTCGGCAGAGTTGTAGATCTTCTCGAAGACGCGGGGCACCGAGAGGATGAAGGTCGGCTTGAACTCGGCGAAGTCCGCGAGGAGGTTCTTGATGTCGGCGCTGTGGCCCATCTTGGCCTCGCCCGTGACGCACAGGACCTGGATGAACCGCGCGAAGACGTGGGCCAGGGGGAGGAAGAGCAGGGTCGAGGCGCCCTCGGCCTTGACGACCGACTTGAGCTTGGTGATGGCGTTCTCGGACAGGGCGAGGAAGTTGTCGTGGGTCAGCTGGACGCCCTTGGGGCGACCGGTCGTGCCCGAGGTGTAGATGATCGTCGCGATGCTCGCGCGGTCGAGCCCGCCCTTGGCGGCCTCGAGGTCGGCGTCACCCACGTCGGCGCCCGAGCTCTTCAGCTCGGCGATGGCACCGGCATCGACCTGCCAGGCGTGGTCGAGCCCTGGCAGCTGGTCGCGGACCTCGGCGAGGGTGGCCGCGTGGGACGGGGTCTCGAGCATGATGCCCCTGGCCCCGGAGTCGGTGAGGATCCAGGCGACCTGCTCGGCGGAGGAGGTCTCGTAGATGGGGACGGTGACCGCACCGGCAGTCCAGATCGCGAAGTCGGTGAGGGTCCACTCGTAGCGCGTCTTGCACATGATGGCCACGCGGTCACCGGGCGCGATGCCGGCGGCGATGAGGCCCTTGGCGACCGCGCGCACGTCCTCGTCGAACTCGGCCGCGGTCACGTCGATCCACCGGCTGCCCTCCTTGCGGGAGAACGCCACCCGCGTGGGGTCGGAGGCGGCGTTGCGGCCCGGCAGGTCGGCCAGGCTCCCCTCGGTCGTGGGTGGCACGAGTGGGGGTGCGACGTGTTCCTGCACGGAGTCTCCTTTGACGACGGCGTGACTGCCTCAGTGGGCGTGACTGCCTCAGTGCGCACAGACTACCCGCGGGTAGGCACGCGGGGGAGGGTCCATCCACATGCCGACGTGACGTGCGGAACACTGATCCGGTGCGCGACCACAGGATCGACATCGTCGACGAGACCTTCATCCGGGCATCGCCCGAGGTCGTGCGCGCGGGCCTGGACGACGAGAGTTGGGTGGCGCAGGTCTGGCCGCACCTGGCCCCCACGGTGACGCGGGACCGTGGGGTCAAGGGCGTGCGCTGGGCCGTGACCGGCCAGGTCGTCGGCGAGATGGAGGTCTGGCTCGAGCCGTTCCGCGACGGAGTGGTCGTCCACCACTACGTCCGGGGCCATCGGGGGCCGCGCGCACCCCGGGACGTCGCCACGCGGCATACCTTGCGGTGGAAGCGGGCGGTGCACGGACTCAAGGACCGCCTCGAAGGCGGTCCGTCGTCCGACGCCTCGGTCTTGTAGCCTTCGGCGCATGGCCGACCGCACCGAATCAAGCATCGACATCGACGCAAAGCCGGGTGAAGTCCTCGACGTCATTGCCGACTTCGAGAGCTATCCGGAGTGGGCCACCGAGGTCAAGGCGGTCAGCATCCTCACCGAGGAGGGCGACGGCTGGGCCGACCAGGTGCAGTTCACCCTCGACGCCGGGGCGATCAAGGACACCTACACCCTCGACTACGAGTGGGACGTCGCACGCAACGGCACCGGGGTCGTCTCGTGGAGCCTCGTCGAGGCCACCGTGCTCAAGGCGATGAACGGCTCCTACACCCTGGCCGCCAAGGGCAAGGACACCACGACCGTCACCTACCGCCTGGCCGTCGACGTGAAGATCCCGATGCTCGGGATGCTCAAGCGCAAGGCCGAGAAGGTCATCATCGACACCGCGCTCAAGTCGCTGAAGAAGCGGGTGGAGGGTTGAGGCAGCTCGTCGCCGCGGACTCCCGATAGCCGAGGGGTGTCGACAGCCATGCGCGTCATCCTCTTCACCGGCAAGGGCGGGGTCGGCAAGACGACCACGGCGGCCGCCACGGCCGTCAAGGCCGCTCGCGCCGGGGTCAAGACCCTGGTCATGTCGACCGATGCCGCCCACTCCCTGGGCGACGCACTCGGGGTCGCCCTGGGCGGGTCGCGCGGCGGGTCCCCGGTGGACGTCGAGCCCGGCCTGTCCGCGCTGCAGATCAGCCCGCCCCACCTGCTGGGCGAGTCGTGGCGCGTGGTCCAGGACTACCTGCTCGCCGTCCTCGACACCGTGGGCGTCGACCCGGTCGTCGCCGAGGAGCTGACCCGCCTGCCCGGCGCCGAGGAGGTCGCGGCGCTCCTCGAGCTGCGGTCGCAGGTCGAGTCGGGCCCGTGGGACCTCGTCGTCGTCGACTGCGCCCCCACCGCCGAGACCCTGAGGCTGCTGGCCCTGCCCGAGGCGCTCGCGTGGCACCTCGAGCGCCTGCTCCCGGCCCAGCGCGGCCTGATCCGCACCCTGCGTCCGGCCGCCGCGGCGGCCGCCGGGGTGCCGCTGCCCGACTCGGCGGTGGTCGAGGCGGTCACGGGGTGGCACCGGCAGATGCGCGAGGTCCACCGCATCCTCACTGGTGAACAGACCTCGGTGCGGCTGGTCCTCACGCCCGAACGCGTGGTGATCGCCGAGTCCCGGCGCACCTGGACCTCCCTGTCGCTCTACGGCTTCGTCGTCGACGCGGTCGTCGTCAACCGGGTGTTCCCGGACGCCATCGCCGAGCAGGGCCAGCGACCCGACGCCTGGCGGGCCTCGTGGAACGCGGCCCAGCAGGGTGGGCTGGTCGAGGTGCGCGAGTCGTTCGCGGGGCTGCCGGTGGTCGTGACCCCCTACCTGCCGTCCGAGCCGATCGGGGCCGACGCGCTCGCCGAGCTCGCGGAGGCGCAGGAAGGCGGAACCGACGTCCTCGCCCCCGTCACCCACCGAGGCCTGGCGGTCGAACGGACCGACGAGGGGTTCCTCCTGGTCCTCCCGCTCCCGCTGGCGCATGCCGCCGACCTGGGCCTCCAGCGCCGCGACGACGAGCTCGTCGTGACGGTCGGGGAGCACCGCCGGGTGCTCACCCTGCCGTCGGCTCTGCAACGATGCGTGGTCGAGGGTGCTTCCGTGCGCGACGGACTGCTGCGGGTGCGCTTCGTCCCCGACGAGGAGGTCTGGCCGCGTGGCTGACGACGAACGCCCTGCCGTGGGCACGGTGGCGGAGGAGGCTGCCCGCCTCCTGGACGCGCTGGGCGGCTGGGCCGCCAGTGCGCAGACCGGGTATGCCGCGCGACCGGCTCAGGCTGCGACCGCGCCTGCCGCCGACGGGTCCGGCACCGACGGGTCCGGCACCGACGGGTCCGGCACCGACGGGTCCGGCACCGACGGGTCCGGCACCGACGAGTCGGGCACCGACGAGTCCCCGGCACCCGCAGAGGGCGCCGAGTCGGCCACGCCACGCTGCTCGTCGTGCGGTGCGGAGAACGGCGTCGGGCAGGCGGTGGCCTGCCAGCTGTGCCCGGTCTGCCAAGGCATCGGGCTGCTGCGGTCGGTCCGACCCGAGACCGTCGACCGGTTGGCCGACCTCGCGGGGGCGCTCGCCGCGACGTTGAGGGACATCGCCGGCCAGCGCCGCACCGACGCCGGGACGGCGTCACCGCGGCGGTCCCAGTCCCCCTCCTCGCGGGTGCAGGACATCGCCGTCGACGACGAGGACGCTCCGGGGAGTGCGACCTCGTGAGCGGCGGCCTGTCGGTCGGGATCGACATCGGGGGCACCAAGGTCGCCGGCGGAGTCGTGGACACCGACGGCGTGGTCGTGGCGCGCGCCCGTCGCGACACGCCGCACCGCTCGACCAGCCCCGGCGTCGTCGAGGACACCATCGTCGACGTGGTCGCCGAGCTGATCGACGGCGCGGGTGACGACGTCGTCGCGGTGGGCATCGGCGCGGCGGGGTTCGTGGCCGCCGACCGGGCGACCGTGGTGTTCGCCCCCCACCTGTCCTGGCGCGACGAGCCGCTCGAGGCCAACCTGCAACGCCGGGTACCGGTGCCGATCTCGGTCGACAACGACGCCAACGCCGCGGCGTGGGCGGAGTGGAGATTCGGTGCGGCGCAAGGCGACTCGCACGTCGTGATGGTCAACCTCGGCACCGGGATCGGGGGCGCGATGATCTTGGACGGTCAGATCATGCGCGGCCGCTACGGGATCGCGGGGGAGTTCGGCCACATGCAGGTCGTCCCCGGCGGCCAACGGTGCGAGTGCGGCAACAAGGGCTGCTGGGAGCAGTACGCCTCTGGTAACGCCCTGGTGCGCGAGGCCCGGGCGATGATGACGGCCGGCAGCCCGATGGCGACGGACCTGCTCAACCTCGTGGGCGGTGACCCGTCCTCGCTGACCGGTCCGATGATCACCGAGGCGGCCCGCGACGGTGACGCGACGGCGACCGAGCTGCTGGGCGAGATCGGCCAGTGGCTGGGGATCGGGATCGCCAACCTGGCCGCGGCCTTCGACCCCGGGGTCTTCGTCATCGGTGGCGGGGTCAGCGCTGCGGGAGACCTGCTGCTCGACCCGGCCCGGACGACCTTCCGGCGTCACCTCACGGGGCGTGGCTACCGGCCCGAGGCCCGGATCGTCGCCGCGGCCCTGGGCAACGAGGCGGGGTTGATCGGCGCAGCGGACCTGGCGCGCCGCGACGCCCTCGGACGGGCCGCGGCCGAGGGCGCATGAGCACGATGCGGGTGGCGTCCTACAACCTCAAGGACTTCACCCTCGACCGGCACGCGGCAGCGCGCGTCATCCGCGCCATCGACCCCGACGTGCTGTGCCTCCAGGAGGTGCCTCGACGGCTGCTCTCGACGTGGCGCGTGTCCGACTTCGCGGCCGAGTGCGGCCTGTTCTGGTCCGGACGGCACCGCGGCAGTGGCGGGACGACGATCTTCACCTCCCTGCGCGTGCAGGTGAGCGAGTCACGGCACCACCGACTCCGGGTGGCTGCGCTGCAGCGCACCCGCGGGTATGCGGTGATCCGGGTCGGTCCGGCCGGTCACCAGCCGCTCGTGGTGTCGTCGGTGCACCTGAGCCTCGACGCCGACGAACGCGAGCGGCACGCGGGCCAGATCCTGCGGACCGTGGCCGGGGGCGGTCCGGTGCTCCTGGCCGGTGACCTCAACGAGGGGGAGACCGGCAAGGCGTGGCGGCTGTTCGCCGCGCCGCTGCGCCTCATCTCGCCCGGCGTGCCGACCTACCCCGCCAAGGCTCCCCACCGGGTGCTCGACGTCATCTTCGCCTCGCCCGAGCTCGTGGTGCTGCCGCACCGGGAGGTCGAGCTCGCGGTCGCCGACCTCGTGGCTGCCAGCGACCACCGCCCCACCTGGGTCGACGTCGACCTCGACCCCCAGGCGGTGCCGACCGCGGAGACCGAGACCGAGGGTGAGCCGGTGGTCCCCGCGTCGACCGTCGAGCGGGTCGAGCAGGTCGCTGCCGACGCAGCGGCGGCAACCGGCCCGGAGGACGACCGACCGGCCTAGGAGGCCGAACTGGGGGGCGTGGCCGACGGCGGCTCGTCGGTGGGTGTCCTCGCGGGGTCGCGCGGTGTCGCGCCGAGCATCGACAGGAGCCCGGGCAGCAGTCCGCCGGAGGTGACCAGCGGCTGCAGCGCGGCCGGGACCGGGGTGTCGGCTTCGCCCACGGCCCACGGCATCAGCGAGTCGAGCCGCGGACCCTTCACCACCTGCACGGACGGGGCGAAGGCCGTGGCCGCCTTGGTGAGGGCGGCCCGCTCGAGCCGCCCCGCGACGCCGATCTGGCGGTAGGGCATCTCCTCCCAGGACCGGACCGACTCCAGCACCGCGTCGCGGACGTCCGGCAGCCCCTCGAGCACCTGGTCGAGCTGCGCCCGCTCCGGTGCCGGAGTGGGCCGCGGGACCCGGAGCCGGACGCCGAGGGCGCGGTGTCGCTGGAGCCCGGTGAGACCCACGCGACGCTCTACGGCCGTGAAGAAGACCAGCTCGGCGACGTTGCTCCACGGGATCGCCTCGCCGGCCCGCCGGTCCGTGCCGGCCAGCCAGACACCGCCGGCCCCCACGGAGACTGCTGGTGCGGAAGCCTGTTGGTAGCGGACCCACCCCAGGTAGCCAGGGACGGCAGCGAACAGGCTCATGATGAGGAAGCCCGGGATGGACAGGTGGGCCAGGGCGAAGACCGCTCCGACGGCACCGACGAGGGACACCACGATGAGGAACAGGATGTCGACGACCGGGCCGGTGACCCCCGTGACCGGGCCGCCGCGAGTGACGGACTCGGGTGGCACGAGGTCGCGGGCGCGCATCCACGACACCTGGGTCTTGACCGGCCTGATGCTCTGCATGCGCGCGAAGGTAGCGCCCGGTCACGGACCCGCTGGGGCGAATGGGGACAAGTCCGGCTGAACGGGCCGGGGGCCGAGGCCCCCGAGGTCACCCCAGGCGTGCGTCAGATGCGGGCGCCGTTGTCGGGGTCGTCCTCGTCGCGGGCGTGCGGCTGCCGCATCACCAGCAGGACGAAGCCCATCACGGTCAGCCCCAGCGCACCGAGGATCCACCAGTCGCTCACGTCGGGCCGGAAGAGGACCAGCCAGAGCAGCAGCAGAGGGCCCGCGACCAGGCCGACGATGATCCCCCAGAACTGGAGGTCCTCCTGCGGCGGCAGGGGAGCGGTCGGCCCGGGCTCGAAGTGGTCGTCGTCGACGTCGGCGAGGTCGCGGAGCTCCACCGGGTCGGGGGACTCCTCGCCTGGCTCGGGCTCCGGGATCTCGGCACCGCGCCAGACGACGAAGGGCCGGGTCGGTGGCGGGTTGGTGTTCGACCGCAGCGGAGGGTTCACACCGGGCCCGAGAGCCTGGGGGGAGTCGCCGGGCGCGGTCGGCCCGTCGCCCGTCGCCGGGTCGGTCCGCACGTCTGTCCCGGCATCGGTCTCCGCGGTCGCGGCAGAGCCCTCCGCGGTGTCGGGCAGCGACTCGACCTCGTCCCAGCGCGCGATGATGTCCGCGAACTCGGCGTCGACGTCGCGGTCGCTCATGGATGCCCCTTGGTCTGGATCGGACGACTGGCCGGCCGGCGTGGGACCGGCACGATCAGGTCAGCCGCTCGATGAACTGCACCGACTCGTCAAAGATACGTGGCGCGTCGTGGTCGAGGGTAGCCACGTGGTAGCTGTCGTGGAGCAGGATCTCGGTGGAGTCCTCGCTGGAGATCCGGGCGAGCACCAGCTCGGAGCTCGACGCCGGCACGACGTGGTCCTCCGCGGAGTGCAGGAGGAGCACGGGTTGGGTGACCTCGGGCAGGTCGCGGATGACGTTCTTCCACGCCGTGAACTGCGAGTGAGCCGCCTGCACCGGCGACCGGCCGTAGGCCAGCTCGACCACTCCCGGCTTCTTGATGTCGCTGGCGATGGGGGCGACGCTGGGCACGACGTGGCGCAGCAGCGGCACCAGTCGCACCCGCCAGTCGTCGAACTTCACCGCGGGGTTGACCAGGACCAGGCCGGACACCCGGGGCCCGTGCTCCTGGGCGAGCGCGAGCGCCAGGGCCCCACCCATCGAGAGTCCGCCGACGAACACCCGGCCACACCGCTCGTGGAGCTCGCGGAACGCGGCGTCGGCGACGGCATACCAGTCCGGCCAGCGGGTGCGGTTGAGCTCCTGCCACGTCGTCCCGTGACCCGGCAGTCGGGGCACCCGCACCGTCCAGCCGCGGCCGGCGAGGTGTTCGGCCCACGGGCGCACGGCCTGGGGAGTGCCGGTGAAACCGTGGAGCAGCAGGACCCCGGTGTCGGTTCCGTCGTGGGAGTACGGCTCGGCGCCGGGAAGCACGGACAACGGGGCTCCTGGGTGACTCCGGGGTCGGACGGGGGGATCCGACGATGGCGCGCATTCTCGCACGGTGCCGCGGGGACTCCCTCGGTACCGTAGAGTTCACGGCGTCACTTCGGAGGTGTGCTGGTGTTCTACTGGGTGCTCAAGACGGTCGTTCTTGGCCCGATCCTCAAGCTGCTCTTTCGCCCGTGGGTCGAGGGCGAGGAGAACATTCCCGACGACGGCGCCGCGATCTTCGCGAGCAACCACCTGTCCTTCTCCGACTCGATCTTCCTGCCGCTGGTCGTCCCGCGCCGCATGACGTTCCTGGCGAAGTCCGACTACTTCACCGGTCGGGGCCTCAAGGGTCGCGCGACGGCCGCGTTCTTCCGCGGCGTGGGCCAGCTGCCCGTCGACCGCTCCGGTGGTCGGGCCGGCGAGGCGGCACTGCGCTCGGGGCTGAAGGTCCTGCGTCGGGGTGAGCTGCTCGGCATCTACCCCGAGGGCACCCGCAGCCCCGACGGACGGCTCTACCGTGGCCGCACCGGTGTCGCGCGGATGGCCCTCGAGGGCGGCGTCAAGGTGCTGCCGGTGGCGATGATCGGCACCGACAAGGCCCAGCCCACCGGCACCAAGATCCCCAAGCTGATCCGGATCGGCGTCAAGATCGGCAAGCCGCTCGACTTCTCGCGCTACGAGGGCATGGAGGACGACCGCTTCGTCCTGCGGTCGATCACCGACGAGATCATGTACGAGCTGATGCTCCTGTCCGACCAGGAGTACGTCGACATGTACGCCACGTCGATGAAGGACCGCATCGTCGCCGCCGCGAAGACCAAGGCGCGCGAGCTCCAGGAGGCCGCCCTGCCGGGCACCGCCGCCAAGGAGCTCGAGGAGGCGCTCGACGCGCAGGACGACGAGTCATCGCGCAAGGTGCGTCCCAGCGTCGACGACGCGGTCGGCGACATCGACGAGCTGACCGCCCGCGACGACGTCCGTGCCGAGGCCGGTGCCGACCCGCTCCACGTGGAGGACTCGGGCGACAAGGCCTCCGACGAGGTGCCCCCGGGCGCCCGCGCGGCGAGCTGAGGGCACCTTCCCAGTGGCGCGGCACCTGAGCCTGTCCGCGCGCCGGGACGTCGCAGTGCCGGGTTCGCAACCCGAGGTGGTGTCGGCGTTCTGGAAGGGCATCGACGTCTTCCGGCCCCTGGCCCTGGCGTATGCCGCGTACTCGCTCTGGGACCGCCCGCACGACCTGGTGCGGCCCACCCTCGCGTGGGCGGTGCTCGCCGTGCTGGGCGTCTGGACCGTCTTCCTCGTGTTCTACCGTCGTCGCCGGTGGTGGCTGGTGGCGGTCGAGCTGGTGCTGGCGGCGGGGGCGATCCTCGCGACCAGGCTGGTCGACACGGCTGCCGCGATCGAGGCGGGGAGCCGCACCCTGCCCACCTTCTGGCCGGCGGCCGGAGTGGTCTCGGCGGCCGTGCTGCTCGGTCGCAAGGGCGGCCTGGCGGCGGCCGTCTTCATCGGGGTCGTCGACGTGGTCGAGGTCGGCCGCGCGACGCCCAACACCATCAACAACATCGTCCTGCTCCTGCTCATCGGGACGCTCATCGGCTACGCCTGCGACCTGGCCCGCGAGGGCCACGCCAAGCTGCGCGAGGCGCTCGCCCTCGAGGCTCGGGTGCGCGAGCGCGAGCGGCTGGCCCGCACGGTGCACGACGGCGTCCTGCAGACCCTTGCCTTCATCAACCGGCGCGGCACCCAGCTCGGCGGCGAGTCCGCCCAGCTCGGCGCCATGGCCGCCGACCAGGAACGGCTGCTGCGCGCGCTCGTCAGCGGGACGTCGCCGGCCGACACCGAGGCGACCGTGTCGGGCGACGTCGACCTGCGCCAGCTGCTGGGGCGCTACGCGGGCGGCAAGGTGCACCTCGTCGCGCCCGCCGACCCCGTGCTCGTGCCGCCGCGGGTGGCGGGTGAGCTGGTCGCGGCAGTGGGTGCCGCGCTCGACAACGTCCGCGTGCACGCGGGAGAGGACGCCGAGGCCTGGGTGCTCGTCGAGGACGACGGCGACGAGGTCGGCCTGACCGTCCGCGACAACGGTGTGGGTATGCCGGCGGGTCGCCTCGAGGAAGCGGCCGCGGCCGGGAGGATGGGCGCGTCATCGAGCATCCGGGGTCGGCTCTCCGACCTGGGTGGGACGGCGGAGTACGCCGGACGTGAAGGTGCCGGGGTGACCGTGCGGATGCGGGCGCCGAAAGACGGCGGACGAGACGAAGGAGCGCGATGAGCGAGCAGGAGCAGCCCACCGGCGACGCGGGGGTGGAGCCCGCGCGGGAGCCGAGCGTGGTGGTCGCCGACGACCACCCGTTGTGGCGTGACGCCGTGGCCCGCGACCTGGCCGAGGCCGGCATGGCGGTGCTCGCCACCGCCGACGACGGACCGTCCGCGGTCAACCGCACCAAGGCCACCCGTCCGGACGTGCTGGTCCTCGACCTCAACCTGCCGGGGATGCGCGGCCACGAGGTGTGCGCGGCCCTGGGTTCGCTGCAGACGAGGGTGCTGGTGCTCTCGGCGTCGGGCGAGCAGCAGGACGTCCTCGAGGCGGTCAAGGCCGGCGCGACCGGCTACCTGGTGAAGTCCGCCTCGCGGGAGCAGATCGTCGAGGCCGTCCGGGCGACGGCGCGCGGCGAGGCCGTCTTCACGGCCGGCCTCGCAGGGCTGGTGCTCGGGGAGTTCCGCAAGCTGTCGACGCAGCCGCAGACGGACCCGTCGCGGCCGATCCCCGAGCTGACCGAGCGGGAGACCGAGGTGCTCAAGCTGGTCGCGACGGGCATGTCCTACAAGGAGATCGCGTCCGACCTGTTCATCTCGCACCGCACCGTGCAGAACCACGTGCAGAACACGCTGGGCAAGCTGCAGCTGCACAACCGGATCGAGCTGGTGCGGTTCGCCATCGCGAAGGGCCTCGACACCCCGGAGGCGTGACGGTCCCGGCGGTCGTCGGGGAGGACTGCTGTCAGCGGGAGTCGCCGGCCCGGCGGTACTGCTCGTACGCGACCCCGCCGCCGAAGGTGCGCGTCTCGGCGAGCTCGAACCGCACGAGGTCGGTGACCGGCGGCAGGTGGGGCGTGCCGCCGCCGACGACGACCGGGTAGCGGAACACCCGCAGCTCGTCGACGAGGCCCAGCTCGAAGGCCTGGCCGGCCAGGTCTGCCCCACCGATGGAGACGTCCCGGTCGGTCTCGCCGAGGGCTCGGGCCACCTCCTCGAGCACTGTGCCCCGGGCGACCCGGGCGTTGCCCTGCACGGCGTCGAGGGTACGGCTGAAGACGACCTTCGGCAGCGCGCACCAGACGTCGGCGAACGCCGCACCGTCCTCGGTGTCCCGCAGGGAAGGGTCGGTCTCCCAGACCAGCATCGTCTCGTAGAGCCGGCGGCCCAACAGGTAGGCGCCGAGCTTGCCGACCTCGGCGAGGTGGAAGCGGAATAGGTCGTCGTCGAGCGCGCCCCAGCCGAAGTCGCCCACCCGGTCGTTGATGAAGCCGTCGACCGAGACGCCTATGGAGTACATCAGCATGGCTACCGGCTCCTTGCCGTGGTCGGGAGCTCCACGGTGGTCCGCAGCCCACCGTCCGGTCGGGGGCTGAGGGTGAGGGTCCCGTCGTGGGCTCGGACGATGCTGTCGACGATAGCGAGTCCGACCCCGGCCCCGTCGCGACAGCGCCGGTCGTGACCGCGATCCGAGCCGGCCGCCCACGGGCTGGTGACGCGCACCTATCCTTGACCGGTGAGCACCACGCAGCACCACGACGCCCTCGCCAGCCTCGCGGCCGGCGCAGCCCTCCCGGCCGCCCAGCAGCCGGAGTGGCCCGACGCCGCCCGCCTGTCCAGCGCCGTCGCCGAGCTCGCCTCGTATCCGCCGCTGGTATTCGCGGGGGAGTGCGACGTCCTCAAGTCGCGGATGGCCGCCGCCGCGCGTGGTGACGCCTTCGTGCTCCAGGGTGGCGACTGCGCCGAGACCTTTGCCTCGGCGACGGCCGACAACATCCGCGACCGCGTCAAGACGATCCTCCAGATGGCGGCCGTCCTCACCTACGGCGCGTCCGTCCCGGTGGTCAAGGTCGGCCGGATGGCGGGGCAGTACGCCAAGCCGCGCAGCAGCGGTGCCGAGACGCGCGAGGGAGTGAGCCTCCCGGCATACCGCGGAGACATGGTCAACGACTTCGAGTTCACGCTCGAGTCGCGCACGCCCGACCCCCAACGGCTGGTCAAGGCCTACCACGCGAGCACGGCCACCCTGAACCTCGTCCGCGCCTTCACGCAGGGTGGCTTCGCCGACCTGCGCCACGTGCACGACTGGAACCGCGGCTTCGTCGCCAACGCCGCCAACAGCCGGTACGAGCGGCTGGCCAAGGACATCGACAAGGCGATGAAGTTCATGCAGGCCTGTGGCGCCGACTTCGACGCCATGCGCACGACCGAGTTCTTCTCATCCCATGAGGCCCTGCTCCTCGACTACGAGCGTCCGCTGACCCGGGTCGACAGCCGCACCGGCGAGCTCTACGACACCAGTGGCCACTTCATCTGGGTGGGGGAGCGCACCCGCGACATCGACGGGGCGCACATCGACTTCGTGTCGAAGGTGCTCAACCCGATCGGCGTCAAGCTGTCGGCCAAGGCCGAGGTCGACGACGTGCTGCGCCTCATCGACAAGGTCGACCCCGACCGCGAGCCCGGCCGGCTCACCTTCATCACCCGCATGGGTGCCAAGACGGTGCGCGACGCCCTGCCCACCCTGGTCGACAAGATCACCGGCAGCGGCGCCCAGGTCACCTGGATCTGCGACCCGATGCACGGCAACACGTTCGAGTCCGCCAGTGGCTACAAGACGCGCGACTTCGACGACGTCGTGGAGGAGGTGCGCGGGTTCTTCGAGGTCCACCAGGGGCTCGGGACGGTGCCCGGTGGCATCCACGTCGAGCTCACCGGCAACGACGTCACCGAATGCCTCGGTGGCGCGGAGAAGATCCTCGACGCCGACCTCAACAAGCGCTACGAGACGGTCTGCGACCCGCGGTTGAACCACCAGCAGAGCCTCGAGCTCGCGTTCCTCGTCGCCGAGATGCTGGCCAAGGACTGACCGTATGCCGCCCACCGCACCTGACGTGCACGTCGACCTGCTGTCCGACACCCTCACCCAGCCCACCGATGCGATGCGTCGCGCCATGGCCGACGCCCCGGTCGGCGACGACGTCTTCGGTGAGGACCCCACGGTGCGTCGGCTCGAGGAGCGGGTGGCCGAGCTGCTCGGCCACGAGGACGCCCTCTTCGCGCCGACCGGGTCGATGGCCAACCAGCTCTGCCTGCGGCTGCACGTCGCCCACGGCGAGGAGCTGGTCGCCGACTCGCTCGCGCACGTCCTGCGTGCCGAGATGGGCGCTGCCGCAGTGCTTTCCGGCATCTCGTCGCGGTCGTGGGTGGCCGAGCACGGACTGCTCGACGCCGCGCAGCCGCTGGCGCTGATGATCCCCGACGGCGGGACCTACCAGGTCAACACCCGCCTGGTCGTCGTCGAGAACACCCACAACTTCGGCGGTGGCACGGTCCAGCCCCTCGACCAGATCGAGGCCTTGCGCTCGGGCACCCGGGACCGCGGAGTCGCGATGCACCTCGACGGCGCCCGCCTCTGGAACGCCCACGTCGCCACCGGTGTCCCGCTCGACACCTACGGCCGGCAGTTCGACACCGTCAGCGTCTGCCTGTCCAAGGGCCTCGGCGCACCGGTCGGCTCCGTGCTGGCCGGGTCCCGCGACCTGATGGCCAGCGCCCGGATCTGGCGCAAGCGGTTCGGCGGTGGCATGCGCCAGGTCGGCATCCTCGCGGCAGCCGGCCTGCACGCCCTCGACCACCACCTCGAGCGGCTGGCCGACGACCACGCCCGGGCCCGCCGGTTCGCCGAGGCGGCGGCCGCGGCGGTCCCCGGGTCGATCGACCCGCAGCGGGTGCAGACCAACATCGTCGTGCTCGACGTGGCCGGTGCCGGGTGGACGCCCGCGGCGTTCGTGGCGGAGGCGGGTCGACGCGGCATACGCCTCTATCCGGTGAGCACGACGGCGGTGCGCCTGGTCTGGCACCTCGACGTCGACGACGCCGGCACCGACCGCGCCATCAGCGAGCTGGTCCCGCTGCTGGCCGACGGTCCCTCGAGCTGACGCCTCAGACGTCGTGGTGGAGCAGCTCGGCCGGCCGGTCCTCGGCCGCCGTGGCACCCGGCGGCCCGGAACGCCGTCCCAGGAGCTCCACCACGTACATCGCCGTCAGCACCATCGCGCCGCCCACCACCATCCGGGAGGTCAGCGACTCGCCACCGAAGAGCACGGCGAAGAACGTCGCGAAGACCGGCTCCATGGTCATGACGATCGCCGCGCGGGTCGCCGGAAGGTGCGACTGGGCCCAGGTCTGGGCCCACAGGGCCACGGCACCGGCGATCAGGGCCATGTAGAGCAGCGAGGTCCACTGCCCGCCGGTCGCCGGAAGGGTGATCCCACCGGGCAGGGCCGCCACCAGGGTGACCGCCGCGATGACGAAGGCCTGCACGGTGGCCAGCCCAGTGGCTGACTCCGCGGTGGAGTAGCGCCCCAGACCGACGATGTGCAGGGCGTAGAGGGCTGCGGAGGCCAGCGTCACCGCCTCGCCGTAGCCCACGGTGAGCCCCCGCAGCGACAGGACGGCCAGTCCGGCGGTCGCGAGGAGCACCGCCAGCCAGGTCGTGCGGTTGATGCGGTCGCGCAGCAGCAGCGCCCCGAAGACGGGGGTCAGCACGACGTAGGTGCCCGTGACGAAACCCGACACGGACGCGGGGGTGTGCTCGAGGCCGATCGTCTGGAGCAGCTGGGCCAGGCCGTAGAGGACGCCGAGGCCGACCCCGATGAGGACCTCGCGACGGCTCAGCGCAAGGGTCTGGCGCCGGAAGAGCACGGCCATGACGACCGCTGCGATCGCGAACCGCACGGTGAGGAAGTCGGCCGAGGGGACGTGGGTGACGAGGTCGCGGATGAGGAAGAAGGTCGAGCCCCACACCGCGGTGACCGAGACGAGCAGCAGCGTCGCGAGACGGCTGGCGGGCAGGCGGCTGGACACCTCAGACGATGACGAGCTTGATGGTGCTGCCCTTGGGCTGTTCGGTGTTGGCCCCGGGCTCCTGGCTGCGAACGGTGCCGAAGATGCCGCCCATGAAGCGCTCCACCACGACCTTGAACCCGACGCCCTCGAGGATGGCCTTGGCCTCGGCCTCCTGCTTGCCCTGCACGTCAGGCACCTTCACCAGCACCGGGCCCTTGGAGACCACGAGCTTGACGGTGTCGCCCTTGAAGAGGGTGCCGCCGGCTGGCGACTGGGAGATCACGTTGCCCTTGGCCACGGTGTCGCTGTTGGCCTGCTCGGTCGCGTCGACCTCGAGCCCGGCCTTGGACAGCGCGTCGACCGCCTCGCTCGCGGGCTTGTTGGTGAAGTCGGTGACCTGGATCGGCTGGCGGCCCTTGGAGACCACGAGGTTGACCTTGCTGCCGCGCTTCAGCTGCGTGCCGACCTTCGGGTCGACCCCCACGACGAGCCCGGCGGCGATGGTGTCGTCGAAGGCCTCCTTGGAGGTGCCGACGGTGAGCTTGGCCGCGGTGATCTGGTCACGCGCCTCGGCTGCCGACTTCTTGACCACGTTCGGCACGGCATACCGCTCCGGACCCTTGGACACGGTGACCTTGACGTCGGTGCCGCGGCGGACCTCCTGGCCGGCGCCCGGGTCGGTCGACATGACGATGCCCTTGGGCACCGACTCGTCGAAGCTCTCCACCTGCTCCGCGCCGAGGTGGGCGCGCTCTAGTGCGGTCTGGGCCTGCGCGAAGGTGAGCTTGGTCGTCTGCGGCACCACGGTGGGCGAGCCGGGGCCGGCCAGGAACCACCACGCGGCGAGGCCGGCGATGAGGGCGACCCCGAGGGCCGCCCAGACCCAGCGCCAGGGCCCACGCCGCTCGTCCTCGTCGTCGTAGGTGTCGACGACGCGGCCGTGCAGTACGGGGGGAGTGGTCGGGGTGCGGTCGATCGGGAGCGCGACCGGGGGCAGCGCGCGGCCGCCCTGCGCGGCATGCCGCGCCTCGTGCTGGACCGGCAGCGCGCTGGTCCGCTCGACGGCCACCGTGCTCGCGCCACCGCCGAGGGCGGCGGGGCCCTCGGGGCGCCGGTCCAGCTCGGCGGCGGTCAGCATCGCCCGCGACTTGCGCACCTCGGTGAGGAAGTCCTCGGCGTCGTGGGGCCGGTGGTCCGGGTCGCGAGAGGTGGCCAGGGCCACGAGGGCGTCGAGCTCGCTGGGCACCGAGCTCACCCGCGACGAGGGAGCCGGGATCGAGCCGTGCACGTGCTGGTAGGCGATGTGGATCGGCGTGTCACCGGTGAACGCCTTGGTGCCGGTCAGCATCTCGAACAGGATCAGCCCCGCGGCGTAGACGTCGCTGCGGGCGTCGGCGATGCCGCGCTCGACCTGCTCTGGGGACAGGTAGGCCACCGTGCCGAGCAGCACGCCGGTCTGGGAGTGGGAGGTCTGGTTGGAGACTGCGCGTGCGAGCCCGAAGTCGGCGACCTTCACGGTGCCGTCGCCCTCGCGCAGGATGATGTTCTCGGGCTTGACGTCGCGGTGGATGATGCCGCCGCGGTGCGCGGCGCCGAGCGCCTGCAGGACCGGGCCCATGATGTCGAGGGCGGCGCGCGGGGTGAGGGGACCCTCGGCCTTCATCACCTCACGCAACGTCTGCCCTGGCACGTACTCCATGGCCAGGAACATGTGGCCGTCGTCCTCGCCCTGGTCGAAGACCGACACGACGTTGGGGTGCGAGAGCCGGGCCGCGGAGCGGGCCTCGCGCTTGAACCGGCTGACGAACGCGTCGTCCTGGGCCAGGTCGTGACGCAGCACCTTGAGGGCCACGTCACGGTCGAGCCGGGTGTCGAGGGCAAGGTAGACCGACGCCATTCCGCCGTCGGCAATGTGCGACAGGACGCGGTAACGCCCGTCGAACACCCGACCGAGCAACGACTCGGTGACACCTGAAGACACCCGCAAAGTGTAGGAGGTCTCGCTGGTCATCTCGCGCAGGCGGGTCCGTGGGTGGTGTCCGGGCTCACATCAGGTGCCTGAGATCCGGGGTCACCCTGGCCCACACCGGGGCTCACATCCGCCCGCGGTGCGCCTTGATGTTGGCCACGTAGACCTTGGTGTCGGCGTACATGCCGTGCTGCTGCACCGAGTAGAGCCCTTGGTAGTAGCCGGCGATCGCCTGGTCGAGGGTCTTCGCCGAGCGGGTCAGCGAGCGCAGGATGACGACGCCGGCGGTGATGTTGTCCTGGGTGCGCAGCAGGTTCAGGGGGCGACCGGCCATGTCGGAGGCCCACTGTCCGGAGGAGGGGATGACCTGCATGACGCCGATGGCGTTCGCGACGGAGACCTGCCGCTGGTTCCAGCCCGACTCCTGCCACCCGACGGCCAGCGCCAGCTGGGGATCCACGCCGTGACGACGTGCCGTCGCGACGATCATGGCCTTGGTCTGGCTGCGGCTGGGCACGGACGTCCTGGCCAGGGCGGCCCGGTTGCGGTTGGCCGCGTTCACCGTCGAGCTGGGATAGGTGCGCCCGGCGAAGCTGTTGGCGCTCGTCGCGCTCTTGACGGGTTTGGCCGGCACTCGCAGCCGCTGACCCGGGTGGATGACCGAGGCCCCCGACAGGCGGTTGGTCTTGAGCAGGGCCGCGAGGGTGGTGCCGTGCTTCACGGCGATGCCGCTGAGGGTGTCACCCGAGCGCACCCGGTATGCCGCGGAGCCGGCTCGCCGGGTCGCCGCCGGCGTCGTCCCGCGCACCCTGATGAGCTGGCCGGGGTGGATGACGCTGCGCGCGTTCAGGCGGTTCACGGAGTAGACGGTCGCCAGCGACGTCTTGGTGCGGGCGGCGATGGCGCTGAGGGTGTCGCCGCTGCGCACCCGGTAGGTGGTGGTCGAGACCGTCCGGGCGCCCGGACGGCTCGCACTCGCCGCGCCGGCACCGGGGATCCGGATCTTCTGGCCGACCTGCAGGATCGAGCGGGTCGACAGGTGGTTCGCCTTGAGCAGCGCCGCGAGCGAGACGCCCTTGCGGGCGGCGATGTGGCTGAGGGTGTCTCCGGGGCGGACGACGTAGGTGGCGCGCTTGATCGCGGCGGCGCGGGCTGCCGCCGCGGCCCTCGCCCGGGCGGCCTCGGCCCGCGCCTGGGCGGCGGTCTTCGGCACCGAGAGGCGCTGGCCGATGGAGAGGTGGTTGCCCCCACCCTTGAGGTGGTTGCGGGACGCGAGCACACCCGTGGTGGTGCCGGTCCGGTCGGCGATGGCGGCGAGGGTGTCGCCACTGCGCACCGTGTAGGTGGTCCAGCCGTGCGGGGCGGGCGTGGCCTTCTGCACGACCGCGACCGGTGCCTGCAGGGTGGCCGAAGGGAGCGCTGCGGGAGCGATCACTGGAGACATCGGGGGGGCTGCCTTTCGGGCGAACGGTGGGCGATCCTGCCCGCGGCGTGCGGGCCGCGAGGCTGGAGCGTCAGTCGGTGCTGGAGTTGACAGTGTGGCGACTGTGACGAATGTGAAAGGTACACCATTCGGGCACTCCCATATCGACTTACATCGATGTAATTCGCATTCTGGTGCGATTTGCTTTGCCTGCTCCTGCTGGCACTCTTGTCCCGTGACCGAACAGCCCGCGGCGTCCACCGCCCAGTCCGACGACACCGCGCAGTCCAATGACACCGCGGAGTCCGTCGACGCCGCGCAGTCCGATGCCGCCGAGCCCTCGCTCGAGACCCTGGTCGGCTCCTGGCTGACCGTCCCCGACGTCGCCGAGCGGATGGGCATCGCCCTGTCGGCCGTCCGACGGCTCATCGAGGAACGCGAGCTGCTGAGCGCACGCATCGGTGAGCGCAGGGTCGTGGCCGTGCCCGAGCAGTTCCTCCACGAGGACGTGTTCCGGCACCTGCGCGGCACCTTCACGGTGCTGGGCGACGGGGGTCTGGACGACGACGAGATCCTGCGCTGGCTCTTCACCCCCGACCCGACGCTGCGCGTCCCGGGCACGCCGGTCGACAACCTTGCCGCCGGTTTCAAGACCGAGGTGCGGCGCCGGGCGATGGAGCAGGCCTTCTAGGGCTGCCCGCACTCCGGTCGGGTCAGTTGGCTCGGCTGGTCGCGCTGTCGATCAGCTGGTCGAGCACGCCGGTCGCCTCGGGCGACAGGTCACGCGTCGACTTCAGGGCCATCCGTGCCGACCCCGCGAGGCGGGCGATGTCGGCCTCGACGGCGTCGACGGCCCCGGCTGCGGTGATGGCGTCACGCAGCTGCTGGACGACTTCGGCATCCAGGGCCGGGTCGCCGAGCCGGCTCTCGATGAGCTCGCGGTCCGCGTCGTCCGCCCCGGCCAAGGCGTGCGCGACCAGCACGGTGCGCTTGCCCTCGCGCAGGTCGTCGCCCGCGGGCTTGCCGGTGGCCGCCGGGTCCCCGAAGACGCCCAGCAGGTCGTCGCGCAGCTGGAAGGCCTGACCGAGGTCGAGCCCGTACCGCGACAGCGCAGCGAGGTCGTCGTCCGACGCGCCGCCGGCGGTCGCGCCGATGAGGAGGGGGTGCTCGACGGTGTACTTGGCGCTCTTGAACCGGATCACGTGCTCGGCCCGCTCCACCCGCTCGCTCGTCGGCACGCCGTCCCAGGACCGGGCTGACTCGACGACGTCGAGGAACTGACCGCCCATCAGCTGGGTGCGCATGCGGTCGAAGACCCCGCGCCCGCGCGCGAGGTGCGCGGGATCGAGGCCCGAGGTCGCGTAGATCTCCTCGGTCCAGTTGAGGCACAGGTTGCCGGCCAGGATCGCGCCGGCCACCCCGAACCGGTCGGCGTCGCCGGACCACGACTCGCGCTCGTGGCGCGCCGCGAGCGAACGGTGCGCCGCCGGCATACCTCGTCGGGTGTCGCTGTCGTCCATGACGTCGTCGTGGATCAACGCGGCCGCCTGGAAGAACTCCATCGCGGTTGCGACGCGGACGAGGGCGTCGGAGTCGGGCTGGCCCGCGGCGCGGTAGCCCCAGTAGAGGAAGGCGGCCCGCAGCCGCTTGCCGCCGGTGAGCAGGCGGGCGACGGCGCCGAGCAGCTCCTGCGCGTCGGGGCCCACTTCGGCCAGGACCGTCGCCTGGTGGGCGAGGACGTCGTCGACGGTGGCCTGCACCCGCTCACGCAGGGCGGCGGCGTCGAGCGGGTTGGTCACCACGCGATCCCTCCCAGGCGGCTGTCGGTCCGAGGATGTCTCATCCTGTGCTGGCCCCGAGCCTACGGCGTGACGCCTCGACTAGTCTCACCGCCATGGCTTTGGTGCACACGTCGCGGGACGGGCGACGAGGCAGGGAACCGCTGTCGATCCCCGGCATGCTGGCCGCCGACCACCCGTCGATCAGCTTCGAGTTCTTCCCGCCCAAGGACGACGCGGGGGAGTCGGCCCTCTGGGACGCCATCCGTCGGCTGGAGTCCGTGCGACCGGACTTCGTGTCGGTCACCTACGGCGCCGGTGGGTCGAACCAGGACCGCACCGTGCGGGTCACCGAGCGGATCGCCCGCGAGACCACGCTGACCCCGCTGGCTCACCTCACCTGCGTGGGAGCGTCGGTCGCCGCGCTGCGCCAGGTGGTCGGGCTGTATGCCGCGAGCGGCGTCCACAACATCCTCGCCCTGCGCGGCGACCCGCCGGGCGACCCCGGCGGCGAGTGGACGGCACACCCCGAGGGACTCAACCACGCGACCGACCTGGTCGAGCTCGTGCGGACCCTGGGCGACTTCACCATCGGCGTCGCAGCGTTCCCCGACGTCCACCCCGCGTCCCCGAGCTTCGAGCACGACGTCGATGTGATGGTCCGCAAGGCCGACGCCGGCGCGAGCTTCGCGATCACCCAGATGGTCTTCGACGCCAACAGCTACCTGCGGCTGCGCGACGCCGTCGCCGCACGCCGCGACCTGCCGATCACGCCCGGCCTGATGCCGGTCACCAACTTCAAGCAGGTCGCGCGGATGTCCGAGCTGATGGGAACCCCGCTGCCGGCGGCCGTCGTGCAGCGGCTGCAGGCGGTCTCCGACGACCCCGCCGCCACGCGCGAGGTGGGGGTGCAGATCGCCACCGAGCTGGCCAACCGGATGCTCTCCGAGGGGGCGCCCGGGCTGCACTTCATCACCATGAACCGCTCGACCGCGACGCTCGAGGTCTACCGCAACCTCGACCTCGGGGCGAAGGCCGCCAGCAGCGCCTGATCCCGGCGCGCAGGCCCGGCGACGGCGGAGGCCTGCGACATCTGAGTACCTGTACGGATGCCCGCGTCGGTGCCGGCGCGGGAGGGTGGACCCCGTCGCAGTCGGGGGAGTGCGGCAGCGGGACACGAACCGTGACGCAGCCATGAGGGGAGCCTGCGCCCGGCTCGTGTCCCGCCCCCGTGGGCCTGCTCCACGGTGGCCTGCACCACGGCCTGCACCACGGTGGGGCGGTGGTCCTGCGGTCAGTCGCGGGTGGTGAAGGCCCGTGCGAGCGCCGCGGCGCCCGAGAGCACGACCACGGCCAGGCCGTAGACCGTCGCGGTCCGCTCGAGACCAAGGTGGGGAGCAGCGAACCCGGCGGCGACCGCGGGCAGCCCGAAGGCCAGGTAGCTGACCACGAACACGCTGGAGAAGAGCTCGCCGCGCTGCTCCGGCCCGACCGTCGGGGTGATCGAGCGCATGATCCCGAGGAACGACGTCCCGAAGCCGGACCCGGCCACCACGGCGGCGAGCAGGAAGCCCACCAGCGACTCGGCGTGCAGCGCCACGAGGGTCAGGATCGTGCCGAGCGCGAGCATGGTGGTGCCGTAGAGCGTGATCTCGCGGGGCGAGCGATGCCGGCCGAGGGCCGAGCTGAGCGCGCCGACCCCGGTCAGGATCGCCACGACCGCGCCCTGTTCGAGGTGGCTTCGCCCGCCCAGGAGCTGACCGACGATCGGCGCTCCGAGGGAGAGGTAGAGGCCGCCGGTGGCCCAGCCGGCGAAGAGGGCGGGGGCGCTGCGCCGGAAGGCAGGTCGTGCCGCCACGGGTATGCCGACCTGTGGCCGCAGCGAGCGCCGCCAGCCCTCGTGGCGGGGGGAGGTCTCGGGCAGTGCCAGCACGGTCACGGCGAGGACCACGTAGAGGACCGTGAGGGTCGCGAACACGATCGGCAGGGC
Organism: Pedococcus sp. P2_D7; assembly: GCF_056404295.1. Taxonomy (NCBI): domain Bacteria; kingdom Bacillati; phylum Actinomycetota; class Actinomycetes; order Micrococcales; family Intrasporangiaceae; genus Pedococcus; species Pedococcus sp. P2_D7. Next base: position 80,493 of record NZ_JBFUEH010000001.1, read on the forward strand.
GTGCGTCGTGGCGTCCAGGGCGATCCCGGCGAGCAGGGCGCCCGCGGCCAGGCCGAACAGCGGGGTGACGCTGTTGAGGGTGGCGGCGAGGCCGGGGCGGTTCCGGGGCTCGAGGTCGACGACGGCGGCGGACATGGTCGACATCAGCAGGCCCGCGGCCACGCCCTGCACGGCGCGCGAGGCCATCAGGGTCGCCACGCCATCGGCGTGCCAGAACCCGACCATGCTCACGGCGAGGACGACGAAGCCGGTCGCCAGCACGGGACGGCGGCCGATGTGGTCCGACAGCGACCCCGTCACGAGGAGGGTCGCGAGGAGGGTGAGGGCGTAGACCCCGAAGATGGTGGTCATCGTGCCCGGGGAGAAGCCGATCTCGGCCTGCAGGACGGGGTAGAACGGCGACGGGGCGCTCGCGCCGACCATCATGGCGACGACGGTCGTGAGGGCGAGCGCGAAGGCAGGGCGGCGGGGGAGCCGTAGCCGGCCCAGCCCCTCTGGGGGCGCCGGCCTGGCGGTCGTGCTGGTCGTCGTGCGGGGAGTCGTGCTGGGGGTCGTGCTGGTGGTGCCGGTCGGGATGCTGCTGGTCGCACTCATGACGGGCCTCTCGGACGAAACAACGGTTCGATATTTGTCGAACTGTCATTCCGGACGGGGCATTCCCGATTCCGCCAAATTGGTTCGAGTATTATCGAACCATGCCCGCCAACCAGGTGCTCCCGCACCCTGACCTCGCCGACCTCACGCTCACCGACGTGCTCTTCGCCCTGAGCGACCCCGCCCGGCTGCAGATCGTCCGTGACCTCGCGGACGGCCCGCTCGAGATGGCCCAGTGCGGCGCCACCAACCCGGCCCTGCCCAAGTCGACCAAGTCGCACCTGATGAAGGTGCTGCGCGAAGCGGGGGTGATCCGCAACGAGCCGCGCGGTCGCGAGCGGCTGGTGTCGCTTCGTCGCGAGGAGCTCGACCTGACCTTCCCCGGACTGCTCGACAGCGTCCTCGGCGCCACCCGCTGACCCGGCCACGCGGCATACCCGCGTCGGGGGACGCGCTCAGTCCCGGGGTGCGGGGCGCAGCTCGCTGACCAGCGGCACGACGTCGGCGATCGAGTCGACGATGCGCGTGGGCTGGTAGGGGAAGCGGCCCACCTGCTCGGGACGGGTGGAGCCGGTGAGGACCAGGACGGTGCGCAGCCCCGCCTCGAGGCCGCTGATGACGTCGGTGTCCATCCGGTCGCCGATCATCACCGTCGACTCGGAATGGGCGTCGATGCGGTTGAGCGCGCTGCGCATCATCAGGGGGTTCGGCTTGCCGACGAAGTAGGGCTGGTGGCCGGTCGCCGTGCTGATCAGGGCCGCGACGGAGCCGGTGGCGGGCAGCATGCCGTGCGGGCTGGGACCGCTGACGTCGGGGTTCGTGGCGATGAAGCGGGCCCCCGCCTCGATGAGCCGGATCGCCTTGGTGATCGCCTCGAACGAGTACGTGCGGGTCTCGCCCAGAACCACGTAGTCCGGGTCGCGCTCGGTCATCGTGTAGCCGACCTCGTGCAGTGCGGTCGTCAGGCCGGCCTCGCCGACCACGAACGCGGTCCCGCCGGGTCGCTGGTCGGCGAGGAACTGCGCGGTCGCGAGGGCCGAGGTCCAGATCGACTGCTCGGGCACGTCGATGCCGCTGGCGAGCAGGCGGGCCCGCAGGTCACGTGGGGTGAAGATCGAGTTGTTCGTCAGGACGAGGAAGCGTGTCCCGGACTCCTGCAGGGCGGCGATGAACTCGGGTGCCCCGGGGATGACGCTCTCCTCGTGGACGAGCACGCCGTCCATGTCGGTGAGCCAGCACTCGACGGGCTTGGGGGTGGTCATGGGCCCATTGTGCCGACTTGTGCTGCGCGCTTTGGTGGAGCACCAGCAGCCGGACCGGGAGCACGCTGGGAGGGCCTGAAGGAGGTGCTCGTCATGTCATTGGCCACGAGCGCAGTTGCGGCGCTGCTTCCTGTCGCGGACATCGATCGCGCCAAGGGTTTCTACGACCTGCTGGACCTGCCGTTCCTGGGGACGAACGACGAGGGCAGCCTCATGTACCAGCTCAGTGGTGGCGCGATGCTGATGCTGCTTCCCCGTGAAGCGGGCACGCAGAACCCCAGCACCGCGCTGACCTGGGAGGTCGACGACGTGGTCGCCGAGGTGGCCGACCTCGAAGGGCGGGGCGTGGTCTTCGAGGACTACGACCTGCCCGACCTCAAGACCGTCGACCACATCGCCGAGATGGGTGGCGAGAAGGCGGCGTGGTTCAAGGACCCCGACGGCAACGTCCTGTGCGTCCACCAGGTGGCGAGCGGCTAGCCAGCAGCCCTCGTATGCCGTGCCCCGCCCTCAGGGGCACGCCCGACTCCGTGCGTGCGGGGTCAGGGTGCGGGTCGCTCAGGCGACCTCGATGGCGTGTCCGCCGGTGACCCGCAGGAGCTCCTCGTAGGTCGTGCGGAAGACCGTGTGGCTGTGCCCGGCGGCGGCCCACACGTGCCGGTAGCGGCTGAGCGAGACGTCGACGAGGGTGCGCACCGGGGTGGCGTGGCCGACCGGTGCGACCCCGCCGATGGTGAAACCGGTCGCCGCCAGGACGAAGTCGGCGTCGGCGCGGTCGAGGTGGTCGATGTCGTCGACGAGCTCGGCGACCTTGACCAGGTCGACCTTGTGCGCGCCCGAGGTGAGGATGAGCACCGGGCTGATGCTCTGGTCGGGGGCGTGGGCACGGAAGATGAGTGAGTTGGCGATCTCGGCCGGGGTGATGCCGAGGGCGGCGGCTGCGGCGGCTGCGGTCCGGGCGGCGTCGGGCAGGCTGACCACCTGCGGGACGACGTGGTGCACCGCAAGCGTGTCGAGGACCCGGCGCACGGCGGGGTGCCCGGTCAGGTCGGGGGTCGAGGCAGCCGGGTCGGTGGCTGGTGCGGCCGGGTCGGCGGTGGATGCGGCCGGGTCGGCGGTGGATGCGGCCGGGTCGGTGGCGGCCGGCATCGGGTCGGTGGCGGAGGCCACCAGGTCGGGGGCCGACGGCGGTCCGTCGGGCGCTGTCATGTCCCCAAACTAGGGGCGTGGGGGAGTCGCTGTCACCACTGGTTCCGCAGGGGTTGACGGGCTGTCCGTGGCGGGGTGTACGGTTCTTCTTATCGAACACTTGTTCGAACTCGTGGTCCCACGACCGGTCCACCGGTCACGGCCCGCTGGTGACGGCTCCACCGTGACCGGCGGTCCCGCGGAGCACTGCGGCTCTGGCCCTGTGATCAGGCGCCTCGACCCCGCCCGTCACAGGGCCAGAGCAGCACCCGAGTGCGCCGTCGCGCCTGCCCTCGACGGTGCTGCGTCATGCCCGGTTTCACGCTGCCCATCTCATCGCCCTCTCATCCCACCTCTCATCCCACCTCTCATCCGCACCAGACCGTGAAGGAGCATCCCGTGGTTCGCCGCTACGAAGAGACCATCGAGGTCCGCGAGGGGGTTCGCGACGATCTCACCTCCGGCACCCTGGGGGCTGCCGGAGGTGTCGAGGGTGCGGGAGCAGGACGCGAGCCCGAGGCGTTCGTCTGGCGCGGCCGGCTCTACGTCGTGCGGGCCGTGCTCGACCGCTGGCAGGAACGCCGCCCGTGGTGGCGCGACGCCCGGGAGCGTGATGGTGGCAGTGACGTGCTCACCGATGCCCGCGAGCGACAGGTCTGGCGGGTCGAGGCGAGTGCCGGCCGCCTCTGCGGGGTGGGGGTCTACGACCTGGGTGCCGACCACGGCAGCCAGTGGCGGCTGCTGAGGGTCGCGGACTGATGGGAAACCCACTGATGACCACCGAGGCCTCCACCGGGGCTTCCACCGGGGCTTCCACCGGGGCTTCCACCGGGGCTTCCACCGGGGCCGCTGCCACCCTCGACCTGCTCGACCGGGCCCGGCACTCACTGCTCGAGGCCTGCCAGAGCCAGGAGGTCACCCGGCGTTACGACCAGGCCCAGCTCGGGGCGCTGCGCGCCGCCGCCGCCGTGGTCGCCACCCGCACCTCCAGTCGTCCACCCACGGGTCAGTCGGGTCCGCGCAGCCTGTGGGAGCTGCTGCCCACGGTCGCCCCGGAGCTCTCCGAGTGGGCGGGGTTCTTCGAGGTGGTCGGAGCTCGTCGCCACCACGGTCACAGTGCACGGGAGGCCGATGACGTGCTGCGGCAGTCCGAGCTCTTCCTCGACCTCGTCTGCCACACCCTCGGTCTGCCGGTGACCGTGTCGCCCCACGACCACCTGCTGGTGCCCACCGCCCTGGCCACGACGACGCCTGACCCCACCACCACCCGAGCTGCCACCACCGGTGCGAGGGCGGCGCCATGAGCACCGAGTTCGCCCACCTGCACGTCGCGTCGGGGTTCTCGATGCGTTACGGCACAGCACCCCCCGAAGCCCTGGTCGAGCGCGCCGCCCAGCACCGCCAGCCGATCCTCGCCCTCACCGACCGTGACGGTCTCTACGGCGCGGTCCGGTTCGTCCAGGCGGCCACCGCGGCCGGGATCGCCCCGGTCCTCGGCGTCGACCTCGCGGTGGGTCCGGACGCGGCCCACCCCGGCGCAGCGGGGGCGCGACCCGCTCCCACCCCCACCCGGACGCCGGTCCGCGGTGGTGCCGAGCGCGACGCGCGCCACCCACGGGTCACCGTCCTCGCGCGGGGGCGCACAGCCGGGGTGCCCGCCGGGGTGGGGTGGGCGGCGTTGTGCCGGCTGGTCACCCAGACCCACCTGCGGGGGGAGCGCGGGGTGCCGGTGAGCTCCGTCGCGGTGCTCGCCGGCGCGTGCGGGGGACCGGCGGGAGTGCCGGGGGAGCAGGGCGGTGGAACAGCAAGGGGAGCAGCAGGGGGACCCGACGGTGGGGGAGAGCCCAGCCCGCTCGTGGTGCTGCTCGGACCCGACTCCGACGTGGGTCGCGCGCTGCTGGCGCGACGCACCGACCGGGCCCGGGAGCTGCTGTCCGCCTGGCGACGCCGGCTGCCACCCGACGCCGTCGTCATCGAGGTGGTCTGCCACGGGGGACCCGAGGGCACGCCGGCCTCACGCAGCCACGCCCGGCGACTGCTCGGGCTCGCCGACGAGCAGGGTGTCCCTGCGGTGCTCACCGCCGCGGTGCGCCACGTCGACCCGGGGGAGTCGGCGGTCGTCGACGTGCTCGACGCCGCGCGGCGGTTGGTCGCCCTCGACACCCGGCACCTCGACCGGGTCACCGACGCGGCCCACCTCGCGAGCACCGACACGATGCACGCCATCGCCCGCGAGGTCACCGGTGGCGACCGGGCGCGCGCCGACGCCCTGGTCGCCCGCACCCTGGCCCTGGGGCTCGGGTGCGCCCAGAGCGCACGGCACGACCTCGGCATCGGCTCGATCCACCTGCCCGAGCCCGAGCGGCTGGGGGTGGAGCCGGGCATGAGCGCCCAGGTCATGCTCGAGCAGCGGTGTCGCGGGGCGGTGGCCTGGCGCTACCCCGGGGCCAGCGAGCACGAGCTGATGGCCATCGAGAGCCGGCTCGCCGACGAGCTCAAGGTGATCGCCGAGCTCGGCTACCCGACCTACTTCCTCACCGTCGCCCAGGTCGTCGACCTGATCCGGGAGATGGGGGTACGCGTCGCGGCCCGCGGATCCGGTGCCGGGTCGCTGGTCAACTACCTGCTCGGCATCAGCGGGGTCGACCCGATCCGCTACCACCTGCTGATGGAGCGGTTCTGCTCCCCGCTGCGGGCCGAGCTGCCCGACATCGACATCGACGTGGAGTCGGCCCGGCGCACCGAGGTCTACGAACGGATCCTCGACCGGTTCGGCGGTGAACGCGTCACGTGCGTCTCGATGATGGACACCTACAAGGTCCGCCACGCCATCCGCGACGTCGGATCGGCCCTCGGGCTGCCACCGGTGGAGATCGACGAGATCGCCAAGGCGTTCCCGCACATCCGGGCCAAGGACGCGCGCAATGCCATCGCCGAGCTACCCGAGCTGCGGGCCCGGGGTCTGGACAGCCCACGCCTGCGGGCTCTGTTCGACCTCGTCGAGCGGCTCGACGGGCTGCCCCGGCACATCGCGTTGCACCCGTGCGGGGTGATCCTGTCCGACGGCAGCCTGCTCGACCGCACCCCGGTCGAGGCGAGCTGGCTGGGGTTCCCGATGAGCCAGTTCGACAAGGACGACGTCGAGACGCTCGGGCTGCTCAAGCTCGACGTCCTCGGCATCCGCATGCAGTCGGCGATGGCGCACGCCGTGGCCGAGGTCGCCCGGGTCGACGGGGTGCAGGTCGACCTCGACGACCAGGCGCAGGTGCCGCTCGACGACGAGGCGACCTTCCGGCTGATCCGCACCAGCCACACCCTCGGCTGCTTCCAGATCGAGAGCCCCGGGCAGCGCGAGCTGATCGGCAAGTTCGGCCCGGAGCGGTTCGAGGACCTCGTCATCGACATCTCGCTGTTCCGACCCGGCCCGGTGAAGTCCGACATGATCACGCCGTTCCTCGAGGCCCGACACGGGTGGAAGGAGGTCAGCTACCTGCACCCCACGCTCATCGAGGCGCTGCGCGAGACCGAGGGGGTCGTCGTCTTCCACGAGCAGGTGCTGATGATCGTCGCCGAGACCACCGGGGTGTCGCTGGCCCAGGCCGACGAGGTCCGCCGGGCCCTCGGCACCCCCAAGGGCCAGCACGAGATCGAGGCCTGGTGGCGACCCGCGGCGAGGGCGCGCGGCTATGCCCCGGCCGACGTCGACCGGATCTGGGAGGTGCTCAAGGCGTTCGCGTCGTTCGGGTTCTGCAAGGCGCACGCCGCGGCCTTCGCGCTGCCCACCTACCACTCGGCGTGGCTCAAGACCCACCACGCCGCCGCGTTCCTCGCCGGGGTGCTCACCCACGACCCGGGCATGTACCCCAAGCGGCTCATCCTCGACGACGCCCGGAGCCTGGGCATCGCGGTGCTCGGGCTCGACGTCAACGTCTCCACCGACAGCTACCGCATCGAGCGCCTGGCCGATGACACCAATGACACCGATGACCCCAATGACACCGATGACCCAGACCCGTCCGGGTTCGTGCCACCGCACCCCGACCTGCCCGATGCCAGCAGCTACGGCATCCGGCTGTCCCTGGCCGACGTGCGGGGGATCAACGACGCGGAGGTGGCCCGCATCGTGGCGGGCCAGCCCTACGCCGGGTTGGCCGACTTCTGGCACCGCGCCCACGTCTCGCGACCGATCGCCGAGCGCCTCGTCCTCGCCGGCGGGTTCGACAGCCTCTATGGCATGCGGGTCGAGTCCGCCGGGATCGGTGCCGGGGGACTCGGGCGCCGGGGTCGCACCACCCGTCGCGACCTGCTGCTCCACGTCGCCGAGCTCGACCGCTACGGACGCGCCCTCGACCGCGCTGCGAAGCGGGCGGCCCCACGACGGGGGAGGGCGTCGAGCGCTGCCCCGTCGGACCAGGCGCTCGAGACCGGCCAGGTGCGGGCCAGGGCGGCCGCGCAGTCCCAGGGTGCCCTGCCGGTCCGCGCGGCCGACCAGCAGCCGACCCAGCTCGCGCTCGACCTCGGCGACCGGCCCGAGCTCACCAGCGGCACCGGCCTGCCTGAGCTGTCCGGTCCCGAACGCATCCGCGCCGAGCTCGACATCCTCGGCCTCGACGCCAGCGCCCACGTCGTCGCCTTCTACGCGCCGATGCTCGACGCCTTGGGGGTGACCCGCAGCCGTGACCTGCTGCGGGCGCGCAGCCGGTCGACCGTGTGGGCGTGCGGGGTCAAGGTGGCCACCCAGACGCCGCCGATCCGGACCGGCCGCAGGGTGGTCTTCCTGACCCTCGACGACTCCACGGGTCCGGTCGACGCGACCTTCTTCGAGGACGTGCAAGGCCCGTATGCCGCCACGGTGTTCCACTCGTGGATGCTGCTGGTGCGGGGAGTGGTCCGACGCACCGGCCCGCGAGGCATCTCGCTGCGGGCGACCGGGGCGTGGGAGCTCACCCCGTTGTGGGAGGCCTGGCTGGGCGGTGGCCTCGAGGCGGTGTATGCCGCGATGGAGGCGACCGAGCGCGCCGCCACCGAGCAGGCGGAGGCGTTGGAGGCGGCCCACCTGGACCAGGTGGGCGCGGGCCGGCGGGTGCTCGTCCACGCCTCGGGGTTCCGCCAGTCGCCCTACGCCGACACCCGCCCACCCGGAGAGGACGTGCGGGGTTCGCACCGGCTGGGTCAGGGGGTGGTCGTGCCCGATGGCAGGGAGGCAGAGCAGTTCAGCCCGCCACGCAAGCTCTGGCACTCCAGCCCAGGAAGCTCGGGCCATTAGGCTGGCCGACGTACCCGCAGACCCAGCACAGGAGGTGGCCGTCGTGGCCGAAGAGCAGTGGCGGCACCGGCGCGGCGGCGTCGAGACGGCCCTGCGGACCTCGGCGGTGTGGGCCTCGGTGCGCAGCCTCATCGAGCGTCGGCAGAGCGAGCTCGGCCGCTCCCTGCGGGTCCTGGACCTGGGTGGCGGCACGGGAGGGCTCGCGGTCCCGCTCGCCGAGCTCGGCCACCAGGTGACCGTGGTCGACCCCAGCCCCGACGCCCTGGCCTCGCTCTCGCGGCGCAGTGCCGAGCGGGGCGTGGCCGACCGCATCACCGCGCTGCAGGGCGATGCGGACTCGCTCGCCGGCTTCGTGGGCGCACAGCAGCTCGACCTGGTCTGCTGCCACGGCACGCTCGAGGTCGTCGACGACCCAGAGGCCACCCTCGCGGCGCTGGCCGGCGTGCTCGCACCCGGCGGCTACCTCAGCCTGGTGGCCGCCGGGCGTCTCGCGGCGGTCCTCGCCAGGGCGCTGGCCGGCCAGTTCGCGCAGGCGCACACGGCCCTGACCTCGCCGGACGGCCGATGGGGCGGCGCCGACCCGCTGCCGCGCCGGTTCGACGCCGCCGCCCTGCGCTCCCTGGTCGAGCAGACCGGGCTGGTCGTGGAGGACGTGCACGGGGTGCGCGTGTTCAGCGACCTCGTCCCCTCGGCCCTGATCGACTCCGACGCCGACCGCGTCGCCCTGCTCGAGCTCGAGGAGGCCGCCACCGGCCACCCGGACTTCGGCTTCCTCGGACAGCTCGGCGCCGCGGTACACGTCCTCGCCCGACGCTGACGGCGTCCGAGCCACCCGAGATGAGCCGACGCCAGTACACGCTTCCCCAGCGCGGCGAGGAGCACCCCCCGGACGACACCGGGTGCACGGTGCTGCACGTCGACATGGATGCCTTCTACGCGTCGGCCTCCCTGCTCAGCCGTCCCGAGCTGGTCGGCACCCCCGTCATCATCGGTGGCGGTGGCAACCGGGGGGTGGTCCTGTCCGCGACCTACGAGGCTCGCAAGTACGGCGTCGCCTCCGCCATGCCGATGGCGCGCGCCCGGCGGCTGTGTCCCACCGCCACGGTCGTGGCGCCCGACCACGCCCTCTACAGCGCGATCTCCGCCGCCGTGATGGCGACCTTCGAGACCATCACCCCGGTGGTGGAGCCGCTGTCCCTCGACGAGGCCTTCCTCGACGTCTCCGGGGCGATCCGGCGGCTCGGCAACCCGGCCAGGATCGGCCAGCTGATCCGCGACACCATCCACGACGAGCAGGGCATCACCTGCTCGGTCGGGGTGGCACCCACCAAGTTCGTGGCCAAGCTCGCCTCCGGCCTGGCCAAGCCCGACGGCATGGTCATCGTGCCCCGTGACGAGGTGGTGACCTTCGTGCAGCAGCTGCCCGTGGGAGCACTGTGGGGGGTGGGTGACAAGACGGAGGAGGCTCTCCTGCGGCTCGGCTTGCACACCGTGGCCGACATCGCCCACACACCCGTCGACACGTTGCGCCGGGCGCTGGGCGAGAGCGCCGGCCCGCACCTGCACGACCTGTCCTGGGGTCGCGACCCCCGCCACGTCGAGGTCCAGCGCCGCGAGCGCAGCATCGGCTCGGACGAGACGTTCGAGTTCGACGTCGACGACCCGGCCTACATCCACCGACAGCTGCTCAAGCTCAGCGACCGGACCGCGGCCCGGGTGCGCTCGGCGGGGATGCTCGGGCGGACGGTCACGATCAGGGTGCGGTTCTCCGACTTCACCACCATCACCCGCAGCCGGACGCTGCGAGACCCCACCGACGTCAGTCGTGAGATCTTCGACACGGCCAAGGGGCTCTACGACGCGTTGGGCCTGCAGAGGGCCAGGATCCGCCTGGTGGGGGTGCGGATGGAGGGCCTCGTGGAGAGCCAGGGCGCGCCGATCCAGGGCACCCTGGACGAGCCGGACCACGGGTGGCGCGACGCCGACCGTGCGGTCGACCGGGCCAGCGCCCGGTTCGGGGCGGGGAGCGTGCGCCCCGCCAGCCTGATCAGCGACCGCGAACGCGACAGGCGGCGCGGGCGGCAGGGTGGAGTCGAATCCGAGACGGGCCAGACCTCCCCCTGAGAACGGGTAGTGCAACACCGCGCGGCGACATATCCTGAAGAGGTCAGCGGAAGGCCACTGACCGGCAACGATGCTCTCGACAGGCAACGATTCGGTGGCTTGACGCGTTAGTTGGGTGCACGCCGAACGTCCAGGAGGTCACCGTGCCGCTCTCTGAGCACGAACAGCAGCTGCTTGAGCAGATGGAGCAGGCGCTGTATGCCGAGGACCCCAAGTTCGCCTCGCAGATGCAGGGTGCCGGTGCCCGCGCCAGGGCCCGACGACGGATGGCCGTCGGCGTCGTGGGTGTCGTGGTCGGTCTGGCCCTCGTCCTGGTCGGCGTGAACACCACGATGTGGATCGGCGCGATCGGTTTCGCCGTGATGGTGAGCGCCGTCGCGTTCGCGCTCACGCCGCCGCGGCGCAAGGCCGCCCTCGGCACGGTCCAGCCAGATGGCAGCGTCCGGCGCGCCACCCCCGGCAAGTCACCCAGCAAGCCCAAGTCCACCAAGTCCGGCGGGTCGTTCATGAACCGCATGGAGGAGCGGTGGGACAAGCGCCGCGACGACGGCTACTGAGCACGACGACCACTGAGCACGACGGCATGCGGGTGGTCCGCAGTCACGCCGTCCTGAGCGTCAGACCCGGCTGAGCAGCACGCCCACGACCCACGTGACGGCGATCGCCAGCGCGGCGAGCAGCTCGATGCCCATCGACAGGAAGACCGCCTTGAGCGCGGCCTTGGTCGAGACCCAGGCGGCCGACCGGTCCTGTGAGTGGCCGAGCTCGACGAGGAAGATCCCGCCGACGAACCCGACGGCGGCCCCCACGACGGGGATCACGAAGAAGCCGACGACGGCCAGCAGCACCGCCAGGACCAGGGTCGACCGGCGGACGCCGGCCTCGCGCATGCGACGACCCGGCACGGCATACTGCAGCGCCAGCCCGGCCAGGTAGAGCGCAGCGCACGCCCCGAAGACCGACCAGCCGAGCGTGCTCTGGGTGTCCAGGGCCCACAGGAAAACGCCCGCGAGGCACAGCAGCAGCCCGGGGATCACGGGAATGACGATCCCCACCATCCCGATCACGATCAGGACGGCGGGGACCCAGAGGGTGGCCTCCATCAGGAGGTCTGGTGTCGCGTTCTACCGCTCCTCGATGGGAGCCACCGGGGGAGTCTCGTTGAGGCGCTCGGTCTCGTCGACGATGTCAGCGTGCTCGCGCAGCTTCGGCAGGTGCTCGCGGCCGTGGTGGGCGCAGAACAGCAGTTCGCCTCCAGCGTGAAGGCGAGCGCGCACGTAGGCCTGGGCGCCGCAGCGGTCGCAGCGGTCGGCCGCGGTCATAGAGGGTGCCAGTGCAGTGGTCACGTCAGCCTTCCTTTCGTTGCGCCCGGGAGCGCGTTGTCTCTGATGAGACGAGGTACCCCGGACTTCGGTTGATACACCCGGGGAAGTACTTTTCCCGAATGGCCCGTCCGGTGCCGTGGTCAACAGTCAAGCACGCCACGTTCTTCCCAGTTGGTATTGGGTGTCATGTGGGCCATCTCATGTCGCATTGGGTGATTCGTAGGTCAGGCGTCCGGTGGATGGGAAATCCGACCGCGCAGTGGGTGGGGCCGCCGTGCCGCGTGCCTGCACGGTGACCGGAGAGGGGCGAGATAGCGTGGGGTCACCCCTGTGTGAGCATGAGTGAGCACGCAGGAGTCGCCGGAACCCACCACAGGAGCACAGCACCGTTGGCCACCGCCACCACCGCCAAGAAGGCCGCGACCACCAAGTCGACGTCGGACTACAGCGCGCACCACCTGCAGGTCCTCGAGGGCCTCGAGGCGGTCCGCAAGCGCCCCGGCATGTACATCGGGTCCACCGACGGTCGCGGCCTGATGCACTGCCTCTGGGAGATCATCGACAACGCGGTCGACGAGGCGCTGGCCGGGGTCTGCGACCACATCGAGGTCGTCCTCTACCGCGACGGGTCGGTCGAGGTGCGCGACAACGGTCGTGGCATCCCGGTCGACATCGAGCCGCGCACCGGCCTCACGGGTGTCGAGGTGGTCTTCACCAAGCTCCACGCGGGTGGCAAGTTCGGTGGCGGCTCCTACACGGCTTCCGGTGGACTGCACGGTGTCGGCGCCTCCGTGGTCAACGCGGTCTCGGCTCGGCTCGACGTCGAGGTCGACCGGGGCGGCAACACCTACGCGATGAGCTTCCGCCGGGGGGAGCCCGGCTACTTCCCGGACGTCGCCACCGACGACAAGGCGCCGGACCACGAGTTCACCCCCTACGAGCGCTCGAGCGAGCTCGCGGTGGTCGGCAAGACCAAGCGCGGTGTCACCGGCAGCCGGATCCGCTACTGGGCCGACGAGCAGATCTTCCTCAAGGATGCCGAGTTCGACTACGACGGACTGGTCGCCCGCGCCCGCCAGACGTCCTTCCTCATCCCCGGGCTGACCCTGGTGATCCGCGACGAGCGACGCAGGCCGGGCACGGCGGGGGAGTCGGCGACCCACGTCGAGACCCTCGTCCACGACGGCGGCATCTCCGAGTTCGCCGAGTTCCTCGCCCCGGACGCAGCCGTCACGGAGGTCTGGCGACTCCAGGGCACCGGCACCTTCACCGAGACCGTGCCGGTCCTTGACGCCAACGGCCACATGTCGCCGACCGCCGTCGAGCGGGAGTGCGCCGTCGACGTCGCGGTGCGATGGGGCACGGGCTACGACGCCAAGGTCAGCTCGTTCGTGAACATCATCTCGACGCCCAAGGGTGGCACCCACCTGGCCGGCTTCGAGCAGGCGCTGCTCAAGGTGTTCCGCAAGCAGCTCGAGGTCAACAGCCGGCGCCTCAAGGTCGGCAGCGACAAGCCCGAGAAGGACGACGTCCTCGCGGGCCTGACCGCGGTCGTCACGGTGCGGCTCGCCGAGCCCCAGTTCGAGGGCCAGACCAAGGAGGTCCTCGGCACCAACGCGGTGCGGGCGATCGTCGCCAAGGTGGTCGAGCAGGAGCTCACCGCCCGGATCACGTCCACCAAGCGTGGCGAGAAGGCCCAGGCCGCGCTGCTGCTGGAGAAGGTCGTCTCGGAGATGAAGTCGCGGATCAGCGCGCGGCTGCACAAGGAGACCCAGCGTCGCAAGAACGCCCTCGAGACGAGCAGCCTGCCGGCCAAGCTGGCCGACTGCCGGTCGACCGACGTCGAGCGGTCCGAGCTGTTCATCGTCGAGGGCGACAGCGCCCTCGGCACCGCGAAGCTGGCGCGCTCGAGCGACTACCAGGCGCTCCTGCCGATCCGCGGCAAGATCCTCAACGTCCAGAAGGCCTCGGTCTCGGACATGCTCAAGAACGCCGAGTGCGCCGCGATCATCCAGGTGATCGGCGCCGGCTCCGGGCGGTCCTTCGACCTCGACGTCGCGCGCTACGGCAAGGTCATCATCATGACCGACGCCGATGTCGACGGCGCCCACATCCGGACCCTCCTGCTCACCTTGTTCTTCCGCTACATGCGTCCCCTCGTCGAGGCCGGGAGGGTGTATGCCGCCGTGCCCCCGTTGCACCGCATCGAGGTCGTCAACCCCGGCTCGAAGAAGAACGAGCTCATCTACACCTACTCCGAGAAGGAGATGCGCACGACGGTGGCCTCCCTCGGCAAGCGGGGCAAGAACATCAAGCAGCCCCTGCAGCGCTACAAGGGCCTCGGGGAGATGGACGCCGACCAGCTGGCCGAGACCACGATGGACCCTCGGTTCCGCACGTTGCGGAAGGTGACCCTGCGCGACGCCGAGGCTGCCGAGCGGGTCTTCGAGCTGCTGATGGGCAATGACGTCGCCCCGCGCAAGGACTTCATCGTCGACTCGGCGGCAGGTCTCGACCGAGAGCGCATCGACGCCTGACGGCCCGGCTCACCCACGGCCTCGGCCGCGGCGATGCGTGGTGCCCGGGACGCGGCATACGCGGTGTTTGTCGTTGCCCGACCGGGGCTTCTAGGCCACTGTGGGGGTCTGCAGGGGCCGTGAAGGGCGGCTCCCGCGATCAGAAGGATGTGCCATGAGCGCTGTTGCCGAGGCCGACACGGGGGAGACCCAGACCGAGCTGAAGCGGGTGATGGGGCCCAAGCTCCTGCTCCTGTTCATCGTCGGTGACATCCTGGGCACCGGGGTGTACGCGCTCACCGGGAAGGTGGCTGCGGAGGTCGGCGGCGCGGCCTGGGTGCCCTTCCTCGTGGCCTTCGGGATCGCCATGATCACGGCGTTCTCCTACCTCGAGCTGGTGACCAAGTACCCGCAGGCGGCCGGCGCCGCGCTCTACACCCACAAGGCGTTCGGGGTGCACTTCCTCACGTTCATCGTCGCCTTCACCGTGATGTGCTCCGGCATCACCAGTGCCTCCACGGCGTCGCGGGCCTTCGCCTCCAACCTCGCGAAGGGCTTCGGCCTCGACAAGGACAACACCACGCTGATCCTCGTGGTGGCGCTGTGCTTCATGGCGCTGGTCGCCCTGGTCAACTTCCGGGGCGTCGGCGAGAGCGTGCGCGCCAACATCGTGCTCACCCTCGTCGAGCTCTCCGGGCTGCTGCTCGTCATCCTCGTGGGCTTCTACGCGCTCTTCGCGGGCAAGACCGACTTCCGCCAGACCATGGTGTTCGACAGCCCCAGCGACAAGAGCGCCTTCCTCGCCGTCACCGCGGCCACGTCGCTGGCCTTCTTCGCGATGGTCGGCTTCGAGGACTCGGTCAACATGGCCGAGGAGACCAAGGACCCGGTGAAGATCTTCCCGAAGATGATGATCACGGGGATCTCGCTGACGGGTGTCATCTACATCCTCGTGGCGCTGTTCTCCGTGGCGATCGTGCCGGTGGGCGTGCTCGGGGAGAGCGAGACCCCGTTGGTCACCGTCGTCGAGAAGGCCGCCCCGGGCGTCCCGATCGACACCCTGCTGCCCTTCATCTCGATGTTCGCGGTGGCGAACTCGGCCCTGATCAACATGCTCATGGCCAGCCGGCTGCTCTACGGCATGGCCAAGCAGGAGGTCCTGCCGCCGTTCCTCGGCAAGGTGCACCGCAGGCGCCAGACGCCGTGGGCAGCCATCATCTTCACCACGCTGCTGGCGTTCGGCCTGATCGCCTACGTGTCGCGGGCGAGCACCTCGGCCACCGAGACCCTCGGTGGCACGACGTCGCTCTTGCTGCTGGGCGTCTTCACCCTCGTCAACATCTGCGTGCTCGTGCTGCGCAAGAACACCATCGACCGCAAGCACTTCGTCGCCCCGACCGTCCTGCCCGTCATCGGGGCGGTCCTGTGCCTGTTCTTCGTCACCCCGCTGACCGGAAGGGCTGGGGAGCAGTACAAGATCGCCGGGATCCTCCTGGCCCTCGGAGTCGTGCTGTGGGCGGTCACGTGGTTCGCCAACCGCGCGCTGCGGGCCAAGAAGACCTTCCTGCGCGACCCCGAGGAGCTCAGCGAGCGGGAGGGCGGCGCCAACTAGCCGTACTGCCCCGCCGTCGGCCCACGGTCCGAGGCCAGACGGGTCCGAGGTCAGACGACGGCAGCCGCCGGCGACCGTCGTCGGCCGGCGGGTCGGGGAGCAGCGGTGGAGCCACGCACGATCAATTCGACCTCGAGGACCTTGTCCACGACGGTGTCACCCCCGCGACCGCGCAGGGCATCGAGCATCATCTGTCCCGCGAGGCGGCCCTGCGCCTCCACGTCCTGGCGCACCGTCGTGAGGTCGAAGATCTCGGCGTGGACGTGGTCGTCGATCCCGATGACCGACACGTCCTCCGGGACGCGCAGACCGTGCCGTCGGGCAGCACTCAGCACCCCGAAGGCCATCTCGTCGGACGCCGCGATCACGCACGTGGGGAAGTGGGCGAGCCCGAACAGGCGGTCGGCGTGCTCGGCAGCGCCGGCGGCAGTCCAGTCGCACTCGAGGACCCACTCCGGTGGGCAGACCAAGCCGTGGTCGGACATCACCCTGGCGAAGGCGTCCCGCCGGTCGAACGGCGTCTGCAGGTGGGTGATCGAGGACGGCACCGTGCCGGCGTAGCCGATCTCGCGGTGGCCCAGCTCGATCGCGTAGCGGGTGGCCAGGGCCATCGCCTCCCGGTCGTCGATCCGGACCGAGGGCCAGCCGGGCTGGCGGTTGCCGACGGTCACCACCGGCATACCGAGGCGGTCGAGGAGGGACCGCTCGGCGGGCACGGGGGGCACGTTGAGGATGACCGCGCCGTCGGCGCGCTTCCAGAGCATCGTCTGGGTGATCGGCAGCCGGGTGTCGAAGGTGTGGCCTTCGAGGTCGCACAACAGGACGTGGAAGCCTTCCTCACGCAGGACCTTCTCGATGCCGCTGACGACGGTGGCGAAGAACCACCGGTTGAAGTACGGGGTGATGACGCCGACCCCTCGGGTCCGACCGGAGACGAGGCTGGTCGCGGCGGGCGAGGCGACGTAGTGCAGCTCGGTGGCTGCCGCGAGCACCCTGTCGCGCGTGCGGGGGCTGACCCGGTCCACCCCGCGCAACGCACGGGACACGGTGGCCACGGACACGCCCGCGGCCTTGGCCACATCGCCGATGGTGGTCATCTCGCAACCCCCATTCGAGGTCTAGACGCCGGTGTTGCGCCGCAGCCGCCACACGAACCAGAGGACTGCCAGGAGGACCGCGAGGAGCACGGCGGACCCTGCCGCCGACTCCCCGCGGACCTCCAGCACCACCGTCTGGACGACGGCCATGAACGCGAAGAACCCGATGATTCCGAGCAGCATGTCCAGCCGCTGGGCTCGTGCCCGTTGGCCGCCCGTGCCGCCCCCTGGGTTGAAGATTCCCATGGGTGCTGGGGGTTTCGGCTGTCGCCTAGCCCTTCACACCTCCCGCCGTGAGGCCGGACACGATGGCCCGCTGGAAGATGAGCACCATGATGATGAGCGGCACGGTGACGATGGTCCCGGCCGCCATGACCGCGGTGTACGGCTCCTGGTGGGGTTGGGCTCCGGTGAACTGGGCGATGGCCACCGTGACCGTCTGGGTCTTCGGTGTCGAGAACTGCGCGGCCAGGAGGTACTCGTTCCAGCTGGCGATGAAGGCCAGGATGGCGGTCGTGAACAGACCGGGCGCCGCAAGCGGGAGCATGATCTTGCGGAACGCCTGACCCGGGGTGCACCCGTCGATCCGGGCGGATTCCTCGAGCTCCCATGGCATCTCGGACAAGAACGCCGTCAACGTATAGATCGTCAGCGGTAGGGCGAACGAGATGTTCGGGATGATCAGGGCCTGGTAGTTGGCGCCGGTCAGCCAGCCGAAGTTGGAGAACATCTGGAACAGCGGCGAGACCAGGGCCACGCCCGGGAACATCGATGCGCCGAGGATGACCCCGAGGACGGCGTACTTGCCCGGGAAGTCCAGGCGAGCCAGCGCGTAGGAGGCGAAGACGCCCACCAGCAGGGCCACCGCGGTGGTGACGATGCCGATGATGACCGAGTGGAACAGCGCGGCACCGAAGTGGTTGCCGCGGTCGGTCGAGAAGGCCGTCTTGAAGTTGTCCAGCGTCACGTGGGTGGGCCACGGCGACGTGTCGAACGTGTAGCCGACGTCGCGGAACGCGGTGACGACCATCCAGTAGAACGGGGCGAGTCCCCAGATGACCAGGGCCGCGAGGCCGAGGTACATGCGGATCTTGGCGCCGCGCTCACTCTTGAAGTGGATCTCCTGGGCCTCGGTGCGGCCGGAGTCCGGGGGCGCGGCCGTCGTGGTCGTGGTGCTCATCTCATGCTCCCGTCGACGTGGCGTTGGCGGCGACCGGGTTGCCGGTCTCGGCGGCTGGCTTGTCAGGTTTCTTGGACTTGGGTGGCCGTTGCACCACGTCCGCGCCGCCGAACTGGATGAACAGCCAAGCCGTGAAGGCGATCAGGAGGAAGACGATCGTCGACAGGGCCGAGGCGCTGTGGAAGCCACCACGGATCTGTTTGATGACGAGCATCGACAGCGAGGTCGTTCCTCCACCACCGCCGGTGAGGATCGCCGGCAGGTCGTAGATGCGCAGCACGTCGAGCGTGCGGAACAGCACGGCCACCATGAGCGGCACCTTGACGAGCGGCAGCGTGATCTTGGTGAAGGTCTGCCACTTGGTCGCACCGTCGATCTGCGCCGCCTCGTAGACGTCGCCGGGCACGAGCTGCAGTCCGGCGAGGATGAGCAGCGCCATGAACGGGGTGGTCTTCCACACGTCGGCGATGATGATCGCGAACTTGGCGGCCGTGGGGTCGCTCGTCCACAGCTGTGGGTTGATGCCGACGATGCCCAACAACCGGTTGGCGATTCCGTCGAAGGCGAAGATGAAGAACCAGAGCTTCGCGGTCACGGCCGTGGGGATGGCCCACGGCACGAGGATGGCCGCGCGGACCAGGCCGCGGCCCTTGAAGTCGCGGTTCATGATCATCGCGAACCACATGCCGAGGATGACCTCGAAGAAGACGCTGACCACGGTGAAGAACAGCGTCACCCAGAGGGCGTCGTAGAACTGGGCGCCCAGCGTGCCGGGCGGGCAGTCCACCTCGCCGCACTTCTGGAGCAGCCAGTGGGTGTAGTTGGAGATCCCTGCGTTGCCGCCCTCCACGAACAGCCCAGTGGCCGGGTCGAGGCCGGCGTCCTTCTGGAAGGACAGCTGGATCGCCTTGAACAGCGGATAGATGATGATCACCGCGAGGAAGAGCATGGTGGGTGCCACGAGCATCAGGCCCAGGCGACCTTGGCCTGCGTTGAGGCCCTTGCTCTTCTTCGGCTTCGTGCCAGTCGATCGCGGTGGTGCGGATGTGGCTGCGCTCATGCCTGCTCCTAGCCCGGGAGGTGCGTCTCAGGGTGGGTCGAGATGGTGGTCGAGTGGAGCGTCGACCGAGGATGCGAAAGGCAGGGGTCCTGCAGGTGTGGGGGTGACCCCGTGGGGCCACCCCCACACCTTGGGATGTTGCGTTCAGACCGGTCAGCCGCCGGCTGCCGCCATGGCGGACTGCATGTCCTTGACCGCGGCCTCAGGTGTCTTCTGGCCCTGGATAGCGGCGTAGAAGTTGTCCTGGATGGCCTGGGTCACCTGCGGGTAGAACGGGGTGACGGGACGGGAGACCGCGTTGGCGATGGACTCCTTGAGCACCGGGAGGTACGGGTACTTCTTGACCAGTGCCTCGTCGGTGTAGATGGACTCGATGACCGGGGCCAGCGAACCCTTCTCCATGTTGGTCTTCTGCTGCTCGGGGCTGGTGAGGAACTTCAGGAAGTCCAGGGCGGTTGCCTTGTACTTCGAGTAGGCGCTGATGGCCGCCATGTGGCCACCGAGCGTCGACGTGCCGGGACCGTTCAGGCCGGGGAGCGGGGCGACGGCGAACTTGCCCTTGACCTTGGACGACTTGTCCGTGGAGGCCAGGTTGTAGACGTAGGGCCAGTTGCGCAGGAACAGCAGCTTGCCGTCCTGGAAGGCCGCACGGCTCTGCTCCTCCTGGTAGGTGATCGCCTGCTTCGGGATGTCACCGCTCTTGTAGTGGTCGGCCAGGGCCTTGAGGCCGGCCGCCGCCTCGGGGGAGTCGACGGTGGGCTTGCCCGCGTCGTCGACGACCTTGGCGCCATAGGCGTTCATCCACTCGGTGGCGTTACACGTGCCGCCCTCGTACTTGGCGAACTGGCCTGCGAAGCAGTCCATTCCGTTCTGCTTGGCGATGGAGCACATGCCCCACATCTCGTCGATCGTCTTCGGCGGCGTCTTCACCAGGTCGCTGCGGTAGTAGAGCATCGCGCCGTCCGAGGACGTCGGGGCCGCGAACAGCGTCTTGTTGTAGGTCGCGGCCTTGACTGTCGGCTCGAGGAACCCGGTGGTCGGCAGGGCCATCTTGTCCTTGAGCGGGGTCAGCCAGCCCTTGGCGGCGAACTCCGCTGTCCAGACGACGTCGACGGAGACGACGTCGTAGCTCGGGTCCTTGGCCTGGAAGTGCTGCACGAGGTCGTCGTGCTGCTGGTCGGCCTGGTCGGACTGCTCCTTGACGGTCACCTTCTCGTTCGGGTGGGAGGAGTTCCACTTCTCGGCCATGGGGCCGAGCAGACCGCTGTTGTCCTTGCCCTGGACGTAGGTGATCGGGCCTCGGGCTGCAGCGCCGGAGCCAGCCGTGCTGCCCGTGCCGCCGCCGTCATCGCCGCCACAGGCAGCGGCAACGAGCGCCACGGCCACAGCTCCGGCCATCACCGTGAGGGTGCGCCGCTTGTGCATTCGAAGGGCCATACGCCCGCCTCCATCTTCTCGCGTTGCGCTGGGGCGGACTGCCCTCAGCGCTGAGGTGAACCGAGTTCATGTAAACGTTTACGCTCCGCCGCCGCAATCCGAAGACGCAGTCGTTCCGGTAACGATTGGGTAACTGGCAGGTGATCCACGCGTGACGAGCCGGAGTTGTCCCGATCCGTCAGTCGACGAGGGTCCCGACCCAGTCCGCCACGTGGACAGCGGCCTTGCCGCAGGACTCGGGCAGGTCCTCGTGCGTGCGGCGTTCGAGCGCCACGTGCCACACGCGACCGTCCCTGTGCCGCACCACGAGCGAGCCACCGGCGTCATCCGCACGGTCGCCCACGCCAACCGCTGCGTCCTCGACGTCGAGGCCGGTCAGGTCGGTGATCCCCACCCGGTGCCGGACGAACGACTCCGCGGCCTGGTGGGGGCCGGACAGGGGGCTGCGCCCGCGGTCGTGCAGCGGTCCGAGGACCGATCGGGGCAGGTGGCCGGCGTCGGCCGCGGTCAGGACCTCGGCACTCGCCGCGGCGTCGAGCCTGGCCAGCGTGGCACCGTGCGGCAGCAGCACGCCGGTCGGGGCGAACCGGTGTCCGCCGGTGTGGGACGCCTCCCACACCCTCCCCGGGTGGGCCGCGGACGACTCCAGGGCGACCGGGCGACCGCGGACGGCGCAGCAGACGTCGCGGCGTCCGTTGGTGCACAACAGGAGGATCGGCTCGGCGGGGGTCGCGCCCGGCGCAGTCGCCAGGACGGCCTCGCGGTCACCGCGAGCGAGCGCGTCGAGGTCGAGGTCGAGGAGCGTTGCCGGGTCCCTGACCGAGAGCTGCAGCAGCCAGGGCGCGGCACCCGCCCAGGCGAGGTATGCCGTGTGGCCGGCCTCGCGCGCGTCGTCGGCGTGGCGACCCGGCCGGCGGATGAGGGAGAGTCGACCGCCGCGATCCGAACACTCCTCGGACAGGGAACGTCCTACAGCCGCAGGCAGATGCGACTCAGTCGCCGCATCTCGACCCCAGGGCCCGGACTGCTCGAGCGCGATGAAGAAGGTGGCTCGCGCAGCCGTGCCGTAGGCGCTGACGTCGGCTCGGTCGAAGCCCACCGAACAGGCGTCCGGCGCCGGGGTGGCATGGGTGGCAGGGCTGTGCGGACTGGCTGACGTCACGACCGCGCCGTCACGAGAGTGGCGGCCCGGCGATGCGGGCGATGGCGGTTGCCGCAGGGACACCCGAGCCGTCCCGGCGGCCGGTGGCCTCGGGCAGGTCGAGGGCCACGCCGTTCGCGGCCGCGGCCCGGGCCGGCAGCGCGCCCGCCCAGGCGAGGACGAGGGTGTCCTCGCCCTTGAGGAACCGGTGGCAGCGCACACCACCGGTGGCCCGGCCCTTGGGCGGGTACTCCGAGTAGGGCGTGACCTTGAGTGAGCCGGGCTCGGTGCCCGGGAGCGCCCCCGAGGAGCCGGAGGAGGTGACCACCACGCCGTCGGCGCCCTGGGGCACCGCACCGAAGAAGGTGACCTGGTGCCCGGACCCGAGCTTGATGCCGGCCATGCCCCCGGCGGCCCGTCCCTGGGGTCGCACGGCCGCGGCCCCGAACCGCAGCAGCTGCGCGTCGGAGGTGATGAAGACCAGGTCTTCGGTGCCGGTCGCCAGCTCGACGGCTCCCACCACCTCGTCGCCGTCCTTGAGGGAGACGATCTCGAAGTCGGGGCGGGACGGGTAGTCCACCGTCACCCGCTTGACCACGCCCTGGGCGGTGCCGAGCGCGATCCCGGCCGACTCGGGGGAGACCGACACGAGGGTCAACGGCTCCTCACCGGGGGGCAGGTCGACGTAGGCCGCGAGCGGCGCACCTCCGGACAGGCTGGGCGAGCCGTTGGTCGGCGGCAGCGTCGGCAGCTCCAGCGCGGACAGCCGCACGAGCCGGCCCCGGGACGTCACGAGCCCGACCTCACCGCGGGCGGTCGTGCGGACCGCTCCCACGAGCGCGTCGTGCTTGCTGCGCGCCGAGTCCAGCGGGAGCGGGTCGGCCGACCCGGTGCGGGCCAGCAGCCCGGTGGAGGAGAGCAGCACCCAGCACGGGTCGTCGGCGACCTCGAGCGGGGTGGTGGTCGTCGCGGGCACACCGGCCGACTCCAGCAGGACCGTCCGGCGGGGCGTGCCGTGCGCCTTCGCGACGTCGGCGAGCTCGGTGGAGACCGTCTTCATCAGCAGCTTCTCGTCACCGAGGATGGCTTCGAGCTCCTCGATGAGGCGCTCCAGCTCGGTCTTCTCCTTGTCGAGCTCGAGCCGGCTGAACTTGGTCAGGCGGCGCAGCTGGAGCTCGAGGATGTAGTTGGCCTGCGCCTCGGAGAGGTCGAAGACGTCGATCAGCCGAAGGCGAGCGGCGGCTGCGTCGTCCGAGGTGCGGATCACCTGGATGACCTCGTCGATGTCGAGGATCGCGATGAGCAGTCCCTCGACCAGGTGCAGGCGGTCCTTGTACTTGGTGAGCCGGTACTCGGTGCGGCGACGAACCACGTCGGTGCGGAAGTCGACGTAGACGCGCAGAAGATCCTTGAGCCCCAACGTCTTTGGCTGACCGTCGACGAGCGCGACGTTGTTGATGGAGAACGAGTCCTCCATCGGGGTGAGCTTGTAGAGCTGCTCGAGGACGGCGTCGGGGTTGAAGCCGTTCTTCACCTCGATGACGAGGCGCAGCCCGTGCTTGCGGTCGGTCAGGTCCTTGACGTCGGAGATGCCCTGGAGCTTCTTGGACTGGACTGCGTCCTTGATCTTCTCGATCACCTTCTCGGGACCGACGAGGTAGGGGAGCTCGGTGACGACGATGCCCATCCGCCGGGGCGAGGTCTTCTCGATCCGCGTGGTGGCCCGGGTCCGGAAGCTGCCGCGGCCGCCCAGGTACGCGTCCCGGATCCCGTCGAGCCCGATGATCCGTCCGCCCTGGGGCAGGTCCGGGCCCGGCACGAACCGCATGAGGTCGTCGAGCGAGCAAGTGGGGTTGGCGATGAGGTGACGAGCCGCGCCGATCACCTCGACGAGGTTGTGGGGGGCCATGTTGGTGGCCATGCCGACAGCGATCCCGCTGGCACCGTTGACGAGCAGGTTGGGGAAGGCAGCGGGGAGCACCGCAGGCTGGAGGAGCTGGTCGTCGTAGTTGGGGATGAAGTCGACGGTCTCCTCGTCAAGACCGGTGACCATCAGCATCGCGGCGGCAGCGAGCCGGGCCTCGGTGTAGCGCGAGGCAGCCGGGCCGTCGTCGAGCGAGCCGAAGTTGCCGTGGCCGTCGACGAGCGGCAGGCGCATCGTGAACGGCTGGGCCATGCGGACCAGGGCGTCGTAGATCGCCGTGTCCCCGTGCGGGTGGTACTTGCCCATCACGTCGCCCACGACACGGGAGGACTTCACGTGACCGCGGTCGGGGCGCAGCCCCATCTCGGCCATGGAGAACAGGATGCGGCGCTGGACCGGCTTGAGACCGTCGCGCGCGTCAGGCAGGGCGCGCGAGTAGATGACCGAGTAGGCGTACTCGAGGAACGCCCCCTGCATCTCCTCCTCGACGTCGATGTCGACGATCCGCTCGACGTAGCTGTCGTCGGCCGGTGCGGGTGGGGTCTTGCGGGCCATGCGTGCGTGCAACTCCTCGCGGTCGTCCCCGCTCGGTGCGGGGATCCCCCCAATCTTGTCCCACGCCTAGACCGGGGTTGCCCCCGACTCGCCGCTGACCCCGTGCTGGGTGCCCTCGCTGACCCCGAGGTCGGCGCCCTTGAAGTGCCCCCAGTGCACGACCTCGGTGGCCGCGCGCCGTGGCCGGGTCCGGCTGGACCCCTCGGTGCGCCGCAGCTCGTGGCCCAGGGCCACGACGCCGACGAGCCGCCGGTTCTCCGGTATGCCGTGTGCCCGGCGCACCGCCGCGTGCCTGGGCGCTGGGACCCCGAAGAACAGCGCCCCCACCCCCTGGTCGACCGCCGCGAGCAGCATCAGCATGGCGGCCATCCCGGTGTCGACGTCCCAGTAGGGGACCGGCCAGCGCGCCGGGTCACGGTCGTCCCAGCCTTTGTCGGGCTCGGCGTAGCGGTCGAGGTAGGTGTCCGGGTCGGACAGGCAGAGCACCAGCACCGGCGCCGCCGAGACGCCGGCCAGCCAGGCGTCGCGCGGTGCGCCTGATGCCGGGTCGCGGGTCGCACTCCAGAACCGCGAGCGGTCGTCGTCCTCCAGGAGCACCACGAAGTCCCAGCCCTGGCTGAAGCCGGCGCTGGGAGCCCGCTGCGCGGCATACAGGACCGCGTCGAGGACGGCGGGCGGGACCGGTCGGTCGGGGTCGAAGCGTCGCACCATGCGGCGCCGCCTGAGCACGTCTGCGAACTCCATGGGGTCATCCTGTCGTGGCGGCCGTCGAGGCACCGGATGGCCCGTGCACCCTGCCTGCAAGACTGGCCGACGACCCACCCGCCCAGCACTGCCAACCCGGGACCGCCCTGCGGCGTCCACGAGGCATGACGACCATGGCCGCGGTGGCACTCACGGGAGGGGTGGCAGTGCCGGCGCGAGACCGCGTGGACGTGGAAGCGTCCGTCCGTGAGCTCTACGACGTGCACTACGCCCGCCTCGCGGGGTGGACCGCCAAGCTCGTGGGCGACCCCGACCTGGCCCACGACCTCGCGACCGAGGCGTTCCTCAAGCTGTTCCGGGACTTCGGCCGGGTCGACGAGCCGAGGCCGTGGCTCTACACGGTGACGGCCAACCTGGTCCGGGACCACTGGCGCAAGCGCGGTCGCGAGGCGGCCGCCTACCGGCGGCACGAGGCCGGTCGCGACGACTTCACGACCGACGCCGACCCCGCGACAACCCTCACCGTCCGGGACGCCGTCGAGGCGCTGCCCGACCGGTTGCGGGTGGTGGTCATGCTGCACTACTTCGCCGACCTTCCGGTGGCCACCGTGGCCAGGCAGCTCGAGAAGTCCGAGGGAACCATCAAGCGGGACCTGTTCGACGCGCGCCAGCGGATGGCGACGATGCTGGGAGAGATCCGATGAACCGCCACCTGTCCGACCTGCCCGACGAGGGAGAGCAGCGCGACCCGGTCGCCGACTTCTTCGCCCGCGAGCGAGCCGACATCCGTGACCTGCCCGCCGGGGCCGACCGCTGGGAGTCGATCCTCGTCGAGGCGCGCCGTCCGGTGCGCCGCAGCTGGCTGCCCTACCTCGCCGGTGCCGCGGCGGTCGTCCTGGTTGGCGGAGTGTTGTGGGGCAACGGACGCGGACCCGGTACCGACCGTGCGGCCGACCCCGCCAGCAGCACGGCCGCCGTCTCCACGGCCACGGTCAGCGCCACCGAGGCCACCACGCTGGCGCAGCCGTCGGCCACCGGCGGGACCTCATCGCCGGGCACCCCGACGGCGACCACCTTCCCGGCGCCCAACAGCTTCGACATCGTGTCCATGACCAACGCCGGCGGGAAGCACCTGTTCGCCCTCGGCAAGGCGACGTGCCCCAAGGGGGAGTGCACCGCTGTCATCGGCTCGGACGACGACGGTGCCACGTGGACCACCCGGGCGTCCTTCACCACGCTCACCAGCCCCGGCCCGCGCACCACCCCGGCCGACCCCGGCCAGGTCGTGGGCATCCGTTTCGCCAACCCGCAGGTCGGCTACGTCTACGGCAGCACCACGATGCGCACGGTCGACGGCGGCCGGCACTGGGACCCGGTGGACGTCAGCGGTCGCACCGTCCTGTCGCTGGAGACCGACGGCAAGCAGGTGTGGATGGTGACGGCGAGCAGCTGCCTTCTCTCCGAGAAGGGCACCCGGGGATGCGCGGGCCTCGAGGTCTGGTCGACGGACGTCACCGGGGCCAAGGCGGCGAAGGTCGTAGGGCTGGACACGCCGGCGCCGGCGGACGGGGCGTGGTTGAGCATGGACGGCACCGACGCGTACGTCAGCGTCTCCTACGAGGACCAGGAAGCGCAGTCGCTGCCGCAGCGGGTCTCAGGTACGCCAAACCCTGTCTCGCGGCCCCGCGGTTGCGCATCGACGGGTGGTGTCTGGGTCTGGGGGACGGCACGGACCCGCGGTGCGCTGGTTGCCGTGTGCCGCGCCTCTGGCGCACCGGGCAAGTCCTACGCGCTCGCCACCTCCACTGACAGCGGCCGATCGTGGTCGCCTGCGCAGGCATCGCCGGACCTGGCCACCCCCGGCGCCCCCGGCGTGTGGCTGACGGCGGCTGACCTGAGGCACTTCGTCGTGGTGCTCCAGGGTCTGACCGTCAGCATCCCGGCCTACCAGAACGCCACCGCGATCCTGTCGACCCGGGACGGGGGAGCCACGTGGGCCCGCCCTCGGCTGGACCAGGGCGCTGACGACTCCTTCGTCTGGGTCGGTGCCGCAGGCGGGCCGATCGTCTACGCGGTGGCCCGTGGCGGTAGGTACGACGTCAGCACTGACAGCGGGGCCTCGTTCGAACAGCGGTCGTTCAGGAAGTAGCGCGCTAGAGCACGCCTCAGCGCGCTGCCCGGTCGCACGGCGGTCGCACGGCGGTCGCACGGCGGTCGCAGGGCGGGTCAGCCGGTTCGGGGACACCCGGACGTGACATGCTTTCGGCCATGAGTGAGGCCTCGGCGCTTCCCGCCGGTTACCCGGTGTCGTGGGAGGCCGACGTCGTCCTGCGAGACGGGTCGGTGGCCCACCTGCGTCCGATCACGCCGAGCGACGTCGACGCCGTGCACCGGTTCCACGCCGGCCAGTCCGCCGAGTCGATCTACATGCGCTTCTTCGCGCCCCTGCGCCAGCTGAGCGACCGTGACGTCACCCGGTTCACCAACGTCGACTACCACGACCGGGTGGCCCTGGTGGCGACCGTGCGGGGCGACATCATCGGGATCGGGCGCTACGACCGGGTCACCCCGACGAGCGCGGAGGTGGCCTTCAACATCTCCGACAGCTACCAGGGTCGGGGGATCGGCTCCGTGCTCCTCGAGCACCTGGCCGTGATCGCCTGGGAGTCGGGGGTCGAGGAGTTCACCGCCGAGGTCCTGCCGCAGAACCGCAAGATGATCTCGGTCTTCTCCGACGCCGGCTACGAGGTGAGCCGCCGCTTCGAGGACGGCGTCGTCTCGCTCACCTTCCAGATCAAGCCGACCGAGCGCTCCGAGGCGGTGCGGCTGTCGCGCGAGCACCGCGCCGAGTCGGTCAGCATGCACTCGGTGCTCTTCCCCGACTCGATCGCCGTGGTCGGGGCGAGTCGTCGGCCGGAGTCGATCGGCCACCACATCCTGTCCAACATCCTCGCGGCCGACTTCAACGGCGCCGTCCACGCGGTCAACCGCGAGGCCATGGAGGTGCTCGGGCTGCCGGCCCACACCCGGGTCTCCGAGATCCCCGACGACGTCGACCTCGCGGTGGTCGCAGTCCCCGCCGACGAGGTCCTCGACGTCGTGGCCGACTGCGCCGAGGCGGGCGTCAAGACGTTGCTGGTGGTGAGCGCCGGCTTCGCCGAGTCCGGCCCCGACGGCGCGGAGCTGCAGTCCCGCCTGCTCACTGCCGTCCGCGAGTCCGGGATGCGAGTGCTCGGCCCCAACTCGTTCGGGGTGATCAACAACGACCCTGCGGTGCGACTGAACGCCTCGCTCGCGCCCGAGCTGCCGCCCCCGGGACGGCTGGGGCTGTTCGCCCAGAGCGGGGCCCTGGGCATCGCCGTGCTGGCCTCCGCCTCACGCCGGGGTCTCGGCATCTCCGTCTTCGCCTCGGCCGGCAACCGCGTCGACGTCTCCGGCAACGACTTCATGCAGTACTGGATCGACGACGACAGCACCGACGCGGTCGGGCTCTACCTCGAGTCGATGGGCAACCCTCGCAAGTTCTCCCGGATCGCCCGGCGGCTCGCCTCCACGAAACCCGTCATCGTCGTCAAGTCGGGGGTGTCGTCCTACGGCGTCCCCCCGGGTCACCGCGCCCGGCACACCCGGATCCGGCCCGAGGCCTTCGACGCCATGCTGCGCCAGGCCGGCGTGATCCGCGTCGAGAACGTCCACCAGATGTTCGATGTCGCCCAGCTCGTGGTCCACCAGCCACTGCCCCAGGGCAACCGGGTGGCCATCGTCGGCAACTCCGACGCGTTGGGGGCGCTGAGCGCCGAGGCGTGTGTCAGCTGGGGCCTGCAGGTCGCCCACGGGCCGGTCTCGCTGCCGAGCGAGGCGAGCGGTGAGAAGTTCGCCGAGGCGCTCGCCGATGCGTTCGCCGACCCCGAGGTCGACAGCGTCCTGACCTGCTTCATCCCACCCCTCGTCACGCTCGACGAGGACGTGGCCATCGCCGTGCGCGATGCTGCCATGAAGCACGAGAAGCCCTGCCTCGCAACGTTCCTCGGCATGCGGGGTGTCCTCGAGAGGCTGTCCGGCACCACCGACGACGGGCGCACCACGGTCGTCCCCGCCTACGCCATGCCGGAGGACGCCGTCCGCGCCCTGGCCGCCGCGACGAGGTATGCCGAGTGGCGCGCTCGCGACCGCGGCATACCGGTGCTCCCGGTCGGGATCGACCGCGAGGCCGCCGAGGCGTTCGTCGAGCGGGTGCTCGAGGAGTCGCCGGAAGGGCGGCGGCTCACGCTGCAGGAGGTCACCGAGCTGCTGGCCACCTACGGGATCGACGTGTGGGGCAGTGTGCCGGCCCGTACCGTCGACGAGGCGGTGACTGCTGCCGAGGCCATCGGCTACCCGGTGGTCATCAAGTCGGTGGCGCCGCTCATGCGGCACTCCCCGGGGCTGAGCGGGATCCGGGTCGACCTCCGGTCGGAGGCGCAGCTGCGTGAGGCGTTCGAAGGGCTCAACGAGCGACTGGCGCCGATGTCGGCCAACAGCTTCGTCATCCAGCGGATGGCCACGCCGGGGGTGTCGTGCGTGGTGCGGTCCGACGAGGACCCCCTCTTCGGCCCGGTCGTGTCGTTCAGCATCGCGGGACCGCCCACGGAGCTCCTCGGCGACATCGGGCACCGGATCCCGCCGTTGACGGACGTCGACGTCTCCGACCTCATCTCGTCGGTGAAGGCGTCGCCGATGCTGCACGGGCACCGGGGTGCGGCGCCGGTCCACCGCGCGGCGCTGGCCGACCTGATCGCCCGGGTGTCGGTGCTGGCCGACAACCTGCCGGAGGTCGGCAGCCTCGTGCTCAACCCGGTCAACGCACACGTCGGGGGAGTCGACGTGCTCGGCGCCGAGGTCACGCTGGCCCCGACCCCGCGAAGGCAGGACCAGGGTCGCCGCACGCTGACCTAGCCGACCTAGCCGGAGCGCCACCGGTCGGCCTAGGGCAAGATGGACGTATGGGTCCCACCTCCTCGCACAGTGCCTCGTCGCAGAGTGCTGCTGCACCCCTCATCCCGCTGCCGGTCGACCTGACGCGGGCGATCGAGCAGGCCGGCTACTACCCGGCACTCGTGGCAGACGTGGTCCAGGCCGCACTCGGCTCGGAGGAAGTGGTGTCGCACCTCGTGCACCAGGAGACGACGTTCGACCACGACGTCGTCCGTCGGCACATCACCGTGCTGGCCCTGACCGGCACCCGGCTGGTCATCGCCCACGCCGACGACCACACCGACGAGCGACCCGGCCACGAGGACGTCGCGACCGCCACGACCGAGAGCGTGCCCCTGTCGGCGGTGCGGGGCGTGATGATCACGCACGTCGTCGCGCGGCCGCAGGAGTACCAGCCCGGCTCGCTCGGACGCGAGATCACGCTGACGCTGGGCTGGGGGGCGGTCAGCCGGATCGACCTCATGCCCGCCACGTGTGCCGACCCCGACTGCGATGCCGACCACGGCTACGAGGGCAGCGTCGCATCCGACGACATCTCGCTGCGGATCAGTGCCGATGCCGAGGGCGAGGCGGCCCTGCAGCACGCCCTGGGGTTCGCGCGAGAGCTCTCGGCGAGCATCGGCAGCTGAGGTGCGTCGCGACCGCGGTCAGTCCTTGCTCGACCCGACCGACCCGACCGTCGCGGCCGAATCTCTCGACCTGACCCGGGCGAACCCCTAGCCGATGCCCCACGAAGGTCTGCTCCCGCCCCGATACGACCAGTCCGGCCTCGCCGGGGTGCTGCCGGCCGTCGCCGCCAGCTTGGGCGTGCCACGGTATGCCGGTCCCGGTCACCTGCCGCTGCCCGGGGCCCGGCGAGCGGTCGTCGTCCTCGTCGACGGGCTGGGCTACGAGCTGATCCGCCGACGCGGTGGGCACGCTCCCTTCCTCCGTTCGCTCCTGCCGGCCGCGCACCGGATCACCGCCGGGTTCCCCGCCACGACCGCGACCTCGATGGGCACGTTCGGGACGGGCCTTCCGCCTGGCTCCCACGGCCTCCTGGGCTATGAGGTGCTGGTGCCGGGCGAGGACCGGCTGGTCAACGAGCTGTCCTGGGAGGACGGTCCCGACCCCCTCGCCTGGCAACCACAGCAGACCGTCTTCGAGGTCGTCGAAGGCGCTGGGGTGTCCGTCACCCGCGTCGGCCCGGGCTTCTTCGACGGGTCGGGCCTGACGCGAGCAGCGTTGCGGGGCGGGAGGTTCCGGGCCGCAGACACCCTCGCCGAACGGGTCGACGCGAGCCTGGCAGCAGTGCGGGCCAGTGCCCGGTCGATGGTGTACCTCTACTGGGGCGAGCTGGACAAGGTGGGGCACGTGCACGGGTGCCAGTCGTGGGAGTGGGGTGACGAGCTCGAGGCCATCGATGCCGAGCTCGGCCGGCTGGTGCGCTCGGTGCCCAGCGACACCGCGGTCCACATCACCGCCGACCACGGCATGGTCGACGCCCCGCACGCACTGCGGATCGACCTGGCCCACGACGCCGAGCTGGCCGCGGGCATCCGGCACGTCGGCGGAGAGCCGCGCGCCCTGCAGCTCTACTGCGAGGAGGGGGCGGCCGCCGACGTCGCCCAGACCTGGGCCGACCGGGTGGGGGAGCGGGCTTGGATCCGCACCCGCGAGGAGGCCACCCGCGAGGGGTGGTTCGGTCCGGTCAGCGAGGTCAACCGGGCCCGGATCGGTGACCTCGTCGTGGCGATGCGCGACAACTTCGCCATCGTCGACTCGCGCCGGGCCCGTCCCCAGCTCCTCGCCCTGCTCGGTCTGCACGGATCCCTGACACCCGAGGAGTCCGCCGTGCCGTGGTTCCACGTCCCGGCGCGGGACAACGCCTAGGGTGTCCTCTCGTGGCTGAGCTCGTCTTCTTCTCCGGGACCATGGACTGCGGCAAGTCGACCCTTGCACTCCAGATGGACCACAACCACCAGGCGCGGGGTCGGTCGGGCCTGATCTACACCAAGCTCGACCGCGCCGGCACCGATGTGCTGTCGTCCCGGCTCGGGCTGTCGACCGCCGCCCACGAGGTCAGCGACGACCTCGACTTCTGGGAGGCCGTGGTCGAGCACGCGACCAGCGGGCTGCGCGTCGACTACCTGATCTGTGACGAGGTGCAGTTCTACACCCCGGAGCAGGTCGAGCAGCTCGCGAAGCTGGTCGACGAGATGGGCATCGACGTGTTCGCGTTCGGCATCACCGCCGACTTCCGCACCCAGCTGTTCCCCGGGTCGAGACGGATGATCGAGCTCGCCGACCGGGTCTCGGTGCTCCAGGTCGAGGCCCTGTGCTGGTGTGGGCGCCGCGCCACGCACAACGCGCGAGTGGTCGACGGAGTGATGGTGGTCGAGGGCGAGCAGGTCGTCGTCGGCGACACCAAGCCGGGCACCGAGACCCTCGTGGAGTACGAGGTGCTGTGCCGCCGGCACTTCATGCGGCGGATGAACTCCGCCGCCGCGCGAGCTGCCGCCACGTCCCCCGACGTGCTGCCGTTCGACCTCGACGTCTGCCCCGTGCCGCAGGGCTAGTCGACCAGCGTCCCGCGTCCCGCGTACCCAACCTGTGTGGTCAGTACAGCTAGTCGCGGGGCTTGGCCCCGAACATGACGTCATCCCAGCTGGGCACGCTGCGGCGCGCGGACTTCTTGCCCGAGCCCGCGCCCGGACGGTGGGCCGACCCGGGCTCCGCTTCGGCGGGCGACTCGGTCGTCGCCTCGACCTCGGGCTCGGGCTCCCGGTGGTCGGTGTCGTCTGCTGCGTCGGTCGGCTGGGGTCCCCGCTCGGCCCCCGCAGGCTCGGTCGGTGCCTCCGGCGCCGCGGGCAGCACGTCGTGGCCCACGGAGCCGTCATCGGAGGCCTGGTCGAGGGGGTGTGGACCGCGCGCGGCCGGGGGAGGAGGCATCGACTCGGGGTCGTAGGCCAGGTCCTCGAGGGGGAGAGCGTCGTCCCTGGGGGCGTCGTCGCCGGGAGTCTGGGTCGCGGGGCTCTTGCGGCGACGTGGGCGCCCCCGATGAGACGCGCGCTCGCGCATGGCGGACATGAGGTCGAGCGGCTCGTCGAGCGTGCCACCCGTCGCGGAGGTCGAGCGCGTCGCTGCCCGGCGTGCCGATCCCACTCCGCCCTCGGCCTCGACGTCGTAGACGGTGGTCGCCCGCACGGGGGCAGAGACGAGGTGTGGTGCCGGCAGGGGTGAGCTCGTGCCGGACACGTCCTCCTCGCTGAGCCAGCGCGCCTCGTCGTCGGCCGCTGCGACGGTGCGTGCCTGCACGTCGAAGGACCACCGCGCCTGCCGCTCGCGACCGCCTGCCGGGAAGGTGAGGATGATCGTCCAGTCGCCCTCGGTGCCGCGGGCGGAGTCCCAGTCGGCCGAGGCAGGGTCGACCCCGCGGCCGGACAGTCGCTGGCTCACGCGGGCGGAGAGGGTGGGCGCACTGGCGCCTCCCGCCGAGCGGCCACGGAGCCGGACAGCCCTGGCCAGGCCCGCGACGTACTCGCGCTCGGCGAGGATCGGTCCTTCGTAGCGACGGACCTTCTCCACCGGCCAACCGGACCGCTCGGCGACCTCGTCGGCCGAGAGCCCGCCACGGATGAGGGCCTGCACCTCGCGCGGGCGCATCCCGCCGTCGATCTCGATCTGGAGCTGTCCGAGGCGGGGCCGGTCGCGCCTGGCGGCGGCCCGGAGCGGTTCGTCGAGCTGGACGCGGAAGCGCTCTCCGTCGGAATCGGACAGCAAGAGGTGCTGGCCGTCCTCCTGCACACCGATCAGCCGCAAATCCCGCATTGCCATCGTCTCCAGTATCGGCATGTCTCCCGTATCGCCCTCGCTCGTTGGATCGGGCACCGTGCTGCTGACTCTGCCATCCCCGAGGTCGAGGCGAAAGCGACCACGCCGCAACGGTAGTTTTGACCTCGCGATGCTCACCTTCGACGCACACCTCCAGCTGGCACTCGACCTCGTCGGCGTGTTCGCCTTCGCGCTGTCCGGTGGGCTGGTGGCCGTCAAGAAGCGGCTCGACCTGTTCGGGGTGCTCGTCCTGTCCGGGGCGGCCGCGCTCGGAGGAGGGGTGATCCGGGACGTCCTCATCGGCGCCCTGCCCCCAGTAGGCATCTCCGACTGGCGTCTGCTGACCTGCTCCGTCGTCGCCGGACTGGTGACTTTCCTCTACCACCCCGGCGTCGAACGCATCTCGCGCTTCGTCCGCGTGCTCGACGCCGCGGGGCTGGCCGTCTTCGCCATCGGGGGGTCGCTCAAGGCGCTCGGAGCCGGGATGGACCCGCTCACCTCCGTGTTCGTCGGTGGCATCACCGCTGTCGGGGGCGGCATCATCCGCGACGTCCTGGCCGGCCAGGTGCCCGAGGTGCTGCGACGAGAGATGTACGCGCTCCCGGCCCTGCTCGGCTCGATCCTGATCGTCACCGCCCACCACTACGACCTCGTCAACTCCTTCACCATCTGGGGGTGTGTCGCACTCGTCTTCGTCATGCGGATGGTGGCGGTCGTCCTCGACGTCCACGCCCCCAAACCACTGCGCACGGGAGACCTCACATGAACGGACCCACCCCATGACCACCGAGCAACCCCTCGAGCCCTACGACGGCATCCTGCTGCTGTCCTTCGGCGGCCCGGAGAAGCCGGAGGACGTGCTGCCGTTCCTGCGCACGGTCACGGCGGGCAAGAACATCCCGGACGAGCGCCTCGAGGAGGTGGGGGAGCACTATTACGGCTTCGGTGGCCGCAGCCCCATCAACGACCAGAACCGCGCCCTGCTGGCCGCCCTGCGAGCCGAGCTGGACCGTCGCGAGATCCCGACGCCGGTGATCTGGGGCAACCGCAACTTCACCCCGTTCACCGCCGAGGCGCTCGCCGAGGCGGCGCGGCAGGGGATGCAGCGGCTGGTCACCGTCGTCACGAGCGCCTACTCCTCCTACTCCTCCTGCCGGCAGTACCGCGAGGACCTCGCCGCAGCCCAGGAGTCAGTGGCCGAGCGCGGCATCGTGATCGAGCTCGACAAGGTCCGGCCCTACGCCAACCACCCCGGGTTCGCCCGAGCCAACACCCGGCTGGTGACCGAGGCCGTGCGCGGGGTGCTGCGGGACGGGGTGGACCCGGAGGGGATCCGCCTGCTCTTCGTCACGCACTCGATCCCCACGGCGATGGACGACACCTCCGGGCCCGGCGACGAGGACGGCAACGCCTACAGCCACCAGCACCTCGCGCTCGGGGCGGCGATCACCGACGAGGTCAACGCGACCCTCGACACGGAGCTCACCGGTGAGCTGGTGTTCTGCTCGCGCTCGGGTCCGCCCTCCCAGCCCTGGCTCGAGCCCGACGTCAACGACCGGCTCGAGGAGCTCGCGGCCGAGGGTGCCACGACCGTCGTGCTGGCCCCGATCGGCTTCGTCTCGGACCACATGGAGGTCGTCTACGACCTCGACACCGAGGCGGCCGCCACGGCAGAGCGCCTCGGGCTCCGGCTGGCCCGCGTGCCCACCGTCGGCGTCGACCCCGAGTTCGTGTCCGGCCTGGTCGACCTCGTGCTGGAGCGCGCCGCCCAGGCGCGCGGTGAGGAGCCGGTCGTGCCCGCCTGGCCGGGTCGAGCGGCCATGCCGTCGGTGTGCGCCCCCGGGTGCTGCCCGAACCTGCGGGCGGCCAAGCCGGCGCTCTGCGGGCGGGACTGACCATGGACCTCGCCACCCCCGACCTCACCACTCCCGACGACGCCACCCTGGAGGTTCTCGAGGCGCTCGCCGTCGACGTCGCCATGGAAGCGGGCAGGCTCATCGTCGACGAACGGCCCCCGAACCTGGGGGTCTCCAAGACCAAGAGCACCGCCACGGATGTCGTCACGGTCATGGACCAGCGGGCGCAGGACCTGCTGCGGACCCGCCTGCACGAGGCGCGACCCCAGGACGGCTTCCTCGGCGAGGAGGAGGGCGGCACCGACGGGCGCTCCACGATCACCTGGGTCGTCGACCCCATCGACGGGACCGTCAACTACCTCTACGGCATCCCCTCGTACTCGGTGTCCGTGGCCGCCGTGGTCGGCGACCCCACGATCCCCGGGGCATGGCGGCCCGTGGCCGGCGCCGTGTTCAACCCGGTGACGGGTGAGCTCTTCCGCGCACGGGCCGGTGCCGGGGCCCGGCTCGAGGTCGGACGGGCGCCGGCCCGCCGCCTCGAGGTGGCCGAGCCGCCGTCGCTGGGCCACGCCCTGGTCGGCACCGGCTTCGGCTACGACACGGCGCGGCGGCTGTGGCAGGCGACCGTGCTGCTGGACGTCCTGCCGGAGGTCCGCGACATCCGCCGGCTCGGCAGCGCCGCCCTCGACATCTGCTCGGTGGCCGCAGGCAGCCTCGACGGCTACTACGAGCGCGGCCTCAACCCGTGGGACATGGCTGCGGCCTGGCTGGTGCTGGTGGAGGCGGGCGGTGTCTTCTCCGGCCTGGGAGGCGAGCCACCCAGCGACCGGATGGTGGTCGCGGCGGCGGCCACGCTGCATACCGCCCTGCACGAGGTGGTGCTCCGCGCCGCCGGGCGGGCCGGCACCGACTCCACCCTCTGACAGCGAGCTCATGAAGGAAGCCGGCGCCGGGGCTGTGGCCCCGGCACCGGCTTCGTCGTGCAGGTCTGGCTCAAGCGGCGCTGTAGCCGCTGAGCTCAGGGATGCGCAGGCCGTGCTCGGAGGCGAGGCGAGCCAGGTTCTCGAGCTCGGCCTCACGGACGGAGGCGAGGTAGTCGTCGCCGGACTCCTGGGCCGTGCGAAGGGACTGGACGGCGCGGGCTGCGCGCTGGGTGATCTCGGTGTGGAACTCGGTCATGGTGCACCCCTCTCTTCGTGTGTCAGATGGTCGTTTCACGAGTCGGGTCGGCCGGGCCGAAGTGAGGACTCTACGGGTTCAGACGCCGAAACAGGGAGTCGGGGTTGCCCGTCAGAGGTGAATCTTGGGTGAACCCAGACCAGCACTTGGTATGCCGCTGGCGCGCGGACCGGGGTGGCGCGCCGGTCGTGTGGCGGTGCTTACGTGGGGCTTCGGAGACGCGGGCGGACCGGATCTGGACACGATGGTGACGTGGCGCCGTGGATAGGGCACAATCCCGCCCGGCAACGGGCACAAAACCGTGACCACCAGCGTTACACGGGCGAATCGTATTGCCGGGGCACCGGCCGATCGTTTTTCCCGATCTTCGGGAAGACCCAGAACGACCACAGAACAGGGAGAGCGACAGCGACCATGGCGACTGACTACGACGCGCCGCGCAAGACCGATGACGAGCTGTCCGAGGACTCGATCGAGGAGTTGAAGTCCCGCCGCGTCGACAAGAGCGCATCCAGCGTCGACGTCGACGAGACCGAACAGGCCGAAGGCTTCGAGCTGCCCGGTGCGGACCTGTCCGGCGAAGAGCTTTCGGTGCGGGTCATCCCGCGCCAGTACGACGAGTTCACCTGCTCACGGTGCTTCCTCGTGCACCACCGCAGCCAGCTGGCTTCCGAGTCCGGCGGTCAGATGGTGTGCCGGGAGTGCGCCGCGTAGGTGAGCAATGACACGGAGGACGGCAGCGTGGGCACCACGGTGCAGGATGCACCTCCTCTCGACGCAGGGATAGGGTCAGTCCACGTGACTGGCCCTTCCCGCGTTCCGACCTCGACGGTGGCCGTTGCGGTCCGGCGGCTCGACCCCGGGCTCCCGCTCCCGTCCTACGCCCACCCGGGCGACGCCGGGGCGGACCTCTACGCCGCCACGGACGTGACGCTCGCCCCGGGGGAGCGGTCCCTGGTCCCCACCGGGGTCGCGCTCGCGATCCCCGACGGCTGGGTCGGGCTGGTGCACCCCCGCTCCGGGCTGGCAGCCAAGCACGGCATCAGCATCGTCAACGCCCCCGGCACCGTGGACTCCGGCTACCGCGGCGAGATCCTCGTCAACCTCGTCAACCTCGACCCCCGTGACGCCTTCGCCGTGCGCCGTGGCGACCGCATCGCCCAGCTGGTGGTGCAAGAGGTCGCGCGGGTCGAGTTCCACGAGGTTGATTCGCTCGAAACCACCCCACGGGGTGACACTGGACATGGTGCCAGTGGTGGCTTCGGCGACCACCCCCCGACAACGAAGGACTGACTCACCAGTGGGCATTTTCCGACGCGGCAAGAACTCCGACGCGACCGACACCGTCGACAGCGTCGACGACGTCGACCTGGCTGACGGGACCGGCGCCGCCGACCTCGACCTCGCGGACCTGGGCGACGTCAGCGACACCGACGACCAGGCAGACGACCAGGCCGACGACCGGGCCGACGCTCACTCGGCCGACCAAGCGGACGACCACGCGGTCGATGCCGGGACCGGCGCCGCGGGGCCGTTCGACTCGTCCGAGGTCGACGACGACGACGGCCGGCTCGACCTCGGCGCGCTGCGCATCAAGGGCGTGCCCGGCATGGAGCTGCGGCTCGAGATCGACGAGGCGGCCAACCAGGTGGTCGGCGCGACGGCGGTGATCGGTGACTCGGCCGTGCAGATCCAGGCCTTCGCTGCCCCCAAGACGATGGG
Source organism: Pedococcus sp. P2_D7 (assembly GCF_056404295.1). Lineage (NCBI taxonomy): Bacteria > Bacillati > Actinomycetota > Actinomycetes > Micrococcales > Intrasporangiaceae > Pedococcus > Pedococcus sp. P2_D7. Next base: position 119,023 of record NZ_JBFUEH010000001.1, read on the forward strand.
CATCTGGGACGACATCCGCAGCGAGATCGCCGAGTCGATCCTGGCCCAGGGTGGCACCGCCGACGAGGCCCGGGGAGTGCTCGGCACCGAGCTGCGCACCCGGATGCCCTCGGCCGGGCCGGACGGTCGCACCGTCTTCGCCCCGGCACGGTTCGCCGGCGTCGACGGCCCGCGCTGGTTCCTGCGCGCCGTGTTCTCCGGGCGGGCGGCGATCGAGGACGCCGCGGCCGAGCCGCTGCTCGAGGTCGTCCGCGGGACCGTGGTCGTGCGCGGCGACAGCGCCATGGCCCCTCGCGAGATGCTGCTGCTCAAGCTGCCCGACGAGATGCAGACGCCCCACGACCACGACCACGACCACGATCACGGGGACGACGCCCCCGCTGGGTCGTCCAGCCGGGTCGACGACCTCAAGCCGTTCGAGCGTGGTCCCGAAATCACCGAGGTCAGGTAGGACACCGTGGCGATCAAGCACCTCACCCCCGTCGACCCGCGGACGCCGCAGGTCCACAAGTCACCGCTGGCCAAGCTCTCCGAGCGGCTCACGAAGTCCGTCACCCAGCTGGAGGCCGACGAGCTCCAGGAGGACGCCGCGCGCCTGGGGTGTACGCCCATGTGCGACCTGCAGGACCGCCAGGAGGCCACCGTCTCCGGCACCGTCCGCGCCGTCACCCTGCGGCCGCGGGTCAACGTCCCCGCGCTGGTGATCGACCTCTACGACGGGAGCCGCACGATCAACCTCGTCTGGCTGGGCCGTCGCACGATCGGCGGGATCGAGCCCGGCACCTACCTGCGCGCGCACGGCCGCGTGACCTACACCCGCGGCACCCCGACGATCTTCAACCCGTCGTACGAGATCGTCCCGCTGCGTGCCCACTGACCCCGCGGCCGGCGTCACCGTCGAGGAGCTGATCCGGCACCGGCTGTCGACCGCCCTGGGCGGCTGGCGCGGTTCGATCGAGACGGCCCTGCCCACCGTGGCGTTCGTCGTCCTCTGGGTCTGGCGCCAGGACCTGACCATCGCGATCATCGCGTCGGTGGCGGTGACGGTCGTCCTGGCCGTCGTGCGCGTGGTCCAGCGGCAGAGCCTGCAGTACGTCCTGTCGGCCGTCTTCCCCACCGCCATCGCCGCGTTCTTCGCGCTGCGCAGCGGCAAGGCCGAGGACGCCTTCCTCCCCGGCATCATCTGGAACGCCGTGATGCTCGCGGTGGCCCTGGTCTCGGTGGCCCTGCGCTGGCCCCTGGTGGGCTTCATGGTCGGCGCGGGTGACCCGCGGATGGCCGACGACCCGGTCGGCTGGCACCGCGACCGCGGTCTCGTGCGCGTCTGTCAGCGGTTGACCCTGGTGCTGGTCGGGCTCTTCGTGATCCGGCTCGTGGTGATGGTGCCGCTCTACCTCGCGAGCCAGGTCGCGCTGCTGGGCGTCGCGAAGGTCGTGCTGGGGTGGCCGCTCTGGCTGGCCGGGATCGGCGTGATGGGCCTCATGCTCGTCAAGGGACACACCCCGCCCGAGCTGGACCCCGCCGACGAGGCACGGCCCGACGCAGAGGCAGACGCCCGCGAGTCCGAGGTCGACGCACTACCGGCGGAGGAGCAGGGAGAGGTTGAGCCCGAGGGCTCGGTTCACTCCTCGCCGCGCGGCACCCTCTGACCCGGGCTCAGCATCGCCTCGAGCTCGTCCTCGAACTCCGGCGTCGAGATGAACAGCAGCTCGTCGTGCGGTTCGAGCGAGTCGTCGCGGCTGGGGGCGATCGGGTGGTCCTCGCGGATGATCCCGACCAGCACGGTCTCACCGGGGAAGTCGACGTCGCCGACCCGCTTGCCGGCGTAGGGGCTGTCAGGCGGCAGCGTGAGCTCCACCATCGTCGCCTTGCCCTGCTGGAACTGGAAGATCCGCACGAGGTCGCCGATGCTCACGGCTTCCTCGACCAGGGCCGTCATCAGCCGTGGGGTCGACACTGCGACGTCCACGCCCCACGCCTCGTCGAACATCCACTCGTTCTTGGGGTTGTTCACCCGCGCCACGGTGCGCGGCACCCCGAACTCGGTCTTCGCCAGCAGTGACACGACCAGGTTGACCTTGTCGTCACCGGTCGCGGCGACGACCACGTCGCACTCGGCCAACCCGGCCTCGTGAAGTGCGGTGATCTCACAGGCGTCGGCGAGCAGCCAGTTGGCGTCAGGGATCTTGCTGGCCTGGACGTCCTTGCGCTCGCGGTCCATGAGGAGCACCTGGTGACCGTTGTGCAGCAGCTCGCGGGCGATCGAGCGGCCCACGCTGCCTGCACCGGCGATGACGACGCGCATGCTTGGTTCCTTCGTGCTCAGGGTTCGTGGGGCTCGGTGTTCGTGGGGCTCACTGGTCGGTCACGGCGGGCGGTCCGTCGAGCGTGCGCTCGACGGAGGGCAGCTCGGCCGCGAGGGCGGCGAGGTGGAGCAGGTCGCCCTCCTGGAAGACGCTGTCCGCGGCGGGGAGCGTGGCCACGCCCAAGCGGGTCAGGTATGCCGCGCGGGCGCCCGTCGCATCCTCGAGCTCGGTGATGCGTCGCCCGACCCAGCCGGGGTTGACGGTCACCTCGGCGATGACGACGTTGCCCGACGGGTCGACGAACTCGGGGACGTGGCCCTGGGGCAGCAGGCGCCGCATCATCTGGTCGGCGGTCCACTTCACCGTGGCGACCGTGGGGATGCCGAGCCGCTGGTAGACCTCGGCGCGACCGGGGTCGTAGATGCGGGCGACGACGTGCTCGACGCCGAAGGTCTCGCGCGCCACCCGGGCCGCGAGGATGTTGGAGTTGTCACCACTGGAGACCGCCGCGAACGCATAGGCGTCGGCGATGCCGGCCTCGTGCAGGGTGTCGCGGTCGAACCCGACCCCCGTCACCCGACGACCCTCGAACGTGGATCCGAGCCGACGGAAGGCCGACTCCTCCTGGTCGATGATCGCGACGTCGTGGCCCAGGGTCTCGAGGCTGTGCGCGAGGGAGGAACCCACCCGGCCGCAGCCCATGATGACGAAATGCACGACGCCGACGCTACACCGCGCCCTCCCACCGCCGCAGGGCGCCGCGCAGCCGTGGATACCGCGCCCTAGAGTGTTGGCCGTGCCCAACTCTTCACGTGTCGTCAAGCGCGTGCTCGTCGGACGCGCGATGCGCAGTGACCGGCTGGGCGACACGCTCCTGCCGAAGCGGCTCGCGCTGCCGATCTTCGCCAGCGACGCCTTGTCTTCCGTGGCCTACGCGCCGGACGAGATCTTCCTGACGCTCGGCCTGGCTGGTGGCTTCCTCGCCCTGACCCACTCGTGGGAGATCGGGCTGTGCGTCGTCGGCGTCATGCTGGTCGTCGTCGCGTCGTACCGCCAGAACGTGCACGCCTACCCCTCAGGCGGTGGTGACTACGAGGTCGCGACCACCAACCTCGGGCCGAAGGCCGGCCTCACGGTCGCCGCGTCGTTGCTCGTCGACTACGTCCTCACCGTGGCGGTGTCGATCTCGTCGGGCGTCCAGAACGCCGCAGCGGCGCTGCCCTTCATCCGCGGCCACGAGGTGATCGTCGCCGTCGGGCTGGTCGCGCTGCTCACCGCGATGAACCTGCGTGGAGTGCGTGAGTCGGGCAAGGCGTTCGCGCTGCCGGTCTACCTCTTCATGGCGAGCGTCATCGGCATGGGCATCGTCGGGCTGATCCGCGAGGTCTCCGGGTCGCTGCCCCAGGCGGAGAGCGCCGGACTGACGCTGGCCCCGGAGAAGGGCTTCGAGTCCCTCGGCAGCTTCGCGATGATGTTCCTGCTCCTGCGCGCCTTCTCGTCCGGCTGCGCGGCGCTCACCGGCGTCGAGGCCATCTCCAACGGCGTCCCCGCCTTCCAGAAGCCCAAGAGCAAGAACGCCGCGACCACCCTCCTGCTCATGGGCGTCATCGCCATCACGATGCTCATGTCGATGCTGACCCTGGCCAAGTGGACCGGCATCAAGTACGCCGAGGACCCCGGCACCCAGCTGCTCCGCGACGGCAAACCGGTCGGCGACTCCTACGTCCAGGACACGATCATGGGGCAGGTGGCCAAGGCGGTCTTCTCCGGCTTCCACCCCGGAGTCGTCCTGGTCTCGATCGTGGCCGGACTCATCCTGATCCTGGCTGCCAACACGGCCTTCAACGGGTTCCCGGTGCTGGCCTCGATCCTCGCCAAGGACGGCTACCTGCCCCGCCAGCTGCACACCCGCGGCGACCGGCTCGCCTTCTCCAACGGCATCCTCATCCTCGCCGGCGCGGCGGCCCTGCTCATCGTGATCTACAACGCCGAGGTCACCAAGCTGATCCAGCTCTACATCGTCGGCGTCTTCGTCTCGTTCACGTTGAGCCAGACCGGCATGATCCGGCACTGGAACCGTCACCTGCGGCTCGAGCGTGATGCGGCCGTGCGACGCCGGATGATGCGCAGCCGCGTCATCAACGCCGTCGGCGCGACGATGTCGGGCACCGTGCTGGTGGTGGTGCTGCTGACCAAGTTCATCCACGGGGCCGGCTACGCCATCGCGGCGATGATCGTCATCTTCTTCATCATGGTGCGCATCCAGCGGCACTACGAGCGCGTTCGTGCCGAGCTGCGGATCAGCGACGACGACCTGGACGCCCAGATGCTGCCGAGCCGTGTGCACGCGATCGTCCTCGTCTCCAAGATCCACAAGCCGACCCTGCGAGCGCTCGCCTACGCCCGGGCCACCCGCCCGTCCAAGCTGGAGGCGATCACGGTCAACGTCGAGCCGGACGAGACCAAGGCGCTGCAGGACGAGTGGGACCGTCGCGACATCCCCGTGCCGCTCAAGGCCCTCGACTCGCCCTACCGCGAGATCACCCGCCCGGTCGTCGAGTACGTCAAGTCGTTGCGCTCCGGCCACCCCCGCGACGTCGTCGTGGTCTACATCCCGGAGTACGTGCTGGGCAAGTGGTACGAGCAGGTCCTGCACAACCAGAGCGCCCTGCGCCTCAAGGGCCGGTTGCTCTTCACCCCCGGGGTCATGGTGGCCAGCGTGCCGTGGCAGCTCGCTTCGTCGGAGGGCCAGGAGGAGCGGTTCGACGGCCCCACCGCGGGCTCGGTCCGCCTCGGGCAGTGACCACCACCCCGCCCGCTCCAGCAGCCCTCGCCGTGGGCGACCTGGTGACCCTCGACGTGGGGGCGGTGGCGCACGGTGGGTTCTGCGTCGCGCGGCACGAGGGCCGGGTCGTCTTCGTCCGGCACGCCCTGCCGGGCGAGCGCGTCACCGCGAAGATCACCGAGGCGCGCGAGGGGCAGCGGTTCGTCCGGGCCGACTGCGTCGAGGTGCTCGACGCCAGTCCGCACCGCGTCACGCCGCCCTGCCCGTATGCTGGCCCCGGCCTGTGCGGGGGGTGCGACTTCCAGCACGCCACCCTCGCCCACCAGCGAGAGCTCAAGTCATCGGTCGTGCGTGAGCAGTTCGCCCGGTTGGCCAAGCAGGACGTCGAGGTCGCCGTCGAGGCGCTCCCGGGCGACCAGGCGGGCCTGGGGTGGCGGACCCGGGTGGAGTTCGCGGTCGACGACAGCGGTCGGGCCGGACTGCGGGGGAGTCGGTCGCACGACATCGTGCCCGTCGACACCTGCCTGATCGCTGATCCGCGCATCCTCGCCACCGGTGTCCTGGCGCGCGACTGGTCGGGCGAGTCGGCCGTCGACGTGGCGGCGCCCTCGGAGGGCGAGGCGGTCGTGGTCGCCATCCCCTCGGGGGAGGCCGAGCCTCCGGTCGTGACCGAACACGTTGCGGCTCAGACCTTCTCGGGCACGTTCGAGGTGTCGGCCCGCGGCTTCTGGCAGGTGCACCCCGGAGCGGCGGCGACCTTCGTCGACACCGTCACGGGCATGCTCCAGCCCGGTGCGGGCGAGATCGCCCTCGACCTGTATGCCGGGGTGGGCCTGTTCGCCGCAGCCTTGGCCGAGCGGGTGGGCGAGTCGGGCAAGGTCGTCGCGGTGGAGTCGGACTCCGGAGCCGTCGCGTCGGCGGCAGGCAACCTCGCGGCATACCCGTCGGTCGCGGTGGTCCGGGCCCGCGTGGACGACGCGTTCGGCGTGCCGCGGGCCAGTCGGTCGGGCCCCACCCGCAACCGCGCGCAACGGCAGCGCAAGCTGCGCCGGCACCCGCTGATCCCCCTGCGCGCCGACCTGGTGGTGCTCGACCCGCCGCGGACCGGAGCGGGGCGCGATGTCACGGCGCAGATCGCCGCCCTCGAGCCGCGGGCCATCGCGTACGTCGCCTGCGACCCTTCTGCGCTGGCCCGGGACTCGGCATTCCTGGCGGCGGCCGGCTACGAGCTGGGGGAGCTGCGGGCCTTCGACGCGTTCCCGATGACCCACCACGTGGAGTGCGTTGCCCTGTTCACGAGGGCCGCGACGTGACCGGTGGCGGTGCTGCGACGGCTGTCGCGGGCGCTCCCCACTTTCGCTGGGCGCGGCCTTGGAGCAGGATCAGGCAGTAGGCCTGACCGACGTGATATCTTGACGTCAAGATAAATCGACCGAGCACGAGCACCCGTATCGAGCGACACGAGGGTGCATCCCCAGAGCATCGATTCCGAGCATCGAAGGAGCAGGCAGTGGCCAGCACGAACAGCTTCAACGCCCACGGTGAGCTGAAGGTCGGTGACAACTCCTACGAGGTCTACCGGCTCGACGCGGTCGAGGGCAGCGAGACCCTCCCGTACAGCCTGAAGGTGCTGCTGGAGAACCTCCTGCGCACCGAAGACGGCGCCAACATCACGGCCGACCACATCCGCGCCCTGGGCGCGTGGGACGAGACCGCTGACCCCGACACCGAGATCCAGTTCACGCCGGCGCGGGTCCTCATGCAGGACTTCACCGGGGTGCCGTGCATCGTCGACCTGGCCACCATGCGCGAGGCCGTCGCCGACCTCGGGGGCGACGCGGCGAAGATCAACCCGCTCAGCCCGGCCGAGATGGTCATCGACCACTCCGTGATCATCGACGTCTTCGGTCGCGCCGACGCCTTCGAGAAGAACGTCGAGATCGAGTACCAGCGCAACGGTGAGCGCTACCAGTTCCTGCGCTGGGGCCAGACCGCGTTCGAGGACTTCAAGGTCGTGCCCCCGGGCACCGGCATCGTCCACCAGGTCAACATCGAGCACCTCGCCCGCACGGTCATGGTCCGTGACGGCGTGGCCTACCCCGACACCTGTGTCGGCACCGACTCGCACACCACGATGGTCAACGGCCTCGGCGTGCTCGGCTGGGGCGTCGGCGGCATCGAGGCCGAGGCGGCCATGCTCGGCCAGCCCGTCTCGATGCTCATCCCGCGCGTCGTCGGCTTCAAGCTCTCGGGCTCGATCCCGGCGGGCGCCACCGCGACCGATGTCGTGCTCACCATCACCGAGCAGCTGCGTGCGCACGGCGTGGTGGGCAAGTTCGTCGAGTTCTACGGCGAGGGCGTCTCGGCCGTGCCGCTGGCCAACCGCGCCACGATCGGCAACATGAGCCCCGAGTTCGGCTCGACCTGTGCGATTTTCCCGATCGACGACGTGACCCTGGAGTACCTGCGGCTTACCGGTCGCAGCGACGAGTCGGTCGCCCTGGTCGAGGCGTATGCCAAGGAGCAGGGGATGTGGCTGCACGCCGGCCCCGACCAGCCCGAGGCCCGCTACTCCGAGCGGCTCGAGCTCGACCTGTCCACCGTCGTGCCGTCGATCGCCGGGCCCAAGCGCCCGCAGGACCGCATCGCGCTCACCGACGCGAAGGACTCCTTCCGCAAGGTGCTGCCGACCTATGTCGCCCACCACGAGGGTGACGCCGGCGTGGCGTCCTCCTTCCCGGCGAGCGACCCTTCGCCGCAGGGGAGCACCGACGGCACCAACGGCGGCGACAAGCCGGCCTCGGAGGGTGATGGTGCCGAGCGTCCGTCCAAGAAGGTCACCGTCACGACCGCCGAGGGGGCGTCCTTCGAGATCGACCACGGCATCGTGTCGATCGCCTCGATCACGTCGTGCACCAACACCTCCAACCCGTCGGTCATGATGGCCGCCGCGATGCTGGCCAAGAACGCCGTCGACCGCGGTCTCACCGTCGCCCCGTGGGTCAAGACGTCGATGGCGCCGGGCTCCAAGGTCGTCTCCGACTACTACGAGAAGGCCGGTATGTGGCCCTACCTCGAGAAGCTCGGCTTCCACCTGGTCGGCTACGGCTGCACCACGTGCATCGGCAACTCCGGTCCGCTGTCGGACGAGATCTCCGCGGCCATCAACGAGAACGACCTCGCCGTCGTCTCCGTGCTCTCCGGCAACCGCAACTTCGAGGGACGCATCAACCCTGATGTGAAGATGAACTACCTCGCGTCGCCGCCGCTGGTCATCGCGTACGCCCTGGCCGGGACGATGGACTTCGACTTCGACTCCGAGCCGCTGGGCCAGGACACCGACGGCAACGACGTCTTCCTCCAGGACCTGTGGCCCGCTCCGGCCGACGTCGAGCGGACCATCACGGAGAGCATCAACAAGGAGATGTTCACCAGCGACTACGCCGACGTGTTCGCCGGCGACGAGCGCTGGAAGTCGCTCCCCACGCCTGAGGGCAAGACCTTCGACTGGGCCGAGGACTCGACCTACGTGCGCAAGCCCCCCTACTTCGACGGCATGACGATGGAGACCACGCCGGTCTCCGACATCGCCGACGCGCGGGTGCTGGCCAAGCTCGGTGACTCGGTCACGACCGACCACATCAGCCCGGCCGGGTCGATCAAGGCCGACAGCCCTGCCGGCACGTACCTCGCCGAGCACGGTGTGGACCGCAAGGACTTCAACTCCTACGGCTCGCGTCGTGGAAACCACGAGGTCATGATCCGCGGCACGTTCGCGAACATCCGGCTCAAGAACCTCCTGCTCGACGGGGTCGAGGGTGGCTTCACCCGGAACTTCCTCTCGGGCGGCGAGCAGACCACCATCTACGACGCCTCGGCGGCCTACCAGGAGGCCGGTGTCCCGCTGGTCATCCTCTCGGGCAAGGAGTACGGCTCAGGCTCGTCGCGTGACTGGGCGGCCAAGGGCACCCGCCTGCTGGGGGTCCGCGCCGTCATCGCCGAGTCGTACGAGCGCATCCACCGCTCGAACCTCATCGGCATGGGCGTGATCCCGCTGCAGTACCCGGCGGGTCAGTCGGCCGAGTCGCTGGGCCTCGACGGCACCGAGACGATCTCGATCTCGGGCATCACCGAGCTCAACGAGGGCCGGACCCCCAAGACGGTCAAGGTCTCCGCGGTCCGTGACGGTGCCGACCCGGTCGAGTTCGACGCGGTGGTCCGCATCGACACCCCCGGCGAGGCCGACTACTACCGCAACGGCGGCATCCTGCAGTACGTCCTGCGGTCGCTCGTCAACAGCTGAGCTCCGCCGCACCGCACCAACACTGAGGGGTATGCCGCGTGGTCACCACGCGGCATACCCCTCAGCCCTGCTGCAGGACCCGGATGGGGTTGCCGAACGGGTCTCGGACGCCCATGTCGGTGCCGTAGAAGTGCTCGGTCGGCTCCTGGGTGAAGTCGGTGACGCCGGCGTCCTTGAGGGACTCGTAGAGGGCCGGCACGTCGTTGGCGATGAAGACCAGCGTGCCGAACGCGCCCTTGGTGACGAGCTCGCGGATCTGGGCGGCGGTCGCCTCGTCGTGCAGGGGCGCACCCGGCTGCTCCAGCGAGATCTCGGTCGACGGGTCGCCCGGGACCCGAACCGTGAGCCACCGGTAGTCGCCCTGCCGGACGTCGTTGCTCTTCTCGAGCCCCAGCTTGCCGACGTAGAAGTCGAGCGCCTCCTCCTTGTCGAGGACGTAGACGGACGTGACGTTGAGCCTGGTGATCATGGTGCGCTCCTGGGTCGGATCGGGTCGGATCGGGTCGGGGGAATGGGTTGGCCCCATGCTAGGAAGCCGCCGTGCCCGAGACTCCTCGATTCCTGCTCGATCTGTCGCCGTCGCTGGGCAGCCATCCGGCCCCAGGCGTGATCCCCGCACGCGGGCAGGCCACCGGCCCCGCGGTCGGCGGGGTGTGGGGCGGGCTCATGGTCGGTGCTCGTCGGGGTGGGTCCACCGGGGGATGGTGCCGGTGTGGCGGAGGGCTTCGAGGTGGTCGTCGTAGGCGCCGGGGGTGAGATCCCACCGGACACTGGGTCCGAGGGCGCCGTCCACCACGGTGGCGGTGTAGCGGTGGCGGTGGACGACGGTGTGGTGTGCTCGGCAGAGCAGCGCGGCGTTGGTCAGGTCGGTGGAACCACCATCGGCCCAGTGGATCAGGTGGTGCGCGTCGGTCCAGGTGGGTGGTTTGCTGCAACCCGGGAAGGTGCAGCCTCGGTCGCGGAGCCACAGGTGTCTGACCTGGGCCGGGGTGAAGAGCCGGACGGCGGTGCCGTGGTCGAGGATCTGTCCGGCGCTCCCCAGGACGATGGGGATGAGCTCGGCGTCGCAGGCGAGGCGGCGGACAGTGTCCGTGGTGAGCAGGTCCCCGGCCAGGGTGAGCCCGGCGCCGCGGCGGGTGCGGCGGAGCACGTCGAGGTCGATGGTCACCATGAGGGCGGTTTTGGCCTGCCGTGGTGTGCCGTCGGGGGCGGTGACGGCGCGGGTCACGAGGTCGAGCAACGCGTCCGCGCGGCGCGCTGCGGGGGTCCGCGGGTCCAGCTCCCCGGTATCGGCATCCGGTCGAGGTCGGGCGAGGGCGTCGACGGCGGTGTCGAGGACCGCGGCGCCTTCGTCGTCCAGGAGCAGGGTGTAGCGGGAGAGGCCGAGCGGTCCTGGGCCCTTCACGAGGGAGCGGTGCGCGCGGCGCAGGTCGGCGTCGTGTTCGACGAACCGGTCGGGGCGCAGCTGGTCGGCGGCGCGGCGCAGCGCGGTGGCCAGACCCTTCTCGGACAGCGGTCGGTCTCCGCGAGCGGCGCGCAGGGTGATCGTGGTCAGCTCGGCGAGGTGCTCGGGCTCGGCCAGGCCGCGCACGGAGCGGTGGAACCGGACGATCTGGGCCGCCTTCCCGAGCTCCAGCCCACCCGATCCCACGTCGTCCGTGCCGCCCTCGCCTCCCCAGTGCTCCTCCGTGTCGGCACCGCCCGCATCGTCCGCACCATCGCCGGACGCGCTGCCGCGGCCAGCCGCCCCGGTGACGGCATCGATGACGTCGCCCAGGCGGGTGTCACCCGCTGCGGCGTCGGCCGCCGCCGTGGCGACGGTGTCAAGGTCGGCCAGGGTCCGGGTCGGCAGCTGAGGCGCCTGCGCTCTTGCCCAGTCGACCGGCCCCCACCCGTCACCGGTGCCGAGGCTTCGCCGCTTGGCCTCGGCAAGCACCGCGACCAGATGCGCGTCGCCGCTCGCGTGCAGCTGCCCGAGGAGCGCAACCGCCTGGGTGACTTCACCGTCACTGAGTGCCCAGAGCCGCTCCGGCGTCGACTCGGACATCGCGTCGAGGGCGGCGCTGACCGCGCCCAGCACAGGCCGGGCCGGCGGCTGGTCAGCCGGCCAGCTCGGGTCCGGTGCGAACGACATGGATCAAACCTACGACCGACCACCGACAGCCCAACCAGATGCCTGGACCGCGAATCCTGTTGCTGTGTATAACGTTTCGACGGCGGCGTGACTGTGGAGGCCTAGCCCGGATAGGGCGCCGATACGGCGCGGCCGACGCAGCGAGCGAGGCCACGAGAGGAGCCAGCCACGCGGCATACCTCAGTCGTCGACCCAGAACCCGCGCCCGCCGCCGTAGAAGCCACCGAACTGCTCTCGGTAGGAACCCGGCCCCCGCGAGCCGAGGTAGCTGCCGACGACCGCCGCACCGAGGTCGTCGAGCTCTGGCGCCACGACGCGGCCGTCGACGCGGCGCGCCATCTGGTCGATGAACCGGGCCAGCCCCGGGTCCTCGCCCAGCCGGAAGAACGTCACCTGCGCCCCGAGCCGAGCCACGTTGTCGAGCTCGCGCACGCTGTAGGCGACGGTGAGGGGGTGTGGTGGGTAGTCGAAGTAGACCTGCCCGTCGGGTTCGAGGTGGGCGGTCGGCTCGCCATCGGTCACGATGAGCAGCACCGGCTGCGCGCTCGGGTGCTTGCGGAAGTGCCGGGCTGCGAGGAGCAGGGCGTGGTGCAGGTTGGTGCCCTTGGCCCACTGCGCGTCGAGACCGGTGAGCTGCTCGATGTCCATCACCTCCGCGTGCCGGCCGAAGCCGATCAGCTGGAGGGCGTCGCCACGGAACCGGCTGGAGATGAGGTGGTGCAGCGCCAGGGCGGTGCGCTTCATCGGCACCCAGCGCCCGTCCATCGCCATCGAGAACGACGTGTCCACGAGCAGTGCGACGCAGGCCTGGGTGCGCGCCTCGGTCTCGGTGACCTCCACGTCGCGGAGGTCGAGGCGTATGCCGTGTGCGGGCTGGCCGCCTTCACCCGCCGTCCGCAGCACGGCGTTCGTGACCGTGCGCGTGACGTCCCAGGGTTCGGTGTCACCGAACTGCCACTCGCGGGTGGCGCCGCTGGCCTCGCCGGCCGCGCCGGCGTGCCGCACGTCGCGCTGTCCCTGGCGACCGGACAGCCGGGTGGCGACATCGCGCAGCAGGGCCTTGCCGAGCTGCCGCATCGCCTTGGGAGACAGTCGCAGCTGTCCGTCCGAGGTGCGGTTGAGGTAGCCCGAGTCGCGCAGGGCACGCTCCAGCTCGCCCAGCGTCCTGGCATCCACGGCAGCGTCGTCGCCGACCAGCCTGGCCAGCGCATCGATGTCGATGTCGTCCATCCGAGCGCCGGGATAGGACTGCGAGAGCTGTTCGGCGAGCTCGTCGAGCGACGCGAGCTGTTGGAGGGCGCCGGTGCCGTCGCCGAGACCGAGCCCCTGCGATCCCTCGAACTCCTCGGAGCCGCCCCAGTCCTCACCGGGGCGCAGCGCCTGCAGGTTCGCGTCGAGCTGCCCCAGCTCGTCCATGAGCGCGGGAGACCCGAACGCCTGCGCCGACAGCTGCATCAGCTCAGCCCGCTGTTCCGCGGTCATCGAGTTCAGCATCCGCTGGGCGGCGGCCGCCCGCTGGGCCAGGCTGTCGATGAGCTCGTCGACGTCCTGCGGGTCGTCCGGGAAGAAGTCGGCGTGCTGCTCCATGAACTGGCGGAACTGCTCGGTGGTGTCCTCGCCTCGACCGTGGGCGGCGAGGAGGTCGTTGAGGTCCGAGAGCATCTGTCGGACCTCTTCGCGGTCCTCGTCCGTGGCGTTCTCGAGGGCCTGTTTCATGCCGGCGAAGCGCTGGTCGAGGGCCTCGCGGCCGAGCAGGTCCTTGATGCGCTCGTAGTCAGCCCGGGCCGACTGGCTGCGCCACGAGTAGTCGGACAGCTCGCTGACCGCCCCCGCCGTGGACGCGGGCAGGCTCTCGATCCGCATCTCTGCCAGCCGGGCGTCGTCGTCGAGGTCGCGGGCGAGCTGCTTGCGCTCCTCGAGCACGGCGCGGTCGAGCAGCTCGCGGACCTCGCGCAAGGTCCCGTCGAGGGAGTGCCGCTGCAGCAGCTCCTGCCGCTTCTCGGCCACCCTGCGGGCCAGGTCGTCCAGGCCGGTCTGGTCACGGCTGCCCCGGCGCAGGTACTCGCGCATGGCGTGGTCGGCCGAGTAGCCGGCCATGACGTCCTGGCCGATCGCGTCGAGGGCTTCGGCCAGGTCGACCGGGGGTGCGAGGGGATCGGGTCCGCCTGAGTAGCGCGCGTACCGCGACCGGTGCGGGCTCATCCGTAGACCGTCTCCCCGTCCGCCGAGTCCTTGTCGACGCGGCGCGCCAGGTAGAGGGCCTCGAGCGCGAGCTCGACCGCCCCGGCCCGCTCACCGGCGCTGTGCGCGTCGAGCCGATCCGCGATGGCGTCGTAGAGGTCGGACTCGCCGAGCACCGGCAACCCGGCCAGCACATCGGTGGCCGCCACCTGCTCGCCCGTGGTGACGGTCGCACCGCCCTCGAGGGCGGCGACGAGGAGGGCGAGGTCGATCCCGGCGAGGTGACGCCGAGCGGTGTCGGCGATGGACGTGCGCAGCAGGTGGGTGAGGATCTCCTGCTCGCGACCTTCCTCACCCGTCTCGAACTCGATCTTCCCGGCCAGCACCTCCACGGCGCTGTCGAGGTCGACGACGCGGGCCACGGCCTCGGGCTCGCCCTGGCGGGTGGCGCGGTGCAGGGCTGCCGCGGCGACCGTCTCCGCCCCTGCGATGGAGAACCGCGCCGAGACGCCGGAGCGCTGGTCGACCGAGCTCGACTCGCGCAACGCTCGGGTGAACCGGGCGAGGACCTCGACGAGGTGGTCGGGGAGCTGCGCGACGAGCTCGGCCTCCTGGCGGATGACGGCCATCTCGTCCTCGAGCTCGCGCGGGTAGTGGGTGCGGATCTCGGCGCCGAACCGGTCCTGCAGGGGAGTGATGATGCGACCGCGGTTGGTGTAGTCCTCGGGGTTGGCGCTGGCCACGACGAGCACGTCGAGTGGGAGCCGCAGGACGTAACCGCGGATCTGGATGTCGCGCTCCTCCATCACGTTGAGCATCGCGACCTGGATGCGCTCGGCGAGGTCGGGGAGCTCGTTGATCGCGACGATGCCGCGGTGGCTGCGAGGGATCAGACCGAAGTGGATGGTCTCGGGGTCACCGAGCGAGCGCCCCTCCGCGACCTTCATCGGGTCGACGTCCCCGATGAGGTCGGCGACCGACGTGTCCGGGGTGGCGAGCTTTTCGGCATACCTCTCGTCACGGTGTCGCCACTCGATGGGAAGGTCGTCGCCCAGCTCGGCCACCCGACGCCGGGAGGCGTGGATGACCGGCTCGTAGGGGTGCTCGCCGAGCTCGGACCCGGCGATCACCGGCGTCCATTCGTCGAGCAGTCCGACCAGACTGCGCAGCAGACGGGTCTTGCCCTGGCCTCGCTCGCCCAGCAGGACGATGTCGTGGCCGGCGAGGAGGGCCCGCTCGAGCTGGGGGATGACGGTGGTGGCGAAGCCGTGCAGTCCGGGCCACGGGTCACGGCCCTCGGCGAGGGCGGCCACGAGGTTGCCGCGCACCTCCTCGCGAAGGGTGCGGTGCGCGTGACCGGAGGCGCGCAGCTCGCCCAGGGTCGTGGCAGGGGGCGGGGGAACAGGGGTGGAGGCAGAGGGGTGCGTCACCTCCTCACGCTAACCCCGCCGTCGGCGAATCCGTATGCCGGGGACCGCCCCTCGGACTCGCCGGTCGCCGCCCGACCGGCTCACCTCGTCAGCCCATCGTCTTCTGTCCGTCGAGTGCCTCGCGGATGACGTCGGCGTGGCCGGCGTGCTGAGCGGTCTCGGCGATGATGTGGAGGAGGGTCCGGCGAGCCGACCACCGCGCCCCCGGCTCGAACCACGGAGCCTCCGGCAGCGGGTGGGACGCGTCCAGGTCAGCGAGGCTCCCCACGAGCGCATCGGTGGCTTGGGCGACCGAATCGTAGTGTGCGAGTAAGTCGGCCAGCGTCTCGTCTTCGGTCATCCGGTGTGAGTCCATGAAGGCCCGCACGTGCTCCGGGGGGTTCTGCCAGTCGACGTCCTCCCAGTCGATGTCGGGGCGGGGAGCGGGCCCGTCGACGATGAACTCCGCCCACTGCTTCTCGGTGGTGGCGACGTGCTTGATGAGGCCACCGAGGGTGAGCTCCGAGCCGGTGGTGCGCTGGCGGGCCTGCTCGTCGCTGATGCCCTTGACGGTGAAGCGCAGGAAGTCGCGATGGCGTTGCAGCGACTCCAGGAAGTCGGCGCGCTCACCGCCGGCGGAGGCGGGTGCTGTGGCGGGTGCGGTGGTCGGGGTCTGGTCGGTGGTCGTCATGGCTC
The DNA here is from genome assembly GCF_056404295.1 of Pedococcus sp. P2_D7. Taxonomy (NCBI): domain Bacteria; kingdom Bacillati; phylum Actinomycetota; class Actinomycetes; order Micrococcales; family Intrasporangiaceae; genus Pedococcus; species Pedococcus sp. P2_D7. The sequence continues at coordinate 134,837 of NZ_JBFUEH010000001.1, forward strand.
CACGCTAGGAGCCAAAGAGGTCAGTTCCTGACCGCTTCAACCACTGGATGTCGAGGTTCTGGTGGCGTCCGGCGGACGGTCCCTGGGCCCGTTTGGGGTGCGAAGGGTGGGCCTGACCTGCGGTGATGATGGGCTGACCGGTTGCCGTTGCGCGTGGTCCGTGCTCCACTGGAGTGACGGTAATGCCCTTGAGCCGGGGAGCTTGGGGTCGACTGCATGCAGGGGACGATGCACGTGCGCAGCCTCCTTCGGCTGCTCATCGGCGCTGCCCTCCTCTGTTTCGCCTGGGTCGTCCTGACCTCCGGACCGGCCTCGGCCGCCGAGCGATCCGCATCCTCGCAACCACGCTCCGACGTCGGTCGCACCCTTGCGCCGATCGACCGGGACGGGCTCGAGGCGGTGCTGGGCACCGTCGTCGGGACGTCGTCGGCCACGGCCGAGCGGCCCGCGGGTCACCCGGCCCAACCCGCGAAGTCTGCCAAGCGCGCCACGCCCGCCACGCCCGCGAAGCCCGCCACGCCTGCCACGCCTGCCACGCCTGCCGACGCGCAGGCGAGCGAAAAGCGTTCTGGCACAACGATGTTGACCACCACGTTGACGACCACGATGGCGCCCGTCAAGGCTGCCGGCCGGCAGGTACCCCCGGTCCTCGACCAGGTCGGGGCCACGGCACGGTCGACCGTCGACAGCGGGCTGACGCAGGTCATCGACCTGGCCGAGGTCGCCGGCTCGGTGCCAGTGGCCGGCGAACCGCTCGTGCTGGTGACCGACACCGTCGTGACCCTCGTGCAGTCCCTTGCTCCCGTGGGCTTCCCGTCGCCGATCGTGCCCCTGCCGATCGGCGACGGGACGCCCATCGACGTGGTCCCGCTTCCGGGGGCCACGGAAGCCGTTGCGACAGAGCGTGACCCGTCAGCCGCCAGGGCGGTCATCCGGCCAACCATGTCCCGTGATCGGGACGGGCTCCTGACGAGGTCCGAGGCCGGCCCCTCTCGCCACGCGGCATCCGTGCAGACCGAACTGCCCGCCGCACCCAGCTGGCCCGGCGAGCCGTTCGACCCGTGGGCCCCGCTCGACTCCTCGCCGGCCCTGCCGACCCAGCCGTCGCCCCCCGGCGGCGCTGCGCAGGGTGGCGGCGACCCGGCCACCGGGAGCCCGAGCGTGGTGCTCCCGGACCCCCGCTTGTTCGGTCGCAGCAGCGCCGACTGGCGCGTCCCGCGCGGCCTTCCCGCACACCCCGGTACCCGACCTGACTAGTGCCGCTCTCGCGCCGTGATCTCGGCGCAGATGAGCCATGCCCGGACACGGGCGACACAGCACGATCAGGAAGGAAAGACCATGCATGCATACGTGCGCAGAGGGCTCGAAGTGGCTCTCGTGGTCGGGGGCGGCATCCTGTTCTTCGCAGGACAGGCGTCAGCCGACGAAGGCACCACGGGCGCGGACAGCGCCCTCGGCGGCAGCCAGGCGGCAGTCTCGGTCGTCGTGCCGGTCACCGCGACGGGCAGCTCCATCTCAGCGGTGGGGGACTCGGACTCGTCCGGGTCGAACGCCACCGCACCAGCGGCGGCTCAGGCGCCCAGCGCTCAGGCCGCCAGCACCTCAGGAGACGGCTCCGCTGCCGGTGGCAACCAGGCTGCTGCGGCGGCCACGGTGCCCGTCACGGTCAGCGGCAACAGTGTGTCGGTCCTGGGGGACTCCTCGTCCTCCAACTCGACCGCAGCAGCGCCGTCGGAGCCCGCTGGGGCATCCGGTTCGACTGGTGGCACCGCCGGTGACTCGACGTCCGGTGCGGACTCGGCTGCCGGTGGCAACCAGGTCACGGCTCCGGTCAGGGCTCCGGTGACTGCCGATGGCAATGCCGTGTCGGTGCTGGGGGACTCCTCGTCCTCCAACTCGACCGCAGCAGCACCGTCGGAGCCCGCTGGGGCATCCGGTTCGACTGGTGGCACCGCCGGTGACTCGACGTCCGGTGCGGGCTCGGCTGCCGGTGGCAACCAGGTCACGGCTCCGGTGGCCGCCCCCGTCACAGCTGGTGGCAACTCCGTCTCGGTCGTCGGGGACTCCACGACCACGGGAGCTGCCACGGGGACCGACCCCGTGACACCTCCCGGCGAGGACGCGACGGACCCCACGGACCCGTCCGAACCCATGGACCCGTCCGACCCGACCGCCCCCGGTGACGGCGCGGGGGGTTCGAGCGGCCAGCCCGGGGGTGACACGGCGGACGGTGCGACCGGCCCGCCGTCAGCCTCGGCGCTTCCTGCCCTGGGCATGGCCACCGCGGCGTCGCTCGCCATGACCGGTGGTGGCCTGCCATGGCAGCTCCTGCTGGTCGCTGGGCTCCTGCTCCTCGCGGGAGCAGGTACCCGGGTCACCGCGCGGAGGTTCGCCGACGTGAGCTGACCCGGCAGGGGAGGACGGACGGTGAAGCAGCCCGCCGTCCGTCCTTCCGTCGCGCCCTGCGGGGTGCCCGCTTCTCCGTGGTGCGACTTCCCTCATCCGGTCCAGCGGAGCTCGCTCATGCCCTATGATCGAACACATGTTCGAATCGCTGGATTCCCGCCGGTCGTCCAGCACGGCCGGCGATGACTGCTTCGGCTCGCCGACCGGGTGAGGTCGCGGGACGCCTCGCGGGTCCGTCGCCGACGAGACCTGCGAGCCCCGCGGTACCCCCGGGCTGGCCGCCACTGGTGCCACCACCGGAGTCGCACGGCTGGCAGGTGCCCGCCGTCTCGTGGCTGCTCGACTTCTGCCCCTCCGAGTACCGCCTGTATGCCGGGTGGCGACGTCAGCCCGTCGCGCTGGCCTGGATGACGACCCGGCACATCGACGCGCAGGTGGTCGCGATGCGGCAGGCCTACCGCGAGGTGCGCGTCGAGCTGGGTGATCACCTCACCAGCGAGGGACTGGCCCAGGTGCTGGCCGACCTCGAGACCGAGGGGGTGCGGCTGCTGGCCGCGCGACGCAGTGCGGGGCTGATTTACGACGCGCTGCAGGGCAAGCGCTACGTGCCCCGGTTGTGAGCTCCGACCGTGCCCCGACCGTGCCCCGACCCACGGTAGGCCGCCGCGCCCGGTGGGGCACGGCGGCCTACCGACGGCGTCAGCCCTTCTCGGCCCCCTCGTTGGCGCCCGAGACGAAGTAGCGCTGGAACGCGAAGAACAGCACCGCGACCGGGATCGTCGTCAGGAGGGCGGCTCCGAGCTTGAGCGGGTACTGCGAGCCAGCACCCAGGTCGCCGCTGGCCAGGCTGGCCAGGCCGGTCACGAGGGTCTTCAGCTCCGGGCTCTGCGTCGTGACCAGGAAGTGGGTGAACTCGTTCCACGACCCCTGGAACGACAGGATCGTCAGCGTGATCAGGGCCGGGCGGGCCATCGGCAGCACCACCGACCAGAAGGTCCGGAAGACGCCAGCCCCGTCGATCCGCGCGGCCTCCTCGATCGACACCGGGACCGAGTCGAAGAACTGCTTCATGATGAAGACCCCGGCAGCGTCGACGACCAGCGGCAGGACCATCGCGGTGTAGCTGTCGTAGATGCCGAGGTAGTTCACCATCAGGAACTTCGGGATCAGGAGCGCGACGCCCGGCACGCTCATCACGGCGAGCACGGTGGAGAAGAGGAACCCGCGGCCGCGAAACCTCAGCCGGGACAACGCATATCCGGCCATGCTGTCGAGGAACACCCGAGCCGCCGTGATCACGACGGTGACGACGACGGAGTTCGTGAGCCACCGCATGATGGGGAGCGAGGTGTCCCCACCGATGCCGAAGATCCGCTTCCAGGTCGAGAGGTCGAGCGGGTTGGGGACCAGGCTCAGGGGGTTGTCGGTGGCGCTGGCGTTGGACTTGAACGACGTCGCGGTCTGGATGAGGAACGGGTAGAGATAGATGATCGCGAAGGCCACGAGCACGACGTAGAAGAGGGTGAGCTTCCAACCCTTGGTGCGCTGGTTCACTTCACCCCTCCGGTGCCGGTGCCCTGGGTCGCGACGCCGACCGCAGCTGCCCGTCCGAAGCGTCGCCTCGGCTTGGCGTCCTTGTCACGCATCAGCCATCGCTGGAAGGCGGTCAGCGCGACGATGAGGACGAAGACGATGAACGACATCGCCGCGCCACTGCCGTACTGGAGGCTGGTGAAGGACTGCTTGTAGGACAGGTAGGCGGGGGTCAGGGTGGTGTTGGCGGGCGCGCCCTTGCCCATGACGTAGATCTGGTCGAAGAGCTGCCAGGTGCCGATCAGACCGAGCGTGGTCACGAGGAAGAACGCCGGCTTGAGCATGGGGATGGTGACGTGGCGCAGCTTCTGCCAGCCGGTGGCGCCGTCGAGCATGGCGGCCTCCTCGACCTCGACCGGCACGTCCTGCAGGGCCGCCAGGAACATCAGCATGAAGGTGCCGGTGGTGGTCCAGACAGCCAGGATGATGACGACGCACATGGCGACCGAGGGCCCGGCGAACCAGTCCCAGACGGAGCGGCCCAGGATCAGGCCCTGGCCCCAGCCGGGGTTGTCACCCGCGCCGAACCACCCCAGCACGATGTGGAAGAGCCCCCGCGAGTCGCTGAACCACGCCGGCCCCTTGATGCCCACGGCGCTGAGGACCGCGTTCACCGCGCCCGAGTTGGCGAAGAGGAAGAGGAACACCACGCTGATCGCGATCGAGCTCGTGACCGAGGGAAAGTAGAAGGCGGTGCGGAAGAAGCCCTTTCCCTTGAGGAAGCGGTTGCTGACGATCAGCGCCAGGAAGAACGACACCGCCGTCTGCAGCGGCACGACGAACAGCACGTACCAGAAGTTGTTGTTGAGCGACTGCATGAAGTTGGCGCGCTTGAGTCCGTCCTGGGTGAACAGCGACGTGTAGTTGCTGGTCCCCACCCACTCGGCGTTCGTGCCGCCGTTGAAGGGCGATCCGTTGCCGTTCCAGTTGGTGAAGCTGACGTAGAGCGCCATGACGATCGGGATGAACAGGAAGAGCCCGAGGATGATCATCATCGGTGCGGTGAACAACCAGCCTGCGACGGACTCGCCGCCGCGGATCCCGCCGCCGGCCTTGGCGCGGCGACGGGATCCGGGGATGACAGTCATGCTCACTGACCCTTGAGGGCCGCGTCGCCGTTCTTCTGCAGGCTGGACAGGATCGTCTTCGGGTCCTTGCTCGCCAGCTGCTCGAGGTCGGTGTTGAAGGCGGCCATGACGGGGTCGAAGCCCGGCACGTTCACCGGACCGGTGCCGTAGGCACCACCGGCGGAGAAGGCGGCATCGTCAGGGAAGGCGGCGGCATACTGCGTCGAGCCCTCCTTGGTGGACGGCATGACACCGAACGCCTTGGCGAAGGCCATCTGCTGGTCGACCGAGGTCAGCGACTTCACGAGGTCGACCGCGGCGGCCTGGTTCTTCGACTTGGCGGCGATGCCCCAGCAGTTGCTGAACAGCAGGGTGCCCTTGCCGCCCGGACCAGCCGGCAGCTCGACGACCTTGGCCTTGATGGTGGGGAAGTCGTTCTTCAGCGCGCCGCGGATCCAGTTGCCCTCGATGGTCATCGCGGCCTTGCCCTTGCCCAGCGCCTCGCCACCCCAGCCGGCGTCGACCTGCTTGGCGTACTTCATCGAGCCGGCCTTGAGCAGCTTCTGCGCCTCGGTGAGCCCGGCGACGTTCTCCGGCGAGTCGGCCGTCACGGTCTTGCCGTCGGGGCTGACGACCCAGCCGCCGGCCTGACGCATGAAGACCCCGAGCCGGGCCCATTCGCCACTGACGACCAGGCCGGTGACCTTGCCGCTGGTGAGCTTCTTGGCCACCGTCTCCAGGCCTGCCCAGTCCTTGGGGATGTCGGCGTCGGTCAGACCGGCCTTGGTCCACATCTCGGTGTTGATGACCAGGGCGAGCGTCGAGAAGTCCTTTGGCGCGCACTGGAGCTTGCCGTCGTAGGTGTAGGTCTGCACGAGGCTGTCGAGGTAGCCCGCGTCCTTGACCTGGTCGCCGTAGGCGTAGAGGTTGCCCGCCTTGGCGAAGTCGCCGATGCGGCCGGCGTCGGCGTAGAAGATGTCCGGCGGAGTGCCACCGGCGAAGCCCTGTCCGAGCTGCTGGTTGAGGTCGGAGGCCACGACGACCTCGGCGGTGTTGCCGGTCTTCTTGGCCCAGGTGTCAGCGGCCGCCTTGACGGCGGCGGTCTCGGCGTCGCCGGACGTGCCGATCAGGATCTGCAGCTTCGCCGGGCCCGACGACTGCTGTGGCTTCGCGCCTTCGTCGAAGCCGCCGCCACCGCAGGCGGTCAGCGCCAACGATGTCGTGGCCGCGACGACCAGGGCCAGGGTGGTGTTGCGCCTCATGGGTGCTCCTTGGGGTGGGGGTGCCGTCCGCCGGGTGTCGGACGACCTGGGTAACTCAGGGGTCGTGGGTCAGGGGTCGTGGGTCAGGGGTCGTGGGTCAGGGTCTGGGTCGGGGCGTAGCAGTCGGAGGGGGTGCCGAGGGGTCGCCCGCGCGGGAGGTGCTCTCGCGGATCGAGAGCGTCGGGGCCAGCAGGGCGGTGAGGGACAGGTCGGTGCCCTTCTCGTGGACGATCCGCCACGCTTCGGCGGCCGCCTGCCGGAGGGGCTGGCGCAGGCTGGTCAGCTGCAGGGCCTCGGCGACGTCGCTGTCGTCGAAGCCCACGACGCCGATGTCGCGGCCGGGCTCGAGACCGCGGTTGCGGACCGCCCTCAGGGCGCCGAGGGCCAGCAGGTCGGAGGCGCAGAGGATCGCGCTGTCGGGACCGAGTCGCGCCAGCAACCGGTCGGCTGCCGCCGTGGCGACCGCGAGGTCCTGGACGGCCTCCTCGGCGATGGGATCGTCCGCCAGGCCCGCGTCGGCCAGGCCGGCCAGCCAGCCGCGGCGCCGGTCGTCGCCGACGGGGGAGCCCTCCGGCCACCCGAGGTAGGCGACCGAGGTGTAGCCCTGGCCGAGCAGGTGCCCGACCGCGAGCTCCATGCCGGCGCGTCCGTCGACGTCGACCCACCGGCCCATCTGCGGCTCGTCCCAGATCCGGCCGAAGGTCACGAAGGGCACGTCGTTCTGGAGCAGCCACGCGGGTCGGGGGTCGTCGTGCCTCGTGTCTCCCAGCACGAACCCGTCGACCAGCCCGGTGGACAGGATCTGGTCGTAGCCCGAGAGCAGGCTGCTCAGGTCGGGCGCGAAGGTGACCAGGTGGCAGCTGTGGTCGGGGGCGGCCACGGTCAGCTCGACGAGGAAGCCGTCGAGGATGTGACCCATCTTGCCGGCGCCGGAGGGGTTCACCTCGAACCCGTAGGCGGAGGCCTTGCGCCGCCTCAGCTGCTGGGCGGCGGCGTTGGGGGTGAACCCGAGCCGCTCGATCTCGCGATGCACCCGCGCGAGGGTGCTGGGTGCGACCCGGTCGGGGTAGTTGAGGGCGTTGCTGACGGTCTGGCGGGACACTCCGGCCGCGGTGGCGACGTCGACGATCGTCGCTCGTCCGCGGTACTGCTCTGGTCCACTTGCCACAACCGCTCCCTTGCGCTGTGATCGACCGACGGGCCATGGTGGAGATGCCCCATTTGAACGTTCCAACTAGGCTGAATATGGCCCACGACGGGCCGCCAGTCAAGAGATCATGGCCACCAACCCCTGGGTGGACCCCTCAGTGCTCAACCGGAAACGAGGCCCGCGTGACCACCGAGCAGAGCCCGCGTCAACCGTGGCTGCACGACCTGCGGATCATCGTCGACGGCAACGCGACCGCGCTGTCGGCGACCACGGGTGACGTGAGCCCCGGCGCGGGCCACGGGCTGTTCGTGGACGACGTGCGCCTGCTGTCCAGGCTCGAGCTGACCGTCTCCGGCGAGACACCCAGCGCGGTCGCCTCCGAGGCCGGGGGAGCCACCGCGGAGTTCTTCGGCGCGGCTCGCGGGCTCGGTGACGAGGGCCCTGACCCGACCGTGGAGATCCGCAGGGTGCGCACCCTGGAGGGCGCCACCCTGCACGAGGACGTCACGGTGACCTCGCGCGCCGCACGCACCGTCCGCGCGACGTTGCGGCTCGAGCTCGGGTCGGACGGCCTGGCCATCGCGCGGGTGAAGTACGGCGCCTTCGGCGCGCCGGCGGTGCCGCCCGAGCTGGTCGACGGGGTCCTGACGTTCACCACCGAACGGCACCGCACGCGCGTCGACGTCGACCCCGCGCCGACCGGACTCGAGGTCGCCGCGGACCGCGCCGTCGTGAGCCACGACGTCGTCGTGGAGCCCGGCGAGAGCCAGACGGTCCGGGTCACGGTCAGCGCCTCCCGGACCGCCGCCTCGGAGTTCGACGCCGACCCGGGCGGCGACGCCGTCACGTGGCGCGACATCCGCATCACGTCCGACGAACCCCGTCTCGCCCCCCTCGTCGCGCAGTCGACCGACGACCTGCGGCATCTCCTGCTCCGTGACCCGCTCGAGCCGTCCGATGTCTTCGCCGCAGCCGGATCCCCTTGGTATCTCACGCTTTTCGGGCGGGACTCGATCTGGGCGGCGCGCATGATGCTGCCCTTCGGCACCGAGCTCGCCGCCGGCACCCTCCGCGCACTGGCCAGACGACAGGGCACGCGACACGATGCCGACTCGGCCGAGCAGCCGGGCAAGATCCCCCACGAGGTGCGCCGCACGGCATACACGGGGTCGCCGCGCAAGGGTGACCTGGCACTCCCGCCGCTCTACTACGGCACCGTCGACGCCACCGCCCTGTGGGTGACCTTGCTCGTCGAGACCTGGCGGTGGGGTCTGCCCGAGGCCGAGGTGCGCGCGCTGCTCCCCAACCTGCGCGCCGCGCTGGCCTGGCTCACCTCGGACGGCCAGCCCGACGACGACGGTTTCCTCAAGTACCTCGACACGTCGGGTCACGGCCTCGCCAACCAGGGCTGGAAGGACTCCGGTGACTCGATGCGGATGCGCGACGGCAGCGTCGCTGCCGCGCCGATCGCCCTCGTCGAGGCCCAGGCGTATGCCGTGGAGGCACTGCTCGGGGCAGCCGACCTCCTCGAGGCGCTGGGTGAGGACGGAGCGGACCCGGCACGGGCGGAGGCCGGGGCGCTGCGTGAGCGCGTGCGGCAGGCGTTCTGGGTCGAGGGCGGTGAGGGCCGCTACCTCGCGATGGCGCTCGACGGGTCCGGCAAGCCGGTGGACGGGCTGGGCTCCAACATGGGGCACGCGCTCGGCACCGGCACCCTCGACCCCGCGGAGGCCGCCAGCGTCGGGGCGACGGTCACGGGAGACGAGCTGCTCGACACCTTCGGCGTGCGCACCCTCGGCACGGGCAACGGTGGCTTCAACCCGATCGGCTACCACACCGGCTCGGTCTGGACCCACGACACGGCCATCGTCGCGCTGGGCCTCGCGCGCGAAGGGCTGACCGGGCCGGCCGCCCGCGTGGCGCAGACCCTCGTGGCGTCCGCCGAGGCGTTCGACTACCGGTGGCCCGAGCTCTACTCGGGCCTGCCCTTGGGTGGCGGCGGAGGCCACCAGCGCAGCTTGGGTCGCCCCTCGCCCTACCCGGCCTCGTGCCGGCCCCAGGCGTGGTCCGCGGCCTCGGCCGGTGCCATCCTCACCGTCGCGCTCGGCCTGCGTGCCGACCTGCCCGGCGGGGTCCTGCACGTCGACCCCGTCCTGCCCCTGCCGTTCGGCGCGCTCCACGTCGAAGGCCTGCGGCTGGGTGGCGTGCCGTTCTCGGTCTCGGTCAGCCGCGACGGAGCGGTCGAGGTCACCGGGGTGCCGCAGGAGGTCCGGGTCAGCGGGGGCGCATAGACTCGGGCGGTTCCCCTGCAGAGATATGCCCCTGTGCTGACACAACCGGAAGGACGGCGTGCGTGGGAGTGCTCGAGACCATCACCGGCCCGGCCGACCTCAAGGCGCTGACGCCTGCCCAGCTGCCCGGGCTGGCCCAGGAGATCCGTGACTTCCTCGTCGAGTCCGTCTCCAAGACCGGCGGCCACCTGGGCCCCAACCTCGGGGTGGTCGAGCTGACCATCGCGCTGCACCGCGTCTTCGACAGCCCCCAGGACGCCATCGTCTTCGACACCGGCCACCAGTCCTACGTGCACAAGCTGCTCACCGGTCGCCACGACTTCAGCCAGCTCAAGAAGCAGGGCGGCCTGTCGGGCTACCCCAGCCGGGCCGAGTCCGAGCACGACATCGTCGAGAACTCCCACGCGTCGACCGCCCTGTCCTGGGCCGACGGCATCGCCAAGGCCCGGCGGCTGCGTGGCGAGAAGGGTCGGCACACCGTGGCGGTCATCGGTGACGGAGCGCTCACCGGTGGCATGGCGTGGGAGGCCATCAACAACATCGCGGCCGACAAGGACCTGCCCCTGACCATCGTGGTCAACGACAACGAGCGGTCCTACGCCCCGACCATCGGCGGCCTGGCCGACCACCTCGCGACGCTGCGCACCACCCGCGGCTACGAACGGTTCCTCGACTGGGGCAAGAACACCCTCAGCCGCACCCCCGTGGTCGGTGGCGCGATGTACGAGACGCTGCACGGGATGAAGAAGGGCCTCAAGGACATCGTCGCGCCGCAGGGCATGTTCGAGGACCTCGGGCTGAAGTACCTCGGTCCGGTCGACGGCCACGACGAGCAGGCGGTCGAGGCGGCGCTGCGTCGGGCCAGGGCGTTCGGCGGCCCCGTGCTCGTCCACGTCATCACCGAGAAGGGCCGCGGCTACGACCCCGCCCGCCGGGACGAGGGCGACCAGTGGCACGCCATCGGCAAGTTCAACCCCGAGACCGGGCTGCCGTTCGAGGTGAGCGGCCGGATCTGGACCGACGAGTTCAACGACGAGATGGTCGCGATCGGCCGCGAGCGCGAGGACGTCGTGGCCCTCACGGCGGCGATGCTCATCCCGGTCGGCCTCGACGGCTTCGCCGCTGCGTACCCCGACCGCGTCTTCGACGTCGGGATCGCCGAGCAGCACGCCGTGACCATGGCCAGCGGCCTGGCGTATGCCGGCCTGCATCCGGTCGTCGCGGTCTACGCCACCTTCCTCAACCGGGCCTTCGACCAGCTGCTCATGGACTGCGCCCTGCACAAGGCGGGCGTGACCTTCGTGCTCGACCGAGCCGGCGTGACCGGGAGTGACGGCGCCTCGCACAACGGCATGTGGGACATGACGATCGCGTCGGTCGTCCCCGGCCTGCGGCTGGCCGCGCCCCGCGACGGCGACCAGGTCAAGCGCCAGCTGCGCGAGGCGATCGACGTCACCGACGGGCCGACCGTGCTCCGGTTCCCCAAGGGTGACGTGGGGCCGGCCGTCGACGCCATCCGCCAGGACGGCGTCGTCGACGTGCTCCACGAGACCTCGAGGGACAGCTGCGACCTGCTCCTGGTCGGGGTCGGCGCCTTCGCCGGCATGGCCGTCGACATCGCGGGCAAGCTCGAGGCGCAGGGACATTCGGTCACGGCCGTCGACCCCCGATGGGTGCTGCCGGTCAGTGCTGACCTCGTCGAGATGGCTCGACGCGCGGGTGCCGTCGCCGTGGTCGAGGACAACCTCGTCAGCGGAGGAGTGGGAGCCGCGGTGGCCCTGGCCCTGCGCGAGGCCGACGTCGACGTGCCGGTGCACGTGCACGGCATACCGAAGCGGTTCCTCGACCACGCGTCGCGGGGACAGGTGCTCGAGGAGGTCGGCCTCACCGCGGACGCGGTGGCTACCTCGTTGGCGACCCGCCTGCGCTGAGCCGCATCAGGCGCAGCGCCAGCTGGAGCTCGAGCGACTCGCCGGGGCGCTGCCAGTGCGGCCCGAGGAGCGCGGAGATCCGCTCCAGGCGCTGGCTCACGGTGTTGACGTGGACGTGCAGGTCGGTGGCCGCGTGGCGGGGGCTGCCGCCGGCGTCGAAGTAGGCCTGGAGGGTCTTGACCAGCTCGGAGCCGCGGCGGGCGTCGTAGTCGAGCAGGGGGCCCAGGTGTTGGCGCACGTAGCCGCTGACGTCGGGTGCGGACCCGACGACCAGACCTGCGAAACCGAGGTGGCCGGCGCTTGCTCCGGTGCCCTCCAGCCCGAGTGAGACGAGCGCTGAGACGGTGCGGACGGCTTCCCGCCACACGGCCGGCACGTCGGCGCCGAGGGTCGTCGGTCCCGCCGCGCCGACGGTCACCGTGGCGAGCCGGCTCAGGCGGCGGGCGAGCTCGACGGCGGCCTCGTGCGGGTCCTGCGACGGGAGCAGGGCGACCACGTGGCCGTCGTGCTCACCGACGACGGAGCCGTGCCCAGCGGCAGCGTGGGCGGCGAGCAGCAGGGTGCGGCGCGGGGTGTCGGGGTCGGCGTGCGCGACCAGCACGGCGTGGGCGGCACCCGGGTCGATGCCCTGGGCCCTCGCCCGGGTGGCCAGTGACGTGGGGTCACCGCGACCGCTGACCAGGTCGGCCACGAGGTCGGTGCGGACGCGTTGCTCGGCCTCGGCGGCGGTGCGCTCGAAGAGCAGGACGAGCGCGCTCACGACCGACGCGCGCTCGACGGTGCGGCGGTCGGCGTCGTCGAGCACACCCACACCCCCGAGGACGAGGGTGCCCAGCGGGGTCTGCGGCGCCTTCACGCCGATGGCCCACTGGTCCGTGCCGGGGTCCTGCGCGAGCCGTCCGGTGCTGTCCGTCTCGCGGACCGCGCGCGACCGGGCGAGGGCGCCAGCGGTGCCGTCGTCCGGCAGCGGGGTCGACCCGTGGGTGCTGAGCAGCTCGCCCTCCGAGCTCAGCAGCACCACCCACCCGCCGAGCAGGTCGCCCAGCGCCTTGGTGATGTCGTCGACGCCGCCACCGGCGAGGACCAGCTCGGCGAACCGGTCGTGGGCGGCAGCGGCGCGCTCCACCCCGGCGGTGTGGCGTCGGACCTCCTCGGCGCTGCGGGTCTGCACGATCGACACCGCGGCCAGCGCCGCGAGCGAGCCGAGCAGGGCCACCTGGTCGGGGGAGAAGGGGCGCGGGGAGCGGTTGGCCGCGAACAGCACCCCCACGAACTCGTCCTCGACGACCAGGGGAGTGCCGCAGATCGAGACCAGGCCCTCGTCACCGACGGCGCTGTCGATCGCGCCGGTGTGCTGGAAGCGGTGGTCGTGCAGGTAGTCGGCGCTCCAGTAGGGCTTGCGGGTCGAGGCGACGAGCCCGCCGAGGCCATCGCCGAGCGACAGCCGCACCACCTGGAACTCGGAGCTGACGGAGCCGTCGGTCGCGCGCATGAAGGTGTCGCCCGCCTGCGGGTCGAACAGCGTGAGGTAGGAGACGTCGGTCCCGAGCAGGGCCCTGGCCCGACGGACGATCGCCTCGAGGATGCCGCTGGGGTCACGCATCGCAGCCAGGTCACGAGCCGTCTCCACGAGGCCGGTGAGCTCGGCCTCGCGGCGGCGCCGCGAGTCGAAGGCCGCCCGCACGCGCAGCGCCAGCTCGCGGGCCTCGTCGGCCTGGGCAGCCGCGGGGTCGTCGGGACCGGAGGCGTGGGGGACCACCGCCTCGAGCTCGGCCGCCGGAGCCCCCTGCGCGAGCAGGCGCAGCAGCGTCATCGCCGGGGAGTCGTCGTGGGCGTCCATCGAGTCGGATCCTAGGCGGCGGGCCCGCTCAGTGGGCGGTCCAGCCGCCGTCCATCGAGAACGACGAGCCCGAGACCGAGTCCGCGGCCGGGCTGCACAGGAAGGCCACCAGCTCGGCGACCTCGTCCGGTTCGACCAGCCGCTTGAGGGCGACCGGCGCCAGCATGACCTGCTCGACGACCTCGTCCTCGGAGATGCCGTGGGTGCGGGCCTGGTCGCTGATCTGCTGCTCGACCAGGGGCGTGCGCACGTAGGCCGGGTTGACGCAGTTGCTGGTGACCCCGTGCTCGCCACCCTCGAGCGCGGTCACCTTGGACAGGCCCTCCAGCCCGTGCTTGGCCGAGACGTAGGCGGCCTTGTAGGCGCTCGCCCGCAGGCCGTGGACGCTCGAGACGTTGACGACCCGGCCCCAGCCCTGGTCGTACATGTGGGGCAGGACGCGGCGGGTCAGCCGGAACGGCGAGGTCAGCATGAGCCGGATGATGAGGTCCCAGGTCTCCACCGGGAACTCGTGGATTGGGCTGACGTGCTGGATGCCGGCGTTGTTGACCAGGATGTCGACGGTGCCCGGCAGGGCGTCGACCGCGTCGAGGTCGGCCAGGTCCATCGCGAGCGTCTCGACCGCGCCGACCCGGTCGAACCGGGAGAGGCCCTCGGCGTCGCGGTCCACGGCATACACGCTGGCCTTGGCCGCGACCAGCCGCTCGACGCAGGCGGCACCGATGCCGCTGGCGGCGCCGGTGACCAACGCGCTCCGTCCGGACAGGTCGAGCAGCGTTGGCGTCATCGGCATGCGGTGAGACTAGGTGCGGCGCAAGCACGCGAGCATGTGGTGCCAGCCCACAGTTGGCTGCGAACCTGTGTGGTCGGTCCGGACAGGCCGGCGGCCGGCACACCGTCGCTTCGGTATGCCGGCCACCGGCCTTGCTGGGGTCCCTCGCCTAGGCGGGGACGCTTGCGGCGCCGGGCGGCAGGAAGCGCCGGCCGGTCACCTTCTCGGCCACGCCCTCGCGGTCGAGCAGGGGGGTGAGGCCGCCGTTCCAGAACTGGAACCCGGCACCGGTGATCATGGCCAGGTCGAGGTCCATCGGAGCGGCGACCACGCCCTCGTCGAGCATCCGGCGCGCCTCGTCGGCGAGGACGCCCAGCACGCGCTCCCGGACCTCCTCGGTGGACAGCACCACCGGGTCGGCCGGCTTGTCGAAGAGCGCCTCGACCTCGGGGTCGACGACCGGCTTGCCCTCGGGCCAGGTGTAGATGGCCGACTTCTTCGCGGCCACGACCTTGCGCAGGTTCTCGGAGACGTAGAAGCGGTCGGGGAAGGCCTGGGCCAGGGTCTCGTTGTTGTGCAGCGCGATGGCCGGGCCGACCAGGCCGAGGAGGATGAACGGCGGCATCGGGGCGAGCCCCGCGAACGCACGGTCGGCGACCTCGATCGGGGTGCCCTCGTCGACCACCTTGGCGACCTCGCCCATGAACCGTCCGAGCAGGCGGTTCACGATGAAGGACGGGCTGTCCTTGACGAGGATGGTCGTCTTCTTCAGTCCCTTGCCGGTGGCGAATGCTGTGGCGAGGGTGGCGTCGTCGGTCTGCTCGCCCTTGATGATCTCGAGGAGCGGCATGACGGCGACCGGGTTGAAGAAGTGGAACCCGACGACCCGCTCGGGGTGGGCGAGCTCCGAGGCCATCTCGGTGATCGACAGGGACGAGGTGTTGGTCGCGAGGACGCACTCGGCGCTGACGATCGCCTCGACCTCGGACCAGACCTGCTTCTTGACCGACATCTCCTCGAAGACCGCTTCGATGACGAAGTCTGCGTCCGCGAAGCCGTCCTTGGACGTCGCCCCGGTGACCAGGCCCTTCAGCCGGTTGGCCTTGTCGGAGCTGACCCGCTTCTTGCCGAGCAGCTTGTCGACCTCGCCGTGGACGTAGCCCACGCCCTTGGCGACCCGCTCCTCGTCGAGGTCGGTCATGACGACCGGCACCTCGAGCCGCTGGGCGAACAGCAGGGCGAGCTGGCTCGCCATGAGTCCGGCGCCCACGATGCCGACCTTGGTGACCTTGCGGGCCAGGGCCTTGTCGGGCGCGCCGGCGGGGCGCTTGGCGCGACGCTGGACGAGGTCGAACGAGTAGAGCCCGGCCCGCAGCTCGTCACCCATGACGAGGTCCGCGAGGGCCTCGTCCTCGGCGGCGAAGGCCTCGTCGCGGGTCGCGGTGCGCGCCTGACCGACGAGCTGCAGCGCGCGGTAGGGCGCGGGAGCCTTGCCACCGGTCTTGAGGTCGACCAGACCCTTGGCTGCCTTGATCGCCGCGGTCCACTCGGCCTCGTCGGTCGAGACCGGGGGGCGGTCGACCTTCGTCCGGCCGGACAGCACCGAGGCCGCCCAGAGCAGCGACTCCTCGAGGAAGTCGGCCGGCTCGAGCAACACGTCGGCCAGGCCCAGCTCGAAGGCCTGCGGACCCTTGAGCATGCGGTTCATGGTCATCGGGTTCTCGATGATGACCTTGAGGGCGTTGGCCGGGCCGACCAGGTTGGGCAGCAGGTAGCAGCCGCCCCAGCCGGGGACGAGACCGAGGAAGGTCTCCGGCAGGGCCAGCGCGGGGACCCCAGCCGAGATGGTGCGGTAGTCGGTGGACAGGGCGATCTCCACGCCGCCACCCATGGCCGCACCGTTGACGAACGCGAAGGTCGGCACGGGCAGGTCCATGATCGCCGCAAAGGCCGCGTGCCCCGCGCGAGCGACCTCTAGCGCCTGCTCGCGGTCTGCTGCCTGGGAGACTGCCTTGAGGTCGGCGCCGACGGCGAAGATGAACGGCTTGCCGGTGATGCCGACGGCCTGGATCTCGCCGGCTTCGGCGCGCGCCCGCAGGGCATCGACCGTGGCCTTGAGGCCGACGATGGTCTGCGGGCCGAAGGTGTTGGGCTTGGTGTGGTCGAAGCCGTTGTCCAAGGTGATGAGGGCCAGTGTGCCGGCCTTGCCCGGCAGCACGACGTCGCGGACCGGGGTGTGGGTCACGACCTCCTCGAACGCGGGAGTGGTGCTCGTGGTGGTGTCGCTCATGCTGCGACCTCCTTGCCGTAGTCGGCGTGGTGGGGGTTCTCCCAGATCACGGCGGCGCCCATCCCGATCCCGATGCACATGGCGGTCAGGCCGAAGCGCACCTCGGGGTGCTCCTCGAACTGGCGGGCGAGCTGGGTCATCAGCCGCACGCCGGACGACGCGAGCGGGTGCCCGACGGCGATCGCCCCGCCGTACTGGTTGACCCGGGGGTCGTCGTCGGCGATGTCGAAGTGCTCGAGGAAGGCGAGCACCTGCACGGCGAACGCCTCGTTCAGCTCGAACAGGCCGATGTCCTCGATCGACAGGCCGGCCTTGGCCAGGGCCTTCTCGGTGGCCGGGACGGGGCCGATGCCCATCACCTCGGGCTCGACACCCACGAACGCGAAGTCGACGAGGCGCATCTTCACCGGCAGGCCGAGCTCGCGGGCCGCCGTCTCCGACGCGAGGAGGCACGCGGTGGCACCGTCGTTGAGCCCGGCCGAGTTGCCGGCGCTGACGTTGCCGTGCGGTCGGAACGGGGTCTTGAGCGTGGCGAGGTCCGCCACGGTGGTGCCCGGGCGCGGCGGCTCGTCCTGGGTGGCCAGGCCGTAGCCGAGCTCCTGGTGGCGGGTGGCGACGGGCACGAGGTCGGGCTGGATCTGCTCGTTGGCGTAGGCCTTGGCGAGCTTGTCCTGCGACCCCACGGCATACGCGTCGCTGCGGTCCTTGGTGATCGACGGGTAGCGGTCGTGCAGGTTCTCCGCCGTCGAGCCCATGACCAGGGCCGAGGGGTCGACCAGCTTCTCCGCGACGATCCGCGGGTTGGGGTCGACGCCCTCACCCATGGGGTGGCGGCCCATGTGCTCGACCCCTCCGGCGATGGCGATGTCGATCGAGCCGAATGCGATCGAGCTCGCCGTGGTCGTCACGGCGGTCATCGCGCCGGCGCACATGCGGTCGACCGAGTAGCCGGGAGTGGTCTTGGGCAGACCCGAGAGGAGGGCGGCCATGCGACCGAGCGTGAGGCCCTGGTCTCCGATCTGCGTGGTGGCGGCGATGGCCACCTCCTCGACGCGCTCCGGCGGGAGCTCGGGGTGGCGGCGCATCAGCTCGCGGATGCAGCGGATGACGAGGTCGTCGGCGCGCGTCTGGGCGTACATGCCCTTGTCGCCGGCCTTGCCGAACGGTGTCCGGACACCGTCGACGAACACGACCTCATGAAGGGTGCGGGGCACGGGTGGCCTCCCTGGGTATGTGGATCTGGCTCGGGGTGGTGGTTCACCGGTATGCCGGTGGGTCCGCGCTCGATGCTACTCCGCGGTAACAAGCGGGTCACCGGCTCCGCGCGTGAGAGCCGTCACCCGGCCGCCCCTCTTCCGGACGCCATCTCATGCAAAAGGCGAGTTAGCGCCGTTCTGGGGCGGCGCTAACTCGCCTTTTGCATGAGTAGGCGCCGGGGAACGGTCAGGCGTCGGGGTTGGCCTCGAAGGCCGCCTCGATCAGGGGCGCGACCACGGCGGTCTGCCAGTGCCGGGCCCCGAGCCCGGACAGGGCCTCTGCGAACGCTGCCGCCGTGTGTTCTGCGGGCGGTGACCAGATCACGCGGCGCAGTGGCTCCGGGGACAGGACGTTCTCGACCGGGATCGCGTGCTCGGTGGCGAACGCGGTCAGCGCCTCCCGCGTGGCGGTGAGCCGGGCCGCGGCGACCGGGTTGCGCTCGGCCCACGACCGCTGCGGGGGCGGGCCGTCGGAGCGCAGGGTCATGGGGGGCAGGTCGGCGTCCGGGATCGCGTTGGCCCGGGCGATGGCGTCGAGCCACTGGCGCTGGTAGCGGCGCACCGAGCGGTGACCACTGGGCAGCGCGCCGTTCTCGGTGGGCGACTCCATCGCGACCTCGACCAGCACGGCGTCGGGCAGCACCCGGCCGGGGGAGACGTCACGGTCCTGGGCGATCTGGTCGCGGGTCTCCCACAGCTCGCGCACCACGGCGGCGATCCTGCGGTGCCGGACGCGGTGCATCCCGCTGGTGCGGCGCCACGGGTCGACCCGCTGCGCGGGACCGGTGAAGTCGAGCAGCGCCTCGAACTCCTCGCGGGCCCAGCTGTCCTTGCCCTGGCGGGCAAGGTCGACCCCCATCAGGTTGCGGACGTCGACGAGGACCTCCACGTCGAGGGCCGCGTAGCGCAGCCAGGGCTCCGGCAGGGGACGCGTGGACCAGTCGACCGCCGAGTGCTCCTTGGCCAGCGACAGGCCCAGGTAGTGCTCGACGACGGCGGCCAGGCCGACCCGCGGAAGGCCCAGGAGGCGCCCGGCGAGCTCGGTGTCGAACAGCTGCTGCGGTCGCAGCCCCACCTCGGCCAGGCAGGCCAGGTCCTGGGTGGCGGCGTGCAGGATCCACTCGGCGCTGCCGATGGCGTCGTTGACCGGCGACAGGTCGGGGCACGCGATGGGGTCGATCAGCCAGGTGCCGGACCCCTCGCGGCGGAGCTGCACGAGGTAGGCACGCTGGCCGTAGCGGTAGCCGCTGGCGCGTTCGGCGTCGAGGGCGACCGGGCCCTCGCCGGCGGCGATCGCGCGGGCGGCCTCCATCAGCGCCCGCTCCGACTCGACCACCGGCGGCACCCCGTCGGCGGGCATGTCGAGCGGGGTCAGCGGCGGGGCTGGCTCCTGCTCGGGCTCCACCGCCTGGTCGGCGTCGGTGTCGGTCACCGGGTCAACCTATCGGGCCAGCGCGTCCCGGCACCGCGTGGCGCTCAGCACTCCACCGTTCAACGGCGTGGCCCGGGCAGGGCGATGACGCCCTCCGGCAGCGGCGGGAGCCCCGCGATGGTGCACAGCAGGTCGGACCACGCGACCAGGTGGGCACCGACATTGCCGGCCACCGGGGTCCACGAGGCGCGGACCTCCATCTCGACGCTGGCGGGTCGGTCGGACAGCCCCGCGAAGCTCTCGGAGACGACGCGGGTGACCGTGCCCGCCTCCGCGGTGTAGCCGAGGTGGTGGCTCTCCAGCGCATCGGTCAGCCACGACCACCCGACCGCCCCGAGCATCGGGTCGTTGGCCAGCTCGGGCTCGAGCTCGGCCCGGGCGAAGGTGACGGCGCGCCAGGCGCCGTCCCACGGGTCCGGGACCGACGGGTCGTGCAACAGCACGAAGCGTCCGGAGGCGAGCTCGTCCTCGTCCGCAGCGGCGCCGACCACCTCGGCGGTGAGCGCCACGGCATACGGCGCGATGCGCTGGGGAGCAGGGACCTCGGTGAGACGGATCTCGGGGCGCAACCGCGCCCCGCGCAGGTCGCTGAGCGCCTGCGTGAACTCGGGGGATTGGTCGCCAGGGACCGTTCGGCTGCCCACCATCAGAGGGTATGCCGAGGGGTCGGATATCACAGGGAGGTTGCCGTCCGCGTCGTGTCGCGCCGAAAGGTAGCGTGCGCGCATGCTCTCCCTGCTCGCGCTCGCGTCCAGCGCGTGCTGGGGCACCTCGGACTTCTTCGCGGGGCTGTTCTCCCGCCGCAGGCCGGCCGTGGCCGTGGTCGGGTGGACCCAGTCGCTCGCCTTCCTCGTGCTGTGCGTCGCCGTCGCGGTCCGCTGGGACCACGTCACGTGGAGCGGCTGGCCCCTGTGGTCGGTCGGCGCCGCCCTGTCGGGGGTGGCCGGGCTGCTCTGCTTCTACACCGCGCTCGCGACCGGCACCATCGGGGTCGTCGCGCCCATCGCGGCCCTCGGCGTGGCCGTGCCCGTGCTCCTGGGAGTCGCCACCGGGGACGAGCCGTCCTCCTGGACCTGGGTGGGCATCGTGGTCGCCGTGGTCGGGGTGACCCTCGCGTCGGGACCCGAGCTCAGTGGTGGGGTGTCACCTCGACCGGTCGTGCTGGCCGGGATCGCGGCGGTCGGGTTCGGCCTCGCGCTGTTCTGCATCGACCGTGGCGCGCGGTCCTCCACCCTGATGACCCTCTGGGGGATGCGCGGGGTGTCGTTCGTCGTCTTCACGACCCTGGCCCTCGTCGTGCGCAGCCGCGGCGGCGTCGTGGTGAAGGAGCTGCCGGCCCTGCTCCTCATCGGCTGCGGCGACATGGGCGCGAACCTGCTCTTCGGGATTGCGTCGTCCCGGGGGCAGGTCAGTGTCGCCAGCGTGCTCGGCTCGCTCTATCCCGTGGTCACCATCCTGCTGGCGCGGCTGCTGCTCAAGGAGAAGCTGCGCAGGATCCAGCAGGTGGGGGCCGTGCTCTCGCTGGCGGGCGCGGCGATCATCGCCCTCTAGGCCACCTAGAATCGCTCGGTGACCTCCCCCCACGACTCTGCCCTGGTCCGTGCTGCCCGCCGCGAACCCGTCAGCCACACGCCGGTGTGGTTCATGCGCCAGGCCGGGCGGTCGCTGCCGGAGTACCGCGCGGTGCGTGAGGGCATCGGCATGCTCGACTCGTGCCGCCGTCCCGACCTCGTCACCGAGATCACCCTGCAGCCGGTGCGCCGCCACGGCGTCGACGCCGCGATCTTCTTCTCCGACATCGTGGTGCCGCTCGCTGCCGTCGGGGTCGACCTCGACATCGTCGCCGGGGTCGGCCCGGTCGTCGCCAAGCCGATCCGCACCCGCGCCGACCTCGACCGGCTGCCCGAGCTCACCCCCGACCACGTCCCCTACATCACCGAGGCCGTGGGGCTGCTGACGGCCGAGCTGGGGGCGACTCCCCTCATCGGGTTCGCGGGCGCCCCCTTCACCCTGGCCAGCTACCTCGTCGAGGGCGGCCCGAGCAAGAACCACGAGCACGCCAAGGCGCTCATGTACGGCGACCCCCAGCTCTGGCACGACCTGTGCGCCCGGCTGGCCCAGATCTCCGGCGCCTTCCTCGACGTGCAGGCCGCAGCCGGCGCCTCGGCCGTGCAGCTCTTCGACTCGTGGGTGGGCGCCCTCCCGCGCGCCGACTACGAGCGCTTCGTGGCGCCGCACTCCACCGCCGCGCTCGCCGCTGTCGCGGGCCGCGGCATACCGATGATCCACTTCGGGGTCGGCACCGGTGAGCTGCTGGCGTCGATGGGCGCCGTCGGCGCCGACGTGGTGGGGGTCGACTACCGCGTGTCCCTCACCGACGCACTGGCCCGGCTCGATGGCCGGTATGCCGTGCAGGGCAACCTCGACCCCGCGCTGCTCTTCGCGCCGTGGGAGGCCCTGGAGGCCACGGTGCGATCGATCGTCGAGGAGGGCCGCGCCGCTCCGGGACACATCTTCAACCTGGGCCACGGCGTCCTGCCGGACACCGACCCCGACGTCCTCACCCGCGTCGTCGAGCTCGTGCACGAGGTCGGCCAGCGCTGACGCACTCACACGCTGACCGACCTCGGCATGCCCCCGCGGGACCTACTGGGGGAGGACTGCAGGCGACGGGTTCACCGGACGTCGCCGACGCAGGTACCACCACACCGGAAGGCCCAGCAGGGCGAACAGGGCGAGGAACGGGAGCAGGGCCCCGAGGACGGTGAGCAGCACGCTCAGCGAGCCGGTGAAGGCGTCCCAGCCGCCCTTGAGCCCGACGAGGAACCCGGCCTGGTCCGGCTCCTCGACGATTGCGCCGGGCTCGGTGGTCAGGCTGATCTGGATGGGCGAGCGGGCCACGCTGCCCTTCAGCGACGCGAGCTGCGCCTCGAGCGACTCGAGGTCCGACTGGCGACGGGTCAGCTCGGCCTCGAGGGCCACGATCTGGTTGAGGTCCTTGGCGTCCTCGAGGAAGGCCCGCACCCGCTCGACGCTGACGCGCATGGTCTGCAGTCGTGAGGTGGTGTCGACGATCTGCCCACCGACGTTCTCGCTGGAGCTCGTGGACCGGATGACGGTGCCGACCGAGCCAAGCTCGGCGATGACCCGGTCGAGCTCGGCCGAGGGCACCGAGATGGTGATCTCGCCATAGGTCGTCGCGGTGACCTTGGCCGACTCGGCCAAGGGTGCGTCACCGGCCGCCGTGCCGATGTTCTCCGACAGGACGATGCCCTGGGCGGTGGCAGTGGTGGCCCGCACCTTGGCCACGGCCTGGCCGATGTTCTTGACCTTCAACGCGATCGAGGCTCGGCGGGCCAGGGAGTCCTGGCTGGCGGCGAGGTTGGCGGTGGTCACCGGGTCGGCGGTCGAGCCGCTGGCGCCCTTGCCGGGGCTGCCCGCGGACGATGGTGTGTCGCCGGAGGAGTCGGCTGCGCGCCCTCCTGACTCGTCGGAGAACCCGGCCTGGGGGCCGGAGGCGGCAGAGCTGCCGGAGCTGTCGCCGCTGCTTCCAGCGCACGAGGCGAGGGCGAGGGTGGCGAGGAGGGCTGCCCCGATGGCGGCAGCGGTGCGGTGCGATCGAACACGGATCATGGCGACTCCCTGGTGGTGGAGCGGGTCGTGGAGAGGTCGTGCGGCGGTGCGGATACCGGTGCGACTCGTGCCGTGCGCTCGACGTTCCCACCCGGTGGTGTCGAAAGAGTCACGATCTTGAAAGGGTGTGGGCATGGTCGGATCACGAATCCTCATCGTCGGGGGAGGCATCAGTGGGCTTGCCTGCGCTTGGGAGCTGTCGCATGCGCTTCCCGACGCGACCATCACGCTGGTCGACGCAGCCGACCGTCCGGGTGGCAAGCTCCGCCGGGAACCCGTGGCGGGCGTCGCCCTCGACGTCGGCGCCGAGTCGATGCTCGCCCGGCGACCGGAGGCGCTCGACCTGGTCACCGAGCTGGGACTCGACCTCGACGTGGTGCACCCGGCGACGACCGCTGCGTCGATCTGGTCGCGCGGCGACCTCCACCCGCTGCCCAAGGGGACCCTCATGGGCATCCCGTCGCCGGCGTCCTCCGCGCTCGGCATCCTGTCATCCGCCGAGGTGGCCAGGGCCGAAGCCGAGCAGCCCTGGGAGGCCGGCGAGTTCGACGACGTGTCGGTCGGTGACTACGTCTCGGCGCGGTTGGGTGAGGCAGTCGTCGACCGCCTCGTCGAGCCACTGCTGGGTGGTGTGTATGCCGGTCAGGCCAGGCTGCTGTCGCTGCGCGCCTGCCTGCCCCAGGCCTTCGAGGCGGCCCGGCGGGGTGAGTCGCTGGCCGCCGCCGCTGCGGGCGCCGCCACCGCCGCTGCCGCGGGGGCGGCTGCCGCGGGGGCGGGTGCCGCGGGGGCGGGTGCCGCGGCCGGGGCGACGGTTGACGCGGCTGAGCCGACGCCCGTCTTCGCCGGCCTGGCCGGCGGGGTGGGGCGGTTGGCCGAGGTGCTGACCGAGTCCCTGCGGGGACGAGGAGTGACGATCCGCAGTGAGACCATCGTGCGCGAGCTGCACCGTGAGCCGGTCGCGGCGGGGGGCGGGTGGACCGTCGTCGTCGGTCCGCAGCCCCGACCCGAGCGGCTGCACGCCGACGCCGTGGTCCTGGCGACTCCGGCCGCCCCGACGAGCAGGCTGCTCGCCCCCCACCTGCCGCAGGCGTCCAGGGCGTTGCGGGAGATCGACTACGCGTCGATGGCGATCATCACGTTGGCCGTGGGCGCCGACGGTCCGCACACCGTGCCCCTTCCGGGCTCGGGGTTCCTCGTCCCTGCAGTGGAGGGGCGCACGATCAAGGCGAGCACGTTCTCGTCGACCAAGTGGGCGTGGACCGCCGACGCTGCGGGTGACCTGTCTTTCCTGCGCGCGTCGGTGGGCCGCTATGGCGAGACCACGGACCTCCAGCGACCCGATGACGAGCTGGTCGCGATCGCGGTGGCGGAGGTCAGTGAAGCCCTCGGGCACCAGCTGCCCCGCATCGTCGACACGCACGTCCAGCGATGGGGCGGGGCCCTGCCGCAGTACACGGTCGGTCATCTCGACCGGGTCGCCAGGATCCGCGCCGACACCGCGACCGCACCGGGGCTGGAGCTGGCCGGCGCGGCATACGGTGGCGTCGGGATCCCGGCGTGCATCGCCAGCGGTCGCGCGGCGGCGCAGGCGGTGGCCACCCACCTGCGGGCGCGGTCGGCGGGCACGGGAGGATAGGGGCATGAGCGAGCCGCACCCCTCCAACCCCAACGCCGCCCGGATCCGCGAGATCAACGAGTCGATCCGCTATGCGATGTGGTCGGTGTTCGCGGTCAACGGTCCCTTGGGTGACGACCGTGAGGTGATGGCCAAGGAGGTCGAGGACCTCTTCGCGTCGCTGGCGGACGAGGGTGTCGTGACCCGTGGCGTCTACGACATCGGGGGTCTGCGCGCCGACGCCGACTTCATGGTGTGGTGGCACGCCGAGCGGATCGAGGACGTGCAGCGGGCCTACCGCGCCCTGCTGCGCACCGACTTCGGCCACCTGCTCGAGCCGACCTGGTCAGCGGCCGCGCTGCACCGGCCGGCGGAGTTCAACAAGAGCCACATCCCCGCGTTCCTCGCCGACGAGGCGCCGAAGGACTTCATCTGCGTCTACCCGTTCGTGCGGTCCTACGAGTGGTACCTGCTGCCGGACGCCGAGCGCCGCGACATGCTCCGCGAGCACGGCCAGCAGGCGCGCGACTTCCCCGACGTGCGCGCCAACACCATCGCGTCGTTCGCGCTCAACGACTACGAGTGGATCCTGGCCTTCGAGGCGGACGAGCTGCACCGCATCGTCGACCTGATGCGCGAGCTGCGGGCGTCGCGGGCTCGGATGCACGTCCGCGAGGAGCTGCCCTTCCACACCGGCCGACGCGTCGAGGTCGGCGAGCTCATGGCGTCGCTGCGCTGAGCGAGGGTCCCCCCTTTATCGGGTCTAGGGCCTTGGTTGCGCTTCACCCGAGGAGGGTTCTCGGGTGAACAGCAACGTTCTCGGGTCAAGGTCGGCGCCGCTGAGGGATCCGCCTGTCCACTGGTGCTCACGGTCGCGGCGTCCTGTCCACAGGTCGTTGCACTGACGATTGCCGGTGTGACGGCTGCGTCCGACCGTGGCGCCCATGGACACCCACCTCCTCGACCTCGCCAGGGCCCAGTCTGGGGTCATCACCACCGCACAGGCTCGCGCCGCCGGGTTGGACCGATGGGGGTTGCGTCGTCTCGTCCACCACCGTGAGCTGCTGAGCGTGACCCGCGGGGTGTATGCCGTGCGGACCGAGTCCGAGGGCGAGCTCAGCAGGGAGGCGATGCACGTGCGCTTGGGACGCGCCATGGCGTTGCTCTATCGCGACTGCAGGCTCGCCGGTCACACCGCGCTTGTCGCGCTGGGCCTCCCCGCGTGGGGCGCCGACCTCTCGCGGGCGCAGCTGGAGCGGCCAGTACAAGCGGAGGTGCTGACCCAGGATGCGGTGATCCGACCGGTGTTCGAGCTGCGGCGCCAGACGGCCGACGACGAGTCCATCGAAGAGGTGCCGAGGGACGAGGTGGTGATGGCCGAGGGAAAGGGTGCAGGGTTGCGGCCCACGCGCGGTGAGGGCCCCGAGCCGGAGGACCTCACGACCGCGATGGACGTCGAGCATCCTGCGACCGTGTCTCCGGCGATTGCGCTCATCCAGCACACTCTGCAGAACGGCGCGGCCGCAGGTGTCGTTGCCGTCGACGCCGCGCTCCGCCAAGCGATGGTCGGCACCGAGGAGCTGGAGCTGCTGGCTGATCGCGTCCGAGGGTGGCCACGATCCAGCCGCGTGCGCACCGTGCTTACTCATGCCGACGGGAGGTCAGAGTCCGTGGGTGAGTCCAGACTGCGGTTCGGTCTGGCGATGCTGGGCATCGAGCTGATCCCGCAGGTCCGCATCACGAATGAGCACGGGGCGATCGTCGCCCGAGTCGACTTCCTGGTCGCCGGGACGAACGTCGTGGTCGAGTTCGACGGCTTGGTGAAGTATCGCGACGGCGGTTCACAGGCCCTGGTGGCGGAGAAGCGGCGGGAGGATGAGCTGCGTCGCCTGGGCCATGGGGTCGTGCGCGTCATCTGGTCGGAGCTCGACCGCCCGGGATTGATCGCGGCGCGGATTCGGGCGGCCGCCTCCCCAGGGAAGGTTGCGCTTCACCCGAGAACGGACGTCGGGTGAAGCGCAACAAAGCCCCTAAACCCGATAAAGGGGAGGTCAGGCCTTCGGGCGCATCGTCAGGCTGATGCTGTTGATGCAGTAGCGCTGGTCGGTCGGGGTGCCGTAGCCCTCGCCCTCGAAGACGTGCCCGAGGTGGCTGCCGCAGTTGGCGCACCGGACCTCGACGCGCTTCATGCCCATCGTGACGTCCTCGATGTACTCCACCGACTCACCGGCGAGCGGCGAGTAGAAGGACGGCCAACCGCAGTGGCTGTCGAACTTGGTGTCCGAGGTGAACAGCTCCGCGCCACAGGCGCGACAGGCGTAGACGCCCTCGGTCTTGGTGTCGGTGTACTCGCCGACGTAGGGGCGCTCGGTGCCGGCTTGGCGGAGCACCTGGTACTCGGCCGGGCTGAGCTCGGCGCGCCACTCCTCGTCGGTCTTGGACACGGCGTACGTGCGGTCGGTCTGCTCCATGCTCACGCTGCGACTCCTTCGCGGGACGGTGACGGTGTTTCGTCGGCGGTATTTCGTCAAGAGGTGCTTCACGACCATCTCAACGCAATCGGCGTCCATTCTGGTCCCGACCATCCTGACGGCCCGGTGACGGGCGCCCCGGCTAGGCTCGCGCCATGGCGGCCAAAGCAACCGAGCTGGAAGTCCCGGGGGGTCCTGAGGGGTCGCGGCTGGTCCGCGTCTCCAGCCCTGACCGGCTGATCTGGCCCGACGACGGGATCACCAAGCTCGACCTCGCGCAGTACGCGGTCGAGGTGTCGGACCCCTTCATGGGCGCGCTGGGCAACCGCCCGGTGACGCTCCAGCGGTTCCCCGAGGGCATCACCGGCGAGGAGTTCTGGACCAAGAACCCGCCCAAGGGGATGCCCGACTTCATCAACCCGGTCATGTGCACCTACCCCTCCGGTCGCAAGCACCTCCAGGTGGTGGTCGACGAGCCGGCCGCCGTCGTGTGGGCGATGCAGATGAACACCGTGACCTTCCACCCCTGGCCGGTGCGGACCAGCAACGTCGACAACCCCGACGAGCTGCGGATCGACCTCGACCCCCAACCCGGGCGCGACTTCAAGGACTCGGTCGAGGCGGCCCTGGTCCTGCGCGAGCTGTTGACCGAGCTCGGGCTCACGGGGTGGGCGAAGACCTCCGGCAACCGCGGGGTGCACGTCTTCGTCCGCGTCGCGCCCACGCACGAGTTCCTCGACGTGCGGCACGGGGTCATCGGCATCGCGCGCGAGCTCGAGCGTCGGCTGCCCGACCTCGTCACGACCTCCTGGTGGAAGGAGGAGCGGGGCGAGCGCGTCTTCGTCGACTTCAACCAGGCGTGCCGTGACCGCACCATCGCGTCCGCCTACAGCCCGCGCCCGCTGCCCGGGGCCCCGGTGAGTATGCCGGTCAGCTGGGACGCGCTGCCGGGCGTCAGCCCCGGCGACTTCACCGTGCGGACCGTCCCCGGCATCGTGGCGGCCTACGGCGATGCCTGGGCCGGGATGGACGACGCGGTGGGGGATGTGGCCGCGGCGATCGCGTTGTGGGACAAGGACATCGAGGAGCGGGGACTCGGCGAGCTGAACTTCCCCCCGGACTACCCGAAGATGCCGGGGGAGCCGCCCCGCGTGCAGCCGAGCAAGCGTCGCAAGGACAAGTCCGACGAGGACTACATGCCGCCCAAGGCCGAGCGCGACGCCGACCTGCGCACGGTGTGGGGTCCGGTGGTGCCACCGGTGGCCCCGATGCTGGCCAAGCCCGTCAAGGGGATCCCGACCGGTGACTACCTGTTCGAGCCCAAGTGGGATGGCTTCAGGTCGATCATCTTCCGGTCCGGTGACCAGGTCGAGATCGGCAGCCGCAACGAGAAGCCGATGACGCGCTACTTCCCCGAGGTGGTGGAGGCGGTGCTGGCCAACTTCCCGGAGAAGTGTGTGGTGGACGGCGAGATCGTCCTGATCGGCGACACCGGTGACCGACTCGACTTCGACGCACTGCAGCAACGGATCCACCCAGCCGCCAGCCGGGTGAAGAGGCTGGCAGCGGAGACGCCGGCGAGCTTCGTCGCGTTCGACCTGCTGGCGATCGGCGATGAGGACCTCACCGAGCGCCCGTTCGCGGAGCGGCGCGCGCGCCTGGCGGAGGCCTTCGCGGAGGTCCAGCCGCCCATCCACCTGACCCGTGCCACCGACGACCCGTCGGTCGCGCAGGAGTGGTTCGAGCAGTTCGAGGGAGCCGGGCTCGACGGCGTCATCGCCAAGCCGCTCGACATCGCCTACGTCCCGGACAAGCGGCTGATGCTCAAGATCAAGCACGAACGCACCGCCGACTGCGTCGTGGCCGGCTATCGCACCCACAAGAGCGGCGACGACGCGATCGGCTCCCTACTGCTGGGTCTGCACACCGACGACGGCTCGCTGCAGAGTGTCGGCGTCATCGGGGCCTTCCCGATGGCCCGGCGCAAGGAGCTGTTCGAGGAGCTCCAGCCCCTGGTCACCGACTTCGACCACCACCCGTGGGCGTGGGCCGCCCAGGAGATGGGCAGCCGCACCCCGACCACCGGGGCGACCTCGCGGTGGAACGCCGGCAAGGACCTGTCCTTCACCCCGCTGCGGCCGGAGCGGGTGGTCGAGGTGAAGTACGACCACATGGAGGGCATCCGGTTCCGCCACACGGCTCAGTTCGTGCGCTGGCGTGCGGACCGGACGCCGGAGTCCTGCACCTACGACCAGCTCGAGGAGCCGGTCAGCTTCGACCTCGCCGACGTGCTGGGCGAGACCGCCACCCAGAAGCACGGGTCGGGGGAGAAGTAGTGGCGGCCTCGTCCACCCCCGCCCGGAAGGCAGCCATCGCCGGAGCGGTCACGGCGGGCTCGCTGGCCGCAGCGGGCGCGCTCAGCACCCTGGGCGCGGCGTCCTACTTCGCCCGCCGGGTGCTGACGCCCGACCGCCAGCGCCCGGACGACACCCAGATCCTCGCGGTCGAGGGCGACTCGGTGACCCTGGGCGTCAGCCCCGACACGCTCTCGCCAGGGCGCTACGGACTCTGGCTCGACGGCGACCGCGGTCATGCGCGGGTGGGTGAGGTGCTGGAGGTCCACGAGGGTTCCGGCCGCGTGCGCCGTGAGCTCC
Source organism: Pedococcus sp. P2_D7 (assembly GCF_056404295.1). NCBI lineage: Bacteria > Bacillati > Actinomycetota > Actinomycetes > Micrococcales > Intrasporangiaceae > Pedococcus > Pedococcus sp. P2_D7. Next base: position 164,500 of record NZ_JBFUEH010000001.1, read on the forward strand.
TGGGGGTCGACTTCGGGCAGCTCACCAGCGGGTTCGGCCGTTGGAACCAGTACTACTTCGCGAGCCCTCCCGACCGTTCGCTCGGGTTGCGCACCGAGTACGTCGACGTGGACACCGAGCTCGGCACCATGCCGGCCTGGGTCGTGCCCGCGCCGGCCCAGTCGGACCGCTGGGCGATCCTCGTCCACGGTCGTGGTGCCCGGCGTCAGGAGGGCCTGCGCGCGGTGCGCCCCCTGCACGACGCGGGTATCAACGTCATCATCCCCAGCTACCGCAACGACCTCGGTGCCCGCAGTGGCCCCGACGGCCGCTACAACCTCGGTCTCTCCGAGTGGCGTGACATCGAGGACGCGGGGCTGCTCGCGGTGCAGCGAGGGGCGCGGGAGCTGGTGCTGGTGGGCTGGTCGATGGGTGGCGCCATCGTGCTGCAGACCCTCGGACGGTCATGGCTCGCCGAGCACGTCACCCACGTGATCCTCGACGCCCCGGTCATCGACTGGGGAGACGTGATCGCGCACCACGCGCGAGCCAACGGCATACCCGCTCCCATCGGTGGGCTGAGCCGCGCGCTCATGGGACGGCGCTCGGCGCGGCGGCTCGTGGGCGTGCACGACCCGGTGGACGTGGCGAAGACCAACTGGGTGTCGCGCGCGGGCGAGCTGCAGCACCGCGTCCTGCTGATCCACTCGGTCGATGACGAGTTCGTCCCGGTCGGACCGTCGCTCGCCCTCGCCGGGGCGCGGCCGGACCTCGTGACGATGGAACGGTGGGACCGCGCCAGGCACACCAAGGAGTGGAACGTCGACCCCGAGCGCTGGGAGGCGTCGGTGTCGGAGTTCGTCAGCTCGTGACCCAGCGCGTCTGTCAGCGGTTGACGAACCAGCGGCTGAGGATGGTGCCGTCCTCCTCGAGGAGGAGCGTCGGCGACGCAGGCAGGTTGAGGTTCGGACCGCGCGCGATGGTGGGGTGCTCGCCCCCGACGAGGATCGGCGACCACGTGAGGTCGAGCTCGTCGACCACCCCTGCGGCCAGCATGCTGTTGAGCAGGCTCGGGCCACCCTCGCAGAGGATCTGGCGGAAACCCTTGTCCTCCAACATGTTGCGCATCTTCACGAAGTCCACCTGGTCCTGGCCGCAGGTCAGGACGAACTCCTCGCCGAGGGCCCCCCGTGAGGCTTCCAGCACGGCGGGGTCGGCGCCCTCCCGGGTGATCAGGTAGACCGAGCCGAACGGGCCGTCGACCACGCTCGGGGGCACCTTGCCCTGGTGGCTGACCACCATGAGCACGGGCGCCCTCGGGTCCTCGGCCCGCAGGGACGGGTAGCCCTCGGCCCGCACGGTGCCCGCTCCGACGACCACGACGTCCGTGAGTCGGCGCAGCAGGTCGAACACGACGTGGTCGGCCGGGGTGTTGATGCTCCCCGAACGGTCGTCGGCCCCGTTGGCGGCACCGTCGAGGCTGGCCACGAAGTTGGCCCGGAGCCATCGGCGGGCCGGCGCGACGTAGAGGTCCGCGAGGGTGGCGGCGTCGACGTTCACGCCGGGGGCATGGGTGCTGGACGAGTCGAGCAGCAGGCGCATGTCCCACAGTGTTGCATTTATCCCCTGACTCCCGTCACTAGGCTGCGCTCGTGCCTGGCTCGCTCGTGGACCGATTCCCGCAGCTCGACCGTGGACGGCTGGTGCGCGAGCTCGTGCCGCCGCCCCGCTTCGACGCCGAGCGCTTCACGACCTACCGACCCGATCCGGTGGAGCCCTCCCAGGCCGCGGCGGTCACGCGGCTGGAGGGGTATGCCGCGGGGCTCGGACAGCGCTCAGGCGGCGGGTGGTTCGGGCGTCGCAAGGCTGCCGCCGACGACGGGCGCGGGATCTACCTCGACGGCGGGTTCGGGGTGGGCAAGACCCACCTGCTCGCGTCGCTGTGGCACGAGGCCCAGGGCGACAAGGCCTTCGGGACCTTCGTGGAGTACACCAACCTCGTGGGTGCCCTCGGCTTCCAGCCCACCGTCGAGGCGTTGAGCGGGCACCAGCTGGTCTGCATCGACGAGTTCGAGCTCGACGACCCCGGCGACACGGTGCTGATGGCCACGCTGCTGTCCCGACTGGCCGGCGCCGGGGTCTCGCTGGCCGCCACCTCGAACACGCTGCCCGATGCGTTGGGCCAGGGGCGGTTCGCAGCGGAGGACTTCCTACGCGAGATCCAGTCGCTCTCGGCCCGGTTCGAGGTGCTCACGGTGGACGGGCCCGACTACCGACACCGCGACACCGTGGACAGCCCGCCGCCGTCGTCCGAGGACGAGGTGCGCGAGGGCGTCGACGGCGAGGGCGGCGTGCTCGACCACTTCGTCGATGTGACGCGACACCTCGCCCACGTGCACCCGAGCCGCTACCGCGCACTGCTCGACGGGGTCACCGCTGTCGGCTGGACCCACGTGCGGCCGGTCACCGACCAGGCCGTGGCCTTGCGCCTGGTCGTCCTGGCCGACCGTCTCTACGACGCTGACCTCCCGTTGTACGCCAGCGGTCTCCCGCTCAACGAGGTCTTCTCCGCAGAGATGTTGGCGGGCGGCTACCGCAAGAAGTACTACCGAGCGATCAGTCGACTGACCGCACTGGCACGCCACCCAGAGCACTGAGTCGCCCGACATCCCTCGCGCGGCACGACCGGCACTGACAGGATGCGGGAATGAGCAAGGGCAAGAAGGACAAGGGCGCGAAGGACAGCGGCAAGAACCTCAAGAAGGCCAAGGGGGACAAGAAGTCCAAGGTCGCCGGGCTCGACGCGACGGTGGCCTCGGACAAGGGTGTTCCGGCACCCTCGAGCTTCGCCGACGCGCTGAGGGTGGGCGAGGGCTTCATCCTCGCCGACTGCGACCCGCGTTCGACCCCTGGCTTCGACGGTGACAAGGCTGATGGCGAGCAGGCCCTCGCTGCGCGGGCCGGTGAGATCAGCCAGTTCCAGGAGCGGTTGTACGCCGAGTCCAAGGGTGACGTGAAGCGGTCCCTCCTGCTCGTGGTGCAGGGCATGGACACCTCGGGCAAGGGCGGCATCATGCGCCACGTCGTGGGACAGATGGACCCCCAGGGCGTGAAGTACACGGCCTTCAAGGCTCCCTCGCGCGAGGAGCGCGCGCACCCCTTCCTCTGGCGGATCCGCAACGCCCTGCCGGCTCCCGGACAGGTCGGGGTCTTCGACCGGTCGCAGTACGAGGACGTCCTCATCGTGCGGGTCCACGAGCTGGTGCCGCGCGCGACCTGGTCTCGCCGCTACGCGCAGATCAACGACTTCGAGGCCAAGGCGGCCGCCGCCGGCACGACCATCGTCAAGGTGATGCTCAACATCTCCTCCGACGAGCAGAAGGCGCGGCTCACCGAACGGCTCGACCGTGAGGACAAGCACTGGAAGTACAACCCGGGCGACGTGGACGAGCGGCTGCACTGGCCGGAGTACCAGGCGGCCTACCAGGCAGTCTTCGAGAAGACGTCCACCGCAGCAGCGCCCTGGTTCGTCGTGCCGGCCGACCGAAAGTGGTACGCCCGCCTCGCCGTCCAGAACCTCGTCCTCGAGCACCTGGCCCAGATGGACCCGCAGTGGCCCCCGGCGGACTTCGACGTCGAAGCCGAGAAGGAGCGACTCGCCAAGTCGTGACTGGGTCGCGATGAGTTCGGCACGCTCTGCGGGTCGGTACTCGTAGGGGACCGACGTGGGTCGGCCCTGACCACCTCCACCGAAGGAGCAACGATGCTCAGCGAGTCCAAGGCCTTCAGCGGTTTCTCGGTGCCCGACACCGAGGCCGCCCGCGCGTTCTACGCCGACAAGCTCGGGCTGGAGGTGACCGAGGACCACGGCATCCTGCAGATCCAGCTGGGCGGCGGCCACCACGCCATCGCCTACCCCAAGCCCGACCACGTGCCGGCAGGCTTCACGATCCTCAACTTCCCGGTCGCTGACATCGAGGCGACCGTCGACGACCTGACCTCGCGTGGTGTCGTGTTCGAGAAGTACGAGGGCACCCAGATGGAGACCGATGCCAAGGGCATCTTCCGCAAGGGCGGCCCGCTCATCGCCTGGTTCACCGACCCGGCGGGAAACGTGCTGTCCGTGATCGAGGACCAGGGATGATCGAGGACCAGGGCTGATCGAGAACCAGGGCTGATCGAGGACCAGGGCTGATCAGCCCTGACCCGCCCTCGACCCGCTCCTACGCGCTGAACGCCCGGTCGACGATCACCCGAGCGTGGGTGGCCGACAGACCGGCGTCGAGGGTGCCGAACGTCACGCCGTGCTGCCCACCGAGACGGCTGGCGACGAACGCGTCCGCGACCTCGGTCGGAGCGTGCCGGGCGAGCAGCGAGGCCTGCAGCGTCACCGCAAGCTGCTCCACGACGTGCCGCGCGCCGGCTTGCGCGCCCGGCTCCGCGGCATACCGGACGACGTCGTCGACCCGCGCGATCGCGGCGTCGAGGACGGAGCTGTGCCCGTGCGCCAGCGCGAGCTCCTTGCGGAACGCCTCGACCGACACTGGTTCGCGCGTGATGGCACGCAGGACGTCGAGCGCGTTGACGTTGCCCGAGCCTTCCCAGATCGAGTTGAGGGGGGCCTCGCGGTAGAGCCGGGCCAGGCCGTTCTCCTCGACGTAACCGTTGCCGCCCAAGCACTCCAGCGCCTCGGCAACCATGGGCGAAGTGCGCTTGCAGACCCAGTACTTGCCCACGGCGACGCCCAGCCGCGAGAGCGCGGTGTCACCCTCGTCGACGGCGTGGGCGAGGCGCAGGGCCAGCGTGGTCGCGGCCTCGACCTCGAGCGCCAGGTCGGCGAGGACGTTCGCCATGAGGGGCTGGTCGACGAGCAGCGCACCGAAGGCCGACCGGTGGCGGGCGTGGTGGACCGCACGCACCAGCGCCGCGCGCATCGTGGACGCCGAGCCGAGGATGCAGTCGAGGCGGGTGGCCGCCACCATGTCGAGGATCGTGCGGATGCCTCGGCTCTCGTCGCCGACCCGCACGCCCCAGGTGCCGTCGAGCTCGACCTCCGACGAGGCGTTGGAGCGGTTGCCCAGCTTGTCCTTGAGGCGTTGCAGCGCAAAGGGATTGCGTGTGCCGTCGTCGAGCGCGCGCGGCACGAGGAAGCAGCCCATGCCGGCCTCCGTCTGGGCGAGCACGAGGAACCCGTCGCTCATCGGCGCAGAGCAGAACCACTTGTGACCCGTCAGGCGGTAGGTGTCGCCGCCCTCGACCGGACCGCCCGCTGTGGCGACCGCCCGGGTGGTGTTGGCGCGCACGTCCGAGCCGCCCTGCTTCTCGGTCATCCCCATCCCCACGAGGGCCCCACGCTTCCGGTCGAGCGGTCGCAGCCCGAAGTCGTAGCTGCGCGAGGCGATCTGGGGCAGCCAGCGCTGCTGGAGCGCGGGGTTGGCAGCGAGAGCCGGCGCGGCGGCATACGTCATGGAGATGGGGCAGAGGTGACCCTGTTCGTTCTCCGACCAGGCGATGAAGCCGGCGGCTCGGCGCACGTGCGCCCCGCTGCCCGTCGGCCGGGTCCACGGCTCGGCGGTGAGGCCGGCGCCGACAGCGACGGTCATCAGCTCGTGCCACGCGGGGTGGAAGTCCACCTCGTCGAGGCGTTCCCCGGTGGGGGAGTGGGTGCGCAGGACCGGCTCGTTCTCGTTGGCCTGCACCGCCCATTCGCGCGCCTCGGCACTCCCCGCGCGGGCGCCCAGGGCGCATACCTCGTCGTATGCCGCCTGGCTGGCCCAGCGTCGCAGGCCCTCCTCGAGGGCGGGCTGGGAGGTGACGGTGTTGGCGTCGGGGAGCGGGGGTACCTGGTTGGTCACGGCGTGGGTGGGCACGGGGGCACACTATGCCGGGATACCGTGACGGGGTGACTCCCAAGGCTCGGGTACGGCGCGCACTGCTCCGCGTGCCCGGCGCCATGCCCGCGGCGAGGCTCACGGTGGAGACGATCCGGGTCTGCTTGCGCTACCGGGTGACCGGCCTGGCGTCGGAAGCCGGGTTCTTCATGCTGCTGTCGCTGCCACCCCTCGTGCTGGGGTTGTTCGGTGGCGTGGGGTATGTCGGCGGGTGGCTCGGCAACGACATCGTCAAGGACCTGATCAAGGGGATCCAGGACTTCTCGTCGGAGTTCCTGGTGGCAAACGTCGTCGACCAGATCATCCTGCCGACCGCGAACGACGTGCTGCAGAACGGCCGTGGCGACCTCATCTCGCTGGGCTTCCTGCTGTCGATCTGGTCGGGGTCGCGCGCCCTCAACGTCTTCGTCGACACCATCTCGATCATGTACGGGCAGTCGGGGGAGCGGGGGATCGTGCGCACCCGCGCGCTGTCCCTGACGTTGTACTTCCTGTCCCTGCTCGTCGGCATCATCGTGATCCCGCTGGTCGTCATCGGCCCGTCGTGGCTCGGTGACCTGCTGCCCGAGGAGGTGCACTTCCTCACCTACCTCTACTGGCCGGTCGTGAGCGTCCTGGCCGTGGCGAGCATCGCGACGCTGTTCCACATCTCCACGCCCAGGCGGTCGCCGTGGCTGCGCGACGTGCCGGGGGCGGTGCTGACGCTCGTGATCTGGGTGCTGGCGTCGTTCATCCTCCGGGGGACGCTGACGGCGTCCGTGAGTGGGGGCACGTCGATCTACGGTCCGCTGTCGACCCCGATCGTCCTGCTGATCTTCCTCTACGCCCTGGCCATCGCGGTCCTCATCGGGGCGGCCCTCAACGCGGCCATCCGCGCCATGTGGCCGGTCGAGGACCGGCTCTCCCTGCGGGCCAAGGGCGTCGAGTGGGTCAAGGGCTGGGCGAAGCGGCGCAAGGCTTCCACCCGACCGGTCAACGGCCCTGAGGCGTCGGCCGAGGCTGCCGCTGCGGGCGCAGCGCAGGCCGACGAGGAGCTGTCGACGTCGGTGAAGGCGCTGCGCGACGAGGCGCGAAAGCCGCTGACCCCCATGCCGCGGACGCCTGGAACCGACACCGACGACACCCAATTTGGAGACGACGCCGATGATCGGATAATGTCTGCACGCACGCGCAGCGGGTGAAACACCCCGTTCAACACCAATAGCGCGTGAATGCGGATGTAGCTCAGTTGGTAGAGCGCAACCTTGCCAAGGTTGAGGTCGCCGGTTCGAGCCCGGTCATCCGCTCGGAGGGTTTGACCGCCTTCACGGTGGAGTGGCCGAGAGGCGAGGCAGCGGCCTGCAAAGCCGCGTACACGGGTTCAAATCCCGTCTCCACCTCGACACGTACGAACCCGAAAAGCACCACCCGGGGCGATTGGCGCAGTGGTAGCGCGCTTCCTTGACACGGAAGAGGTCACTGGTTCAAACCCAGTATCGCCCACCAGCACGAAACGGCCCCTGACCTGCGGATGCGCAGACCAGGGGCCTTCGCCTTTGTAGGCACGTGGCCTTCAGCGAGTTCCTCCACGCCCGGATCACGAGGCAGGAGATCCGCTGCCGGACTCTGCTCGAGACCGCGGAGTTGTCGCCCGCGGCGTGTGGGGCCGCCCTCGGCGTGGGTGTCAGTCATGGGTCGTCCGTTCGGTTGTTCTATCCGCGGTTGAGCGAATGGATGCCGTGTGACGGGGTAGGACACAGTTCGAGTCCAGCCAGGACGAGCCTTTCCGACCGAGGAGTTGCCCGGATGGCCCAGCGAGCCCGTCACGCACAGGAACCCACCAAGCGCACCTACCGGACTACCCCCATCTGGCAAGACCTCGCGCTGCTCACCCTCGTCGTGGTTGTGGGGGTCGGCCTGTTCCTCACCTGGACCAAGTTCAGGTGAGCCGCAGGGCGTGACCCCCGCCCTCCCTTCGTCGTTATCCGTAGCATCGGTGTACTCAGTCCTTGGTGGGAAGGGCGTGTGGCATGTGGCGGCGATTCCTCGAACGATTCGTGCCCCTCATGGAAGATGGCCCGTCGGTGCTCGACCGACTGGATGGTGCCGGCGGTCCTCTCGTCAGGGCGCTCCTGGAGGGCGCGGCCGACAGCCAACCTCAGCCACCGAGTCGCGTGGTTGCCGGCGCGGAGGAGTCCTCCCCCCATCAACCCCGCGGGCGGTAGGGCGATTCGTCGGTTCGCCCAGCGGCCAGGAACCCGGCCCCGCAGTCGCTGATGGCGTCGCCCAGCTCCCGGTACCCACGGTTGTAGGCGTGCCGTTGCCCGGATCAAGGCCGTGGCCAAACGAGAGCATGACCTGGAGCAGGGCATGTCGAAGCAGGTGGTGGGCCCGGCTGCAGGTAACCTGTTGCCGAGTTCGGGGGCCATAGCAATGAGTGAGGGTGAGCGATGGTTTTGACCTCCGCAGGCGTGCAGGCGCTGCGGGGACTGTCAGAGCTGATGAACCGCGCGAGCGGGCAGGAGCGTCTGCAGGACCTGCTCGACCTGATCGTCGAGGGCGCAGCGGACGTCGTCGGCTTCCGCGTCGCTGCGATCAGTCTGCTGCGACCGGACGACGAGCTCGAGGTCGTCGCGGTGGCCGGTGACCCCGGCGCCCATGAGGAGCTGATGGGGCGACGGACCCCGCGCGCCCTGGTCGAGGCCGAGTTCGAGATCGCCGAGCGGTGGGGCACGCTGCGGTTCGTCCCAGCGGACCGACTGCCGCAGACGGCGCAACGCGGATGGGTGGCGGAGGGATGGGCGGACGGCGCGACCGGTGACCCGGATGCCTGGCACCCGCTGGACACGCTGTTGGCTCCTTTCTACGACGTCACCGGCACCTGGCTCGGCATCATCTCGGTGGACCTTCCGATCAGCGGCAAGCGGCCCGACGAGGTGCAGCAGGGTCTGCTGGAGGTGTTTGCGAACCAGGCTGGCATCGCGATCAACGGGGCGCAACAACGGCTCGCGCTCACCGAACGGGCCCGCCTCGCGGCCGCGGTGCACACGGTCGCCCGCATCTCCCAGGAGTTTCTCGACCCTGCTCGCGCCGTCGAAGCGGTCGTCGGACCGGTGTTGGATGGCCTGGACGGCTCCGCGATCTGGGTCAGGGTCTTCTCCGACCGGAGCTCAACGAGTGCCGAGGACTTCGTCGTGCACGCGGGCCTGGGGGCGCCGAATGCCCCCGCTGAGGTCATCAACCTGGTGCGGCGCGTCGCGCAGCACTGTTGGCGAGAGCGGACGGCCGGGATGATCCGCGCCGGGGCCAGCGAGCCGCAGGGACTGTTGAGCGAGGCGGAAATCGGCACCATGCTCACGTTCACCGCCCCCTTCGGTGGCGGCTCGTTGATGCTCGCGCCGATCGGCTCAGGCACCCAGTGCCTCGGCCACCTCGTCATCGCCCGCTCGGCCGACGAGGCACTCTGGAGCGATGCGGAGGCAGCGGCGGCCCTGGAGATGGGCCGTGACATCGGGAGGGCCGTCGTCAACGGGCGCCTGCTCGACCTCGAACGACGGCTGGTCGAGCAGCTGCGCCGCAGCGACCGCGCCAAGACCTCCTTGTTCGCGACGGTGGCCCACGAGCTCAAGAACCCGCTCGCGTCCATCGTCGGACACGTGGAGCTGCTTCAGGACGACCCACAAGAAGACGCCGGCTGGTCCCTGGGCGTCATCGAGCGCAACACCCACCGGCTCCAGGCGCTGGTTGACGACCTGCTCACCTTGTCGAAGGTCAGCGACCCGGACCGGCCACTGGTCAGCAGCCGGCTGGACCTCGCGCACCTGACGCAGGACGCGATGGACATGTTCCGGCCAACCGCCGAACAACGGGGGATCAGCCTGACCAGTGACCTGGTCGAGGGGGAAGCGGTGGTGCTCGGCAACGCCGAGGAGCTCGGCCGGGTCCTGGACAACCTGGTGAGCAACGCCGTGAAGTTCAGTCCAGACCACGGGGCGGTGCGGCTCAGCGCACGGCGCGACCATGAATCCCTCGTCCTGCTCTGCGCCGACGAGGGAATGGGCATCTCCGACGAAGACCAGCAGTCGCTGTTCACCGAGTTCTTCCGCGGCACCAACCCCGCGGCCCTGCAAGTCCCCGGCACCGGCCTGGGGCTGAGCATCGTCACCCGGATCGTGGCGCGCCACGGCGGCTCGATCACCGTGGAGTCGGAGCTCGGCAGGGGCACGACCTTCCGCGTTGGCCTTCCGGCCGCCTGAAGGTCCACGCGCGGCCCACGACACGACGTGGCCTAGGGTCGGGGAACGGGTCGAGCCGGAGAGAGACGGAGCCATGTGCCACTACTGCGGGTGTCGAGAGATGCCCCTGCTCAGGGACTACATCGCCGAGCACGAGCGCGCGACCAACCTCGGGGGTGACGCGGTGCGGGCCATCGACCGTGGTGAGCTGGCCGGGGCCAGCGTGCTGTTGGGTGCCATGGCGGCTGAGCTGCGCTCCCACTGGCAAGGCGAGGAGAACGGCCTGTTCGCCGTCATGGGGCGCGACCCCCTGGCGGCGGAGCACATCGGGCCGCTGGTGCAGGAACACAGGGAGCTGGCGGGCTTGCTCGCCACCGCGGACCTGGGCGACCCTGCCGACCAGGAGCGGATCCGGGCCGCCGTGTCGGAGCTGCACGAGCACATCGCGAAGGAGGAGGACGGCCTGTTCCCGGCCTCGCTCATCGCTCTGGGCGGCGACGAGTGGGACGCGTCGATGGTGGCCTGGCAGGAGGCCCACCCCGGCGAGACGATGATCAGCGGCTGAGGGGCTGGAGCACCTCGACCGCGGTCTCACCTGGCGCCGACTGCCGCCGTTCACGACCTCAGGGCGGTCAGCTGATGCGGTCCCAGCCACGCCGTGGCCGGTGGCTGCCGAGCTGGGCGTCGTCGCGGCTGCGGTAGACGATGTAGGGGCGGGTCAGGTACCCGACGGGCGCGCTGAACACGTGGACCAGCCTGGTGAAGGGCCACAGCGCAAACAGCCCGAAGGCCACGAGTGCGTGCAGCTGGAATCCCAGTGGTGCGGCGGCCATCAAGGCGGCATCGGGGTGGAACGCGAGGAAGGAGCGGTACCAGACGGATACGCCTTCGCGGTAGTTGTACTCGCCGCCGATCGTCAGGATCGACCCGGCGATGGTGTTCCACATGCCCAACACGATCACCACGGCGAGGAAGGCGTACATCACCTTGTCCATCCGGGTGGTCGCGGAGAAGACCGGACCTACAGTCCGTCGCCGGTAGATGAGGATCGCCATGCCGACCACCGCCATGACCCCCGCCAGGAGGCCGCCGGTGACCGCCACCACGTGGTACGCGTGCTCACTGACGCCGGCCCAGTCCGTCCACGACTGCGGCACCAGCAGGCCGATGATGTGGCCGCCGACGACCCCGAGCATCCCGAAGTGGAAGAGGGGACTGCCGATCCTCAGCAGGCGGTTCTCGTAGAGCTGGGACGAGCGGGTGGTCCACCCGAACTTGTCGTACCGGTACCGCCACAGGTGGCCGACCACGAAGATGGTCAGGCAAAGGTAGGGAAAGATGACGAAGAGGAACTCGTTCATGCGCGGCCTCCCGGGAACGACGGCATGGGCAGCGAGATGGCGTGTGCCGCGCCGTTCGGCGCGCGGTTGGCAGCGCCGGGGCTGAACTGCGGGTTGGCGAACGGCGCGAGGCCGACCTCCTCCTCGGGTGGGCCCTCGGCAGCCAGGCGCCGGACGGCGTCGCGCTCGTCACCCCGCAGTGGCGGCAGGGTGGCGGTCACCGCGTCGACCAGGTTCCCCCACGGTGAGGCCAGGTCGCGCAGCGAGAGTCGCAGCAGCTCGAGTCCCGCGCGATGGTCGAGCATGAGGTCGCGCCCGAGGGCCTGGTCGGCGGTGGCGGCGAACTCGAGGACGACACAGAGGTGGTCGGGCAGCTCCGCGTCATCGAGCTCGAACCCGGCGCGGAGGTAGGTCTGCTTGAAGCGCAGGAGGGCCATGCCACGCTTGCGGGTGTCGCCGTGGGCGAAGTAGGTCAGGAACAGGTTGCAGCGGCGACGGGTGTCGAAGGTCTCGACGTAGTCGGCCTGGAGCTCGGGCATGGGGGTGCCCTCGAGATGGTCGAGGAAGGCCCGGATGGAGCTCCCGATCCCGTCGGGCAGCCCTTGGGACGCCGATCTGAGGAAGTCGGCCCGGGCGAGGAGGTCCTCGTCGGGGTAGTCGAGGAGCAGCGAGACGGACTGCCACACGATGGTGAGCTGCTCGCTGGGCAGGCTCGACCCGGGTCGGCGACTGCTCATGAGTCGGGGCCTGCCGGAGGGAACATCCCTGGGGGCGAGCCCTTGCCGTCCCAGTTGAGCAGGTTGACCCGGCCCTTCTTGTTGCTGGGACCGCTCAGCGAGTCCGAGGTCTGACGGTCCTGCAGCATCTGGAAGTTCTCGACCGCGATCGGTGCCGGGGTGCCGGAGCCCTCGCCGAAGAGGTCCTGTTGCCCACCGCCGTACTCCGAGACCGAGCACTCCGTGGAGAGCTCCTCCAAGGAGTGGGCCTGCTCGGCGTGTGCGGGGGGAATCACGTATCTCTCGTCGTACTTCGCGATCGCGAGGAGGCGGTACATGTCGTACATCTCCTCCTCGCGCATCCCGACCGCGGCCGGTATCGAGGAGTCCGGGTCACGGCCCATGTTGATGTCGCGCATGTAGCAGCGCATCGCGGCGAGCTTCTTGAGCACGGCGTCGACGGGGGCGACGTCGCCGGCCGTGAACAGCTCGGCGAGGTACTCGATCGGTATCCGCAGGGCGTCGATTGCCGCGAAGAGGTTGCCCTTGTCCTCGGCGTCCTCACCGGTCTCGGCGACGACGTCGACCACGGGAGACAGCGGCGGGATGTACCAGACCATGGGCATGGTGCGGTACTCCGGGTGGAGCGGAAGCGCGACCTTGAACGTGTTGATCAAGGCGTAGATCGGCGAGCGCTGGGCGGCGTCGACCCAGTCACGGGCGATGCCGGCCTGCTCCGCCTGGCGGATCACCTCTGGGTCGAACGGGTCGAGGAAGACATCCCGCTGCGCCTCGTAGAGGCCTTGGTCGTCGGTGGTCGAGGCCGCTGCGAGGACCTTGTCGGCGTCATAGAGCATCAGCCCGATGTAGCGCAGTCGACCCACGCAGGTCTCAGCGCACACGGTCGGGAGGCCGACCTCGATGCGCGGGAAGCAGAACGTGCACTTCTCGGCCTTGCCGGTGCGGTGGTTGAAGTAGATCTTCTTGTAGGGGCAGCCCGAGACGCACTTGCGCCAGCCGCGGCACTTGTCCTGGTCGACCAGGACGATGCCGTCCTCCTCGCGCTTGTAGATCGCGCCGCTGGGGCACGATGCTGCGCAGGAGGGGTTGAGGCAGTGCTCGCAGATTCGGGGCAGGTAGAACATGAAGGTCTGCTCGAACTCGAACTTCACCTTGTCGGCGATCTTCTTGAGCATCGGATCGCGGTGCGCCGTGGCGGTGGAGCCGCCGAGGTCGTCGTCCCAGTTGGCCGACCACTCGATCTTCATGTTCTTGCCGCTGATCAGGGACTTGGGCCGCGCCACCGGCGTGTGCTCCTGGGCCGGCGCGTCGGTGAGGGTGGAGTAGTCGTAGGTCCACGGCTCGTAGTACTCGCCGATCGAGGGCAGCTTGGGGTTGGAGAAGATCGTCATCAGGTTCTTCAGGCGTCCACCCGCCTTGAGCTTCATGCGGCCGCGCTTGGTGAGCTCCCAGCCGCCCTTCCACTGCTCCTGGTCCTCGTAGGTGCGCGGGTAGCCGAGCCCCGGCCGGGTCTCGACGTTGTTGAACCAGATGTACTCGGTGCCCGAGCGGTTGGTCCAGGCCTGCTTGCAGGTCACCGAACAGGTGTGGCACCCGATGCACTTGTCGAGGTTCATGACCATCGCCATCTGAGCCATGACCTTCATCAGTACGTCACGTCCTGGCTGCGCTTGCGGATGATGGTGACCTCGTCACGTTGGTTGCCGGTGGGGCCGAGATAGTTGAACGCGAAGGTCAGCTGGGCGTACCCACCGATCAGGTGGGAAGGCTTCACGAGCAGTCGCGTCAGTGAGTTGTGTATGCCGCCCCGCTTGCCCGAGGTCTCGGCGAGCGGTACGTCGATCAACCGGTCCTGGGCGTGGTACATGTACACGGTCCCCTCCGGCATGCGGTGCGACACGATGGCCCTGGCCACCACGACGCCATTGCGGTTGACGGCCTCGATCCAGTCGTTGTCCGAGATGCCGACCTTGGCCGCGTCCCGGTCACTCATCCAGATGTTCTGGCCGCCGCGCGACAGCGAGAGCATGAAGAGGTTGTCCTGGTACTCGGAGTGGATCGACCACTTGTTGTGCGGAGTCAGGTAGCGCACGGTCAACCCTTCGACCTGACCTGACGAACCGTCGGACACGGTGCCGAGGGCCGGCTCAGCGAAGAGCGCGGCCATGTTGAGCGGCGGCCGGTAGACGGGCAGGCCTTCGCCCAGCTCGGTCATCCAGTCGTGGTCGAGGTAGAAGTGCATCCGCCCGGTCAGGGTGTGCCACGGCTTCTTGCGCTCCACGTTGATGGTGAAGGGGGAGTAGCGCCGTCCGCCGGTCTCTGAGCCCGACCACTCGGGTGAGGTGATCACCGGCACCGGCGGCCCCTGGGTGTCGGCGAAGGTGATCTGCTTGCCCTCGTGCTCCTCGGCCAGGTCGGCCAGCTTGACTCCGGTCCGCTTCTCGAGGGTCTTGAAACCCTGGGTGGCGAGGTGGCCGTTGGTGGTCCCGGACATCGCGAGGATCGCTTCGCAGACGTTGACGTCCTTCTTCAGCGAGGGCCGACCGTCGGCCACACCGCCGCGCACGGCGCCGTTCTTGGCCCGGAGGTAGTCGACCTGCGCGCCCAGCTCGAAGGTGACGCCCTTGGTGGTCGCACCGAGGGTGTCGACCAGCGGCCCAAGTGCGTTCATCTTCGCGGCCACGGCTCCGTAGTCGCGCTCGACCTCGACGAGCTTGGGCATGGTGACCCCCGGCACCGGCTCGCACTCGCCCTTCTTCCAGTCGCGGACCACGCCGTGCGGGTTGGCCAGCGCGTCAGGCGTGTCATGAGTCAGGGGCACCGCGACGACGTCCTTGCGCACCCCGAGGTGGGCGGCGGCCAGCTCGCTGAACCGCTCAGCGATCGTCTGCCAGGCGTCCCAGTCCGTGCGGGTCTGCCACGGTGGCGCGATGGCGGGGTTGAAGGAGTGCACGAAGGGGTGCATGTCGGTGGTGTTGAGGTCGTGCTTCTCGTACCAGGTCGCGGCGGGAAGGACGACGTCCGAGAAGATGGTGGTGCTGGTCTGACGGAAGTCGATCGTCATCAACAGGTCGAGCTTTCCCTCCGGAGCCTTCTCGCGCCACCGGACGTCGACGGGGCGTTGACCCTCGGGTGTCTCGGTGGCCCGCACCGAGGAGTCGGTGCCGAGAAGATGCTTCAGGAAGTACTCGTTGCCCTTGCCGGACGAGCCGAGCAGGTTGGCCCGCCAGATCGACAGGATCCTCGGGTAGTTGCCCGGTGCGTCCGGATCCTCGCCGGCGAAGTCCAGCTCGCCGGACTTGAGCTGCTCGACGACGTACTCGGCCACGGACTTTCCCGCCGCCGCAGCATCGTCGCTGAGGTCGAGGGGGTTGCGGTCGAAGGTCGGGTACGACGGCATCCAGCCCATCCGGGCGCTCTGGGCGATCACGTCGGCAGTGGACTTGCCCGCCAGCTGGCCCTTG
This sequence comes from Pedococcus sp. P2_D7, assembly GCF_056404295.1. Taxonomy (NCBI): domain Bacteria; kingdom Bacillati; phylum Actinomycetota; class Actinomycetes; order Micrococcales; family Intrasporangiaceae; genus Pedococcus; species Pedococcus sp. P2_D7. The sequence continues at coordinate 180,125 of NZ_JBFUEH010000001.1, forward strand.
CCCGTGGTCGCCGAGAGGGTGTCGGCGCCGAACTGGTCATAGCGGAACTGGTTGGTGTGCAGGTACCAGTACGCCGTCTGGATCATGTTGCGCGGCGGGCGGTTCCAGTCGAGGGCGTTGGCGATCTGGGTGTAGCCGGTGATCGGGCGGACCTTCTCCTGGCCGACGTAGTGTGCCCAGCCGCCGCCGTTGACACCCTGGCAGCCCGTGAGGTTGGTGAGCGTGAGGAAGGCACGGTAGATGGTGTCGGAGTGGAACCAGTGGTTGGTGCCGGCGCCCATGACGATCATCGACCGACCCTTGGACTCCTCGGCGTTCTGGGCGAACTCGCGACCGATGCGAGCGGCAGTCGCGGCAGGCACTCCGGTGATCGCCTCCTGCCACGCGGGGGTGTAGGGGGAGTTCGCGTCCTCATAGCCCTTGCTGCCCCCGCCCGGCCAGTCCCCGGGGAGGGGCTCGCCGTGGAACGACCGGCCGACGCCGTACTGCGCGAGCAGGAGGTCGAAGACCGTCGTGACCAGGTGGCCACCCACGCGACGTACGGGTACGCCTCGGGGCAGGTCGGCGGCGGCGCCGTCGGGGGTGTCGAAGCGCGGCATACGGACGACGACGGACTCCGTCGCGGTGTCCAGGAGAGACAGGACCGGGTCGGTGTCGGCGAGGTCGAGGTTCCACTTGCCCACCCCTGCCTCGCCGTAGCGGTGACCCAGGGATCCGTTGGGGACCACAGCCTCCCCGGAGCCGGCGTCGATGAGGACGGTCTTGAAGGCGGCGTTCTCGACGTCGGCGTGGTCCGGCAGGTCGGCGGCGGTGAGGAACTTTCCGGCGGTGAACTCACCGTCCGCCGCCTCCTCGAGACGGACCAGGTGGGGGAGGTCGGTGTACGTCTTCACGTACTCGGTGAAGTAGGGCGTCTGTCGGTCGACGAAGAACTCCTTCAGCACGACATGGCCCATCGCCATCGCGAGTGCAGCGTCCGTACCCGGCTTGGCGGCCAGCCACTCGTCGGCGAACTTCACGTTGTCGGCGTAGTCCGGCGCGACCGCGATGACCTTCTGGCCGCGATAGCGGGCCTCGGTCATCCAGTGGGCATCCGGCGTGCGGGTGACGGGGAGGTTGGAGCCCCACATGATGAGGTACCCCGCGTTCCACCAGTCACCCGACTCGGGGACGTCGGTCTGGTCGCCGAAGACCTGCGGGGAAGCCACGGGGAGGTCGGCGTACCAGTCGTAGAAGCTCAGCATCGAGCCGCCGATGAGGTTCACGAACCTGGCCCCGGAGGCGTGGGAGACCATGGACATCGCGGGGATGGGGGAGAACCCCGCGACGCGGTCGGGTCCGTACTTCTTGATCGTGTGGACGTGCGCCGCGGCGACGATCTCGCTGGCCTCGTCCCAGGTGGCCCGGACCAGCCCGCCCTTGCCGCGGGCCGACTTGTAGGCCTTGGCCCGTAAGGGATTCTCGACGATGTGCTCCCAGGCCCTGACCGGATCTCCATCGTGCTGGGCCTTCGCCTCACGGAACATCTGGAGCAGGACACCCCGCACGTAGGGGTAGCGCACGCGCGTGGGGGAGTAGGTGTACCAGGAGAAGGCTGCACCGCGGGGGCAGCCGCGGGGCTCGTACTCAGGGGAGTCCGGGCCGACGGAGGGGTAGTCGGTCTGCTGGGTCTCCCACGTGATGATCCCGTCCTTGACGTACACCTTCCACGAGCAGGAGCCGGTGCAGTTCACGCCGTGGGTCGAGCGCACGACCTTGTCGTGGCTCCAGCGGTCGCGGTAGAAGTCGTCGGCCTCGCGCCCGCCGACCTTCGAGATGGTGCGCAGGTCGTCGGACACGGTCCCTCTGGTGAAGAACCTCCGGGTGCGGACGAGGGCCTCGGTGAGGGTGCCGTCCATCCCGATGTCGGCCGTGGGCTTGTCGGGCGACGGAGTCAATGGGCTTCCTGTCCTTGGGCGGCGGTGTGTCGCACGACGGTGACGGTGAGGAACAGGGCCAGCGCCGCGGTCACGCAGAGCATCCACAGCCCGATGGCGTAGGAGTCGGTACGGCCGTAGACGTAACCCATGATCAGGGGTGGGACGAACCCGCCCAGCCCTCCGGCGGCGCCAACGAGGCCGGTCACGCCGCCAACTCGTGAGGGCTCGGTGACCTTGGCGATGAGGGCGAAGGTTGCGCCGCTTCCTGAGCCGAGCGCTGCGGCCATGGCGAGGAAGGCGATGGTGCCGATGCCGTGCAGCGGCGGTGTGCCTGCAGAGATTCCAGCACACACGACGACGATGCCGAAGCCGGTGGCAAGCACCGGGATGGCGCCCAGCTTGTCGGCGAGCCAGCCCCCGACCGGTCGCATGACGACGGCGACGAGGACGAAGCCGGCCATGCGGTTGGCCGCGCTCTCCGGGCTGAGGTGGTGAGCGGTCTTGAGGTAGGCCGGGAGGTAGACCGAGAACGCGACGTAACCACCGAAGGCGACCGCGTAGAGGAGGCAGGCCTGCCACGTGATCGCGAGCCGCGCGTTGGCGGAGATTCGCGACGTCAAGGAGGTGGAGGGGACGACCCGGCCGGGTGCGTCCCGCAGCATCACCCACGCCGCCGCGGCATACGCAGCGAGGACCACGGCGGTGATGAGGAAGGGCGACTTGGCACCCAGGTTGGTGCTGAGCTTGACGGTGGTCAGGGCGCTGATGGCGGTGCCGCCCATGCCGGCCCCGAAGATCCCGATCGCCAGGCCGCGCTTCTCCGGCGGGAACCAGGCGTTCACGAAGGGCACCCCGACGGCGAAGGCGGTGCCGGCGACGCCGAGGAAGAACCCACCGACGAGGAGCAGGGCGTAGGAGTCGAGGGCGACGAACGCGATGAAGAGGATCGGGACGATCGTCACGATGGAGACGATCGGAAACATCACCCGGCCGCCGTACCTGTCGGTCAGCCCACCCACGACGATGCGGCCCAGGGAACCGACGACGACGGGTACGGCCACGAGGAGTGCGACGTCGGACTCACTCAGGGCGCCGAGGGTCCCCGTGGTCCGGAAGAGCGGTCCGAGCGGGCTGATCAGCGCCCAGGCCCAGAAGTTCACGGCAAACCCGATGGTCGCCAGGGTCAGCATCAACCACGGGGATCGAGTGGCCTCGCGCGTCGAGGGCTCCGAGGTCACGGCAATCGTCTCTGCCCGTCGGTGGGGGGCGTCCAATGGTGCACTCACGTCTGGGCCATCCTGGGTCTTCGGGCAGCCACCGGTGGTGGTGGCGCGGGCTGGTCAGAGTCCATCGGGGTCCTCGGCGGATGGGCAGGGTCAAAGGTCCCTGGCCCTGTCAAGGCTGCAGATGCCAGGGCCAGGACCAGCCAGAGCCAGTCAGAACCCGAGCCAGCCAGAACCAGAGCCAGCCAGAACCAGAGCTAGCTCGCGGCCCAGCTCAGACGGTCGAGGAGGACCTGGAGGTCCACGAACGCGAAGCGCACCGTGGAGTCGCTACAGCCATACGGCACCACGAGCTGGTCCTGGTGGACGAGGGCTCCACACGAGTACACGACATTCGGCACGTAGCCGTCGCGCTCGTCGGCATCGGGGGTGAGGAAGGGCCGCTCCAGCGCCCCGAGCACGACCGTCGGGTGGTCGAGGTCCAGCAGCAGGGCGCCGATGCCGTAGGTACGCATCGGGCCGACGCCGTGCGTGAGCACGAGCCAGCCGGAGGCCGTCTCGATCGGGGAGCCGCACTGCCCGAGCTGCACGATCTCCCACGGGCGTTCCGGACTGACCAGGGTGGTGGGTGCGCCCCACGTGATCGCGTCGTCCGAGCTGGTGACACCCAGGGACTCACGATCCCAGCGGGTCAGGGCCAGGTAGCGTCCTCCCACCATCCGTGGGAACAGCGCCATGCCCTTGTCGCGGGCCGCAGGCCCCCGCTGCGGACGGCTGCGGAACGTCAGCCAGTCCTGCGTCGTGAGCAGCCGCGGCGCCACGTTCGCCCCGTCGTACGCGGTGTACGTCGCGTGGTAGGTCACCGTGCCGCCGTCGACGAAGGCGACGAACCTGGCGTCCTCCACGCCGTGGCTTTCCGCCGCCACGGTGGGGAAGACCACCCGGGCGGACAGCGGGCGGGTGGGGTCGAAGGACAACGTGTATGCCGCGGACTCACCTTCGGGAGACGGTTCGCCTTCCAGGTCGGGCCCGGAGCCTGCGCGATCGGTGTCCGCACGCCGGTCGCTGGACATCGTGGTGGGCGTGATGCACCCGGTCGTGGGATGCGGGTCCGGCTCGTCCAGTCGCACCTCGAGGGGTGCTGCCCCGAGGACACCCGTGCGGAGCTCGATGCTCGAAATGTGCCCCTCGCCCACGGCCCGCAGGCTCATGACGAAGCGCAGCTCCCCGGGCGGGAGACCTTCCTGGTCGGGGTGGGGAACGAGCGAAGGGTTGAACAGCGCGGCTGCCTCCAGCGCATACTCCTGGGTGAAGTAGGCCCCCACGAGCTGCTGACGCTCGTCCGACAGGTCGTCTGCGCTGGGGATGCGATGAGCCACCAGGGCGAAGTGCTCGCGAAACGTCGCTGACAGGTCGTGGTGGCGCGAGTCGAACGCCAACCGGGTCTCCACGAGGACCTCGTGCGTCCGGGCATCGTCCAGCGCGAGAATCCTCGCGATCACGGCGTCAGCCCTCGACACGCCGTTGCCGAGGAGCTCTTGGCCGGGCAGGAAGAGTCGGGCCAGCACCCGGCGTGGGTCGGGCCGCAGGGTCAGGGGGGCTCGATGGACCCAGGGGGCGTCGGTGGTCACAACCCGGCGACGCCGACGCGCTGTGCCTGTTGCATCGTCGAGATCAGCGCGATGGTCGACTCAGCGCCTTGGTTCTCGTTGCGCCCGAACTCGTGGAGACCGTCACACCCCCCGCCGCTCAGCGGGTCGCGCAGGCTGGTGCCGGCGTCATTGGCCCCGTCGAACCAGTCCGCACACAGCTGCACCGCAGCCTGCCACCGGGGATCGGCGGTGACGTCGAACGCCCTGGAGCAGGCATCCGCGAGCGCGGCCACCTCGATGGGCTGCTGGTCGAAGGCGGGGCGCGGCTCGCCCAGGGCCCACCCGTGGGCCGGTGTCGGGGAGAGGTGACCCGCCGACGTCTCCGTCTCGAGCAGCCAGGCCAGCATGCCCAGTCCGTCGGTGAGCCACTTCCAGACCCCGAGCAACGACCCAGCTGCGATGAGCGTCTCCGCCAGGACCGCGTTGGCATAGCGCAGACGCGGTTCGGGCCAGCGCCACCCGGGCACGATCGTCGGGGCGATCCCCATTCCGGGCGTCGGTCCCGCAATGAGCCGGGCGGCATCCCCCAGCAGGGTGCGGGCCGGGACGTGCAGCGGGCTGATGGTGAGCACTTCGGCGGCGCCGAGTGCCGCGAACGCCATGGAGCGATGCCACGGCGAACGCAGCTGTGCGCCAGCGGTGAAGGCGCCCAAGGCCTGCCAGTCGGCGAGCCCGGGAGCCCGGGCCACTGCGGTGCCCAGGGCCCAGAGGGCGCGGCCCCAGCAGTCCTCGACGCTGGGTTCGTCAGTCCAGTCACCCAGGACGGTGCGACGGTTGCGGAATCCTCCGTCGGGCCCTTGGGCGTCAAGCACGAAGTGCAGGTATGTCGTGGCGAGCCGCGTGAGCTCAGGGGACGGGTGCGCCTCGCGGGCAACCACCACCAGCCCGCGAGCCACGTCGTCCACGCAGTAGCCGTGGTCGCGCCGGGGACGGGTGTGGTCGGCGTGCTCGAACAGGCCGATGCGGTCCGTGAGGTGGAAGAGGTGACGGAAGGAGACCGGTGCGACGACGGAGGGGTGCGCGGCTGCGAGGGTCACGACGTCACACCGCTGCCAGGGCGGAGTTCGCGAGGGCGTGGCTCGCGAGGGTGCGGTACTGCTGGGCGACAGCGGGCCAGAGCATCTCCGGAGCGATGCGGATCGCCTCGGCCGACATGGAGGCAGCCAGCTCGGGGTCGGTCAGCACTCTCCGCACCCCGTCGGCGATGGCCCTGGGGTCCTGCCGGGCGACGAGGAGTCCCGCTCCGCTGCCCAGGGCCTCGACCGCGTGCGGGAACCCGGTGGACACCACGGGTTTGCCGGCCGTGACGGCCTCGGCGAGGACGCCAGAGGTGACCTGCTCCGTGGAGTCGTAGGGCAGCAGCACGACGTCCGCCTCGGCCACGAGCCTCTGGAGCGAGACCGGGTCCAGGTAGCGGGCGTCGAACTCCACCAGGTCCGTCACGCCGAAGCGCCGGGCCCTGTCAGTGAGCCGGTCCCGGTATCTCTCACCATCGTGTTCGAGCACCTTGGGGTGGGTCTGTCCGACGATGCGGTAGACGGGGTGCAGGTCGCGCAGCTGGGCCATCGCCTCGATGCCCCACTCGATGCCCTTGCCATCGCCCAGCAACCCCCACGTGAGGACGACCGGACGACGGGACGGAGAGGCATCAGTGGTCGGCGCCGCGCCCGGGGCTTCGGCCACCGAGCGCGCAGCCAGGTAGCCCGGGTGGGCTCCGTGGGGGACGACGCAGATCGTGTCCGCGTCGATCTCGTAGTGCTTCACGAGCCGCTCCCGGGCGGCTTTGGTCATGGTGACCACGACGGCGCTCCGGGACGCCAGCTCCCGCACGATGAGGCGCTGGCGGTGCGAAGGCTCGGTGAGGACGGTGTGGACGACCAGGACCACGGGCACGCGCAGCCCGGCCACCGCGTCGAGCACGTCGAGCCCGTCCCGCCCTCCGTAGATGCCGTACTCGTGCTGGACGATCGCGACGTCGAACTGGTTGAGCGCGGCGGTAGCCGCCACCTCACCCCCGGCACTCCCGCGCACCCACTGGTGCACCACGTCGTGGGGGAAGGCCTCCCCGACCGCGTCGACCAGCTGAACCACCCCGATGGTGTCCGGTGAGCGCAGGGAGTCCGCCAGGGACCGGCTGAAGGAGGCCAGGCCGCACTGGGTCGGCGGGTAGGTGCTGAGAATGCCGTAAGAGACGGACATGGCGCGGTGCCTTCCTGTAGACCCCGCGTCGGCTGTCGTCGCGGAGCACAGCCACCCGAAGGGCTGGATCTGCACGCACGATGCGTTGGGGGCCGTCGCGGAGTGGACACGCGCAGGCCGGTCACGGCCGGAGATCTCCGTGATGCGCCTCGTCTCCAGGGCGAGGCGTCGAGGTCCCTACGGTAACACCGCACCCCTGGGTCGAGGGCCGCCTGCTCGCTGGCCGGAACGCGACCCGGACCAGCGGGGCTAGGGTGAGCCACCTGACGCCCCGTCACGCCAGCCGCGATGCAGACCCGACCGCGAAGCCCGACACCTGCCGCGCCAGCCGCCGCCAGCCTGTTGGAGGACCGATGAGGATCGGCGTCATCGCCTCGATCGCCCACCGGCTGCCGCCGCTCGGGTACGGGCCGTGGGAGCAGATCGCCTCGACCCTCACGGAAGGTTTCGTCGAGCACGGTCACGAGGTGACGCTCTTCGCGACCGCCGACTCGGCGACCAGCGCCCACCTGCACGCGACCGCCCCGCACGGCTACGAGGAGGCTCCGGGCCTGGACGCCAAGGTCTGGGAAGGGCTGCACAACGCGGCAGCCTTCGAACGCGCGGGCGAGTTCGACGTGCTGGCGAACCACTTCGACTTCATGCCGCTGACCTACAGCCGGCTGGTCCGGACCCCCGTCGTCACCACGATCCACGGATTCTCGTCGCCGCGGATCGTTCCGGCGTACCGCGCGTATGACGACATCGCGCACTACGTGGCGATCAGCGACTCGGACCGGGACCCGACCCTTGACTACGCAGCCACCATCCACCACGGCATCGGCACGGACGCCTTCACCTTCGTCTCGGCGCCGGGCACGTACCTGCTGTTCCTGGGGCGGATCCACCCCGACAAGGGGACCCACAGAGCCATCGAGGTCGCCCGGCGCACGGGCCTCGACCTCGTGATCGCGGGCATCGTCCAGGACGAGGACTACTTCGCCAGGGAGGTGCTGCCGCACGTCGACGGACGTCACGTCCACTATGTCGGCCCAGTCGGACCCGCCGAGCGAGACCGTCTCCTCGGCGGTGCCCTGGCGCTGCTGCACCTGATCAGCTTCGCCGAGCCCTTCGGCCTCTCCGTGGTCGAGTCCCTCGCCACTGGAACCCCTGTCATCGCCACGTCCATCGGCTCGATGCCGGAGCTGCTGGAGCACGCGAGCACCGGCTTCCTCGTCACGGACGTGGACGAGGCGGTAGCCGCGGTGGCGCGGGTGGGCGAGCTCGATCGAGGGGCCTGTCGGAACGCCGCCGTGGAGCGCTTTGACTCCCGGCGGATGGTCCAGGACTACCTGCACCTGTTCCACGAGGTCGTCGCGAAGGGTCCGCGCACCCCACCCCGGTGATGCCGCGTCGGGCCCGTCGCAGGGTTCACCGGGGCGCCGCGGCCGGTCGGGGAGCGGGTCAGCAGGGGGAGGGCGTCAGCCCGCCGCACGGTGGGCCGTCAGGTAGGTGACCACGGCCTGGACGCGGCGGTTGTCGGCCGCGCCCCCGGGGAGGTCGAGCTTGGTGAAGAGGTGCCGGACGTGCGTGCCCACGGTGTGGATGCTGAGGGTCAGCCGATCGGCGATCCCCTTGTCGGACAACCCTTCTGCCATGAGTCGCAGCACCTCGAGCTCGCGGTCCGTGAGTCCGAGCCTGTCTGCGGAGCTGCGGACGAGGGACTCGGCCACGGCAGGGTCGACGACCGTGCCACCGGCTGCCACCCGGACCATCGCGTCCTCGAGCACGTCGGCGCGCAGGATCGTCTCCTTGAGCAGGTAGCCGACTCGGTGGGGCGCACGCTCGAGCAGCCACGCGGCATACCCTCCGACGACGTACTGGGACAGGACGAGGACGGCGACGGTCGGGTGGCTGTGCCGCAGCTCGGCTGCGAGCCGCAGCCCTTCGTCGGTGAACGTCGGTGGCATCTTGATGTCGACGACGACGACGTCCGGCCCATGGGCTCGCACCAGGGAGGGCACTCGCGCCGGCCCCTCGACGGCCTCGACGACGTCGTGCCCCCGAGCCCGCAGCAACGCGGAGATGCCCTCCCGCACGAGGAGGCTGTCGTCGGCGACGATGACCTTCACCGAGCCTCCCCACTGCCAGGTGTGGTCGTATGCCGCGTGGCGCAGGGGATCCCGAACGTCAGGGTGGTGCCGCCCCCGCGTGGGCTGTCGATGGTGAGCGTGCCGTCCACGGAGGCGAGCCGGTCGCGGATGCCCGTCAGTCCCTGCCCTCGTGGGTCGGCTCCGCCGACCCCGTCGTCCACGACCGTGACGACGAGGACGGCGTCGCGCTGCTCCACCGTGACCGCGACCCGCGTCGCGCTGGCGTGCTTCACCGCGTTGGTCACGGCCTCCGCCGTCGAGAAGTACGCGGCGGCTTCGACCGCAGGGGGCTGGCGCCGCGGGGTGCCGTGCGGTGCGCCGACGGTGACCAGCGCTCCGATGCGCCCAGCCAGGGCGTCGAGGGCAGGCATCAGCCCGAGGTCCGTGAGGACCGCCGGGTGGATCCCCGCCGCGAGTGCCCGCAGCTCCGCGAGCGCGCCGGTCACCTCGTCCTTGGCGTTCTCGAGCACCTCACGATCACCTGGCTGGGTCTCGAGGAGGGTCAGCGCGAGTCCGATCGCCAGCAGCCTCTGCTGGGCGCCGTCATGGAGGTCCCGCTCGAGGCGGGCCCTGGCGTCGTCGGCGGCCTCGACGATGCGGGAGCGGGACTCGCGCACCTCGAGCAGCTGGGACCGGACCTCGGCCTGGAGGCGGGCGTTCTCGAGGAGCAACCGCGTCGCGGACCCGGCCGCGGTGAGGAGTGCCGGCTCGTCCGCCAGGGATCGGTCGTGGGTGATGAGGGCCAGGGGCGCGTCGGCAGCACCGACCACGGTGACCTCTGTCGTGGGCCCCCGTGCCGGCGTCGCCACCACGCCTCCGCGGGGGTCGACATACCCATCGCCCACGGGGAAGGCGATCCGCAGCCCGGGGTCCCGGACGGCCGTGCCGAGAGCTCGCTCGAGGTCCGTGTCCGGGGACGATGCCGAGGACACGACGAAGTCGCCGATCCGCTTGTAGGACAGGCGTTCCCGAAGGAGCCCGACGAGGAAGCTCAGCGGCACACCCAGCAGGGCCACGACCTGCATGGCGGTCAGGGTGGTGGGTGACAGCCCCCAGGGGGACCGGCCCTGCAGACCCGCCACGACGACGAGGACGGCGTAGAACACGGCGGCCACGAGGATCGCCGCGTAGGGCAGCCGCAGGAGCCGGCGCTGCCGCTCACCCGCGCGGCGGTACTGCCGGACCACCTGCCAGAGGAAGACCAGCAGGAGGATCAGCCACAGCGCGCTGATCACGGCCGCCAAGGGTCTGGCCACCGATCGCGACAGACCGAGGTGGAGCAGTGGTTCGGCGCACCCCTGGCACAGCGGCCGGGTGTGACCGATCACGGTGAGCACGGACTCGGTCGCGCCAAGTGCGTAGGCGGCACGGACGAGCTGTCGGGCGATCCGGTCGTCGAGCCTGCCCGTCGGATAGGTCAGGAGGAGATGACCGGCCACCGGGGCCTGGAGCGGCACCAGGAAGACGGTGACCGTGTCGATGAGTCGGGTGTGGGGCGCCTGGCTGAGCAGCCCGAAGCTGCCGGCGAAGTTGGCCGACAGGACGAGGGCGAGGGTGAGGATCCGGACCGCTATCCGGGAGCGACCCAGCCAGATGGCCACGGCCCCCACCACGATCCAGCTCAGCGCGAACACCGTCTCCCGCGCCACCGCGCTGGGGGCCGCTCGATGGGCAGTCGCCACGGTGGCCCACAGGCTCAGCGCCAGGCAGGTGACGGCAGCCGCGAGGAGCCAGAGCTGTCGCACCCGCGAGGGCCCGGTCAGCCCGGCTGCGGGTGCGGCCGCGCTCATCCGGCCAGGTCTCTCAGGTGCGGCACCGTCAGCTCGTCCTTCTGGAGGAACCCGAGGACGCGGGCACCGGAGAGCAGCGGTGCGAGGTCCGCGCGCAGCCGGCTCGAGATGAGGATCACCCGCGGTGGCGGGGCCAGGTCGGCGAGCTGGCCAGCGACGACCACACCGTTGGTGTCCGGCAGCAACACGTCGAGGAGCACGAGGTCGGGGCTGAGCAGTCTGGCCGCCGCGAGGGCCTCTGCGCCGGTGCCGGCCTCGCCCACGACGTCGTAGCCACCACTCTCGAGCAGTCGCCTGGCCATCCGGCGAAACCCCGGATGGTCGTCGACGAGCAAGACCCGTTGAGCCATAGCTGATCGTGACACCGCCTGGGCCCCGTTGCCGAGCGATCGCCCGGAAGATCAGCAGTTTCCGTGACGCCCCGAGATGTGGAGCGACCTGACCGTGGAGTGTCAGCTCGTCCCGGCCCCCGGGCCCACCCAGAGAGGTCACGTCATGAACAACACGCCACGGAGGGCGGTCCCCGCCCTCGCCATCGTCCTGGCCGCGCTCGGAGGCTGGTCCGGAGTCGCGCCGTCAGCCTCGGCCAGCACCCCCGGGCGCGACATCGTCGTCACGTCGACCATCCAGGCCGCGGTCGACTCGGCCCTCCCAGGGGACCGGGTCCTCGTGCCGCGCGGGACCTATCGCGAGACCGTCAACGTCACAACACCCGGCCTCACCATCGCCGGTCCCACCGACGCGATCCTCGACGGCAGCGGACTCGGCGCGCGGATCGGCATCCGAGTGCGCTCGACGGACGGCTCCCGCATCGACGGGTTCACCCTCAACGGCCTGACGGTCCGTGGCTACGACTTCACCGGCGTTCAGCTCAGCGGGGTCGACGACTTCCGGCTCACCGGCACGACCTATGTCGACAACCCCCTCTACGGTCCCTTCCCGGTGCGGTGCTCACGCGGTCGCGTCGACCACAACCAGGTCACCGGGTCGGTCGACTCGGGGATCTACGTCGGCCAGTGCACCGATGTGGTGATCGACCACAACGTCGCGCACACCAACACGGTGGGCATCGAGGTGGAGCTGTCGACTCGGGTCGTCGTCGAGGACAACGTCGCCACCGGCAACTCCGTCGGCTTCTTCGTGCAGATCTCCCCGGGGCGGCCGGTCAAGGTCACTCGTGACGTCGTCCTGCGTCGCAACGTCGCCTCGTCCAACGACCTGCCCAACCTCGCCGACGGGTTCATCGGCCTGCTCCCCAGCGGGATCGGGATCCTCAACGCTGCCGGCGACGACGTCCGGGTCGAGGGCAACGTCGTGTCGGGCAACCACAGCGCGGGGATCGGCGTCATCTCCCTGCCCGCCGCGATCGCCGCGCTAGATCCCGCACTCGACCCGACCCCGACGGGCGGCGTCGTGAAGGGCAACATCACCCAGGGCAACGGTCGTTCGCCCGAGCCTGAGCTGGCGCCGCTCCCGGGTGCCGACATCGTCTGGGACGGGACGGGGACGACGTGCTTCGACGTCGCACGGGCTGCTCGCACGTTCCCGCTCGCGCTGCCCGGTTGCGCATGAAGATCCGCGGTGCGCGAGGGACCAGTCCGACTCGATCCAGCTGAGCCGTTCGAGTCGGCACGGCGTCCGTCAGGTGAACAGGCGCCTGGCGAGACGCTGTGCCTCCCCCGCGGTCTCGCGGGCGCGTCGTTGCTCGCGCTCGTGGAGCAGGCCGAAGGTGAAGCTGCTCTCGCCCGGTGCCTTGTCTGCCGTGTCGGCCAGACGTCGCAGGAGCTGGGCGCTCACGGTGCTGTCCTGAAGCTCGCCGAGGAGGTCCTGGAGCCGTCGGTAGCGGTCCACGGTCCTCAGCGCCGCCTTTCCCCTGACGGGTGACACCACCTCGGCGGCATACCGGGCCCGCTTGGCTGCCTTGCGGGCGCGGTGCATGTCCTCCACCTCGCCCGAGCGTCGAGCGCGCGCCAGTCGCGTGGCGACGGTGCGGTCAGCGTCCAGGACCATGCCGTCGAGGGTCGAGTCGGCCCGAGTGGCCTTCGCGGTCCAGGGCGGCGCGACCTGCCATCGCCCGAGGTGGCCGACCATTGCGCGATGGCGCTCACCGGCCAGCGCCTCCACCACGGCCGACCAGTGCTGTAGCCGGTCGCGGCCGAGCTCGACGTCGATCCGGGTGCGCACCGGACCGATCACCAGCTCCTCGTCGAGGTCGGCCACCAACGCGTCGAGTCGGTCCTGCAGGACCTGTAGATCGCGCACCGGGCCCATGATGCTGGCCCACCAGCGCAGCTCGTGGTCCAGGTGTTCGCTTGCAGGAGTGTCGAACAACGCTGCGTGAGCGACGAGTCGCGACCCTCCCGCCATGGACGACCGACTCGTCGCCCTCCCGGAGTCTGCCGTCCGCCTCCAGCAGGACGGTGAACTGTGCTGCCAGATAGGGCCCGACCAGTGACGCGGCGGTGCCCGGATCGGTCGGCTGGGGACTCATCGGGTGGGCTGCCTTTCGCAGGCTGACGTTGCTGAGAGGATCCCACGCGCGGTCTGCCTACAGGCGGCTGGTGCCGTCGCAGGCGGCCGCTGCCCAGCATCCGATGACCTCTTGCCGCGCGTTTGGGTGAGGTTCACACTGTCCGGATGGACACCCACGATGAGGTCGCCGCGCTCGGTGAGGTGCAGGAACGGCTGTCCGACCGGTTCCCCGACCTCGACCCGCAGGTCGTCGAGGCCGCCGTGCGCGTCGCGCACTCTCAGCTCACCGGGCCGATCCGGGACTTCGTCCCAGTCCTCGTCGAGCACATCGCCCGCGACCGGCTCGGCTCGATGGTGAGCCACTAGCCGCTAGCCACTAGCCACTAGCCGCCGGCGTCGTCAGCGCCGCGGTCGGACTGCCAGGTAGACCGTGTTGGTGGACTCGCCACCGGTCAGCGGGTTGGGGAACGGGACCACGTGGGCGTCGGCGTGGTCAAAGGCCGCACCCATCCGCCGCACGACCTCGGGTTCGGGCGGTTCGTCCGACCAGAGGGCGAAGGCGCCGTGGTCGGTGAGCAGGGCGGCGACCCGCGCGAAGCCCTCGACCGTGTAGAGGTCGCCGTGGTCGTCGCGCAGCAGCCAGTCGGGTGCATGGTCGATGTCCAGCAGGACGGCGTCATAGGTGCGGTCGGCGCGGCCGGTGCGCACGAGGTCGAAGAAGTCATCCAGCACCAGCCGTACGCGCGGGTCGGCGGCCATCCCCGCCGTGTCGGGCAGGAGGTCGCGCTGGTGCCACGAGATGACCTGCTCGAGCGCTTCGACGACGGTCAGCTCGGTCACCCGGTCGTCCTCGAGCGCGGCCAGCGCGGTGTAGCCGAGGCCGAGGCCACCGACCAGCACCGTGAGCGACGCACCGGTCACCGCGGCGAGGCCGATGCGCGACAGCTCCTGCTCACCGGTGGTGAACTGGCTCGACATGAGGAAGTCGTCACCCAGCTTGACCTCGTGCACGTCCCGCTCGGTGATGCGGTCCCACCGCCGGCGGAGGCTGATGGCTCCCCAAGGGGTGTCGGCCCAGTCGAGCTCCTCGATCCTCACCTCCCGAGACTAGTCCCGCTCGAGTCGGCCGGGTCGCCGTCCCAGACGCGGGTGCCCGGCCGGCCCCCCGTTGACGGTGGTGCGCTGACAGCAGGGCGTTGTCGGCGGCTGGTGGGATGCTGCCGGCATGGCTGGACAGGAGACCACCGCCACGGCTGGTTCGTTCACGACGCGGCTGCTCACCGAGGAGACCTGGCCGGACTTCGCCGCGCTCGTCGAGGCGAACAACGGGGTCTGGGGCGGCTGCTGGTGCATGGGCTTCCACCCCGAGGGGGTGGGGGCGGGGAAGACGGTCGCGGGCAACCGGGCCGCCAAGCAGGCCCACGTCCGTGCGGGCACCGTCCACCAGGTGCTCGCCTACGACGGCGATGCCTGCGTGGGGTGGTGCCAGTTCGGTCCGCCCGTCGAGCTCCCGAACATCAAGAATCCCAAGGCCTACGAGAAGGAGCTCACCCGCGGGCCCGACTGGCGGATCGGCTGCATCTTCACCGGGAGCCGACACCGGGGTCAAGGCGTGGCCCGGGCAGCGGTGACCGGGGTCATCGACGCCATCCGCGACGCCGGTGGGGGGATCGGCGAGGCCTATCCCGAGCAGGTCGAGGCCAGGCCGGCCCAGCGCGGGGCCTACTTCCACACAGGTCCCGAGACCCTGTTCGAGGAGTTCGGGTTCGAGCGCGACCGCCAGATCGCCAAGTGGCGCTGGGTGATGCGGCTCGAGGTCGACAGCCGCTGACCCGTCGCGCGGGCTCAGGTGGTCGTGTCGTAGAGCGGGGCCAGCGCCCGGTCGGCGTCGAGCGTCGGCAGGAGGGCGTCGCAGATCTCGCGGAGCTGGGTCACCTGCGCCGAGGTCAGGGGGTCCAGCACGTGGCGTCGGACGGCCTCCACGTGCCCGGGTGCAGCCGCCACGACGGCGTCCCAGCCGGCCGAGGTGAGGCGGGCGTTGGTGGCGCGGCCGTCCTGGGGGCACGGGAACCGCTCGACCAGCCCGCGGTCCTCGAGCCTGCGCACGACGTGGGAGAGCCGGGGGAGGGTGGCATTGGTGCGCGCTGCGAGGGCAGTCATCCGCAGCGTGTGCTCAGGCGACTCGGAGAGCATCGCGAGCACGTAGTAGTCGAAGTGCGTGAGCTGCGAGTCTCGGCGCAGCTGTGCGTCGAGCGCACTGGGCAGGAGCTCCACCACGGCGATCAGGCGCAGCCACGCCGCGCGCTCGTCCGCGTCCAGCCATCTCGGTTCCATGAGACAAGTCTAGCGAATACTTGAAGGAACAACTAAATCGTGTATGGTGTTACTTGAACCAACAACTAAACCGGATGCGACACCCGTCGCCCAGAACCCAGGAGCACCTCATGGCACACCTCTCCATCATCGGCACCGGCAGCATGGGCCAGGCCATCGCGGCCGTCGCAGGCCGCGGCGGACACACCGTCCAGCTGCTCGGCCAGGGCGACGCGGCGACGCAGGTCACGGGCGAGATCGTGGTCCTCGCCGTCCCGTACCCGGCCATCAACACCGTCCTCGCCGAGCGCGGCGAGAGCCTGGCCGGCAAGGTCGTCGTGGACATCACCAACCCGCTGAACTTCGAGACCTTCGACTCGCTCACCGTCGCGTCCGACGGCTCTGCGACGGCTGAGATCGCCGAGGCCCTCCCGCAGTCCCGCGTGCTGAAGGCGTTCAACACCAACTTCGCCGGCACGCTCGCCGCGGGCAACGTCGGCCCGCTCGGCACCACGGTCCTCATCGCCGGCGACGACGCCGACGCCAAGAGCGACCTGGCCGGTGTCATCACCTCCGGTGGCCTCGAGGCCATCGACGCGGGCTCCCTCTCGCGGGCGCGCGAGCTCGAGGCGATCGGCTTCCTGCAGATCACCCTCGCCGCCGGCGAGAAGGTCACCTGGACGGGTGGCTTCGGCGTCGTCGCCGCCTGACCGGAGGCGCTGACCCGACCGACCGCGTATGCCGCGTCCGCCCCGGAGAGGGGCGGGCGCGGCGTACGTGTTCCGGGACGCTGCTGCGTCGGTGGTCAGCCGGTGAGGAGCACCAGCTGCTGGGTGGCGCGGGTCATCGCGACGTAGCGGTCGACCGCGCCCTCGATCCCGTCGCCGAAGGCCTCGGGGCGGACGAGCACCACGAGGTCGAACTCCAGGCCCTTGGCGAGCTCGGGGGTGAGCGACCGGACCCGGCCGCTCGCCTCGAAGCTCGGGTCGCCGATGACGCAGGCGACCCCTTCGGGGTGGGCCGCGAGCCACGTGTCGAGCACCGACCGGAGGTCTGCGGTCGAGCCGTGGACGACGGGAACCCCGTTGCTGCGGATGGACGTCGGCACGTTGGCGTCGGGGAGCGCGGCACGGATCACGGGTTCGGCCTCGGCCATGACCTCCTCCGGGGTGCGGTAGTTGATGCTGAGCGAGGACAGGCTGCTGCGGTCCAGCCCCACCCGCTCGAGCCGCTCCTGCCACGACTCGGTGAACCCATGCCGCGCCTGCGCCCGGTCACCCACGATCGTGAAGCTGCGCGACGGGCACCGGGCCAACAGCATCTGCCACTCGGCATCGGTCAGCTCCTGTGCCTCGTCGACGACGATGTGCGCGAACGGCCCGGCGAGCAGGTCCTGGTCGTCGACCTGGAGTGCACCCTCGTCGACCCAGCGGTCCTTGAGGTCCTGCCCCTTGAGCATCGACATGACCTTCATCTCGGAGTCGTCGGTCGCGATGAGGTGCTCCACCACCTGGGCCATCTGCTCGCGCTCGGCCGCGACCGCTGCCTCGTGCCGGCGCCGACGGCGAGACGCCTCAGGATCGCCGAGCCGCGCCCGCGCGGCGTCGAGCAGGGGCAGGTCCGACACCGTCCAGGCCGTGGCGTCGTTGCGCTGCAACGACTTCACCTCCTCCGGGCTCAGCCAGGGGCCGCACATCCGCAGGTAGGCCGGCACCGACCAGAGGTCCCCGACGAGGTCGGTCGCCTCGACGAAGGGCCACGCGCGGTTGAGCGCATCCTGCAGCTCGCGGTCCTGCTGGAGCGACCGGCGCAGGAGCTGGCTGGGGACGTCCTCGTCGTGCTGGTCGACGATGATCGCCACCAGCTCCTCCCAGACCTGCTCGCGCGCCTCGTTGTGCGGAGTCCCGGGGTCTGGGGCAGCGAACGCCGTCGCCCAGTCATCGGGGGTGAGCCGCACGTCGTCCCAGGGCGTCGTGACCGTCATCGCCACGCTCGGTGGTTCCTCGTAGAACCGCACGGCCTTGTCGACGGCGCGCACGAGGTCGGCGGAGGACTTGAGGCGGGCCACCTCGGGGTCCGTCTCAGCCTTCGCGGTGGCGCCCTCCGGCAGGAGGTCGCGCACGGTGCAGGTCTGGACGCCCTCCTCGCCCAGGCTGGGCAGCACGTCCGAGACATAGGCCAGGTAGGGCTGGTGCGGGCCGACGAAGAGCACCCCACCGCGGCGGTGACCCAGCCTCGGGTCCGCATAGAGCAGGTATGCCGCGCGGTGCAGTGCCACCACCGTCTTGCCCGTGCCGGGCCCACCGTCCACCACGAGGGCACCGCGGGAGCTCGCCCGGATGATGGAGTCCTGGTCGGCCTGGATCGTGCCGAGGACATCGCGCATCCGCGCCGAGCGGTTGCTGCCCAGGCTGGCGATGAACGCCGACTGGTCGTCGAGGGCCGCGGCGTGACCCGTGAAGCCGTCTGCGGTGAAGACCTCGTCCCAGTAGTCGTTCACGCGGCCGCGGGACCAGCGGTAGCGGCGCCGGAAGGTCAAGCCCATCGGGTTCGCGTGGGTCGCTGCGAAGAAGGGCTCGGCCGCGGGGGAACGCCAGTCGACCAACAGCTGGCGGCCGGTGCGGTCGGTGAGCCCGAGCCGGCCGACGTAGATCGGCTCGCCTCCGTCGGTGGCAGCCGGGTCGTCGGGCACCATGTGCCCGAGGCACAGGTCGAGGCCGAAGCGGTGCAGGGCGCGCAGCCGTGCGGTCAGCCGGTGCACCTCGAGGTCGCGTTCCAGCACCTCCTGCCCGGCCCTCGCCGGTGCCGTGCGCTCGGCGTCCAGGCGCTCGGTCAGCTCGGCGATGGTCTCGTCGAGGCTCTGCTGGATGGCCCGGAAGTGCTCGTCGTCGCGGGCGATGAGACCTCGGTCTGCCTTCGCCGACAGGCGGTCCGGCAGGTCGAACGCACCTGACCCGTTCGCCTCGGAACCCCGAACCCCCACGTCGCTGTCGACCTCGTGCATGCGGTGGCTGCCCCCTTCGTTCGTCCTGGTCACGAGGGACGATTCTGAGGCAGGAGTAGGGCCTTGCCGCAAGGCCCCCTGTGCGCTATACGTTGGAGAGGGAGGAAAGGCGGACTTCCCGCAGCACCTATCGGCGCGGAGGGGTCGCCGACCAGATGGGTGCGATCTCCTTGCGGTAGCCACGCCCGAAGATCCCGCCGATGACCGACAGGACCGGTGCCGGCACGCTTGCAGTGACGCCTGCCCGCTCCTGGGGTGACGCACCGTCGAGGACCCACGAGAAGAACCGTCCGCCGCGGGCCAGGCCGGTCTTCCCGAACGCCCTCCCCATGGCCTTGATCTCGGGGGTGTCCTTCTTGGCCTGGTAGACCGGCTCCAGCTCGGCCTCCTCGTGGTCGAGGTGCCTCACGGTCACCATGCGCAGGGTCTCGAAGCAGGCCTTCGCCGCCGCGGCCTGCGCGGCGCCCGGGTCACGCAGCAGGCCGGCCATGGCGACGCGGGTCTCGGCGAGCGCGGCAGCCATGGTCTCGTGCTCGGCGTCCATGGCGTCGAGCAGCTCGGTGCTCACTCCCACCGCGTGCAGAGCGGGCCAGGCGATCTCGTGCTCACCCTCGTGGTGATAGGTGAGCTGGTCGTCGAAGTTCGCCCAGGCCGTGGCCAGCTGTGCTGCCCTGGCGCGGTCGCCGGGCTGGAACGTCTCGAGCGCGGCGATGAAGCGGTCGAGGTCGCGCCGGAAGGCGCCGTGGATGGCCTTGTTCATGCTCATCTCTCCCATGGCAGGACTGTAGGGCCGCGGACCCGATCCGGGAACCGCCATCAGGGGCCGGGTAGCCTTCACCCACCGATCCGTACGTCCTGCGCGGCCGGCACTGTGCGCCACCGCCCCGGGAGGGCAGTGGCCCCACCGAGAGGCACTGATGAGGAGTCGACTCGCCAGCCTCGTGCTGCGGGCCAGCCGCTGGACTGCCGTCGGGGAGGTGCCCCGGACCGGCGTCCTCGTTGGCGCGCCGCACACCTCGAACTGGGACTTCGTGATGATGCTGCTCATCATGTGGCGCGGTGGCGTGACGCCCCGGGTGCTGATCAAGAAGGAGCTGTTCAAGGGTCCGCTGCGTTGGCTGCTGCCACGGCTCGGTGGCCTCCCACTCGACCGGGACAACCCCGGTGCCGTGGTGCGCGAGCTCGTGCGGGAGGCGCGCAGCGGTGAGCCCTTCCTGCTGATCCTCGCGGCGGAGGGCACCCGCAAGAAGGGCGAGTACTGGAAGTCCGGCTTCTGGCGCATCGCGCGGACCGCCAAGCTCCCGATCGCCCTGGCCTTCATCGACGGGCCTACTCGCACAGCCGGATTCGGTCCGACCATCACCGCCACGGCTGACGTCGTGGCCGACATGGACAAGGTCCGCGAGTTCTACCGCGACAAGCGCGGGATCCACCCCGAGCTGCGCACGGAGCCGCGTCTGCGCGAAGAGTCGCGCTAGGGCAGACTGCCCTGAGGCAGCCCTCGACGAGGCCGGAGGAGACATCGTGGCGGAGCGCAACGTCCTGGGTGGCGAGCTGGAGGAGTGCGGCACGAGCCCGCTGACCGGCTTCTACCGCGACGGCTGCTGCACCTCCGGCCCGGAGGACCTGGGCAGCCACACGATCTGTGCCGTGGTCACGAGCGAGTTCCTCGAGCACCAGCGCGGCATCGGCAACGACCTCTCGACTCCGATGCCGGAGTACGGCTTCCCCGGCCTCGTGCCGGGCGACCGCTGGTGCGTCACCGCGCTGAACTGGGCCCGCGCCCACCGCGACGGCGCCGCCGCGCACGTCGTGCTCGCGGCCACCAACGAGGCGGTCCTGCTGGTCGTTCCTCTCCAGGCGCTCCAACAGCACGCCGTGGACGTGCCGCCCGACCTCAGCTCACTGACCTGAGCAGGCTCAGCCGTCCTTGATCCGGCGCCAGCCGCCGGCCCGGTTGTTGGCCACGATCTGGCGCAGGAACTCCAGGAGCGCCGGCTCGTCGACGGGGTCGCCCTCCCAGAACGCGATCGTCCGGGCTGTCGTGTTGTCGTGCCCGCCGGTCACGAGACCGTGTGGGTCGGGCACGATCGCGCCATCGTAGACGAACAGGTTGACGTGGTCCTTCGTGGCCAGCAGCGCACACACGTTGCCGTCCAACACGAAGTAGGGCTGCACCCGGCGCTTGACGACCTCGCGCACCCCGGGATCCGCGGCGTGGACGAGGTCGCGCAAGCGCTGGCACAGCTCGCGCTGCCAGTCCGGCAGCGGGTCGAGGTAGGCGTCGACGCCCGGGTCCCGCTGGTAGGTGTCCATGGGAGGTAGACCGGCGCGCGGGCGGCGACTCATCGGCATACCCGGCTCCCTGTGGTCAGCGCAGCGGTGCGCTCGGGGCGAAGGCCGGGGCGAGCGGGAAGAGCACGGTGAAGGTGGAGCCCTGGCCCAGCAGGGACTCCACCTCGATCGAGCCCTCGTGCCCCTCGACGATCGCCTGCACGATGGACAGCCCGAGGCCAGTGCCCTGCACCGCGCGCTCGGTCGCGTCGGTCGACCTGAAGAAGCGGCGGAAGACCTGCCGCTGGTCCTCCTCGGAGATCCCGTAGCCGCTGTCGCTCACCACCAGTCGAGCCTTGCCGACCCCCCTGGCGTCCCGCACCGTGTCGAGGGTCAGCGTCACGATGCCGCCGTCGGGCGTGAACTTCACCGCGTTGGACAACAGGTTCAGGACGACCCGCTCGATGGCGGTGTCGTCGCCGTCCACGGTGACCGGTCGGGTGACGATCTCGTGGCGGAGGTGGAGTGAGCGCCGCTGGGTGAGGGGGCCGGTGGCCTCCCAGGCATGGTCGACGATGGCTGCGAGGTCGCAGGGTCGACGGGCCAGGTTGAGCTGGCCGGACTCGATCCGTGAGTTGAGCAGCAGGTCCTCGATCAGGCCCAACAGCCGGCGCCCGTTGCGGTCGATCCGCGACACCAGGTCGAGCTGCTTGGTCGTCATCTCGCCGACCGCCCCGTCCTCGAGCATCTCGGTGTAGCCGAGCACACTGGCCAGCGGGGTTCGGAACTCGTGGCTGACCGAGGAGAGGAAGTCGGTCTTGGTCTGGTCGAGGGCGGTGAGCTCCTCGACAGCGTTTCGCTCGCGTTGCAGCGCCAGCTGGACCGCTTCCGAGGCGACCCGGCGCTCGGTGACGTCCTCGGCGACGCCGATGTAGCCGATCACCGAGCCATCCTGGTCGACGATGGGGCTGATTGTGAGGTCGACCACGATCCGTTTCTGGTCACGGGTCACCCAGGTCCAGTCGCGCGTCTCGGTGCGGCCGGCCTGGTCGAGCCCGTGGACCAGCACCTGCGGGCCCGGTGCCAGGCCGAGCTCCGCCGCCCGGGCCGCCACGTCCGCCGGCTCGTGCAGCTGCACCCAGTTGAGCGAGCCGACGACGTCCTCGGACTGGTAGCCCAGCAGGTTGCTGGCACCGCGGTTGAAGAGGGTGATGGTGCCTGAGCCGTCGGTGCCGATGATCGCGGTGGCCGCCGCCGAGTTGAGGACCGTCTGGGTGAAGGTCGCCTCGCTGAACAGGTCGGCCAAGGCGTCGCGGCGCTGGGTCGAGGCCACGGCCAGCGCCAGACCCGTCACCGCCGCGGTCACGAGGAAGGCCTGGGTCAGCGCCCCCACCGTCTCAGGGGCCACCGCACCGGACTTCCCGGCAATGGCGAACGGCCCATAGCCCGAACTGGTGAGCAGGACGACGATCACCCCGAGCACGGCCAGCTGGGTCGCGAGGGCTCGTAGGTCCAACCGCGTCGCGCCCCAGACGAGGACGGGCAGGGGGAGGAATGCCAGGGGGAGCCCGTTGGTTGAGGCGAAGACCCACAGGGTGACCCCGAGCAGGACGATGCCTTGGAGGGCGTCCTCCAGGCGCCACGGGATCGTGGCCTTCGTGGAGACGGCGACCCCCAACGGCGCGAGCGTGAGCACAGCGGCCGCGTGGGAGGCGGTCACGGCGTAGGCGGTCGGGAAGAACGTGCGGTCGAGGGTGTAGGTGACGGTGAGCCCGGCCAGCACCCCGAAGACGACGGCTCCCGCGAGCGTGGCGAGCAGGAGCCGGCCGAGGTCCTCCAGGGAGGCCAGTCGCGGGCGGTGGCTGCCGCGCGTCATGGCCCACCAGACCACCGCGGCCTCCGCGGTGTTGGCGAACCCGAAACAGGTCGCCGCGAGCGGGGGCCTCCCGCCGTAGAGGTTCGCCAGGCCACTGGTCACCACCATCCCGACGAGCACGATGGCGGCTCGTCGGCGATTGGGTCCGGTGGCGAGCAGGAATGCGACCGCCAGCCCCGCAGCCGGCCACCAGACGGCCACCGACGACCCGGGTGGGGCGAACCTGACGGCCGTTGCGCCGAGGACGAAGACGCCGAGCAGCACGATGGCCGCGGCGACGTCCCACCGGCGCAGGACCGTCAGGAGGCGGGTCACCGCACTCCACCCGACCCGCGCCCGACCGCCTGCCCCGCCGCTGGCGGCAGGGGAGGGCGATCATCCGGGCAGGTGGGCATGGGTCATTCTTGCGCAGCAGGCACGGCGAGGTGGGGGACATCCGGTGTGACGCCCCGCGGGGAAACTCGCCCGGGGGTTCCACCCGGACCTCCCACATCGTCCGTCCTAGAGGGTGTGGAGTGGAGTGTGGGCGACAGGGAGGGGGGCGGGCGTGGAGCCGCGTGAGGACTTCGAGGCGTTCGCCCGAGCCCGCTGGGTGCCACTGCTGCGCACCGCGACCCTGCTGACCGGCGACGCGCACGCAGCCGAGGACCTCGTCCAGGAGACGCTGGCGCGCGCGGCCCAACGGTGGTCAGTCGTCTCGTCAGCGGGCTCACCGGAGGCCTACGTCCGCCGCATCCTCTACACCCGCTCGGTCGACGCCTGGAGGTGGCGCCGGCACCAGCCCGACCCGGTCGAGGTGACCGAACGGCTCGGCTCCCGGAGCCGAGACCACGAGGTCGACGCCGACGCGCGACTCACCCTGGCCGACGCGCTCGCCCGGCTCACCCCCAAGCAGCGGGCCGTCCTCGTGCTCCGGTTCTACGAGGACCGCACCGAGGTGGAGGCCGCCGAGGCGCTCGGCTGCTCGGTCAACACGGTCAAGTCCCAGACGAGGCACGCCCTCGCGCGCCTCCGGGCCCTCGCCCCGGAGCTCGCACCCACCTTTGGCAGAACGGAGGTCCGTCGATGAACAGCTCACCACTCGGGTCGGCGCTGGACGGCCTGGTCAAGGACGTCCGGCCGTCCGCGGGACCACCCGTCGAGGCGCTGTGGGCACAGGGTGCGCGGCGTCGGGCCCGCACGCGGCTCGGAGGTGGCGCGGCCGCGCTGCTGGCGCTCGCCCTCGTGGCCTTCGTCAGCTGGCCGAGCCTCTCCCAGCCCGCGCCGCCGACCACCCCGCAGCCGGCCCAGACCGTCGCACCCGACACCTACCCGTCGGTGCTCGCGCACCCCTACTTCGCCGCCGACGCCCTCACCGCCCACCGGGCCATGACCGTGGCGGTCCTCGACGGCAGCACGGTGTACACGGTCGACTCCAAGGGGACGGCGTGGAAGCTGCCGGGGTCGTGGAACCAGCGCTCGTATGCCGCGTTGTCACCGAACGGGCGCTGGCTCGTCGACGGTCGGCGCGTCTACGACCTCGTGAAGGGCACCAGTGCGAGCGTGGTCCAGCCGGGCGCACCTGACGACACCCAGCTCTGGGCGGCCTGGGCGCCGGACTCGGCCCACTATGCGCGGGCCTACGAGCCGTCCAACGACGTCGTCGTCTCGACCCCGGACGGCACCCAGCTCACGATCCCGGGCGCGTCGGCCTTGGAGCAGGTGACCCGGGGCGGCATGGTGATGGGTGGCTGGCTCGACGACCGCACCCTCATGGTGGCCTACGGCTCGCAGTCGGAGGCGGCGATGGAGATCCAGACGTGGTCCATCGGGGACGACTCCTGGCGCGCCCGGGGACAGCTCACCTATCCCGAGACCCTCAACCTGACCGCCACTGTCGCTGCGGTGTCTCCGGACGGCCGCACGGTCGCGATGTCAGCCTCGGACACCTCCCGCATCGACGACTCCGCCCTGGTGACGTGGGATCTCGCGGGTTTGTTGAGCTCCGGGCAGCCCACCCCGGCGCGCATCGTGCTGTTGCACTCGCGCTACTCCGTCGACGGCATCACCTGGCGTGGGGGCACCCCGTTGGTGACCGTCAGCGGCCACACCGGCCCGGTGGCCGGGCCGCCCCTGGTCGGGAGCACAGCTGGTTTCGCGGGCCAGATGTCGTGGCGGCAGGACGCCTTCGCGGGCTCGCCCTACTGGAACTCGGCCGCGGTCTGGAGGGCGCGGTTGGTGGTCTGGACGACGATCCCCCTGGCCCTCTTCGGGGTGTGGCTCCTCTGGCGGGCAGGACTGTGGGTCGCTCGTCGCCTCGGCATCATCGACGGGCCGCTCCCGCTGCGGTTCGACCTCGCCTGGTGGCGGCGCTGAGGACGCCGTCGCAGACCTCGCGACACTTTCCGGCGCTGGACTAGTCTCCGGACTGAGGAAGGGAGACGCCGTGACCGTGCGGTCCAGCACCACCCCCGAAGTCCGTTTCACGCTCAACGGCGCGCCGACCGAGGTGGCCGTGGAGGCCGGGGTGAGCCTCCTCGACCTGCTGCGCGAGCGACTCGACCTGACCGGCACCAAGAAGGGCTGCAACCAGGGGGCGTGTGGCGTCTGCACGGTCCTCGTCGACGGGCGGCGCGTGCTGGGGTGCCTCACGCTGGTGGCGCAGCTCGAGGGTCGCGAGGTGACCACGATCGAGGGCGTCGGCACCCCGGAGCAGCCGCACGACCTCCAGCGGGCCTTCATCGGGGCCGACGGGTTCCAGTGCGGCTACTGCACCTCGGGCCAGATCTGCTCGGCCCTGGGGATGCTGCGCGAGCTCGATGACGGAGTGCCCAGCGCAGTCGCCGAACACGTTGCAGCGCAACCCGACTCGAGTGAGCTCGAGGTGCGCGAACGGATGAGCGGCAACCTGTGCCGGTGTGGTGCCTACAACGGCATCGTGGACGCCATCACCGCCTACGCCGACGCCGTGGGTGGTCACCGATGAGGCCGGTCTCGTATGCCGTGCCCGCCAGTGTCGACGAGGCCCTGGCGGCCATCGTCGACCTGCCCGGCGCGAAGTTCCTCGGCGGGGGGACCAACCTGGTCGACCTGATGCGCGAGGGCATCGAGGCGCCGGACGTCCTCGTCGACGTGACCCGGTTGCCGCTGGGGGAGATCACCGAGACCGCCGACGGTGGACTGCGCATCGGAGCCGGCGTGCGCAACACCGACCTGGCCGCGCACCCCTTGGTGCGCGAGCGCTACCCGGTCGTGGCCCAGGCAGTCGTCATGGGCGCCTCGGGCCAGATCCGCAACATGGCGACGGTGGGGGGCAACCTGCTGCAGCGCACGCGGTGCCTCTACTTCTACGACCAGGCTGCCGCGTGCAACAAGCGGGAGAGGGGCGCTGGCTGCGACGCCGCCTCGGGCCACAACCGGATGGGTGCCATCCTCGGGGCCAGCGAGCACTGCGTGGCGGTGCATCCTTCGGACCTGGCGGTGGCGCTGGTCCTGGTCGACGCCGAGGTCGAGGTGGTGAGTCGCACCGGCACCCGGACGATCGCCGTCGGTGACTTCCACCGACTGCCGGGCGAGACCCCCGACATCGAGACGACGCTGGCCACGGACGAGCTCGTCACTGCCGTGATCCTGCCCGCGGAGCCGCTGGCCGTCCGGTCGCGCTACCGCAAGGTGCGGGACCGTGCCTCCTACGCCTTCGCCCTCGTGTCGGTCGCTGCCGCCCTGGACGTCCGCGACGGCTCGGTCGCCCAGGTGCGGGTCGCGATGGGTGGCGTCGCCCATCGACCCTGGCGAGCCACCACGCTCGAACAGGAGCTGACCGGTCGGCCCGCCACCGATGCGGAGTTCGAGCGCGCAGCCCGGGCCGAGCTGGCGCACGCGGTGGGAGGGCCCGACACGGAGTTCAAGATCGGGCTGGCCGTCCGCACCATCACGGCGACGCTGCGCCGGCTGCGTGACGAAGGTGGTGCGGCATGACCATCGCGCCGGAGCGCACCACCACGACGACCGCACCCCCTGCTGCGGCACCTCCCGGTGCGCCCGGCCCCGCCATCGGTCGAGCGGTCGACCGCGTCGACGGGCTGGCGAAAGCAACTGGCACGGCACGCTTCTCGGCCGAGTACCCGATCCCCGGGATCACCCATGCCGTCCTGGTCCACGCGCCGATCGCCCGGGGCCGCATCACCTCGATGGACACGACGGTCGCGGAGGCGCACCCGGGGGTGGTGCTCGTCCTGACCCACCACAATGCCCCGCGGCTCACGCCACCACCCGCCCGGATGAACCCGATGGACCTGTCGACGATGGCTGCCGGCAGCACGATCCCGTTCCTCAACACCGACGAGGTGCACGTCGACGGACAGCCCGTCGCGGCCGTCGTGGCCGAGACCCTCGAGGCGGCCCAGTACGCCGCCTCGCTGGTCCGGGTCGAGTACCTCGAGGTCACGCCGACCGGCGACTTCGACGCCGAGCTCGGCAACTCCACGCCGGTCCGCTCGATGCCCGTCATGCCGCCGACGGGAGGCAAGCGCGGTGACGCGCGGGCGGCATACGGGAGGTCGCCGGTGAAGGTGGACCTGGCTTTCACCACCCCGCAGCACAACCACAACGCCCTCGAGCCCCACGCGACGACGGCCGAGTGGGACGGTGACCGCCTCACGGTCTACGAAGGCTGCCAGAACATCGACTGGACCCAGAAGTACCTGGCCAAGCGGTTCGGGATCCCGTCCGGTGACGTGCACGTCGTGGCGAAGTTCGTCGGCGGTGGCTTCGGCGGCAAGTCGAAGGTGTGGGCGGCGACGCTCATCGCGTGCATGGCGGCCAAGGTCGCCCAGCGGCCGGTGCGGCTGGCCCTCACCCGCGAAGGCGTCTACCGCACGGTCGGGGGCCGCACCCCGACCCGACAGCGGGTGGCGATCGGGGCCTCGGCCACGGGCGACATGGAGGCCCTGATCCACGAGGTCACGTCCCGCAAGGGCCGGGTGGGTGGCGAGGCCGACCAGATCGTGGCCTGCAGCCTCGACCTCTACGACGCGGCCACGATCCTGGCCGAGCAGCGGATCGTCGAGCTCGACCTCATGCCCAACACCGCGATGCGCGCGCCGGGGGAGGCCCAGGGCAGCTTCGCCGTGGAGTCCGCCGTGGACGAGCTGGCCGTCGAGCTCGGCATGGACCCGGTGGACCTGCGGCTGCGCAACCAGCCGGGGGAGCGCAGCCCGGTGCACGGCACGCGCTACTCGCACCGCCGGCTCGCGCAGACGCTCGAACGCGGCCGCGACCTGTTCGGCTGGGCCGACCGCCCCGCCCCCGGCACGCGGGACGGCAAGGACCTCGTCGGGTGGGGTGTCGCCGCAGCCATCCACCCGTCCTGGGAGTTCGTCGCGAACGTCCAGCTGACCGTCGACGCGACCGGTGGCGTCACCCTGTCCTGCGCGTTCCACGAGATGGGGATGGGCACGGCGACGGTGGTCGGCCAGATGGTCGCCGACTGCCTCGACGTGCCCCTCGAGCGCGTGACGGCCGTCTACGGAGACTCCGACCTGCCGATGGGTCCCGGCGCAGGTGGCTCCGGACAGACCGCGAGCCTGGCCTCTTCGATCGAGCGCGCCTGCCGCGCGATGCGCAAGCGCCTCGACGCGCTGGCCGACCGTGCGGGTATGCCGGATGGTTCAGACCCCGGGGAGGTCCTGACCCGCGCGGGCGAGGGGTCGCTGACGGTCGAGGTCGGGGCCGACAGCGGACCGCGGGCCGCGTGGGGACAGGTGCGGTTCCTGTCCAAGCTGGTGGTCGACAGCAGGCGGTGGATGAAGGCGGCCACCGGCGCGCACTTCTGCGAGGTCAGGGTCGACGCCGACACCGGTGAGCTCCGGGTCACCCGGTGGACCAGCGTCTTCGACGTCGGCCGGGTGGTGAACCCCAAGACGACCCACAGCCAGCTGCGCGGCGGCATCGTCATGGGTCTGGGTCTCGCGATGGGGGAGGAGACGCTGATCGACACCCGCAGCGCGCGGATCATGAACCCCAGCCTGGCCGAGTACCACGTGCCGGTCCAGGCCGACGTGCCCCACCTCGACGTCCACACCCTCGACGACCCCGACCCGCAGATGCCGCTGGGCATCCTCGGAGCCGGTGAGGTGGGCATCGTCGGGGTCGGCGCCGCGGTGGCCAACGCCGTGCGGCACGCCACCGGTCGACGGGTCACCGACCTGCCGCTCACGCTCGACCGCATCGTCGGCTGAGCGGCCTCCTCGCACGCTCCCGACCCCGGGCTTGACCTTGACGCAGGGTCAGGGTTGCACCCTTGCGTCATGACCACACCATCACCCATCATCGAGATCGTCGGGCTCACCAAGTCCTACGCCGACCACGAGGTGCTCAAGGGCGTCGACCTGACCGTCCCCGAGGGTGCCGTCCACGCCCTGCTCGGCTCGAACGGAGCCGGCAAGACCACCGTCGTGCGGATCCTGTCCACGCTGGTGAAGGCCGACGACGGCACGGCTGTCGTCAACGGACACGACGTCGCCACCTCCCCGCAGCTGGTGCGCCAGTCGATCAGCCTCACGGGGCAGTTCGCGGCCGTCGACGAGGTCCTCACCGGACGCGAGAACCTCGTGCTCGTCGCCCAGCTGCGCCGCCTGCGGGAAGCCGGCGCGATCGCCGACGACCTCCTCGCACGGTTCGACCTGACTGAGGCGGGTGGACGCCGAGCGGGCACCTACTCCGGTGGCATGCGCCGCCGCCTGGACATCGCGATGAGCCTGATCGGCAACCCGGCGGTGCTCTTCCTCGACGAGCCGACCACCGGGCTGGACCCGCAGTCGCGGCTCGAGGTCTGGGCCACCATCCGGGAGCTCGCCCGACAGGGCACCACGGTGCTCCTCACGACGCAGTACCTCGACGAGGCCGAGCAGCTGGCCGACCGGATCGCGATCCTGCACGAGGGCCGGATCATCGCCGACGGCACCCTGGGTGAGCTCAAGCAGCTCTTCCCGCCGGCCCAGGTCGAGTACGTCGAGAAGCAGCCCTCGCTCGAGGACATCTTCCTCGCCATCGTCGGCCACGACGCCGCCACCGCCCACCTTGCAAAGGACGCCCGATGACCACCGACCTCGTCCACGACACCACCGTCCTGCTGAAGCGCTCGCTCCGGCACATCCTGCGCAGCCCCGACACGATCATCACCACGGCGGTCACCCCGATCGCCATGCTGCTGCTGTTCGTCTACGTCTTCGGCAGCGCGATCGACGTCGGCGGCGCCAGCTACGTCAACTACCTGCTCCCGGGCATCCTGCTCATCACGGTCGCGTCGGGCATCGCCTACACGGCGTTCCGGCTGTTCACCGACGTCTCGGGCGGCATCTTCGAGCGCTTCCAGTCCATGCCGATCACCCGGTCGGCGCTGCTGTGGAGCCACGTGCTGACCTCGGTCGTCGCCAACCTGACGTCGCTCGTGCTCGTCGTCCTGGTCGCCCTGGTGATGGGATTCCGTTCCGGTGCAGGGGTGCTCGCCTGGCTGGCCGTCCTCGGGATCCTGGTCCTGTTCACGCTCGCCCTGACCTGGCTCGCCGTGATCCCCGGCCTCACGGCGAAGTCGGTGGACGGCGTGAGCGGCTTCTCCTACCCGCTGATCTTCCTGCCGTTCATCAGCTCGGCCTTCGTGCCCACGGCCGGGATGCCCGGACCCGTGCGCTGGTTCGCGGAGCACCAGCCGGTCACCTCGATCGTCAACACCATCCGCGCGCTCTACGCCGAGCAGCCCCTCGGTGACGACGGGTGGCTGGCCCTGGCCTGGTGCCTCGGGTTGCTCCTCGTGGCCTACGCGCTGGCCATGCGCACCTACCGCACCAAGGTCGCGTGACGCGCGAGGATGGGTGCCATGCTCACGATCAGCCAGCTCGCGTCGTACGCCGGCGTGACCGTGCGCGCCGTCCGGCACTACCACGCCAAGGGGTTGCTGCCCGAGCCCGCGCGCGACGCGTCGGGGTATCGGCGCTATGACGCGGCCGCCGTCGTCGAGCTCGTGCGGATCCGTACGCTCGCCGACGCCGGGGTGCCGCTGGCCAGGGTGCAGGAGCTGCTGGTCGCCGGTGACGACGAGTTCGCGGCGGCGGTCGACGAGATCGACCGCCGGCTGCGCTCGGAGATCCGCCAACGCCACCGCCATCGCGAGCGGATCGCCCAGCTCGCGGCCGGCGAGAGCCTCGCCCTGCCGCCCGAGGCGGTGGCCTACCTCGAGCGCCTCCGGGGCGTCGGCGTCCCCGAGGAGATGGTCGAGGCCGAGCGCGACGCGTGGATCCTCGTGGCCGCGCAGATCCCCGAGCGGATGGCGTTCTACATGGAGACGAAGGAGCGGCAGCTCGACGACCCCGCCGTGCGCGACCTCTACCGCGACCTGGCCGAGATCACCCAGTGGTCAGCCGACGACCCGCGTCTCGACCAGGCGGCCGAGCGGCTGGCCGAGCAGTTCGAGCAGGTGCCCGACGACGCGTGGGACGAGGAGAAGCTGCCCGAGGACCTCGCGGACCTGCTCGACGGGGTCTTCCTCTCGTCCGTCCCCGGCGCGCGTCGCATGTTGGCCCGGCTCGAGCAGCTCGGGTGGACCGGGTGGACGAACATCCAGCGCATCGAACCGGCCCGCTGACGGTGCGGTATGCCGCGTGGCTGGACCACGCGGCATACCCCGCTCGTCAGGTGGTGGCCTTGCGGGTGAAGGTCAGGTGGGTCACGCCGCCGGGGGTGGAGACCGCCTCGACGTCGTAGGAGTCCTCGATGCCCTCCAGATCGTCCCAGATGCGCACACCGCGGCCGAGCAGGATCGGCACCTGCACGAGGTGCAGGTGGTCGACCAGCCCGGCGAGGACGAAGTCGCGGACCACGGTCGCGCCGCCGCCGATCCGGATGTCCTGGTCTCCGGCCGCCGCGCGAGCCTTGTCCAGCGCCTCGGCCGGGCTCGCGTCGAGGAAGTGGAACGTCGTGCCACCCTCCATCTCCATCGGGGGTTTCGCGTGGTGGGTCAGCACGAACGTGGGCGTGTGGAACGGCGGGTTGGGTCCCCACCAGCCCTTCCACTCCGGGTCGTCGTGCCAGCCGGGCGGCCCGAACTTGTTGGCGCCCATGATCTCCGCACCGATGCCGGGAGTGTGCCGCTCGGCGAAGGCGTTGTCGGCCCCGAGCGAACCCCCCTCCGCGTCCCAGAACCGGGTCGCGAACATCCACTCGTGCAGCCGTTGACCGGCGTGGCCGAAGGGCGCCTCGAGGGACTGTGGTTCGCCGGTGGCGAAACCGTCGAGCGAGATCGACAGGTTGTGGACGCGGGTGATGGACATCCGTGCTCTCCTCAGCTGATGGACTGGACGTGGGCGATGCAGGTGCGTGCGGTTGGCCTGGCCTCGAGCCGCGCGGCGGGTATGGGCTCTCCGCACACCTCGCAGAGACCGTAGCTCCCGTCGTGGAGGCGCACCATGGCCGCCTCGATGCCGGACAGGTGCTCGCGGGCCGCCTGGATGAGGGACGAGAGCTGGGATCGTTCGTAGGCGATGGTCTGGCCCTCGGGGTCGTGCTCGTCGTCGGCGTTGGAGTCGGCCGATGCGGCAAAGAGGGCTTCGAGATCGGTCGTCATGCTGGCCAGGCGGCTCTGCACCTCGTCGCGCTCCCGGCGCAGGCGGTCGGCCGCCGCGCGGGGGTCTGCGGACTCGTGGTCAGCCATGCAGCGTCGGACGGTAGACGAGCTCCTGGATGTCGTGGTCGAGGGTCCGGTGCTCGACGAGCTCCAGGTCGAAGTCGGCCGCACCCCCGAAGATCGGGCCCAGACCGGTCTGGCCGGTGATGACCGGAAACAGTGTCACCTGCACGAGGTCGACGAGGCCCGCCGCCAGGAGGGCCCGGTTCATCGCGAGGCTTCCGTGCGAGCGCAGGGGCACCGTCGACTCCTCCTTGAGGCGGGCGACCACGTCGAGCGCATCGCCCCTCGCGATCGTGGCGTCCGGCCAGTCCAGTGGCCCCTCGAGGGTGGACGACACCACCGTCGCGGGGAGGTTCACCATGCGGGTGACCCACGGGTCACGCACGTCGGAGTCCTCGGTGCTGGCCGACAGCATCTCCGTGAACGCGCGAAAGGTGGTGGCGCCGAACACCATGTGCTGGTCCTCGGTGTAGAGGTCGAGCCGGTGGCCGAGCAGCTCCGGACCCTGCTTGCCCCAGTAGCCGGTCCAGTCGCCGCTGGCGGCACCGAAGCCGTCCAGGCTGCTGAAGACGTCGAACGTGTAGGTGGCTGTCATGTCCTTCTCCCGGTCGAGGTGGTGGTCGGATGCGGTCAGGCACGGATACAGACCGACGACGGCTGCCGAACTCATCGTGGCCCATCTGCTCGCGACCCGCCCCGGGGCATCAGGGCATCAGGGAGCCTTCCGTCCGGAACTCGTGCGAGGCTCCGGTCATGAGCACGTCGACCGAGGTCTCGGTGTCCTGGGCGCAGGCGCTGGCCTGGCGGCTGGAGCGACACCTGCTCGACCCCGTGGGATCGGAGTCCGTCGCCGGGGTCGTCCGTCGGCTCGGCGCCGTGCCGTCGATGGACGAGTCGCTCGCCGAGCTCGCGGTGCGGACCCGCCGGACGACCTCCCGGCCCGGTGAGCTGGCGCAGGCCCTGGCAGCGGGGACGGTCATCAAGGTCTTCGCCTTCCGCGGTGCCGTCCACTACCTGTCGCCCGACGACGGCGGCGCGTACCTGGCGCTGCGAACGGCGGGCCGGCAGTGGGAGCTGCCCAGCTGGGTGGACTACTACCGCCTCGCGCCCGAGGCGTGGCCCGACTTCAGGGCGGCCGTGCGTGAGGCGCTGGGTGACGGGCCGCTGACCCTCGCCGAGCTGGGCGACACCGTGACCAGCCAGGCGGCATACCGGCATCTCAAACCGGTCTTCGACGAGGGTGCCGGCACCCTCATCAAGCCGCTCACCTGGCAGGGCGACATGGGCTTCGGCCCACCGCGCGACGGACGAGCCACCTTCCAGCGCCTGGACACGAACGCACGGTGGGCAGGCATCCCGGACCTCGAGGTCGCGGGCCCGGCGGCCATCACGGCCTACCTGCGCACCTATGGTCCGGCGACGGTCGAGCACGTGCAGTACTGGCTCGGCAGCGGCCTGAGTGCCGGACGCAGACGGCTGACCGGCTGGCTGGACGGCCTCGGCGACCGGCTCGTGCCGGTCGACGTCGACGGCACGGTGGCGCACGTCCTGCGCGAGGACGTCGACGCGCTGGAGGCGGCCCGGCCCACCGACGCCGTGCGGTTCCTGCCCGGCCACGACCAGTGGGTCCTCGGCCCGGGGACCAAGGACGAGCACGTGACACCGCCAGCGCGCCGCGACCTGATGACCCGCAAGGCCAACCCCGTCACCCGCGGAGGGGTCGTGTGTGGGACCTGGGCGCGACGGGGCGACGAGCTCACGGTCAGCTGGCTCGACGGGACGACGCGACCCGATGCGGCCCTCGAGGAGGAGGGCACCCGCCTCGCGGCCCTCCTGGGCCGTGAGCTGCCGGTGCGGGTCACGTCCTAGGCGGTCGGTAGAGCTCCTCGACCGCGGCCTCGATGTCGTCGCCGTCGACGTCCACCGGCTCGACGTAGAGGTGGCCCTCGGCGATCAGGCCGTCGCGGACGGCCACGACGACGACTCCCCGCATGGCGAAGCCGGAGCCGTCGAGGTGGTGCCCGCGCCAGTCGACCTCCGCCCACTCGGTCTCGCCATCGCCGCTGGAGGCCAGCAGCTCGGCGTGGAAGTCGGGGACCCCCTCGAAGACGGAGGTCCAGTTGGCCAGCACCTGGGCCCGCCCCCGGAACGCGCGGCCGGGGTGCGCCGGCGTGATGCTGACGTAGTCCTCGGCGAAGAGCGACGCGAAGCGGTCGGCGTCGTGGGCGTTCTGGGCCTCCGTGAGGCGCTCCATCATGCTCGTCATGGGCTCAGACCCATCGCCGCACGTGGGACCGGTAGGCGTCGTACTCCGCGCCGAACTTGCCCGCCAGGTAACGCTCCTCCGGGCGGATCGCCCCCCACCAGAGTGCGGCGACGCCGAACGGCACGAACACCAACGCCCAGAACGAGTGCGCGAGGAGCGCCCACCCGACGTCGAACGCGATGAGCCCCAGGTAGAGCGGGTTCCGGCTCAGCCGGAACGGCCCCGACTGGAGCACCAGGACGGTGGCGCCGCCGGGCAGGACCGCAGTGCGGTGCGTCGCCATGTGGGCCAGTGTCCACCCGTTCCAGAGCACGAACGCGACGACCAGCGCCCAACCGACCCACCGGACGGCCGAGCCGGTGATCGAGACGGGGTCGTCCGTGGCCGCGCTGAGGAAGAGCCCCGCAGCGAGCGGCAGCCCCAGGGCCACCGGTGGCCAGATCCGGAACGCGGGCGCATCCACGACCGCCATCGTCGTCCGCGGCCGTCGCGACGGCAAGGGCCGGCCGCAGGTCAGGGCCGGTCGATCTCCGCGAAGACCGGACGCCCCAGCGACGGGTCGGTGAGCAACCGGCTGAAGTCGGTGGTGTTGCGCGAGATCGAGATCAGGAGCTTGCCATCGGCCAAGGCGATGCCGGGGTGGGCCAGCGGCGCGTACTTGAGCTGCCCGGAGGGGTCCTGGAAGTCCGCCCGCGCGCCCCGCTGGGCGGCCCACGGGCCGACGGGGGAGTCGGACGACCAGGCGTAGACGGCGTTGCCCAGGTCGCCGTCTCGCTTGGAGACGATGACGAACCGGCCGTCGAGCACGTCCACCGACAAGGTCTGTGAGACACCTCCGCGGGCGGGCAGGACGACCGCCGCCCGTGCCTGTTCGCCCACCCAGGTCGTCCCGTCCCAGAACTGCCACGTCGCGCGGTCGCGCGCGTCGGCCAGAGGTGCGCGGGCGGCATACAGGGCACGTCCGAAGGAGTCCTTGCTGGGCAGGCGGGTGCCGTAGACGTAGAGCCAGCCACCCCGGACCGTCATGGCCGACCCCCAGTTGACCTGGTCGGCGGCGGTGCTGTCAGGGGTGATGTCGAGCTGCTGCCGCAGGGTGGGCGCACCCCCGGGGGTGACGTCGAAGAGGGTGGCGCTGCTCCCGAGGTAGGTGAAGTCGAGGCCGCCCGCCGCGCCCCGACGGATGCGGGCGGAGACGACGACGAGGACGTCGCCGTCGGGCCGCGACAGGGACACGACGGACATCGGCCAGTGCACGACCCCGTCGGAGCGGTCCGGGATCACCGGTCCCTGTCCGGTCGCCTCGACCTGTGACGTGCACAGGCCGCTGGTGACGAGCATGGAGTTGGCGACGATGCGGGGGCTGATGCCGTCGCCGCGCACGGTGTCGCCGAACACCCAGACGATCCGGTCGTCGGGCAGGCGTGCGCTGGCTCCGATGTCACCGGCCTGCCAGAGCGGGAGGTCCAGGCCCGCGACGATCCGGTTGAGCTGCGCGACCGTCACCACGGGCGGTTTCCCGGTCGAGGTCGCCCGCGCGCAGGTCGGCGTCAACCGGGGGTATGCCGCGCCGCCCGCGGTCGTGGCGCCGTCGCCGCCGGGCGTGGTGGAGCAGCCTGCGAGCACCGCCGTGAGCACCAGCCCGAGCACCAGCCCGAGCGCTGCGCCCCCGAGGAGGGGAGGGGTGGCGCGGGGCATGGCGGCAATCCTAGGGACGCGACACGCGGACCCAACATGTGGTGCCAAGGATTCGCACCACCACCCGCATATGGTGTCTCTTGCTGGTCCGGAGGCCGCGCAATCGGTCTCCGGGGCAAGAGGGAACTCGGTGCGAATCCGGGACTGCCCCGCAGCGGTAAGCGGAAACGACCGCCGTCATCAAGCACTGCTCGCACCACGCGGGTGGGAAGCGACGGCCAGTAGGAACCGCGTCGACGACCGAGCTCGCCAGGGCTCACCACGGTCGCCGAGGCGAAGGTCCGCGAGTCCGAAGACCTGCCAGCGACCGCACACGCCGTGTGCGGTGAGTCGTGGCCTCGAGGGCGGGTCACACGACATGCACAGTCGACTTGCACCCCGGTTCCCGGAGGCGGTGGCTGTGTCGTCGTCCCCTCCTCGACCCGCGGCACCGAATCGCTCGCGAGGAGAGAGCAGTGACCGACACGACCACCGAGGTCATCGAGGACCCGGCGACGGGACGACAGGCCGGACCCCTGGCCACCGAGTCCCAGGCGCCCCGCCGCGCCAGCATGGCCGTGCGCAAGCGCAACGGCGACAGCGAACCCGTCGACGTCATGAAGATCGTCCGGGCGGTGGAGCGCTGGTGCGACGACCTCACCGAGGTCGACCCGATGGCCATCGCCACCCGCACCATCAGCGGCCTCTACGACGGGGCCACGACCGCCGAGCTCGACCGGCTGTCGATCCAGACCGCTGCGGAGATGACGGCCGCAGAGCCCGAGTATTCGCGGCTGGCCGCCCGCCTCCTGTCGAACTACATCGACAAGGAGGTGCGCGGTCAGCAGATCGCGTCGTTCAGCCAGGCCGTGCGGCTCGGCCACCTCGAGGGGCTCATCGGTGACGAGACCGCTGCCTTCGTCGAGGCGAACGCCCGCAAGCTCGACCACGCGGTGGACGTGACCAACGACCGCCGGTTCGAGTACTTCGGGCTGCGCACCGTCTACGACCGCTACCTGCTGCGCCACCCCGACACCCGGATGGTCCTGGAGACGCCGCAGTACTTCATGCTGCGCGTCGCCTGCGGGCTGTCGCACACGCCCCAGGAGGCCATCGGGTTCTACCGGCTGATGGCGTCGCTGGCCTACCTGCCCAGCTCGCCGACCCTCTTCAACTCCGGCACCCGCCACACCCAGATGTCGTCGTGCTACCTCGTCGACTCCCCGCAGGACGAGCTCGAGTCGATCTACGACCGCTACGCGCAGGTCGCGAAGCTCTCGAAGTTCGCTGGTGGCATTGGCATCTCGTGGTCGCGGGTGCGGTCACGCGGGGCGCTCATCCGCGGCACGAACGGCCACTCCAACGGCATCGTCCCCTGGTTGCGCACCCTCGACTCGTCGGTGTCGGCGGTCAACCAGGGCGGTCGTCGCAAGGGTGCCGCGTGCGTCTACCTCGAGCCGTGGCACCCCGACATCGAGGAGTTCCTCGAGCTGCGCGACAACACCGGCGAGGACGCCCGGCGCACCCACAACCTCAACCTCGCCAACTGGGTGCCCGACGAGTTCATGCGTCGTGTCGAGGCCGACGAGCAGTGGAGCCTGATCGACCCGAACGAGGTGCCCGAGCTGCCAGACCTCTGGGGGCCGGCCTTCGAGGAGGCGTATGCCGCGGCGGAGCGCGACGGGCGCTTCGTGCGCCAGGTCAGCGCGCGGGAGCTCTACGGCAAGATGATGCGGACCCTGGCCCAGACGGGCAACGGCTGGATGACCTTCAAGGACGCCAGCAACCGCACCTGCAACCAGACCAGCGACGACCAGCGACCGGGAGCCCCGGTCGTGCACCTGTCGAACCTGTGTACCGAGATCATCGAGGTCTCCAGCAACGACGAGACTGCCGTCTGCAACCTCGGCTCGGTGAACCTCGCCCAGCACCTCACCCCAGGTCGCGACGCCGTCGACTGGGAGAAGCTGCGCGCGACGGTCCGTACCGCGGTCACCTACCTCGACCGCGTGATCGACATCAACTACTACCCGAGCGAGGAGTCCGCGGCGTCGAACCCGCGCTGGCGCCCGGTGGGGCTGGGCGTGATGGGGCTGCAGGACGTGATGTTCGCGCTGCGGCTGCCGTTCGACTCGCCCGAGGCGAAGGAGCTGTCCACGCGAATCGCCGAGGAGGTCTACCTCTCGGCCCTGGAGCGCTCCAGCCAGCTGGCCGCCGACCATGGCGCCCACCCGGCATACGAGCAGACGCGCGCGGCGCGCGGTGACCTGCAGCCCGACCTCTGGGACGTCACCCCGACCCAGACGGAGCGCTGGGAGCTGGTGCGGAAGGCCATCAAGGAGAACGGACTTCGCAACTCACTGCTCATCGCCATCGCGCCGACGGCCACCATCGCGTCGATCGCGGGCGCCTACGAGTGCATCGAGCCGCAGGTGTCCAACCTGTTCAAGCGCGAGACGCTGTCGGGAGAGTTCCTCCAGGTCAACACGGCGCTGGTCCGCGAGCTGAAGGCGCGGGCGCTGTGGACCCCCGAGGTGCGCGAGGCGATCAAGCGCAGCGACGGCTCGGTGCAGGGCATCGCCGAGATCCCCGAGGACGTGCGGGTGCTCTTCCGCACCGCGTGGGAGCTGCCCCAGAAGTCGCTCATCGAGCTCGCCGCGGCCCGCCAGCCCTACATCGACCAGAGCCAGTCGCTCAACCTGTTCCTCGCGTCGCCGACGATCGGGAAGCTCAGCTCGATGTACCTCTACGCGTGGAAGGCCGGGCTCAAGACGACCTACTACCTGAGGTCGCGCCCGGCGACCCGCATCCAGCAGGCCACCACCACCAGTGTGAGGGCCACCCCAGCGACCGCGCTGGTTCCCACCATCCTGACCGACGAGGCAGCGATCGCCTGCTCCCTCGAGAACCCCGAGACCTGTGAGGCTTGCGAATGACTGTCACCAGCACGACCGAGAAGATGCTGCTCGACCCGGGGATGAACCTCACCCTGCGGCCGATGCGCTACCCGCAGTTCTACGAGCGCTATCGCGACGCCATCAAGAACACCTGGACCGTCGAGGAGGTCGACCTGCACTCCGACCTCAAGGACCTGCAGCGACTCACGGCGGCCGAGCGACACCTGGTGGGGCGGCTCGTGGCGTTCTTCGCCACCGGCGACACCATCGTCGCCAACAACCTGGTGCTCAACCTCTACCAGCACATCAACTCTCCGGAGGGCCGGCTCTACCTGAGCCGTCAGCTGTTCGAGGAGGCCGTGCACGTGCAGTTCTACCTGACCCTGCTCGACACCTACGTGCCCGACGAGAAGGAGCGGCACGAGGCCTTCGCGGCGGTCGACAACATCCCGTCGATCAAGGACAAGGCCGACTTCTGCTTCCGGTGGATCGACTCGGTGTTCGACCTCGACTCGCTGGAGACCAAGGAGCACCGCCGGGCGTTCCTGCTCAACGTGATCTGCTTTGCGGCCTGCATCGAGGGGCTGTTCTTCTACGGCGCGTTCGCCTACGTCTACTTCCTCCGCTCGCGCGGCCTGCTCAACGGTCTCGCGAGCGGCACCAACTGGGTGTTCCGCGACGAGTCGATGCACATGGCCTTCGCGTTCGACGTGGTCGAGACCGTGCGCCGTGAGGAGCCGGACCTCTTCGACGACGAGCTCGCCGACCAGGTGCGGGCGATGATGCGTGACGCCGTCGACGCCGAGGCCCAGTTCGCGCAGGACCTGTTGGGCGGGGGAGTGGCGGGGCTCTCGACGACCGACATGCGCACCTACCTCGAGTCGGTGGCCGACCGCCGGCTGGA
Organism: Pedococcus sp. P2_D7; assembly: GCF_056404295.1. Classification (NCBI taxonomy): domain Bacteria; kingdom Bacillati; phylum Actinomycetota; class Actinomycetes; order Micrococcales; family Intrasporangiaceae; genus Pedococcus; species Pedococcus sp. P2_D7. The sequence goes on from NZ_JBFUEH010000001.1 coordinate 220,381, forward strand.
GCAGCTGGGGCTCGAGCCGGAGTACGGCTCCAAGAACCCGTTGGCGTTCATGGAGCTGCAGGACGTGCAGGAGCTCTCGAACTTCTTCGAACGCCGTGTCTCGGCCTACCAGGTCGGTGTGTCCGGCTCGGTCGGCTTCGACGAGGACTTCTAGACCCCTCACCCGTCGCTCATCCATGCAAAAGGCGAGTTAGCGCCGGCAGACGCCGGCGCTAACTCGCCTTTTGCATGAGTGGGCGCCGGGGCTGGCTCACCACCAGCCCTGGCGCCGCGCCCAGCGCAGCAGCCACAGGCTGATCGAGGCCATCACGACGAGCACGATGATGAGCTGCACCCAGTGGGTGCTGCCGTTGACGATGACGTTCATGCCGTAGATCGACGCGATCGCGGTGACCGGCAGGGTGATCGCCGCGATGACGGCCAGCCGCTCCATCGCCACGGTCATCTTCGTGGTGACCCTGGTCTGGTAGAGCTCGATGACGCCGAAGAGGAACTGGCTCTCGCCGTCGGCGAGGCTGCGCACCCGGTCGAACTGTTCCGACAGGTCGCGTGCGTGGCGCTGCGACTCCTCGCTGGCGAACCGCTCGAGCGAGGCCAGTCGCCCGTAGATCTCGTGCGCCTGGCCGGCCTGGGTGCGTGAGATGAGCAGCTCGTGCCGGAGGAGGAAGAGCTCCTCGAGCAGCTCCTCGGGCTGGTGGAAGTCCGAGCCCATGACCCGCATCTCGAGGGCCGGAAGCCGGCTCGCGACGTCCTTGACCGCCGCGCTCTGCCGCCGCGCCACCGCCGACCCGATCGCGTAGGAGAGCTCGCTCGGGGTCTTGGGCCGGAACCGCCCCGCCCGCATCCGTTCCTGGACGGTGCGGGTCTCCTCCGTCGCATCGGAGAGCGCGACAGCCGGGTTGCGCGGCCCGTGCACGGTCACGAGGTAACGGCGGCCCACGAGCTGGTCGAGCTCGAGCATGTGGACGTGGCCGCCCTCGCCGGCCAGCGGGGTGTGCACGATGACGAAGGTGTGGTGCTCGTAGCCGTGCACGGACGGCACGAAGTTCCTTTCGCGACAAGCCTTCACGACCATCGGATGGGCGTGGAAGTGGTCGCGCAGGAGGGCCTCGGCCGCGTCGTCGAAGTCGGGCACGTCCACCCAGACGAAGCCGTCGTCGCGGCGGAGGAGGTCGTCGACCTGCCTGACGTCGTGCTCCTCGAGCCCGGCGTCGGACACCCACCAGGCGTCCATCACGGCTCTGCGCTCCTGACTCGACCGAGCCCCCGGCCTCAGCCGGTGAAGCTCGTCTCCAGCGTGATCGGGATCTTGAGCGCCTGGCTGACCGGGCAGTTGGCCTTGGCGTCCTGGGCCGCCTCCTCGAACTGCTCGGCGGTGATACCGGGGACGTTGCCGACGACGGAGAGGGCGCTTCCGGTGATGCCGGTGCCCGGCTGGAAGGTCACCCTGGCGGTGGTGTCCAGCGAGGTCGGGGGGTTGCCGGCCTTGTCGAGGACCAGGGACAGGGCCATGTTGAAGCAGCTCGAGTGCGCTGCAGCGATCAGCTCCTCTGGGCTCGTCTTCCCGTTCGGCTCCTCGCTTCGCGCGGGCCATGACACGTCAAACGTCCCGACCCCGGATGACTCGAGGTTGACCTTGCCGGCGCCCTCGAAGAGGGAGCCCTCCCAGTGGGCGACGGCGGTGCGGGTGGTGGCCATGAGTTCTCCTTCGAGCGGCGGGACGGTCATCCCCAATCTAGGCGCTGCACCGACATCCGCAACGGGCAGGGACGAAGGACCCTGTCGTGGCGGGCGTCGTGGACCCAGGCTCGAGGGACGAAGGGGTGCCGATCACGATGCACCTCTCGTCGGTGAGAGGAGCGAACGATGCTGGTCCGTGAGCTGGTGACCCGTGAGGTCGTCTCGGTCAGGGACGTCTCGGCCCTCGACGCGGCGGTGCGTGTCCTGGCGGAGCACCACATCTCCGCGCTGCCGGTGATCGACGCGAACGGGAGGGTCGTCGGCATACTCAGTGAGGCGGACGTCCTGCGGCTCCATGTCGCGGCGGACCCCCGAGCCCACCTCCGGCCGGTCGACGACGGCCCGGTCCAACCGTGGCCCGCCACGGTCCGCGAGGTCATGACTGCCGACCCCGTGGTCGCCCATGAGTCGAGCGACGTGGCGGATGTGGCGCGCACCCTCGCGGACACCGGGTGGAAGAGCCTGCCCGTCGTCGGCGGCAACGGAGAGCTCGCCGGGATGGTGAGCCGCAGCGACGTCATCAGGGCACTGGCCAGTCGCGACGCCGACATCTGGCTGCGAGTGGTCCGGGACTTCGCGGAGGTGGACCGGTCCTCCTGGCATGCCTCCGTATCCCGTGGGGTGGTCACGGTCACCGGGGTGCGGCCCGGTGGGGATGCGCGGATCGCGGCCGCCATGGTGGCGACCGGGCCGGGGGTGCGGGACGTGGTGGTCGAGGTCGAGGCGGACCCGGTGGGCTGACGAACCCGGTTCGGTCCGCATCCCGCGACCCCTCACGACCTACGATGGGCCCCGTGGCAGACCAGGTGGGACCGGCGGACCCAGGGCCAGGCAGCATCGCCCGACTCTCCGGGCTCGACCTCGACGACCTTCTCGAGGAGCTCAGGTCCCGCGCCGGCAGTGCACGGACGGCGCAGGCGCGGCTCGAGGCCCTCCTCGACGCCGTGGTGGTCGTGACGTCGGACCTGGAGCTGGCGGCCGTGTTGCGGCGCATCGTCGAGTCGGCCTGTCAGCTGGTCGACGCGACCTATGGCGCCCTGGGCGTGCTGGGCCCCAACGGCGAGGAGCTCATCGAGTTCGTCACGCACGGGATCTCGGAGGAGGACCGAGCGGCCATCGGTCCGCTGCCGCACGGGCGGGGTCTGCTCGGCATGATCATCACCAGTCCCCACCCCCAGCGCGTCGACCGGATCAGCGACCACCCCGACTCCTACGGCTTCCCTCCCAACCACCCGGAGATGACGAGCTTCCTCGGGGCACCGGTGCGGATCCGCCAGCAGGTCTTCGGCAACCTCTACCTCACCGACAAGCGCAACGCCGAACGCTTCAGCGCGGACGACGAGACGATCCTCACCGCGCTGGCGGCAGCGGCCGGGGTGGCGATCGACAACGCCCGGCTCTACCACCGCAGTGTCACCCAGCAGCACTGGGGCGAGGCGACCCGAGACCTCGTGTCGGCGCTGCTCGCCGGGGAATCGGAGGCCGAGGTGCTCTCCGATGCTGTCCGGCGCGTGCTCGCCCTCACGGGTGCTGAGGGTGCCTTCATCGCCCAGCCCTCGGGTCGCGACCTGGTCGTCGTGGCCTCGGCGGGGCCGGAGGCGGCCGACGTCGGCGACGTGCTCGAGGACGCGGAGACGCGGGCCGTGCTGGCAGCGGCGCCGGCTGAGCCCGATCCGGCGGCGGACCACGTCGTGGTCCCGCTCTCGGTGGGGACCCACCAGGCTCTGGGCGTCCTGGTGGTACGCGGACTGCCGGCTGAGCTGGGTGGCACCTCCGCGCCCCTGCTCGACTTCGCCCAGCGACTGGCCGTGGGTCTCACCGCCGCCAGTGCGCAGCGCGAAAAGGCGCGCATCGACCTCCTCGAGGACCGCGACCGGATCGCCAGGGACATGCACGACCACGTCATCCAGCGCTTGTTCGCCACCGGCATGTCGTTGCAGTCCGCGAGCCGCCTCACCAGCGAGCCGACTGCGCGCGAACGCATCGAGACCGCGGTGGACGAGGTGGACGCGGTCATCAAGGACATCCGACACACGATCTTCGCGCTCAACCGTGCGCCGGACGCCCGCAGCCTGGCCTCCGAGGTCACCACCATCTGCGAGGGCGCTGTCGTGGGTCTGGGGTTCGCGCCGTCCCTGACGATGCGTGGCAACGTCGCGGACGTTCCCGAGCAGATCGCGGCAGACCTGTTGGCGGTGGTGCGGGAGGGGCTCAGCAACGTGGCGCGGCACGCCCGGGCCAGTCAGGTCGAGGTCCTCATCCAGGTGTCCGACACGGTCCTGGTCCGGGTCCTCGACGACGGCGTCGGCGCGGCGGCCGACGCCACCCGGTCCGGACTCGACAACCTCGCGCGGCGCGCGAGCAGTCGAGGTGGTCGCTTCGAGCTCGCGGCGGCGACTGCCGGCGGCACGGTGCTCGACTGGCAGGTGCCGTTGGCACCGCCCACCGACTAGCCCCCCACGCGTCGCAGGACTTTCGGCCCTGTCCGCCCCGGGTCGCGGTTGGCATGGTCAGGACATGACGTCGCGACCCCACACCGAGTCGCCTGCCGGTCACCGGCTGCCCTCGTCCGACCTGGTGGGGGCACCGGTCGTCGTCGGGTTCGACGACGGTGCCGCCTCGGTCGCAGCGGTCCAGTGGGCGGCCGTGGAGGCCGCCCGGCTGGGATCTGGGCTCACCGTCCTGAGTGCCACGGACCCTCCTGTCCAGACCCCCATCGGCATCGGCGCCATCGCGCCCGCTCCGGACCTCGGGAGCGTCAGCCGGGCCATGGCCGCGCGGGGTGTGCACCTCGCCAGGTCCTGCGACCGCGAGCTCGCAGTCGGCGCGGTGGCCGTCGTCGGTGGGCCGGCCGGGGAGCTCGTCGCGCGGTCGAGCGAGACCGGGCTCGTGGTCGTCGGCCGCAGCCGACGCAGTGCGTTGCAGACGGCCGTCCTGGGATCGGTCTCCTTCGCCGTGGCCGCGCACGCGAGATGTCCCGTCGTCGTCGTGCGTGAGGGGGCGAACCGCCACCCCGGTCCCTCCTTGCCGGTGGTGGTGGGAGTCGACGGGTCACGAGGAGCGCTCGCCGCCGTCTCGCTTGCCCTGGCCTTCGCCCGCGTCTGGCAGGCGCCACTGCGGATCGTGGGTGCCTACCCGTCGCCGTCGCTCTCCCCGTACCCCGACACGTTCCAGGAAGCCCTGCTCACGACTGCGTCGGAGCAGCCGTGGGCGTTGGCCGCCAGAGCCGCCGTCGACGAGGCGGTCCGCCAGGCCAGGGAGCGCGAACCCGCTGTCCACGTCACGGGGGTCGCCGAGCCGGGACGGGCCGAGGACGTCCTGGTCGACGCCGCTCGGGACGCCGGCCTCGTCGTGGTCGGCAGCCGGGGCCATGGCGGCTTCGCCGGGCTGATGCTCGGCTCGGTCAGCCACGGCGTGATGCGTCGTTCGGCCAGCCCCGTCGTGGTCGTGCGTCGCGGTTCGGTGTGAACCTCGGTGGCGCACGCGCGTCGTCACTGCGCGTCGTTGCCCGCGTTGCCGGGTATGCCGTGGCGCGGCTGGGTAGGCTCGCACCGGAGAGGGAGTGATCGCCCATGAGCATCACGGTGTTCCTGCTGGACGACCACGAGGTGGTTCGTCGCGGCTTGCGTGAGCTGCTCGAGGTGGAGGACGACCTCGAGGTGGTGGGCGAGTCCGGCTCGGCCCAGGAGGCTGCTCGTCGGATCCCGGCCCTGCGACCCGACGTCATGGTCCTCGACGCACGGCTCCCGGACGGGTCCGGGATCGACGTGTGCCGCGACGTCAGGTCCGTGGACCCGGACATCCGCGCGATCATCCTGACGTCCTACGACGACGAACAGGCGCTGACTGCCGCGGTGGCCGCCGGCGCCGCCGGCTACGTGCTCAAGGATGTCCGTGGGGCCGACCTGGTGACGTCCATCCGTCGGGTTGCCGCGGGGGAGTCGCTCCTCGCCCCTGACGTGGTGGAGCGGCTGAGGAAGGCCTGGGGCCATGAGCAGCCGACCGACCCGAGGCTTGCCAGCCTGACGCCGCAGGAGCGTCGCATCCTGGACTGCATCGCCCAGGGCCTGACCAACCGGCAGATCGGTGAGTCCCTCTCGCTGGCGGAGAAGACCGTCAAGAACTACGTCACGTCGGTACTGGCCAAGCTCGGGATGGAGCGGCGCACCCAGGCGGCGGTCTACGTCGCCGGGCAGGGAGTCAGACCAACGCCCGACCGGTGATGCTCTGGGTGCGGACCCGCACCCAGGTGCTCGGTCCCTCGTGGGGTGGGACCCACGATGCCCGCGCCGCGTGGTCGAGCCTGCGGATGTCAGCCTCGTCGTCGACGACCATGGCCGTGCCCTGGACGAGCACGCTCCAGCCGGTCCGCGCGGACCCGTCGAACTGGTCCACCTCGAACGCGACGGGGTCGCGGTCGACCGCAGCCTGGATCTTCGAGTCACCCGTGGTCCGGAAGCAGACGTCGATGCCGTCGAGCGTGTGGACGACGGGCAGGATCGACAGCTCGCCGTCGAGCTGGAAGGCAAGCCGGCCCACCGGCACCTCGAGCAGCTTCGCGAGGCAGTCGTCGAGGTCGAGCACCACCAGGCCGGTGTGGTCGGTCGGGCGCACGATGTCAGCCATCACGCACCCCCGTCCGACCGGACCACCATCACCGGGCAGTGGGCGTGGTGGAGCACACCCTGGCTGACCGATCCGAGGAGCAGGCCGGCGAAGCCGCCGCGTCCCCGGCTCCCGACGACGACCAGCTCGGCTCCGCGCGAGAGGTCCACCAGCGCCTGCACCGGGTGGGCCCGCAGGGTGCGCTGCCGCACGGTCACGTCGGGGTACTTCTCGGACCAGCCCGCCACCGCCTCCGAGGCGACCGCCGACTCCTCCTCGGCGACCTCCTGGCGCAGGTCGGCGGTCTCGAGCGCCGCCAGGCCCGCGCCCGCCGAGTCGAGGTACCACGCGTGGACCACGGTCAGCGGCAGGCCGAGCCGGTCGGCCTGTTCGAACCCCGCGGCGATCGCGGCCTCGGACACCTCCGACCCGTCCGACCCGACGACCACGCCGGGACGGTCGGGGAGCTGGTGGGGGAGCTCGCGCACGACCACGACGGGGCAGGGGGCGTGGGCGGCGACGTCGAGCGAGGTCGACCCCAGGAAGACACTCCCCAGTGCGCTCCTGCCCTGTGCGCCGACGACCAGGCAGGTGGCGCCGCGCGACTCCTCGAGGAGCAGGGCGGCGGCGTTGCGGTAGGCGGCTGCGATGGTCACGGTCAGGCTGGGCGCGAGCGCGCGGACCCGCTCGGTCGCGGCTCCCAGGATCTCGTCGGACTCGGTCGTGTGGACCGCGAAGCCCGACTCGACGCTCGGGCCACGCAGGGGCATCGTGCGCGCGTTGACGAGGTGGAGGGGCGCCTTGACCCGCTGCGCCTCGGCGATCGCCCAGTCGAGCGCGCGGTCGGACGGTGGCTGCCCGTCGACCCCGACGACAACGGGACCGGTCATGGTGGACGACATGTCTTCCTCCTCTGCTGTGGGCCCGCACGGTGATGGGGCTCCCTCACAGCGTCCGACCGGAGGCCGCACGAGGACAGGGACCTTGGACCCTGAACACTGAGCAGCACCAGGGGGATCGTCGTCCCATGGACACGCAGAAGAACCCCCAGGCCCAGGACTCCCACGACCGGGCCGGCCGCGCCGGTCCCGACCGGGCGCCGATGCAGGAGCTCACGGTCGCGCAGTGCTGGGGAGCCCTGCGGGAAGGGGTCGTCGGACGCCTTGCCGTCGTGCACGACCGGCGTCCCGACATCTTCCCGGTCAACTACGCGGTCGACCACGGGACGGTGGTGTTCCGGACCGGCTCGGGCACCCTGTTCACGTCCGCGGACGGCACCTTCGTCGCCTTCGAGGTCGACGGCTACGACGTCGAGCGGGCCGAGGCGTGGAGCGTCGTGATCCGTGGGGTCGCCCACGAGGTCTACCAGCTCGACGACGCGCTCGAGGCGATGCGGCTGCCGGTGCACCCGTGGCACGACGCCCCCAAGCCCCGCATCATGCGCATCCACCCCGACTCGCTGTCCGGTCGTCGGTTCGTCGTCAAGGGCGGATATCGAACACAGGACCTTCGGCCCTGATCGCCCGCCTCTGGCACCGCCAGAGTTGAAGTGTCAGAACGGAATACAACCCGGGTGCTAGGCGCCCGAAGGAGGAACCACCACCATGCGACGACGCACCCTGGATGCCCTGCTCACGACCGGCGGCCTGATCGTCGCAGCGGTCCTGCTCGTGGTCGGGGGACTGATGACCTGGGCCAGCACGTTCGTGGACAACGAGGTCCAGTCCCAGCTCTCGGCCCAGCACATCACCTTCCCTGCCAAGGGCAGCGAGCAGCTGAACGACCCGTTGGTCAAGCCCTACCTCGAGCAGTACGCCGGGCAGCAGCTCACCACGGGTGCGCAGGCCAAGGCGTGGGCCGACCACTACATCAAGGTCCACCTCGACGAGTCGACCGGTGGGAAGACCTACTCGGAGCTGAGCGCCGCCGCCCGGGCGAACCCCGACGACCCCAAGGCCAAGGCCATGGTCGACCTCGCCTTCAAGGGTGAGACCCTGCGTGGACTGCTTCTCAACGCCTACGCCTTCGGCACCATGGGCAAGATCGCGATGTATGCCGCGTGGGCCAGCTTCCTCGGCGCAGCAGCGATGCTCGTCCTCGCACTGCTCGGCTTCATGCACCTTCGCCGGGTGCCGGTCGAGGAAGAGGTCGGCATCGCCGCACGGCACACCGTCCCGAAGCCGGCCATCGCCTAGCGCACACGGACCCCCGGACCAGAGCCCTCGCCCCCCTGCGGCGGGGGTTCTGCCGTGTCCAGCCTCAGAACGCGGTGTAGCCACCGTCGGCGACCAGCACCGACCCGGTGACGAACGAGGAGGCATCGCTGGCGAGGAAGATGACTGCCGGGGCCAGCTCCTCGACCGTGCCGTAGCGCTGCATGGGGGCGTCGTCGATCCAGTGCTGGCGGAACTTCGGGTCGTCGACGGGCGACATGTCGGTCTTGATGTAGCCAGGGGCGAGGGCGTTGACGCGCACGCCGTGCGGGGCCCACTCCGCGGCCAGGCTTCGAGTCAGGTGGTGCACCGCAGCCTTCGACGCGTTGTAGGCAGGCTGCCACTGGGGGCGGTTGACGATGAAGCCGGACATCGACCCGATGTTGACGATGGACCCTCCGCCCTGGTCGACGAAGTGCCGACCGAAGGTCTGCGAGCAGGTCCACACCGCGTCCAGGTTGACGGCCATGACAGCCCGCCAGTCCTCGGGGGTCACGTCGAGGGCCGGGGCGTGGACGCACGCGCCCGCGTTGTTGACCAGCACGTCGACCCGGCCGTGGAGGGACAGCGCTGTGTCGAGCACCCGGTGGACGTCCTCGGCGACTGTGACGTCAGCAGCGACGAAGTCGGCCCGGATGCCGTTGTCGCGCAACGATCCCAGCACGTCTTCGGCCGCCTCGGCGTCGCGCCCCACGAGGACGATGGCCGCCCCTGCGTCACCGAGGGCGCGCGCGAAGCCGGCTCCCAGCCCTCGGGTGCCGCCGGTGACGACAGCGACGCGGCCGGCCAGGGAGAAGCGGTCCAGTGCGTTCATCCGACCAATCTAGGGCGCGCCAAACCCACGCGAAACCCACGCGAAACCCGGGCGACGCCGGGGTCCTCGGCCGCGGGGTTCAGTGGCCGAGCAGCTGCTCGAACGGCACGGGGTCGGCGAACTCGTCGACCCGGTCGGTCCGGGGCGGGCGCCCGGTGAGGAGGTCGGCGAGCTCCCCGGCCGCCACGTCGATGCGACCCGAGAGGCCGGTGTCGACGGTGCCGCCGGTGCCCCAGTCCTCCGACGCCGCGAACACGGCGGTGGGGACGGTGATCGCCTTGAGGTAGGCGAACATCGGGCGCATCGCGTGCTCCAGCACCAGTGAGTGGCGGGCCGTCCCGGCGGTGGCCGCCATGAGGACCGGCGTGCCACGCAGGGCACCGTCGTCGAGGACGTCGACGAAGGTCTTGAACAGCCCGCTGTAGGACGCCTGGAAGACCGGCGTGACGGCGATGACGGCGTCCGCGTCGCGCACGGCGTCGAGCGCGGACCTGAGCTCACCCGTGGCGAAGCCGGTGAGGAGGGCATCCGCCATCGCGTGTGCGTGCTCGCGCAGGTCGACCGTGACGACCTCGGCCTCGTCGCCGCGCTCCAGGAGCGCGTCGCGGGTGGCGGTCGCCAGGCGGTCTGCGAGCAGCCGACTGCTGCTCGGCTGTCCGAGACCGGCCTGCACCACCACGACTCGACGGGAGCTCATCGGGTGACCTCCAGGTCCTCGTGCTTCGTGGTGGCGGTGGCGAGCCGGCTGGCGTGGGTGGGCGCGTCCGGCACGTGGGCCGGCTTGCGGGCCGCGGCGATCTTGCGCAGCTCCGGCACGACCTGGGTGCCCAGGAGCTCGACCTGCTCCATCGCGGTCCGGTGGGGGAGTCCGGCGTGGTCGACGAGGAACAGCTGGCGCTGGTAGTCGCCCACGGCGTCGGCCATGCCGGCGTACCGCTCCACGACCTGCTGGGGCGAACCCACGGTCAGGGGAGTCTCGCGGGTGAAGTCCTCGAGCGAGGGCCCGTGTCCGTAGACCGGTGCGTTGTCGAAGTAGGGGCGGAACTCGCGCACCGCGTCCTGGCTGTTGGCCCGCATGAACACCTGACCGCCGAGGCCGACGATCGCCTGGTCGGCGCTCCCGTGGCCGTAGTGGGCGAACCGGCGCCGGTAGAGCGCGACCATCTGCTTGGTGTGGCTCATCGGCCAGAAGATGTTGTTGTGGAAGAAGCCGTCGCCGTAGTAGGCCGCCTGCTCGGCGATCTCGGGGCTGCGGATCGACCCGTGCCAGACGAACGGCGCGATGCCGTCGAGGGGGCGCGGCGTGGACGTGAAGGACTGGAGCGGGCCGCGGTACTTGCCCTCCCACGTGACGTTCTCCTCGGTCCAGAGCCGACGCAGCAAGGCGTAGTTCTCGACCGCGAGCGGGATGCCGTCGCGGATGTCCTTGCCGAACCACGGGTAGACCGGGCCGGTGTTGCCGCGTCCCATCATGAGGTCGATCCGACCGTCCGCGAGGTGCTGCAGGTAGGCGTAGTCCTCCGCCAGCCGCACCGGGTCGTTGGTGGTGATCAGCGTCGTGGAGGTCGAGAGCACGAGGCGCTCGGTGACGGCGGCGAGGTGCGCGAGGAGCACGGTCGGGTTGGCCGGGGCGGCGAACGGCGGGTTGTGGTGCTCGCCGGTGGCGAACACGTCGAGCCCGACCTGCTCGGCGAGGCGGGCCAGCTCCACGGTGTGCTTGATGCGCTCGTTCTCGCTGACCGTCGTCCCGGTGGTGGGGTCGGTGGTGACGTCGCCGACCGTGAAGATTCCGAACTGCATCTCGCTCGCGCTCCTGGCTAGGTAGTTTGAATTTCAACTATCGTAACGGTGCGACCACCGTGCGCATTCCCGTGCGGCAGAGTGTGGCCCATGGCAGCCCCGACCCCGGTCCCCGACCCCGCCCGCACCCGCTACGACCGGATGCGCTGGAACACGCCGCTCGCGGCGGACCACGCGGCCCTGTTGCTGGAGCGCCTGGCGGTGGGGGAGGACGACCGGGTGACCGACCTGGGCTGCGGGTGGGGCGAGCTGCTGCTGCGGGCGGTGGAGCCGGCCGGCGCCACCGGCGTCGGGGTCGACACCGACGCCGACGGCTTGGAGCGGGGCCGTGGGCTGGCCGCAGCCCGCGGGCTCGAGTCGCGGGTCAGGTTCGTCGAGGCCGAGGCTGCCTCGTGGGACGAGCCCGCCGACCGGCTGCTGTGCATCGGGTCGAGCCACGTGCTCGGCGGCACCGGTCCTGCGCTCGCCCGTCTGGCCGAGCTCACCCCGCCCGGTGGACGACTCCTCTACGGCGACGCCTGCTGGACCGCCCCGCCCACCTCCGCCGCGGCCGAGATGTTCGAGGAGGTCGTGTCCCTGACCGATCTCCTCGAGCACGTCCACGCCAGTGGGTGGAGGGTGCTCCACCTGTCGACCGCCGACCAGCGCGAGTGGGACGACTTCGAGTCGACGTGGCGAGCGGCCAGGCAGGAGTGGCTGATCCGCCACGGCGACGACGCCCGCGCTCCGGAGGTGCGGAGCCGGCTCGACGCCCAGCTCGACGCCTACGTCCGCACCTACCGAGGTGTGCTGCAGTTCTGCTACCTGGTCCTCGGGCGCTGAGCGCGGCGGTCGAGGGTCACTCTGGAGCGGTGGCCAGGTTCGCGCACTGACCGGCTTGCTTCCAGAGCGCCAGGAGCCGTGCGCTGTCGGCAGCTGCCGGCGGCCGGGGTATGCCGTCGACCCCGATGAGCATGGGCGTCCAGACCGCCTCACGGACGGCACTGGTCTTCGTGCGCTTGGTGCCGCGCGCCGCGTTCACGTCGATCGACAGGGTCAGCACGCCGGACCGTGAGTCGGGCTCGTGGCTGCGCCACCAGACGAAGTTGCCGAAGCCGTAGTCGACGTAGGACCGTCCGAGCCACCCGGCTCCGTTGACGCGGTGCGAGTGGCCGCCGACGATGATGTCCGCGCCCGCCTGCTCGAGGGCCTCGGCGGTCTGCACCGAGAGCCGGTCCGGGCACTTCTGGTAGTCCAGCCCCCAGTGCAGGAAGACGACCACGACGTCGTACCGGGCGGCGGCCCGGCTGACCGCACCGCGGAGCCGGGTGACCGGCGTAGCGCTGGCGATGCCGCCCTTGCCCGGACCTGCCGAGTAGCGGGCCAGGGTCATCTCGAAGACTTCCGATGCCCCGAACACCGCCACCTTCAGGCCCTTGGCCGACAGGATCGCCGGCGCGAACGCCTCGTCCTCGTCCTTGCCGATGCCGACGATCGGCACGGGGCTGGCCTGCTTCGCCGCCAAGGTGTCCTTCAGCCCCACCGGCCCGTAGTCGACCCCGTGGTTGTTGGCCATGCTGACCGCATCGATCCCGGCGCCCTTGATCGTCTCGAGGGCCGAGGCCGGCGCCCGGAAGTGGAACTCCTTGCCGATCTTGGTGCCGCGCTCGGTGAGGGCGGTCTCGAGGTTCACCATCGCCAGGTCGGCTGCGCCCAGTGACGACCGCAGCTCGTCCAGCCCGTGCGGGTCACGGGCCAGCGGCGCCAGGTAGTCCTCGAAGTGCACGTCGCCGGCGAACGCCATCGTCAGGGTGTCGGGGTCGGAGGGGGGAGTCGTGGTGGTCGACGCGCTCGGGGCTGCGCCGGTCGTCCTGGAGGGCGACGAGGCTGTCGTGCCCGTGGCAGCGGTGGTGCCGGCGGCCGGGGCCGGGGTGGCCCCCTGGCAGCCCGAGAGGGCCACCACGACCGCCAGCACCAGCGCCGAGGCCAGCGTCGGGGTCGGTCTCGGGGCCGAGCGGGCGGCGACCGCGGTGGCGGCGAGAGGGCGCATGATCGGGAAGTCTAGGTCGGCCTAGGATCGCCCTCGTGGAGGCGGCGACGGGGCACGCGAGGTTCGGCTCGGTCCTGGCCACCCGACCCGTCGAGGTCCGCCACGACCTCGACTCCCTCGAGAGTGGCTTCTGGGCCGTCGTCGCCGAGTTCGAGGGGGAGGTCACGGCCGTCCGCTTCGCGGAGGTGGACCGGCTGGCGCCCACCGGACCGCCGACGCCCTGGACGCCGCTGGAGGGCGAGTGGCGCACGAGCCTGGACCACGCGGCATACCTCGCGGGAGTGGGCGAGATCCGCGATCGGATCGCGGCGGGCACCGTCTACCAGGTGAACCTCTGTCGCGTGCTCTCGCACGAGCTGCCCGAGGAGGCCGACCTCGACGGGCTGGCCAGCCTGCTCGAGCGGGGCAACCCGGCACCGCACGCTGGACGGGTGGTGGTGCCGTCCGCGGGACTCGACGTCGTGTGCGCCAGCCCTGAGGCGTTCCTCCTGCGGGACGGCGACCGCCTCGAGTCGCGCCCCATCAAGGGGACAGCCACGAGCCTCGACGCGATGCTGCCCAAGGACTACGCGGAGAACGTCATGATCGTCGACCTCGTGCGCAACGACCTGTCACACGTCTGCCGCGAGGGGACCGTGCAAGTGGACCACCTGTGTCGCCCCGAGGAGCACCCCGGGCTGGTGCACCTCGTGTCCGCCGTCTCGGGCCGGCTCCGCCCCGGCGTCGGCTGGGGCGAGGTGCTGCCGGCGACCTTCCCCCCGGGCTCGGTCTCCGGCGCGCCCAAGCACACCGCCCTGCAGGCCATCGTCGACCTCGAGCCGACCGCCCGCGGTCCGTACTGCGGCGCGATCGGCTGGGTCGACGCCGACCGCGGGACGGCGGAGCTCGCCGTCGGCATCCGCTCGTTCTGGGCGCAGAGGGACGGCGACGGGCAGCGGTGGCTGCGGTTCGGCACCGGCGCGGGGATCACGTGGGGGTCCGACCCCGAGCAGGAATGGGTGGAGACTCAGGTGAAATCCCGACGTCTCGTGGGGCTGGCGTCTGGGAAGGTGGAGGCATGAGCAACGAGCCACGGGTGTGGGTCAACGGTCGGCTGACCGCGGTCGACGAACCATCGATCACGGCACTCGACCACGGGGTGACGGTGGGCGACGGCGCGTTCGAGACGGCCAAGATCGACCGCGGCCAGGTGTTCGCCGCGACCCGGCACGCGCGTCGGCTCGACCGCACCCTGGCCGGGCTCGGACTCCCGGCCGCCGACCACGACTACATCGCCGAGGGCGCCAAGGCCGTCCTCGGCGCGGGCGAGCAGATCGAGTTCGGCCGGCTGCGCTACTCGGTGACCGGCGGGGCCGGCCCCCTCGGGTCCGACCGCGACGACAGCCCGCTCACCTACATCGTCACCGCGGGCGCCCAGCCCCGCCCGCCGCAGAGCGCCTCGGTCGCCGTCGTCCCCTGGACGCGCAACGAGCGGTCCGCCGTGGCGGGCCTGAAGACCACCTCGTATGCCGAGAACGTCGTCGCGCTCGCGTACGCCAAGGAGCGCGGGGCCATCGAGGCAGTGTTCGCCAACACGCGTGGCGAGCTGTGCGAGTGCACCGGGTCCAACATCTTCGTGGTCGTGGGTGGGGCGATCCTCACCCCGCCGCTCGACTCGGGCTGCCTGGCCGGGATCACGCGTGAGGTGACCATCGAGTGGTGCCGCGAGGACGGGCTCGAGGTGCGCGAGGAGGCCCTGCCCCTGGACGTCCTGCGCGAGGCCGACGAGGTCTTCATCACCAGCAGCACCAAGGACGTGCTGGCCATCCACGGCGTCGACGACCGCGCCCTGGAGCCGGGACCGGTCACGGCGCGCGCTGCATCGGTGTTCGCGCGGCTGTGCGTCGAGCGGATGGACCCGTGAGCGAGCGTCCGGGCGTCGCCGTGCCTGACGTGGACGACGACCCACAGGAACACGTCGAGGAGGACTGGGCCTGGCGCCGGCGGCTGCGCGCGAACCCGCACAGCCGCCGCGTCTACCGCGTGGTTGTGGCGCTCGTCGGACTGGCCATCGTGGGCGGCGGGCTGGCGCTCATCCCGCTTCCGGGGCCTGGCTGGGTGATCGTCTTCGTCGGTCTGCGGATCTGGGCCTCGGAGTTCGCGTGGGCCCGGCGGCTCTTCGACTTCGCCGAGGACAAGGTGCGGGCGTGGGGCGAATGGCTGGCCCCGAAGCCACTGTGGTTCAAGGGTGTGGTCGGCCTCGTGACGCTGGCGCTGGTGCTGGCGATCTTCTACGGGCTGTTCCTGCTGTCAGGCGTTCCCGGCTTCTTCCCCGACGCCATCGAGGACCGGATCAAGGACCTGCCGGGGCTCTGAGCCGGGTCAGCCACCGGGCGCGGGCCGATTTCACCTCGTGCGCCACATCCGGCTATTCTTCGGCAGGCCCGAACGTCACCTGGTGTGACGAGGGCGCTGGACGTGTAGCTCAGTTGGTTAGAGCGTTCGCTTCACACGCGAGAGGCCATGGGTTCGAGTCCCTTCACGTCCACCAGCCAGACAGCCCCTCACCTGCGAACCATGCAGGCGAGGGGCTGTTTCGCTTCCCGGCTCTCTAACGGCGGGTTGGAGAGGGCTCAGGAGATCTGGCAGGTCTGGACCCAGAACGTCTTGTACTTGGTGTCGGCGCCGATCGAGCCGGGTGCCTTCACCGTGAGCTTGACGTGGAAGCCCTGCTGCGGGTGGGCCATGTAGGACAGGAGGTAAGGGGAGAGGTTGTAGGTCTCCTGGGCGTCGACGTCGGTGCCGCCGCCGGCGTCGTCCTCGCCGATGAAGATCTTGTCCTTCTCGAGCAGGACGTCGCGCCCGGTGGGGGGCTGGGCCTCGAAGGTGACCGTGGCGTTGAGGTTTCCCTTGTCGAAGCCGTAGAAGTCGACCTGGAACACGCAGCCGACGTGTGGCTGGTTGTCCGGGGCCTCGTCGAACGGCATGCCGTCGATCTTGATCGTTCCGTTGTCGCCGGCGGGGCTGCCACCGGCGGAGGCCATGCTGATCGGGACCAGCAGGGCAGTGGCGCTCGCGAGCCCCACCAAGAGGGTGCGACCGCGTCCAGCTCGAATGACCATGTCCGCGCTCCTTGGCCAAGGACCCTCGGCTGCCGGCTGCATCCGCGTGGTCCAAGGCCCGCCAAGGTAGGCCCACGGCCGGAGCCGCCACATCGCCCAAGCGACCTACGCCGTTTGCGTTCGGCCTCGACCTTTTGTATCCGCTCGGGTGGTGGACGACCCCCGTGGGATGGCGGTCTATCCTGACCGTCCGGCCGGTCGCCCGGCCCTCCAGGGCCACGGGCGCTGGCCGGACCAGCGCAGCGGCATCCACCGCAGGGCTCTACCGGCCAACAGAGGGCTCCACCTGCCAACAGGGGCAACGGGCCGCGAGTGCGCGAAAGCGCCCGGACGACCTCCCTCACCGGGACGAGGGTTCCCGTCGTGGGTTCTGTCACTCTCCATCCATCAGCCACCACCACGTCAGGATGGAAGAGCCTCATGTCCAAGCACATCACCAAGCTCCGGGCCCTCATGACCGACCGCGGCGCCACCGCCGTCGAGTACGGCCTGATGGTCGCCCTCATCGCACTCGTCATCATCGTTGCTGTCGCCTTGCTGGGTACCAACCTCTCGACCATCTTCAACAACGGCGCCACCAGCATCTGAGGCGGGTAGCGCCGCGGGCATAGCATCCGAGGCGTGAGCGACTCCCTCAGCGCGACCACTGTCTTCCTCACCGCCTCCGACGGCGCGGAGGTCGAGGCGTACCTCGCCCGTCCCGACGGCGAGCACACCCGCGGCGGCGTCGTGGTCATCCACCACATGCCGGGCTACGACCGCGCCACCAAGGAGATGGTGCGCCGGTTCGCCGAGCTCGGCTACGACGCGATCTGCCCCGACCTCTACAGCCGTGAGGCACCGGGAGCCGAGCCGTCCGACGCCGCGGCCACCGCTCGAGCCCAGGGCGGCGTGCCCGACGACCGGCTCGTCGACGACGTTGGTGCTGCCGCGGCATACCTGCGCGCGCTGCCGACCAGCAACGGCTCGGTCGGCGTGATCGGCCACTGCTCCGGCGGCCGGCAGGCCGTCCTCGCCGCGTGCCACCTCGACCTCGACGCGGTCGCGGACTGCTACGGGGCGTTCGTCACGGGGGAGCCGCCGCAGGGCTACCCGCTCAAGGTCACCAACCTCGTCGACCAGCTCCCGTCCCTGGGCGCACCCCTGCTCGGCCTGTTCGGGATCGAGGACAAGACACCCAGCCCCGACCACGTGGCCGACCTCGACCGACGGCTGGGTGCGCTCGAGAAGCCCCACGAGTTCCACTCCTACGACGCGGCCGGACACGGCTTCTTCGCCACCGACCGCCCGAGCTACCGGGTGACGGCGGCGAACGATGGCTGGGAGCGAGTCGCCGCGTTCTTCGCGACCCACCTCGACGGACGGGAGAGCTGACATGTGCACCTACGCCACGGTCGCCGAACAGGTCGACGGCAGCGCCAAGGGCCCCGGCGGCCAGTGGTTCCACGTCACCGACGCGACGGTCTACTACGACCACCCGGTCCACGCGATGGCCGAGCACACCCTCAACATCGACCTCGCCGACCCCACCCGCGGACCCGGTGCCCGCGTGGCCGTCGAGCTGACCCGCGACTCGGCCGCCCGACTCGTCCGCGTGATCGAGGAAGCCCTCGCCTCCGCCCCGGAAGGCGTCTGACCGTGGCCGAGGTGACCGAGCTGCACGTCTACCCGGTGAGCGGCGAGCCCGGCCGTGACCTGGCGGAGGCCGCCGTCGACGCCGCGGGCCTGGCCGGCGACCGGCGCAAGAAGGCGGCGGTCCACGTCGTGGCTGCCGCCGACGTCGCGCCCGACACCCGGGCCAACCTCGTGGTGTCCCTGACGTCCACCGAGCTGGCCGCCGCCATCGGCGGGGTGCTCGTCACCGGGGGTGTCGAGCTCGACGTCACCGGCACCGCCCGCGACTGCCCAGGGGTGTATGCGGCGGTGCGTCACCCGGGCATCGTGCGCGTGGGGGACGAGGTGACCGCAGTCGTTCCCGACGGCGTTGTCGATGAAGGCTGAAGGTCCCCCGGCGACCGGTTGTCGGCAACCCACGTGACGACTGTCGGCACGGCGGCATAAGGTCGGAGTGTGCCGGACTTCGTCTCCGCTGGGACTGGGCGGATCGTGAAGGCTCCCACGGACGCTCGTGCGCGCCACGACGTCGCCGTGGGTCGTCTTGCTGCGAGCTACGCGGCGATCCCGCTCGATGCGCCGGTGCGGCTCGCCAAGAAGACCTCCAACCTCTTCCGGGCTCGCGCGCGCACCGACGCGCCCGGTCTCGACGTCGCCCTGCTCGACCAGGTGATCGCGGTCGACACCGAGGCCCGCACTGCCGACGTGCAGGGCATGTGCACCTACGAGCACCTCGTCGAGGCGACCCTGCCGCACGGCCTCGCGCCGCTCGTGGTGCCCCAGCTCAAGACCATCACGCTGGGAGGTGCCGTCACCGGACTCGGCATCGAGTCGACGTCGTTCCGCAGCGGTCTGCCCCACGAGTCGGTGCTGGAGATGGACATCCTCACCGGAGCCGGCGAGATCGTCACGGCCCGGCCGGAGGGGGAGCACGCCGACCTCTTCCACGGGTTCCCCAACTCCTACGGCACGCTCGGCTACGCCACCCGGCTCCGGATCGCGCTCGAGCCCGTCGACCCCTTCGTCGCCCTGCGCCACGTCCGGTTCCACGACGTCGAGTCCCTCGTCGCCGTCATGGCTCGGATCTGCGACACGGGGGAGCACGAGGGGGAGCGGGTGGACTACCTCGACGGGGTGGTCTTCTCCGCGACCGAGTCCTACCTCACCCTCGGCAGGCAGACCGCCCAGCCCGGACCGGTGAGCGACTACACCGGCCAGCAGGTCTACTACCGCTCGATCCAGCACGACTCGCCGCTGCCCAAGGTCGACCGGCTCACGATCCACGACTACCTCTGGCGCTGGGACACCGACTGGTTCTGGTGCAGTCGGGCGTTCGGCGCCCAGAGCCCTCGCGTGCGACGGCTCTGGCCGCGTCGCTACCGCCGGAGCTCGTTCTACTGGAAGCTCATCGCGCTCGACCACCGGTTCGACGTCGCCGACCGGCTGGAGGCGCGCAAGGGCCGCCCGCCGCGGGAGCGCGTGGTGCAGGACATCGAGGTGCCGCTGGGGCGGACCGCCGAGTTCGTCCACTGGTTCCTGCGTGAGATCCCCATCGAGCCGATCTGGCTCTGCCCCGTGCGCAGCAAGGACCGGTGGCCGCTCTACCCCCTGAAGCCGGGCGAGACCTACGTCAACGTCGGCTTCTGGTCCAGCGTGCCCCGCGACCCGGCCGAGCCCGAGGGTGCGGCCAACCGGCTCATCGAGGAGCAGGTCACCGCCCTCGCCGGGCACAAGTCGCTCTACTCCGACGCCTACTACGACGAAGCCCAGTTCTGGCGCCTCTACGGCGGCGACACCTACGCCGACCTCAAGCGCCGATACGACCCGAAGTCCCGACTGCTTGACCTCTACTCCAAGGCGGTGCAACGCAAGTGACGATTCTCAGGACCAACCGGACCGACCCCCAGCACAGCACTCCGGGCCCCGAAAAGCTGTCGATGGCCGAGATCCTCGACGCCGTCACGGCCGACGGCCTGCCCTTGCGGTTCACCGCGTTCGACGGTTCGGCGACCGGCCCTGAGGACGCCACCTACGGTCTCGACCTCAAGTCACCGCGGGGGGCGAGCTACCTCGCCACCGCACCGGGCGACCTGGGCATGGCGCGCGCCTACATCGCCGGAGACCTCGACCTCACCGGGGTCCACCCCGGCGACCCCTACGAGCTCCTCGACGCGATGGGCGACCTGCACTTCCGGATGCCGCCACCCAAGACCGCCGCTGCCATTGCCCGCTCGCTCGGTGTCGAGCTGCTCAAGCCCCCGCCGCCGCCTCCTCAGGAGGCCCTGCCGCGGTGGCGCCGGGTCGCGGAGGGCCTGCGGCACAGCAGGACCCGCGACGCCGAGGCGATCCACCACCACTACGACGTGTCCAACACGTTCTACGAGTACGTCCTCGGTCCGTCGATGACCTACACCTGCGCGTGCTACCCCCACGCCGACGCCACCCTCGAGGAGGCGCAGGAGAACAAGTACCGGCTCGTCTTCGACAAGCTCCGGCTCAAGGAGGGCGACCGGCTGCTCGACATCGGGTGCGGCTGGGGCGGGATGGTCCGGTATGCCGCCCGGCGGGGCGTCCACGTGATCGGGGCCACCCTGTCGGCCGAGCAGGCGAGCTGGGCGCAGGAGGCGATCCGCCGCGAGGGCCTGCAGGACCTGGCCGAGGTGCGCCACAGCGACTACCGCGACATCCGCGAGACGGGCTTCGACGCCATCTCCTCGATCGGGCTGACCGAGCACATCGGGGTGCGCAACTACGCGGCCTACTTCGGGTTCGTCAAGGACCACCTGCGCACCGGCGGGATGCTGCTCAACCACTGCATCACCCGTCCTGACAACAAGCGCACCTCCACCGGGGCGTTCATCGACCGCTACGTGTTCCCCGACGGCGAGCTGACCGGCTCGGGCACGATCATCGCGGCCGCCCAGGACGCCGGTCTCGAGGTCCGTCACGAGGAGAACCTGCGCGAGCACTACGCCCGCACCCTGGCCGGCTGGTGCGCCAACCTGCGCGACAACTGGGACGCCTGCGTCGACGAGGTGGGCGAGGCGACGGCCCGCGTCTGGGGCCTCTACATGGCCGGCTCGCGGGTGGGCTTCGAGCGCAACATCGTGCAGCTCCACCAGGTGCTGGCCGTCAAGCTCGACGACCGGGGCCAGGCCGACCTGCCCCTGCGACCGTGGTGGAACGGTTAGTGGAGCAACGACTCTCGCTCGTCACCCTCGGTGTGTCTGACCTCGCCCGGGCCGAGCGCTTCTATGCCGCCCTGGGCTGGGAGCGCGGCAACGACGACGACGAGGTCGCCTTCTTCTGCACCCTGCTGCGCGGCTGACGACGCGGCATACCTCCCTCAGTCGAGTGGGGCGAGCAGCTCGGTGCCGAGCCACGCCTTCGGGATCCCGAACGCGTCGACCAGCTCCTGGGCGTGTGGCCGCAACGCCGCGCACAGGTCGTTGACCGCGGCCGTGACCTGCTTGCTGCGCGCCGGGGTGATCCGGTCGTGCTCGAGGAACCAGCCCTTGTCGGCCTCGATGCTGCTCAGCGCATAGAGGTCGCACACCCGCGCGAGCGTCTGCGCGGCTGAGGGGTCGTCACACCGGTCAATGGCCGCGACGAACGACTCGAGGATGGTGCGGTCGACGTGCGCTCGCGCCGCCTCGATGACGTGGTCCTGGGCGTCGTTGAAGACGTCGAAGGAATCGGCGCCGGGCTTGCCGGCCTTGCGCAGTCGCAGGGCCAGGGTCTCGAGCAGGTGCTTCTCGCGGTCCTCGAAGAGGTCGAGCTGCCAGCCGCGGTCGGTCGGGCCCTTCTCGCTGTCCCGACCGGGTGCGGAGTCGATGAGGCGCTGGATGAGTCCCCGCGCGGAGGTGCGCTCGATGACGGCACCCGCGAACTGCCTGGCTCCGAACCGCACCATGCCCAACGTGTCGAGGTCGCCGAAGGCGTCGCGGTAGTCGGTGAGCAGGCCCTTGGCGACCAGCTGCAGCAGCACGGTGTTGTCGCCCTCGAAGGTGGTGAAGACATCGGTGTCGGCCTTGAGGGCGGGCAGCCGGTTGACCGCGAGGTAGCCGGCCCCACCGCACGCCTCGCGACACATCTGGATCGTCGCGGTCGCGTGGGCCGTCGCGACGGCCTTGGTGCCGGCCGCCCGTGCCTCGAGCTCGCGCTGGTCGTGCTCCGGGGCCGCCTCGCCGGCCGACTGCACGTCGTGCATGAGCCCGACCAGCTCGTTCTGGGCGAACTGCAGCGCGTAGGACTTGGCGAGGGCGGGCAGCAGCTTGCGCTGGTGGGCCCGATAGTCGAGCAGGATCACCTCGTCGGTGCCGCCGGGGGGCGCGAACTGACGGCGGTGACCGGCGTACGTCACGGCGAGGGTGAGGGCGGTGCGGGTGGCCGCGCCGGCCCCACCGGCCACGCTGATCCGACCGCGCACCAGGGTGCCCAGCATGGTGAAGAACCGGCGGGTCTGGTTCTCGATGGGCGACGTGTAGGTGCCGTGCTCGTCGATGTCGCCGTAGCGGTTGAGCAGGTTGGTCCGCGGCACGCGCACGTGGTCGAACGACAGGCGGCCGTTGTCCACGCCGGGCAGCCCGGCCTTGGCGCCGCAGTCGCCGATCGTCACGCCAGGCATCGTGGCGCCGGACTCGTCGCGGATCGGCACGAGGACGCAGTGGACGCCGTGGCTCTCGCCCCCGGTGACCAGCTGGGCGAAGACGGCCGCCATCCGCCCGTCGCGCGCGGCGCCGCCGATGTAGTCCTTGCGGGCGCGCAGGTCGGGGGTGTGGACGACGAGCTCGTCGGTGGCCGGGTCGTAGGTGGCGGTGGTGCCGAGCGACTGGACGTCGGAGCCGTGCCCGGTCTCCGTCATCGCGAAGCAGCCCGGCAGCGTGGCGTCGATGATCGACGGGAGGTATGCCGTGTGGTGGCGTTCGGTGCCGAGGTTCGCCACGGCCCCTCCGAACAGCCCCCAGTGCACCCCGGCCTTGACCATGAGCGACAGGTCGGCGTGGCCGAGCAGCTCGAAGGCGGTCACCGAACCGCCGAGGTCACCGTTGCCGCCCATGGCCTTGGGGAAGCCGCGCTTGGCGTGGCCGGTGGCCGCCAGCGCCTGCACCTGGTCGGCGATCCGGGCCCGGTAGGACTCCAGGTCGAGCGGCTCGGTCGGAGGGGCGAACCGCTCGGGGTCGAGGTCAGTCCTGGCCTCGTCGCGGATCGCGGCCCAGCGACCGTCGAGGGTCTTCTGGAGGGCGGTGGCGAGGGTGGTCATGGAGGTCTCCTGGGTCTGTGCTTCTCAGGTCAGTGCTGCTCTGGGCTTCTCAGGTCAGGGGGTCTCGTCGGGCCAGGCTGCCGAGAGCCCGCCCCAGGCGAGGTCGGTGAGGTGCTCGGTCAGCTCGGCTCGGCTGATCGCGTCGGTGTCGCCGAGCCACTGGTCGGCGGCCGCCCGCACCATCCCCACGAGCCCGGCTCCCCACACCGTCGCTGGTGCGGTGTCACGACCCGCGCGAGCCAGCGCCTCGGTGAGGACCAGCGACATCTGCGCCGCAATGTGTCCCGTCACCGGCGCCGCAGGATCCCCGGACGGCTGGTCCAGCAGGGGGGCGGTCACGACGAACCGGTAGACCTCCGGGTCCTTCTCCACGAGCGTGAGGTAGGCGTCGATGGCCCCGGCGATCAGCCCCCTCGGGGTCGAGTCCCCGCTCGTGAGGTCGTCACCCGCCGCGCCGGTCGCCTGCCCGAGGTTGTGCAGGATCAGGGCGTCCACGCTCGCCGACACAGCGGCATACAGGCCCTGCCGGTCGGTGAAGTGACGGTAGATGACGGTCTTCGAGGTGCCGGCCACGGCGGCGATGTCGTCCATCCCCACGCCCGCTCCGTGCTGGCGGATCGCCCGCAGGGTCGCGTCGACCAGCTCGCGGCGGCGAGCCGCCCGGTGCTGGTCCCACCGGGTGCTGCGGCCGTCGGGAGCCGGGATCGCCGGCTGCGTGGTCGTGGTCACAAGGCTGGACAGTAGCAGGTACTAGGTGTACCTGCTACTGTCCGTATCAGTTACCTGTCCCACAGTCCGACCCACCCCAGGAGCACCTCGTGGCCACCTCAGCGCCAGCCCGCACAGCGTCGTCCCGGACCTCCGGCCAACCCCGCCGGGCCGCCGTCATCGGCGGCAACCGGATCCCCTTCGCGCGGCAGAACGCCGCCTACGCGAAGGCCTCCAACCAGGACATGCTGACGGCGGCCATCGAAGGCCTCGTGGCTCGGCACGGTCTGGCGGGGGAGCAGGTGGGGGAGGTCGCCGCCGGTGCTGTGCTCAAGCACGCGCGCGACTTCAACCTGACCCGCGAGTCGGTGCTGGGGTCGAGCCTGTCAGCCCGCACCCCTGCCTACGACGTGCAGCAGGCCTGCGGCACCGGTCTGGAGGCGGCCATCCTCGTGGGCAACAAGATCGCGCTCGGGCAGATCGAGTCCGGCATCGCCGGGGGCGCTGACAGCGCCTCCGACGCCCCGATCGCCGTCAACGAGGGCCTGCGCGAGACGCTCCTCACGCTCAACCGCGCGAAGACGCCGGGGCAGCGCGCGAAGGCGCTCACGGGACTGCGCCCCAGCCAGCTGGTGCCAGAGGTCCCGCGCAACGTCGAGCCTCGGACGGGCCTGTCCATGGGCGAGCACATGGCCCAGACCGCCAAGCAGTGGGGCATCAGCCGGGAAGCCCAGGACGAGATCGCGGCCAGCTCCCACCAGCACCTCGCCGCCGCCTACGAGCGCGGCTTCTTCGACGACCTCATGACGCCGTTCCTCGGGCAGGCGCGCGACCAGAACCTGCGCGCCGACTCCACGGTCGAGAAGCTCGCGACCCTGAAGCCGGTGTTCGGGCTGAACCTGGGTGATGGCATGAGCGAGGGCGCGACCATGACTGCTGGCAACTCGACGCCGCTCACCGACGGGGCCTCCGCCGTGCTGCTCGGGTCCGACGAGTGGGCGAAGGAGCGCGGGCTGCCCGTGCTCGCGCACCTCGTCGACGCCCAGACCGCCGCAGTCGACTACGTGACCGGCCACGAGGGCCTGCTCATGGCTCCGGCCTATGCCCTGCCTCACCTGCTGGCCCGCCAGGGGATGAAGCTGCAGGACTTCGACCTCGTCGAGATCCACGAGGCCTTCGCCGCCACCGTGCTCACCACGCTGGCCGCGTGGGAGAGCGAGGAGTTCTGCCGCGACCGGCTGGGCCTCGACGCGCCGATCGGAGCGCTCGACCGCGACCGGCTCAACGTCAACGGGTCGTCGCTCGCGGCCGGCCACCCGTTCGCCGCGACGGGGGGCCGCATCGTCGCCTCCCTCGCGAAGATGTTGCACGAGAAGGGATCTGGCGCGCGTGGCCTGATCTCGATCTGCGCCGCCGGTGGCCAGGGTGTCATGGCGATCCTCGAGGCCGCCTGATGGCGGGCACCTACGCGGGCATCGTCAACAGCCCGGTCGGCAAGAAGCTGGCGACCCAGCTCGGGCTGCCCCGTCCCGGCAGGTTGCGCCGGTATGCCGTGGGCGAGCCGCTCGTCGACGGCGCAGTCCTCGTCGGCGGGCTCGGCACGGCACCGGTGGCAGCCCGCGTGCGCACTCTGCTGGAGCGTGAGGGCGTCGACGCGGTCGACGGGCTGTCCGACGGTGACCGGGTCGCGGGCGTCGTCGCCGACCTCACCGAGGCGGCTGAGCCCAGCGACCTCGACGCACTCCGAGCCCTCGTGGCGCCGGCCCTCAAGGGTCTGCGTCCGAGCGGTCGGGTCATCGTGGTGGGCCGAGAGCCCAGCAGTGCCAATGGTTTCGCGCAGGCGGCGACGAGACGCGCCCTCGAGGGCATCACCCGGTCCATCGGCAAGGAGCTGCGGGCCGGAGCCACCGCAAACCTCGTCCTCGTCGGTGACGGCGCGGAGGCCAACGCCGACGCGGCGGTGCGTTTCCTGCTGTCGGGCCGCGCGGCATACGTCGACGGGCAGGTCGTGCGCGTGGGACCGGGCACGCCCACGGAGCCCGCGAACTGGGCCACGCCGTTGGCCGGCAAGGTGGCGGTCGTCACCGGCGCCGCCCGGGGGATCGGTGCCTCGATCGCCGACGTGCTCGCCCGCGACGGTGCCACCGTCGTCTGTGTCGACATCCCTGCGGCCGGCGACTCCTTGGCCCGCACCGCCAATCGCGTCGGAGGCACGGCGCTCCAGCTCGACGTCACCGCCGCAGACGCGGGGCCACGGATCCTCGAGCACGCCATCGCGCGGCACGGCGGGCTCGACATCGTCGTGCACAACGCCGGCATCACCCGGGACAAGCTGCTCGCCAACATGGACGAGGCCCGCTGGTCGTCGGTGCTCGACGTCAACCTCGGTTCGATCCTGCGGATGAACGAGGTGCTCCTCGCCGAGGGAGGGGTCCGCGACGGTGGGCACGTGGTCCTCGTGTCGTCGATCGCCGGGATCGCGGGCAACCGCGGGCAGACCAACTACGGAGCGTCCAAGGCCGGGGTGATCGGGCTGGTCGACGCGTTGTCGGCAGACGAGGGCCTGCGGGCTCGGGGCATCACGGTCAACGCGGTGGCGCCGGGGTTCATCGAGACCGAGATGACCGCCAAGGTCCCGTTCGCGACCCGCGAGGTCGGTCGCCTGCTCAACTCCCTCAACCAGGGCGGCCTGCCGGTGGACGTCGCCGAGACGATCGCCTGGTTCAGCCAGGACGCCAACGCCGGCGTGAGCGGCAACGTCGTGCGGGTCTGTGGCCAGAGCCTGCTGGGGGCATGAGATGGCAGTCCGCACGCTGAGCGAGTTACCTTCGCTGGCACCGCTGTTCGCGAGGGCGGCGCTGACCCAGCGGGGCCGCAGCGGCGACCTCCCGGACACGGCGCTACGCCGCGAGGGCGTCGTCGTCGACCGTGACCACCTGCTCCGCTACGAACGGGTCTGCGGGTTCGGCGGCAGCGACGTGCTGCCACACACCTACCCCCATGTGCTGGGGTTCCCCCTGCAGGTGGCGTTGATGGCCGACCGGTCGTTCCCGCTGCCCTTGCCGGGGCTGGTCCACCTGGAGAACCAGATCACCGTGCACCGCCGGCTCAGCGCCGACGACAGGCTCGACCTGACGGTCCACGCGGAGGACCTGCGCGCGCATCCGAAGGGGCAGCTGGTCGACCTGGTCACCGAGGTGGACGTCGACGGCGAACGCGTCTGGGATGGTCGCAGCACCTACCTCCGGCGCGGCCCCGGGCACCACGACGCCGAGCGCGGCAGGCAGGCGCCCCCGCTGCCCGACGGCCCGCCCGCGGGCATCGTCCGCGTCCCCGAGGGACAGGGCCGGGCGTATGCCGCCGTGGCCGGCGACGTGAACCCGATCCACCTGTATGCCCTCACCGCCAAGGCGATGGGCTTCCCGCGTGCGATCGCCCACGGGATGTGGACGGCCGCCCGCACGCTGGCCGCCCTCGGCCGGAGCACCGCGGAGCCGAGTGGGTCGCACGTGTGGTTCGCCAAGCCCGTCCTGCTGCCCAGCACCGTCGAGCTGGTCGTGGACGACACCGGACCGGGCACGGTGGCGGGCCTACGGTCTGCCAAGGAGCCGACGACCACGCACCTGACGCTCGTGTTCGACCGGGCGGCGCACTGAGTCCGGGCCGGGTGCCTTTAGGGTCTCCACCATGGAGCGCTCACCCGACGGGCCGCAGCCGCCGTCACGGCTCGGTGCGCTGCGCGACTCGGCGCGCAGGGCGGTCCGCGCCGTCGGTGAGGTGGTGCGCCATGCCGGGCCGGAGCGCGACGCCGCCCTCCTGATGGGCAAGGCGGCCCTGGCCACCGTCCTGGCCTGGCAGTTCGCCGTGCGGGTCCTGCACAGCCCGGCCCCCTTCTACGCACCGATGGCAGCCCTGCTCGTGGTGGATCGCACGATGGTGCGCTCCCTCTTCGCCAGCGCCCAGCGACTGGTGGCGGTCATGGTCGGCATGAGCGCGGCCTGGCTGGTCGGGTCCACCCTCGGCGTGCACTGGTGGAGCATGCTGCCCGTCATGGCGCTCGCCCTGCTCGTCGGTCGGTGGCGCCGGCTGGGCGACCACGGCATCCAGGTGCCCACCATGGTGCTGCTGTCCCTCATCACGGTCGGTGGCACCGACATGGAGTTCACCTACCTCACCATCGTGGAGACGCTGGCGGGCGGTGTGATCGGTGTGCTCACCAACGCGGTCGTGGTGGCGCCCCTCCACATCCAGCAGCCGCGCGACCAGATCCGCGCGTTGACCCGACAGGTGTGCCTGCTGCTCAACGACATCGCCGCGGGGATGCGCGAGGGCTGGGACGGTGACATGGCGCGCGCCTGGTACGACACCAGCACCGACCTCCTGCGGTCGGCCCCCACCATCCACACGGCGATCGAGACCGGCAAGGAGAGCACCCGGTTCAACCCCCGCGACGACGTGCGTCGGATGGAGGTCGACTGGGCCGGCTACGCGGAGACGGTCGAGGCGATCAGACGGGGACAGTGGCAGGTGAGCGGGATCGCCCGGACCCTGGTCGACGCCACCGACGACGACGCGGGCCAGCCGACACCCACCCAGCGCTTCCTCGAGAGCTATGCCGACGCGCTGGACCAGATCGCCGGCGCCCTGAGCCACTTCGGTCTGGAGGGCCAGGATGAGGAGGCGGTGGTTCGCGACTACCTGCGCTCCGCCGAGGAGGTCATCACCGAGCTCGAGACGGTGGTCCGCACCACCGAGCTCGAGGACGCGCGGGCCTGGCCCGCCTACGGCGCCATGCTGCTCGACGCGCGGCGCCTGATCCGAGAGCTGGCTATGCACACGCGGACCGCGGTCATGCCCACGGACAGTGGACCGATCCGCAAACCCCCGAGGCGCATCGTCGGTCGCTGACCCGGGATGCGGCGTGGCGTCAGCGGCCGTCGAGGCGCTTGGCGAAGTAGCGGGACAGGTCGGAGTCGGCGTAGTGCCCGAACCGGATCGTGGGCTGGTAGCCCTGCGCCTCGTAGAGCGCGATCGCCTCGGGCTGCATGGTGCCGGTCTCGAGCGCCAGCACCTCCACACCAGCCTGCCGGGCAGAGTCCTCGAGGGCGGCCAGGAGCCGTCGCGCCAGCCCCTGACGACGCAGCATGGGGGAGACGAACATCCGCTTCACCTCGGCACACCGGCCGCCGATCGCGGCATCGAGCTCGGGCCGCAACCGCCAGCCACCCATCGCCACCGGCGAGGAGCCGACGAGTCCCAGCACGAACCGCCCCCGCGGCTCGTCGAACTCGGTCGGGTCGACGGGGGAGTCGTCGGGTCCGCCGTAGATCTGGACGTAGTAGTCCTGCACCTCGGTGACGAGGGCCTGCACGCGTGGGTCGGTGAAGCCCACCTGCTGCACGGACCACGCCGGGGCAGGGTCGGGTGTCCGCACGGTCACGAGCCCAGGGCCGCCACAGCCTGGGCGACCGGCACCTTGCCCGACACGAGGTCGACGGTGCGGCCTGCGCCCACCCCGGTGACGAGCAGCTCGGCCAGCACCGCCGCGACGTCGCGACGGGTGACCGATCCTCGGTCGAGGCGCTCGCCGAGGGCAACCCGACCCGTGCGCTCGTCGTCCGTGAGCCGTCCGGGGCGCAGCACCGTCCACTCGAGCCCAGCGCGGCCGCGGAGGTCGTCGTCAGCTGCGCCCTTGGCCCGCAGGTACACCTGGAACACGTCGTCGCTGTCGGGGTCGGCGCCCTCCGTGCCCATCGCCGACACCATGAGGTAGCGGGTCACCCCGGCCTGCTCGGCGGCGTCGGCCAGCAGGGCGGCGGCCGCCCGGTCCACGGTCTCCTTGCGGCCCGCGCCGCTGCCCGGGCCGGCCCCGGCGGCGAAGACCACCGCGTCCGCACCTGCGACGGCAGCGGCCAGCTGGTCGACAGTGGCCTCCTCGAGGTCGACCACGACACCGCGAGCGCCCTGCTTGGCGAGGTCGGCGAGGTGGTCGGGGTTGCGCACCAGCCCCACGGGTTCGTGACCGGCATCGGCCAGGAACCGTTCGAGGTGCAGGGCGATCTGGCCGTGGCCTCCGGCGATGACGACGATCATGGGGCCTGTCTACCACCACGTTGTGTGCCCCAGGGCACTGTCGAGCGCGCGTGCGCTGCCTACAGTGACGACATGACGCGACGCCCACTCACCGCGGAGTTCCTGCTCCTCGCCCTGGGTGACGAGGACGGGAGGCCCCGGATCGACAGCACCAGGCTCAAGGCCGCAGTCGCTGGTTCGGCGATCGTCGACCTGGCGCTCGACGGCGCCTTGCGCCTGACCGAAGCCGGCGACCCCGAGCACAAGGCCGGCCGGCTGGTCCGTACGAACCGCCACGTCTCCGACCCGCTGCTGGCCGAGGTGGCGCGCCTGTCCCACGACCGCAAGCCGAAGGACGCAGTCGGCCGGATCGGCGGCGTGAACGCGTGGAAGGACCGGGCCGGGACCCTCAAGGACGCGGTGCTGTCCGACCTCGTGGCCCAAGGGGTGCTGAGACGCGAGCGGGGCAGGGTGCTGGGGCTGTTCCCGACGACGTCGTGGCCGTTGGCCGACCCGACTGTCGAGCGCGAGGTGCTGGCCCGGGTGCGGGCCACGGTGGTGGGTGGGGTCGAGCCCGACGAGCGGACCGGTGCCCTGGTGGCGCTGCTGCACTCGGTCGACCTGCTGCCCAAGCTGTTCCCCGACCAGCCCAAGCGCGAGGTGCGGGCCCGCGGCAAGGCGGTCGCCGACGGCGACTGGGGTGCAGAAGCCGTGCGCAAAGCCGTCCAGGACGTGCAGACCGCCATCACGGCGTCCATCGTCGCCTCGACCGTGGTGGTCAGCGGCGGCAGCTGACCGCCGCGCGTAACTCGCGCGCGAGGGTTGCGAGGCGGCCGATAGCATCGGTATGCCGCCTGCGGGCCTCCGCGCGCGGCATACCGACAGCCCCATCACCACGACCAGCAGGAGAAGCCACCACCATGTCTGCCCAGATCACCGTCAACGTCGCTGGAGACGAGCGATCGGTGCCGGAGCAGACGACTGCCGCCGACCTGTTCGAGGGTGACCGCGCCGTCCTCGTGGCGCGCGTCAACGGTGAGCTCCGCGACCTGGCCCACGTGCTCTCCGACGGCGACGCCGTCGAGCCGGTCACCGCCCAGGAGCAGGACGGCCTCGACGTGCTGCGGCACAGCGCTGCCCACGTGCTGGCCCAGGCCGTGCAGGAGGTCAACCCGAAGGCGAGGCTCGGCATCGGGCCGCCGGTGCGCGACGGCTTCTACTACGACTTCGACGTCGCCGAGCCCTTCACCCCCGAGGACCTCAAGGCGCTCGAGAAGGTCATGCAGCGCATCGTCAACGAGGGCCAGACCTTCGCCCGTCGCGAGGTCAGCGACCAGGACGCGGCCGTCGAGCTCGCCGACGAGCCCTACAAGATCGAGCTGATCGGCCTCAAGGGCGGCGCGGCCGGCGATGCCGCCGAGGGCGCCGACGTCGAGGTCGGTGGCGCCCAGCTCACCATCTACGACAACCTCAAGCGCGACGGGTCACGGGCCTGGGGTGACCTGTGCCGCGGCCCGCACGTGCCGTCCACCAAGGTGCTCGGCAACGCGTTCAAGCTGATGCGCAGCGGTGGCGCCTACTGGCGCGGCAGCGAGAAGAACCCGCAGCTCCAGCGCGTCTACGGCACCGCGTGGCCGACCAAGGACGAGCTCAAGGCCTACCTCGACCGGCTCGCCGAGGCCGAGAAGCGCGACCACCGCAAGCTCGGCGCCGAGCTCGACCTCTTCAGCTTCCCCGACGAGCTCGGGTCGGGCCTGGCGGTGTTCCACCCCAAGGGCGGGATCATCAAGCGCGAGATGGAGGACTACGTCCGCCGCCGCCACATCGAGGAGGGCTTCGAGTACGTCGGGACCCCCCACATCAGCAAGGACGGGCTGTTCCACACCTCGGGCCACCTGCCGTACTACGCCGACACCATGTTCCCGCCGATGGAGTTCGAGGGCACCGAGTACCGCCTCAAGGCGATGAACTGCCCGATGCACAACCTGATCTTCCGCTCGCGCGGTCGGTCCTACCGCGAGCTGCCGCTGCGGTTGTTCGAGTTCGGCTCGGTCTACCGGTTCGAGAAGTCCGGCGTGGTCCACGGCCTGACCCGCGTGCGCGGCATGACCCAGGACGACTCGCACTCCTACGTCACCGCCGAGCAGGCACCGGGTGAGGTCAAGCACCTGCTCGACTTCTGCCTCGGCCTGTTCCGTGACTTCGGGCTCGACGACTTCTACCTCGAGCTGTCGACCCGCGACACCGAGGGCGACAAGAAGGACAAGTTCATCGGGTCCGACGAGCAGTGGGAGGTCGCGACCTCGGTGCTCGAGCAGGTGGCCGCCGAGTCCGGGCTCGAGCTCGTGCCCGACCCGGGTGGCGCGGCCTATTACGGCCCCAAGATCTCGGTGCAGGCGCGGGACGCCATCGGCCGCACCTGGCAGATGTCGACCATCCAGTACGACTTCAACCAGCCCGAGCGGTTCGGTCTCGAGTACCAGGCGTCGGACGGCACCCGCCAGCAGCCGGTGATGATCCACTCGGCCAAGTTCGGCTCGATCGAGCGCTTCATCGGAGTGCTCGTCGAGCACTACGCGGGGGCGTTCCCGGTGTGGCTGTCCCCTGTGCAGGTGCTGGGGATCCCGGTCGCCGACGAGTTCAACGACTACCTGTGGGACGTGCTCGCGCAGATGAAGGCCAAGGGGATCCGGGTCGAGCTCGACGAGAGCGACGACCGCTTCCCGAAGAAGATCCGCAACGCCTCGAAGGCGAAGGTGCCGTTCGTCCTCATCGCCGGCGAGGAGGACCGGGCGAAGAACGCCGTGTCCTTCCGCTACCGCAACGGCGAACAGAAGAACGGCGTGCCGATCGAGGACGCGATCGCCGAGGTCCTCGAGGCCGTCACCTCACGCCGTCAGGTGTAGTCGGGGGCGGTCGCCGTGGGTGACCAGGTCATGAGCACGTCGGGCGCGCCCTCCTCGTTGTCGCCGTCGGTCCACTCGACCGCGCGGAAGCCGTGCCGCCGGTAGAAGCGCAGCGCGTCGCGGTTGTCCTGGAAGGCCCACAGCCGCAGGCCGTCGGGGAAGCGGTCCTTGGCGAGGTCGACGAATCGGCTCCCCAGGCCGTGTCCCGTGTGGGGCTGGTCGAGGTAGAGATGGCTGAGCTGGTCGGGGGCCATGAGGGCGAGGAAGCCGACCATCCGACCGTCGAGGACGGCGACGTGGACCTCGAAGGCGGCCAGCAGGACGTCGCGCACGAACGGCAGCACGGTCTCGCGCGGGTGGGCGATCATGGGGATCGCCGGCACCGACTGCTCCCGCACCCGCCAGAACAGCTCGGCCAGCTCGACGGCGTCGTCGGTCACGGCGCGACGGATGGTGGGCTCGGATGCGGTCGCGGGCACGCCTCATAGGATCACGCCATGACGGATGCCATGCAGCCCGACACGGAGTTCGCCGGGGCCAAGGACGGCTTCGAGCGGCTGTGGACCCCGCACCGGATGGCCTACGTGACGGGGGAGCGCCCCAGCGAGGACGCGGGCGACGGCTGCCCGTTCTGCGCTGCGCCGGGCAAGGACGACCAGACTGGTCTCATCGTGCACCGCGGCACCACCTGCTACGTCGTGATGAACCTCTTCCCCTACAACCCCGGCCACGTGCTGGTCTGCCCCTACCGTCACGCCTCGCTCTACGTCGACCTGACCGACGAGGAGACCAGCGAGTTCACCCGGCTGACCAAGCAGGCCATCGCCGCGATCGACGCGGCCTCCGGGCCGCACGGCTACAACATCGGGATGAACCAGGGTGCCGTTGCCGGCGCCGGGGTGCAGGCCCACCTGCACCAGCACATCGTCCCCCGCTGGGGCGGTGACGCGAACTTCCTCCCGGTCATCGGCCAGACGAAGGCGTTGCCGATGCTCCTCGAAGACGTCCGGTCGCGGCTCGTCGCAGCGTGGCCGGGTGGGGAAGCCGCTCCAGCGGCAGGAAGCTGAGCAGGCACACGACGAGCGGCAGGAAGTGGATCTTCAGCATCACGTAGGTGCTGAGGTGAAACCCCGCCCAGAAGAGCAACGCGGCATACAGCGCTCTTCCCTTGAGCCACAACAGGATCGGCGAGGTGAACTCGGCCACCAACACGACCCACTGCAGCGCATGGGTCAGTGCGGGGTGCGACCCGACCCAGGGCCCGATGCCGTTGGGACGCCTCGTGAGCGCCCAGATGAGCGTCGCGCCGTTCGCCCAGCCCCAGCCGCCGAACCGCATCTTGGCGCTGGCCGACAGGAAGTAGATCGAGACCGCGCCGATCTGCACCATGCGGATCGCCCAGCCGGCGGCCTGCGACCGCACCTCGACGTCGGCGAGGCGAGCCCGGCCGACGGTCGGCAGGACGAAAAGGGCCACCACGAGGGCGAAGTGGTCGTGGTCGACCTTGGAGTACGCGAAGGCGTTGCTCACCCAGTCGAGCATGCCGACGGCGCAGACCCACCCCGCCAACCGTGGCAGGCGTCCCGTGACCGCGACGGCAGAGCTGACCAGCACCACGGCCAGCAGCACGCGCACGTAGTCGTGGGAGGGGGCCGGCAGGTGGAGCAGCGACCGCACCTCGAGCCCGCGGTAGAGGCTCGGGGGCACGTCACCGTGCGGGATGGGGTCGGTGACGATCCACAGCACGTCGAGCCACACGAAGGCGTGGACGAAGACCCGCAACCAGGCCACCCGCGCGAGGGAGATCTCCGGGGCGAAGAAGCGTTCGACGCGGTTCACGGCGGTCACCGGGCACCCCCTGGCAGCCCGGAGGGCTTGGGGTGCAACGGGTCCCGGACCTGCCACGTCGCGAGCGTGTAGATGGTCGTGGCGCCGGTCCCGATCTGGGTGGAGGTGTTGCGCAGGTAGACCACGGCGTAGGCGGGCTGGTCCGGGAGGCGGCGCGAGTGCAGCACCGCGAGGTCCTGGAGCAGCTCGGGGTGGGCGATGATCCGCGGGGCCTGGCCCTCGATCTCGGCGCGCTCGATGCCGATCATCTCCTTCGACAGCGGCACCCGCACGACCTCGCCGTCCACCGTCAGGGCGTCCATCGTCAGCGAGTTGATGACTCCGTCGTTGCGCACCGAGAAGGCGTACTGCGACATGGGCGCGAACGGCCACCAGTCGTCGTTGCCCACCCACGTGCCGAGGCAGACGGTCGTCACGACGGCCGCGGTCACGGCGAGCCGCCACAGCACGGCATACGGACCCAACGCCCTGGTCGTCCCCCTCACGCGGTCATGCTCCCACGCGGGTGACAGACTGGAACCATGGACATGGAGCGGGGACTGCTCATCTTCGACGGTGACTGCGGATTCTGCACGACCAGCGCACGGTTCGCCACGCGGTGGGTCGACCGCCGCGACCGCTACGACATCAAGCCCTGGCAGCAGGTCGACCTCGCGCGCTTCGGCCTGACCGAGGCCGACTGCATCGAGGCCGCCCAGTTCGTGCGCCCCGACGGGTCCGTTGCCGCGGCCCACCTCGCCATCGCGGAGGGGCTCAAGCACGGCGCCCCGCTGTGGCGGCCGCTTGGTCACCTGGTCACCCTGCCGGGGGTGAGCTGGCTGGCCGGCCGGGTCTACACGTGGGTCGCCGACCACCGCTATGCCCTTCCGGGCGGCACGCCGGCGTGTGCGCCTGCACAGCGCCCGGACGCGCCGGTGGCCGGGAAGACGGGCTCAGCCTCAGTAGGCTGACCCCACCATGCTCAACAAGTACGCACGCGCCCTCTTCACGAAGATCTTCACCCCGGTCGCCCGACTGCTCCTCAAGCTGGGCATCAGCCCCGACGTGGTGACCATCGTCGGCACCCTCGGGGTGTGCGTCGGCGCGCTGGCGTTCTACCCGCGCCACGAGTTCTTCTGGGGCACCATCGTCATCACGCTCTTCGTCTTCTCCGACACCGTCGACGGGGTCATGGCACGGATGTCCGGCCGGTCCGGCAAGTGGGGCGCCTACCTCGACTCGACGCTCGACCGCGTGGGCGACTCGGCCATCTTCGGCGGGCTCGTGCTCTGGTACGCCGGTAGGGGTGACGACTTCCTCATGGCGGGGCTCGCGCTGGCCTGCCTCATCCTCGGCAGCGTCGTCTCCTACGCGAAGGCCCGCGCGGAGGGGCTCGGCTTCACCGCCAACGTCGGGATCGCCGAGCGCGCCGACCGCCTCGTCGCCGTCCTGGTGATCACCGGGCTGGTCGGACTGGGGCTGCCCGAGGTCGTCCTCACCATCGTGCTCGCCCTGCTCGCCGTCGCCAGCCTCGTCACCGTCTTCCAGCGAATGCTGCTCGTGCGCCAGCAGGCGCTGGGCCCGATCGCCTGAACGGCCTGGTGCCATGACCGGCCTCGGCGACTTCTTCGCCGTCAACGGCTACCGCCTCGGGTGGGGCACCGTCCGACGCCTCCCCGAGCGCACGGCACACACGGTGTTCGAGCAG
This sequence comes from Pedococcus sp. P2_D7, assembly GCF_056404295.1. Lineage (NCBI taxonomy): Bacteria > Bacillati > Actinomycetota > Actinomycetes > Micrococcales > Intrasporangiaceae > Pedococcus > Pedococcus sp. P2_D7. The sequence continues at coordinate 256,781 of NZ_JBFUEH010000001.1, forward strand.
ATCGCCGACCTCACCACCGCGCGTGGCGGCAAGGGCGTGCAACGGCTGCGGAGCAACTACGCGAGAGTGCGTCCCGAGCTGTCCTCCCAGGACCTGGACGCACTGGTGCGCGAGGGCATGCGGTCCTACCTGCGCTACTACTGCGAGGCCTTCCGCCTGCCCGACCGCAGCGCGGCCGACGTGGCTGCCTCGGTGCGGGTCGAGGGCGACGGGCCGGTGCGCGCCGAGCTCGCGGCCGGGCGTCCCGTCGTCTGCTTCCTCGGTCACCTCGGCAACTGGGACCTTGCGGGCGCGTGGGGCACGACCGACATCGCACCCGTCGTGACCGTCGCAGAGCGCCTCGAGCCCGAGGAGGTGTATGCCGAGTTCCTCGCCTTCCGGGAGTCACTCGGCATGACGATCCTGCCGCTGACCGGCGGTGGCGACGTCTTCGCCCAGCTCCGGGGTCACCTCACCAAGCCGGTGCTGATGCCCCTGCTCGCCGACCGCGACCTCACCGACCGCGGGGTCGAGGTGGACCTCTGCGGTCACCGCTCGAAGATGGCCGCTGGTCCCGCAGCCCTGTCGTTGGCGACCGGGGCGGCCCTGCACCCCGTGTCGATCCACTACGAGCGCCTCGACCGCCCCAGCTGGAAGCACCGCACGGTGATCACCTTCCACGACCGGGTCGAGGTGCCGACCACGGGCGCGACCCGCGCCAAGGCGGTCGCCATGACCCAGCAGTGCGCCGATGCGCTCGGCGCCGCCATCGTCGAGCACACGGCTGACTGGCACATGCTGCAGCGGGTGTTCCTCGACGACCTCGCCCCACGCGCCGACGCGTCCCCGCGGCCCGACCGCGCGACCGGGACGTGGCCATGAGGATCGGCATCGTCTGCCCCTACTCCTTCGACGTGCCGGGTGGGGTCCAGTTCCACGTCCGTGACCTCGCCGAGCACCTCCTCGGGCAAGGTCATCACGCCTCGGTGCTCGCTCCCGCCGACGAGGACACCCCGCTCCCCGACTACGTCGAGTCGGTCGGGCGGGCCGTCCCGGTGCGCTACAACGGCTCGGTGGCCAGGCTGAACTTCGGCCCCCTGACTGCGGCCCGGGTCGGACGCTGGCTGGAGGCCGGCGACTTCGACGTCCTCCACATCCACGAGCCGGTCACGCCCAGCATCTCCCTGTTGGCGCTCTGGTCCGCCGAGGGTCCTGTCGTGGCGACCTTCCACACCTCCAACCTGCGGTCGAGGGCCATGCAGGCCGCCTACCCGCTGCTGCGCCCCAGCCTGGAGAAGATCAACGGACGGATCGCTGTCTCCGAGGACGCCCGGCGCACCGTCACGACCCACCTGGGTGGCGACGCCGTCGTGATCCCCAACGGGGTCAACGTCGCCCGCTTCGCCGACGCGGTGCCGGCCGAACGCTGGACCGGAACGGAGGCTGCTCCGACGATCGCCTTCCTGGGCCGGATCGACGAGCCCCGCAAGGGGCTTCCGGTGCTGGCGGCCGCCATGCCCGCGGTGCTGGCGAAGCACCCCGGCGCCAGGGTCCTGGTCGCCGGCCCGGGCGACGTCGACGCCGCCCGCGAGCGCCTCGACCCGGCCGTCGCGGCCGCCACCGAGTTCCTGGGCATGGTCAGCGACGAGGACAAGGCGGCACTGCTGTCGTCGGTCGACCTCTACGTCGCGCCCCACACCGGCGGCGAGAGCTTCGGCATCGTGCTGGTCGAGGCGATGAGCGCCGGTGCGCCCGTGGTGGCGAGCAACCTGCCGGCCTTCGTCCGCGTCCTCGACGGTGGGCAGGCCGGCTGCACCTTCGCCAACGAGGACAGCGCCGACCTCGCGCGCCACCTCGTGCGGCTCCTCGGTGACCGCGCCGAACGCGAGCGCCTGGGGGAGACCGGGCACCGGCGGGCCTGGGTCTTCGACTGGTCGGTCGTGGCCGAGGACGTCATGGCGGTGTACGACACGGTCACCCACGGTACCGAGGATCAGCGGTCGGACGCTGCGGTCGACACACGGTGGACCCGGCTGCTCCGCGGGCGTCGAGGAGGCGAGGACTGATGGACTCACTGACCTGGGGTGTCGTCGTGGTGGCGGTGCTGCTCGGCGTCGCCTGGTACCTCTCCTACAGCGCGGCCAGGCTGGACCGGCTCCACACCAGGGCCGAGGGTGCGCTGTCGGCGCTGGACGCCCAGCTGGTGCGCCGGGCCGAGGCCACCCTCGAGCTGGCCAACTCGGGCGCCGTCGACCCGGCCAGCGCCCTGATGCTGGCGGGGGCGGCGTCGGAGTCCTTGGAGGCGCACAACGAGCGGGCGCTCGAGGACGACCTGCTCGACGGCCAGAGCTTCGGCGCGCGGGAGGTGCTCGAGAGCGACCTCACCGAGACGCTCCAGGCAGCCCTGACCGCCGACGTGGTGGCCGACCTGCGGGCGGAAGGCACCGACGCCCTCGGAGCCAGCGCCCTCCAGCGGGTCGAGGCAGCAGGGGTGCGGGTCCAGCTCGCGCGACGGTTCCTCAACGATGCGGTGACCGACGTGCGTCGGGTCCGCCGCAAGCCGGTGGTCCGGCTGTTCCGCCTCGCCGGGCACGCCGACCTGCCCCGCACCGTCGAGTTCGACGACGAGCTCCCGCCGGCCGTCCGCGACTGACGCCCCGCCCGCCGCCCTGCCACGCGGCATACCCTGCACTTCTGGCCACGGGTGCGGCTCCGCGGCTGCGTTTCGGGGGTGTGGTGCGGGATGGGTGGCCAGAAGTCGGGGGTCCCGGGCACTTCTGGCCACGGGTGCGGCTCGGCGGCTGCGTTTCGGGGGTGTGGTGCGGGATGGGTGGCCAGAAGTCAGGGGCCGAGCCGGGGTCGGGGGTCTCCGCCGGACCCACTAAACTCGGGGCTGAAGCGCGTCCCCTGCGCTGCGCCCTGCACATTCTTGGAGTGACCCATGTCCGCGGACACGACCCCCAGCCAGCCCACCACCGGCACCTCGCGCGTGAAGCGCGGCATGGCCGAGATGCTCAAGGGCGGCGTCATCATGGACGTCGTCAACGTCGAGCAGGCCAAGATCGCCGAGGACGCCGGAGCCGTCGCCGTCATGGCCCTCGAGCGGGTCCCGGCCGACATCCGCGCCCAGGGCGGCGTCTCGCGGATGTCCGACCCCGACATGATCGACGGCATCATCGAGGCCGTCTCGATCCCCGTCATGGCCAAGGCCCGCATCGGTCACTTCGTCGAGGCCCAGGTGCTCCAGTCCCTCGGCGTCGACTACATCGACGAGTCCGAGGTGCTGACCCCGGCCGACTACGCCAACCACATCGACAAGTGGAACTTCACGGTGCCCTTCGTCTGTGGCGCGACCAACCTGGGTGAGGCCCTGCGCCGCATCACCGAGGGCGCGGCGATGATCCGCTCCAAGGGTGAGGCCGGCACCGGCGACGTCTCCAACGCCACCACGCACATGCGCCAGATCCGCCAGCAGATCCGCAAGCTCCAGAACCTTCCCGAGGACGAGCTGTTCGTCGCGGCCAAGGAGCTCCAGGCGCCCTACGACCTGGTCAAGGAGGTCGCCGAGCTCGGCAAGCTGCCGGTCGTGCTGTTCACCGCCGGTGGCATCGCGACCCCGGCCGACGCGGCGATGATGATGCAGCTCGGCGCCGAGGGTGTCTTCGTCGGCTCCGGCATCTTCAAGTCCGGCAACCCGGCCCAGCGCGCTGAGGCCATCGTCAAGGCGACGACCTTCTTCGACGACCCCGACGTGATCGCCAAGGTCTCGCGCGGTCTCGGCGAGGCCATGGTCGGCCTCAACGTCGACGAGATCCCGGAGCCGCACCGGCTCGCCGAGCGCGGCTGGTAGCCGACCCACCCCTTTATCGGGTTTGGCAGCAAGGTTGCCCTTCACCCGACTTGCGAAGTCGGGTGAAGGGCAACTTTGTCCCAGAACCCGATAAAGGGGAGGTTCGGAGGTCGGAGGTGAGGCCTACCGCGACTCAGGTGACGGTGCTGCGGGCGCGGAACTCGTCGCGCTCGAACTCGCGACCGTCCAGCACCGCCGCGACGTGCTCGGCCGCGGCGACCACGTCGGCGTGCGAGAGGTAGAGCGGGCTGAATCCCAGGCGCACGATGTCCACCTCACGGAAGTCCCCGATGACGCCACGGGCGATGAGCGCCTGCACCACGGCATACGCCTCGGGGTGCCGCAGGCTCACCTGTGAGCCGCGACGTGCCTCGTCGCGCGGAGTGGCGAGGGGCAGGTCGACGCCGAGGCTGTCGAGCGCCTCGATGAACAGCCCGGTCAGCGACAGCGACCGCGCCCGCACGTCCTCGATCGAGAGCCCGTCGTATGCCGTGAGCGCACCTTCCAGGGTGAGCAGGCTGAGCAGGGGAGCGGTGCCGACCCTGGCCCGGGTGATGCTGGCCGCGGGGTCGTAGTCGGTGGACATGCCGAAGGGGTTGGCGTGGCCCTGCCAGCCCGACAGCGGGTTGTCGAACGCGGCCAGGTGCTCGCGCCGGACGTAGATGAACGCCGGCGCGCCCGGGCCACCGCTGAGGTACTTGTAGCCGCAACCGACCGCCAGGTCGGCCCCGCCCTCGTCGAGCCCCACCGGCATGGCGCCCGCGGAGTGGCACAGGTCCCAGCAGACCAGCGCGCCCACGTCGTGTGCGGCCCGGGTCAGCGCGGGCAGGTCCCACTGCTCCCCGGTGCGGTAGTCGACCTGCGAGTAGGCAGCCAGGGCCAGCGACTCACCGAGCTCGGCGATGCGGGCGGGTGCCTCCGGAGTCGGCACGAGCTCCAGGGTCAGGCCGAGCAGGTCGCAGGCCGAGCGGGCGATGTAGACGTCGGTCGGGAACGAGTCGGGGTCGGTCAGCACGGTGCTGCGTCCCGGACGCATGCGTGACGCGGCGACGATGGTCTTGAAGAGGTTGACCGAGGTCGAGTCGGTGACGACGACCTGCCCGGGCGCGGCACCCACCAGCGAGCCGATGCGGTCCCCGACCCGCTCGGGCGCGCCCCACCAGTCGGACTCGTTCCAGGCGCGGATGAGCTGCTCGCCCCACTGCCGGGCGACCACGTCCGCAGCGGTGCGCTCGGCCTCGAGCGACATGGCCCCGAGCGAGTTGCCGTCGAGGTAGATGACGCCTTCGGGGATGCGGAAGGCGCTGCGTCGGTCGGTGGCGGAGTGCTGCGCGTCGAGGTCGCGGGCGCGGGCGGCGAGGTCGGTCATGCCCGAAACCTATAGGGGCCTGGCGGGTCGATGTCAGGGCCGGCCGGCACTCGTCTCAGTTCAGCCGTCCGCAGGGTCAGGCAGCACCATGAACAGCACCGGCAGGTGGTCGTCGGGAAGCCACCGGGGTCGGCCCTCGCCGACCACCTGCCACCCGGTGCGACGGTAGAGCTCGACGGCCGACGCGGTCTCCTGCACGACGTCCAGCACAGGGGTTCGTCCCGACCGCCGGATGGCGTCCACCGCCGTCGCGAGCAGCGACCTGCCGATGCCCCGGCCCACCACCGTGTGGTCGACGAACAGGACGGCGACCGCGGCGAGCTCCTCGCGTGGACGTCCGGCCCCGGCGGTCCACAGGTCGGCCTCGAGCCCGGGCGCGACCCGCGACACGGCCACGTGGCCGACCACCCGGTCACCGAGCTCGGCGACCCACGCGGCATCCTCGTCGGCCCGGGCGATGAACGACCCCACCGGGTAGGGCAGTGGCCAGTTCTGCGGGTACCCGGAGTGCGGCTGCTGGGCGGCCAACACCTCTGCCAGGGCCGGGATGTCGTCCCCGGTGCGCTCGCGCACCACCACCTCGTTCATGGCGCCACTGTAGGTCGGGGGCAGGGCGGGGCGTGGCGGCGGTCCACCCGCCCGTAGCATTCCGGGCGTGACCGACCAGCCCACCATCGGAGTGCTCGCCGTCCAGGGTGACGTGCGCGAGCACCTGTATGCCGTGCAGCAGGCGGGCGCGCACGCCACCACCGTGCGCCGCACGACCGAGCTCGACGGGGTCGATGCCCTCATCATCCCGGGCGGCGAGTCGACCACCATGGACAAGCTGGTCCGGGCCTTCGAGCTGCGCGACCCGCTGCGTGAGCGGATTCGAGCGGGAATGCCGGCCTACGGGTCGTGCGCGGGCATGATCATGCTCGCCGACCGCATCGCCGACGCGCGTCCCGACCAGCAGACGCTCGGGGGCCTCGACATCACGGTGCGGCGCAACGCATTCGGGCGGCAGGTCGACTCCTTCGAGGAGGACCTGCACATCCGGGCCATCGGTGGCGCCCCCATGCGGGCCGTCTTCATCCGGGCCCCCTGGGTCGAGGACGTGGGGGAGGGCGTCGACGTGCTGGCCCGCGTCGAGGACGGACCCGCCGCAGGTAGGATCGTCGCCGTTCGTCAGGGGTCGCTGATGGCCACCTCCTTCCACCCGGAAGTGACCGGTGACCACCGGTTCCACCAGTTGTTCGTCGAGATCGTGAGAGGCAAGGCATGAGCGGCCACAGCAAATGGGCAACCACGAAGCACAAGAAGGCTGCCATCGACGCGAAGCGGGGCAAGCTCTTCGCCAAGCTCATCAAGAACATCGAGGTCGCCGCGCGCACCGGTGGCGGTGACCCCACCGGCAACCCGACGCTCTACGACGCCATCCAGAAGGCCAAGAAGACCTCGGTGCCCAACAGCAACATCGACAACGCGGTCAAGCGCGGGTCCGGTGCGACGGCGGGCGGCTCCGACTGGGAGACCATCACCTACGAGGGCTACGCGCCGGGTGGCGTGGCCGTCCTCATCGAGTGCCTGACCGACAACCGCAACCGCGCGGCCGCCGAGGTGCGCACCGCCCTGACCCGCAACGGCGGCCAGCTGGCCGACCCCGGTTCGGTGTCCTACGTCTTCGACCGCAAGGGCGTCGTCATCGTCCCCAAGGGCGACAAGACCGAGGACGACATCCTCGAGGTGGTGCTCGAGGCCGGCGCCGACGAGGTCAACGACCTCGGTGACTCCTACGAGATCATCTCCGAGGCGACCGACTTCGTGGCCGTCCGCAAGGCCGTCCAGGACGCCGGGATCGACTACGACTCGGCCGAGGCGTCGTGGGTCCCGAACCTCAAGGTGCCGCTCGACGCCGACGGTGCCCGCAAGATGATCCGCGTCATCGAGGCCCTGGAGGACTCGGACGACGTGCAGGACGTCTTCGCCAACGGCGACATCAGCGACGACGTGCTCGCCGAGATCGAGGACGACGACGAGTAGAGGCGTGTTGCTCCGCTCGATCGTGCGACCCGGTGTGTAGCGTTCAACCCGAACATGTGTTCGGAAAAGACGGATTCGGACGTGAGGGAGCAGCTGTCGTGCGCGTACTCGGTGTCGATCCCGGACTGACCCGGTGTGGCATCGGAGTGGTCGAGGGAGGGCGTGGCCGGCAGGTCCGGCTCGTGGCCGTCGGCGTCGTGCGTTCGCCTGCCACCGAGCCCACTGCGCAGCGGCTGCTCTACCTGCAGACCGAGCTCGACACCTGGCTCGACCGGTTCCAGCCCGATGCGATCGCCGTCGAGCAGGTGTTCGCCGACGTCAACGTCGCCAGCGTCATGCACACCATGCAGGCCTCGGCCATCCCGTTGCTCGCCGCCGCCCGACGGGGGCTGCCGGTCGAGCTGCACACGCCCACGTCGGTGAAGGCCGCGGTCACCGGGTCCGGCCGTGCTGACAAGGCGCAGGTCACGGCGATGGTCACCCGCATCCTGCGGATGGAGTCGGCGCCCAAGCCGGCCGATGCGGCCGACGCCCTCGCCATCGCGATCTGCCACCTGTGGCAGGGCGCCGCGTCCAGCCGCCTGCACGAAGCGGCCCGCGTCGAGCAGGCCAGGCTTCGGGCCGCGGTGGCCCGGTGATCGCCAGCGTCCGTGGCGCGGTGCGTCACGTGGGCCTCGACCGCGTGGTCGTCGAGGTCGGGGGAGTGGGCATGCTCCTGCACACCACCCCCGCGACCGCATCGGCGCTGCACCTCGGCCACGAGGCGCTGCTCGCCACCACGCTGGTGGTGCGCGAGGACTCGCTGACCCTCTACGCCTTCGGCTCCGACGACGAGCGCGACATCTTCGAGCAGGTGCAGACCGTGTCCGGCGTCGGTCCCCGGATCGCCCTCGCCATGCTCTCCGTGCTCGCGCCCGACCGGCTGCGCGCCGCCGTCACCAGCTCCGACCTCGCGACGCTCACCAAGGTGCCGGGCATCGGCAAGAAGGGCGCCGAGCGCATCGTGCTCGAGCTGCGCGACAAGCTCGCCATGCCGTCCGGTGCGGCCGGCGGCGCGACCGCGGCTCCGACCAGCCCGACCGCTGCGTGGCGCGACCAGGTGGCCGAGGCCCTCGTCGGGCTCGGCTACTCCGCGAAGCAGGCCGATGACGCGGTGTCCCGTGCCGCCGAGGCCGCGCCCGCGGGGGCCGACGTCTCGGCGATGCTCCGCGCCGCACTCCGCGAGCTGGGGCGCTAGGCCATGGCGGATGGCTTCTCCTCCGAGATGTTCGAGGACTCGTCGATCGACGCCACGTCGCGGGTGGTCGACGCCGACAGCGAGGCCGACGAGCGCACCGTCGAGGCGGCCCTGCGCCCCCGTCGGCTGAGCGAGTTCACCGGACAGACGCGCGTGCGCGACCAGCTCTCCCTGGTGCTCGAGGCAGCCCGGCGACGCGGGACCCCGCCCGACCACGTGCTCCTGTCCGGACCGCCCGGGCTGGGCAAGACCACCCTGGCCATGCTGATCGGCACCGAGCTGGAGCGCCCCATCCGCATCACCAGCGGCCCGGCGATCCAGCACGCTGGCGACCTGGCCGCGGTGCTCTCCTCGCTGATGGAGGGCGAGGTGCTCTTCCTCGACGAGATCCACCGGATGTCGCGCTCGGCCGAGGAGATGCTCTACCTCGCGATGGAGGACTTCCGCGTCGACGTGATCGTCGGCAAGGGACCGGGGGCCACCGCGATCCCGCTCGAGCTCCCGGCCTTCACCGTCGTGGGGGCCACCACCCGTGCCGGCCTGCTGCCCGCCCCGCTGCGCGACCGCTTCGGGTTCACCGGCCACCTCGACTTCTACGCGGCCGACGACCTGGTCACGATCCTCGAGCGCTCGGCCCGGTTGCTCGAGGTGTCGGCCGACACCGACGGCATCACCGAGATCGCCCGTCGGTCCCGGGGCACACCACGCATCGCCAACCGCCTGCTGCGCCGTGTGCGCGACTGGGCGCAGGTGCACGGGCGCCAGGTCGTCGACCTGGAGGCAGCCCATGCGGCCCTCGCCCTCTTCGACGTGGACGACCGTGGCCTCGACCGCCTTGACCGGGCCGTGCTCGACTCGCTCTGCCGCCGGTTCGGCGGTGGCCCGGTGGGGCTGTCGACCCTGGCCGTCGGGGTGGGGGAGGAGGCCGACACCGTCGAGACGGTCGCCGAGCCGTTCCTCGTCCGCGAGGGCTTCATCACCCGCACCCCACGCGGCCGCGCCGCCACCGCGCTGGCCTGGGAGCACCTCGGGCTCACGCCACCGGCCGGGCACGTCGCCCAGCCGAGCCTCCCGCTCGACACCGGTGAGGGCCGCTTCGGGAGCTGACCACCGCCAAAGGTCACAATTGGAACGCAGCCACGGTGGGGCACGTTGGTCGGTATGCCGTGCGTCACCTACACTCGGGCGGTCCCCCGGCTGGAGTCGGGGACTTGCGTGTGCCCGACTGCGTGGCGCCGCACACCGCCTGCCCCAACCCGAAGGGACTGCTCCATGACGTTAGGCATGCCGGCCACGCTGACGGCGGTCACGGCTTCTGGCGGCGGGTCGCCCGTGGCCAGCCTGCTGATCTTCGCGCTGCCCGTCCTGCTGATCGTCTTCATGGTGTTCAGCCAGCGGCGCCGCCAGCGTGAGGTCCAGACCCTGCAGGCGGCGCTGGTCGTCGGCGACGAGGTCTGCACGACATCGGGCCTGTTCGGCACCATCAAGTCCCTCGACGACAAGACCGCCACCCTGGAGATCAGCCCCGGGGTCACCGTCCGTTTCGACCGGCGAGCCATCGGCACCAAGACAGCGCCGACCGGCCCGGTTGCACCCGGCACCACCGAGTAGAGGTCCCTGCACGTGGCAATCAACCCGCACAACCGCAAGCCGCTGAAGGTCCTGTCAGCGCTGGCGGCCGTCACCCTGGCCCTCTACGGGCTGCTGTTCTCCGTCACCACCTGGGGTGACGCCCACTGGAAGCCCAAGCTCGGCCTCGACCTCGAGGGCGGCACGCAGCTCGTGCTCAAGCCGGTGCTCGTCGGGTCGAGCAAGGTCACCAACGAGCAGCTGACCCAGGCCCGCGACATCATCGTGCAGCGCGTCGACGCCAACGGGGTGGCCGGGGCGGAGGTGACCACGCGCAACAGCGAGGACATCGTCGTCAGCATGCCGGGCACGCCCGACAAGACCACCGAGGATGCGATCCGGAAGTCGTCGCAGATGCGCTTCCGCCCGGTGCTGGCCACGGCCCCCGGGGTGAACCAGCCGACGCCGACCGGCACGGCCACCGGCACCGCGACGGGGACCGCGACCGGCACCGCGACGGGGACGGCCACCGGCACCGCCACTGTGCCCAAGGCGACGGGCACGGCCACCACGGCCGGCTCAGGAGTGCCCGGTGCGTTCGTCAAGAGCACCACCGAACCCACCGGGAGCGCCACCGGAACCGCGACCGGCACCGCCACCACCGCTCCGACCGGCTCGTCGTCCAAGCCGGCCAACGCCAGCGACCTGGCCTGGATCACCGACGACGTGGCGAAGGCCTACCAGGCGCTCGACTGCTCCGTGCCGGGAGTCACCGACAAGATCGTCGACGACCCCGCGAAGCCCTTGGTGACCTGCAGTGACGACGGGGCGGAGAAGTACGTGCTCGGCCCGGTCGTCGTCAACGGTGACCAGATCAAGGACGCAGCAGCTGGCTACCGCCCGCTGTCCAATGGCCAGCCGTCGAGCACCGTCGAGATCAGCCTGACCTTCAAGTCGTCGGGCACCAAGGCCTACGGCGAGGCGAGCCGGCGGATGGTCTCGCTGGAGTCGCCGCGCAACCAGATGGCCGCCACCCTCGACTCGCGCGTCATCGTCGCCCCCTACTTCGAGGCAGCCATCCTCGACGGCCGCGCCAGCATCTCGGGCTCGTTCACCATCGAGTCGGCACGCGACCTCGCCAGCCAGCTGAAGTTCGGCGCCCTGCCGTTGTCCTTCACGCTGCAGACGCGCGACCAGATCAGCCCGACGCTCGGGAGCGAGCAGCTCCGCATGGGCCTGATCGCCGGCATCATCGGCTTCGCCCTGGTGTTCCTCTACTCCCTCGCGCAGTACCGCGCCCTCGGCCTCGTCACGGTGTTGTCGATCGTCATCGCCGCCATGCTGACGTACGTCGCGATCGCGTTGTTGGGGTGGTCGCACAACTTCCGGCTCGACATGGCCGGGGTGACCGGCCTGATCGTGGCCATCGGTGTGACAGCCGACTCGTTCATCGTCTACTTCGAACGGATCCGAGACGAAGTGCGAGAAGGACGGCCGCTGCGAGCGGCCGTGGACACCGGTTGGCGTCGCGCCCGGCGCACGATCCTGGCCGCTGACGGCGTGAACTTCCTCGCCGCCTTCGTGCTCTACCTGCTGGCGTCGTCCAACGTGCGCGGGTTCGCGTTCACGCTCGGCCTCACGACGCTGATCGACCTGCTCATCGTGGTCTTCTTCACCCACCCGCTCGTGGCCCTGCTGTCGGGCACGAAGTTCTTCGGCGGCGGACACAAGTGGTCGGGACTCGACCCCGAGCGCCTTGGCGCCAAGGCCCACAAGCCCCGGTATGCCGGGCGCGGACGGGTCGCGATGCCCACCACCGCACGGACCGCGAGCGACGGGAGCGCGCTGTGATCAACTTCGCCGCACTGGGCAACGACCTCTACACCGGCAAGCGGTCGGTCGACTTCGTCGGCCGCTACAAGCGCTGGTACGCCCTCTCCGGCGTCTTCTTCCTCATCGCCATCATCGGCCTCGTCTGGCACGGGCTGAACCTGAGCCTCGAGTTCCGAGGGGGCTCGGAGTTCCGGGTCTCGAAGGTCACCGCCAGCCAGGACTACGAGACCAGGGCCAAGGACGCCGTGGCCACCGTGCCGAACGCCGGTGCTGCCGAGGTGACCAAGGTCGGCTCCGGCACCATCCGGGTGCAGACCGAGAAGCTCGACGAGTCGGGGATCCGCTCGGTCCAGTCCGCGCTCGCCGACGAGTTCAAGACCGACGTGACCGACGTGTCGGCCTCCTTCGTCGGTCCCTCGTGGGGAGCCTCGGTCAGCCAGAAGGCCCTGCAGGCGCTGGCGGTCTTCCTCGCGCTCGTCTCGCTGGTGATGGCCCTCTACTTCCGCACCTGGAAGATGGCCGTCGCCGGACTCGTCGCGCTGCTCCACGACCTGTTCATCACCGTGGGCATCTACGCGTTGGCCGGGTTCGAGGTCTCGCCGGCCACGATGATCGGCTTCCTGACGATCCTCGGCTACTCGCTCTACGACACGGTCGTCGTGTTCGACAAGGTGCGCGAGAACACCACCGAGGCGCTCGGCAATGGCCGGATGACCTACTCGCAGGCGGCAAACCTCGCGGTCAACCAGACCCTCGTGCGCTCGATCAACACGACCATCGTGGCCCTGCTGCCGATCGCGTCGATCCTGGTGATCGGGTTCCTCTTCCTCGGCCCCGGCACGCTGCTCGACCTCGCGCTGGCGCTGTTCGTCGGTATCGCCGTGGGTGCGTACTCGTCGATCTTCATCGCCACCCCGCTCCTGGTGCACCTGCGCATGAAGGAGCCGGCTGTCGTCGAGCTCGACAAGAAGGCCACCCGCTACCAGGCCCGCCACGGTGGGGTGATCTCCTCCTCGGACGCTGCCCCGGTCCCGCACGAGCCCGATGCGGAGGAGCTGTCCGAGGACGGCCGCGAGCCGGTCCCGTCGGCGGCGCGCACCAGTGCTGTCCGCGAGACCCACAAGTACGCGACCAGTGGTCCGCGCAACCAGCCCAAGCGTCCGCCCAAGTCACGTCGGTGAACAGCAGCACGTCGATGAGCCAGCCGTCGCGTCGGTGGACCGGACGATGAGCGAGTCGCTCGCCGCCCGGGTCACCGCGCGGCTGCGTGACATCCCGGACTTCCCGACCCCGGGGATCCTGTTCAAGGACGTCACTCCCGTGCTCGCCGACGGCGGGGTCTTCGGCGACATCATCCGCGACATGGCCGACCGCCGGCGCGGCAGCATCGACGTGGTCGTCGGCATCGAAGCCCGCGGCTTCATCTTCGGGGCAGCCCTGGCGCACGAGCTCGGCATCGGGTTCGTGCCGGTCCGCAAGGCGGGCAAGCTCCCGGGGGCGGTGCGCGGTCTGACCTACGACCTCGAGTACGGCTCGGCCACCATCGAGATCCACCAGGACGCCTTCGTCGGCGGCGAGCGGGTGCTGGTGGTGGACGACGTCCTGGCCACCGGCGGCACCGCGGCGGCGGCCTGCCAGCTGCTCGACCAGGCCGGGGCCGAGGTCGTCGCGTTCGAGACCCTGGTCGAGCTGGCCTTCCTGTCCGGGCGCGAGCGCTTGTCCGGACGCGAGATCCACTCGACCGTGGTGGTCACGTAGGCTTCCGACATGACTGAGGACGTCGTCACCGGGCCGGTGCCCACCGGCGCGTCCTCGGCGAACCGCGTCCGCGCCCGACTGGCCAGGTTCGGCAGTCGCGGGGGCCCGACCAACCCGGTCCTCGAGCCGTTGCTCCAGACCGTGCGGGCCACCCACCCCAAGGCCGACCTGACCGTCATCGAGCGGGCCTACGTCGTCGCCGAGGAGGCCCACCGCGGCCAGCAGCGCAAGTCCGGTGACGCCTACATCACCCACCCGCTGGCGGTCACGACGATCCTCGCCGAGCTCGGCATGACGCCGGCCACGCTGGCGGCCGCCCTGCTGCACGACACGGTGGAGGACACGGCATACAGCCTGACCCAGCTCGAGAAGGACTTCGGGCGCGAGGTGGCGATGCTCGTCGACGGCGTCACCAAGCTCGACAAGGTGACCTACGGCGACGCCGCCCAGGCCGAGACGGTCCGCAAGATGGTCGTGGCCATGGCGCGCGACATCCGCGTGCTCGTCATCAAGCTCGCCGACCGCCTCCACAACGCCCGCACCTGGCGCTACGTCTCGGTCGAGTCAGCCCAGCGCAAGGCCCGCGAGACCCTCGAGATCTACGCACCGCTCGCCCACCGGCTCGGCATGAACACCATCAAGTGGGAGCTCGAGGACCTGTCCTTCGCGACGCTCTACCCGAAGGTCTACGACGAGATCGTGCGACTCGTGGCCGAGCGCGCTCCGGCGCGTGAGGAGTTCCTGTCGGGGGTGCGCGAGCAGGTCAGCGAGGACCTCAAGGGCGCCAAGATCAAGGCGACGGTCACGGGGCGACCGAAGCACTACTACTCCGTCTACCAGAAGATGATCGTGCGCGGCCGCGACTTCGAGGACATCTACGACCTCGTCGCGGTCCGCGTCCTGGTCGACTCGGTGCGCGACTGCTACGCGGCGCTCGGTGCCCTGCACGCGCGGTGGAACCCCCTGCCCGGGCGGTTCAAGGACTACATCGCGATGCCGAAGTTCAACATGTACCAGTCGCTGCACACGACGGTCATCGGACCCGAGGGCAAGGCCGTCGAGATCCAGATCCGCACGCACACGATGCACCGCAGGGCTGAGTACGGCGTGGCCGCGCACTGGAAGTACAAGGAGGACGGCACCGCGCCGAGCGCCGGCACCAAGGAAGGCGAGACCGGCCCGATCAACGACATGGCGTGGCTGCGCCAGCTGCTCGACTGGCAGAAGGAGACCGCCGACCCGGGGGAGTTCCTCGACTCACTGCGCTTCGAGATCAACGCCCGCGAGGTCTACGTCTTCACGCCCAAGGGTGAGGTCGTGGCCCTCCCGGCCGGGGCGACCCCCGTCGACTTCGCGTATGCCGTGCACACGGAGGTCGGGCACCACTGCATCGGTGGCCGCGTCAACGGCCGCCTCGTCCCGCTCGAGTCGACGCTCGAGAACGGCGACGTCGTCGAGGTCCTCACCTCCAAGGCCGACGGCGCCGGCCCGTCCCGCGACTGGCTCACCTTCGTCAAGTCGCCCCGGGCTCGCAACAAGATCAAGCAGTGGTTCTCGAAGGAGCGCCGCGAGGAGGCGATCGAGACCGGCAAGGACGCGATCGCCCGCGCCATGCGCAAGGAGGGTCTCCCGCTCCAGCGGTTGCTCACGGTCGAGACCCTGACCGGGCTCGCCTCCGAGCTGCGCTACCAGGACATCGATGCCCTGTATGCCGCGGTGGGCGAGGGCCACGTGTCCGCCCAGCACGTGGTGGGCCGGCTCGTCGCCTCCCTCGGTGGGGAGGAGGGCGCGTCGGAGGATCTCGCCGAGGCGACCACCCCGACCCGTTCGATGCGCCGACGCTCGGGCGACCCGGGTGTCGTCGTGGTCGGCACGGCCGACGTGTGGGTCAAGCTCGCGCGCTGCTGCACCCCTGTCCCCGGCGACCCGATCATGGGCTTCATCACCCGGGGCAACGGCGTCTCCGTCCACCGCACCGACTGCACGAACGCCGAATCCCTTCTCTCGCAACCGGATCGGATGATCGAGGTGGAGTGGGCGCCGTCATCCGCGTCGGTCTTCCTCGTGCAGCTCCAGGTCGAGGCGCTCGACCGCAACCGCCTGCTGTCCGACGTCACGCGGGTGCTGTCCGACCAGCACGTCAACATCCTGTCGGCGTCGGTGCAGACGTCGCGCGACCGCGTCGCCATCAGCAAGTTCACCTTTGAGATGGGCGACCCGAGCCACCTCGAGCACGTCATGAAGGCGGTCCGCAAGATCGACGGCGTGTTCGACGTCTACCGGATCACCGGCACCAAGGCCACCGCCGCCAAGGCGTAGCCCTTCGCGTGGTCGCCGACGGCGACCGTCGGTCAGCCGCCGAACTCGTCGAGGTTGCCGCGAGCCTGCTCGAGCCACTGCTCCTGGGCGTCGAGCTTGGCCTGGGCGTCCTTGACGTTGCGCTCGTTGCCCGAGGACTGTGCCTTGGCCAGGTCGTCACGCAGCGACGAGACCGACGCCTCGAGCTGGTCGACCATGCTCTGGGCGCGCGCCGCGACCTCGGGGTTCGACTGCTTCCAGCGCTGGTCGTCCGCGTCGCGGACGGCCTGCTCGATGCGGCGCATCCCCTTCTCCATGCGGTCGACGTCGCCCCGAGGCACCTTGCCGGCCGCGTCCCACTTGTCCTGCAGGGTGCGCAGCGACGCCTTGGCGGCCTCGAGGTCGGTGACGGGCAGGATGGCCTGACCCTCCTTGAGGAGCTCCTCCTTGACGGCGAGGTTGCCGCGGAACTCCTCGTCCTCCTTGGCCGAGATCTCGTCCTTCGCCGTGAAGAAGGCGTCCTGGGCGGCCTTGAACCGCTCCCACAGCGCATCGTCGTCAGCGCGGGAGGCGCGACCGGCCTGGCGCCAGCGGTCCATCAGGCGCTTGAAGGCGCCGGCGGTCTGGCCCCAGTCGGTGCTGCTGGACAGGGCCTCGGCCTCCTTGACCAGCTCCTGCTTGGCGGTCTTGGCCTCGGCCTGCGTGCCCTCCAGCTGGGCGAAGTGCACGCGGCGTGCCTTGTCGAAGGAGTTGCGGGCCTGGCTGAACCGCTGCCAGAGCGCACCCTCGGTCTCGCGGTCGAGGCGGGCCCCGCCGCGCTGGTGCTTCTTCCACTCGTCGAGCAGCTCACGCATCCGCGCGCCACTGCTCTTCCACTGGATCTTGTTCTCGGGCTGTCCGGCGATCTGCTCGGCCTCGGCCACGATCGCCTCGCGCTCGACGGCGGCGGCGGCCCGGGCGGCGCTGCGCTCGGCGGCCTCGGTCTCCTTGCGCGCCTTCACCAGGGTCTCGATCTCGGCGACCTTGCCATCCAGGATGGCGAGGTCACCCACGACGTTGGCCTCGGCACAGTGCTCGCGCAGCTTGGCCAGACCCTCGGTCGCGTCCTTGGACGAGAGCTCGGTGGTCGTCAGCCGCTGGTGGAGCAGCTCCGCGGTGGCGTAGAGCTCGTCGTACTTGCGGGCGAAGTAGTGCAGGGCCTCCTCGGCGGTCGCGCCGGGGTAGGCGCCGACCTCGCGCTCACCGTCGCCGGTCTGCACGAAGACGGTGCCGTCCTCGGCAACCCGACCGAAGGTCTCCGACGGCGGACCGGGGGGAGCCGCGACCGTCAGGGCGGCAGGCTGCGCGTGGGCGATCTTGCGGACCGCGGCCGGCGTCGGCACGGGACCGGGCTTCGGGGTGGGGCGAGGCACCGGCTTGGCGGCCGGCTCGGCTGCGGGGGCAGCGGCGACGGATTCGGGCGCGGCCTCGGGAGCGACCTCGACCTCAGGTGCAGGCGCGGGCTCGGGTGCCGCCTCTGCCTCGGGTGCAGCCTCTGCCTCGGGCGCGGGTGCCGGCTCGGGTGCCGCCTCGGGCTCGGGTGCAGCCTCTGCCTCGGGCTCGGGTGCCGCCTCGGGCCCGGGTGCCGCCTCGGGCTCGGGCTCCACCGTCCCTTCCGGCTGCGGTGCGGCGGTGGTGGGGGCCTGGCTGTCGTCGGGCTCGGTGGTGTCGGCCGGGGGAGTCTGCTCGGTCACGGTCAGGCCTTCTTCTCGGTCACAGCAACCTTGAGGATGCTGATGGGCGCGGCAGGGGCGCCATCGGTGGCACCTCCACTCACACCTGCTGCGGCGATCTTCTCGACAATATCCATACCCTTGGTCACCGTGCCGAAGATGGAGTAGCCGCCACCCTCGGTCGGGAGCTTGGTGTCCTTGTAGACCAGGAAGAACTGGTCGGCGTTGCTGTTCGGGTCACTGGTGCGGGCCATCGCCAGGGTGCCCTTGGGGTAGGTGCCGTCCTTGGGGGCGTTTTCGATGCCGTACGAGTAGCCGGGCCCGGGGCCGGAGCCCCCGAGCGGGTCACCGCACTGGAGCACGAAGATGCCCTCGGTGGTGACGCGGTGGCAGGGCGAGTCGGCGAAGTAGCTGGCCCTGGCGAGCGCGACGAACGAGGCGACCGTCTGGGGCGCCTTGGCCCCATCGAGCTCGAGCGTGATGTCGCCGCAGTTGGTCGTGACGACGGCCGTGAAGGTCTTGCCCGCAGCGGTCGCCTGGTCGGGCTTGGCGGCCTTGGGGACCTGCTTCGGGGGAGCCGGTGCAGCGGTGCAGCCCTCGACGGCGGCGGTCGTGGCGCTGGTCGCGCTGGGGGTCGTGGGTGCCGCGGCAGGGGTCTTCGTGTCGTCACCCAGCTGCGTGGTCAGGAAGACGAACGCGGCCACCACCACGAGCACGGCCGCCACCACGACGGCCACCTGGCGGTTGCGGGCCGCCTCGCGCTCCTTGAGGGCCTGCTTGGCGTCGAACTTCTCCGCACGGCGGCGCGCCCTGGCGCGCTCCTGTTCCCTGGTCACGCGCGTCAGTCTAGGCAGGGACCCTCGGTGAGGTCGTCGTTGGGCACGGACGCGAGCTCGCCCTGCAGCCACATGGACCGTTGGTCGACGGCGTGTGCCGAGCGGGCTGATCCGGCAGTGCCGTGCGGGACCACCCACCGGCTGCCGGACCGGTCGGCAAGGTCCCAGACGTAGCGCGCCGCCGGCGCCTGGACGAACCGGTCGTCGGAGTCGGGGAGGCTCGACGTCGCGAACACGCAGTCCCGGTCGCCGGAGGCGCCGACCCTCTCGGGCGGGGCTTCGCCCGGCGGTCCGATGCGGATCGGCACCAGGCGGTGCCGGTCACCCCACACGGCTTCGGGTGCGGCGGCAGCCGCCTCGAGGGCCGAGGCCAGCTCCGATCTGACGTCGAAGCCCTCGGGAGGGTTGGTGAGGAGCGACTCGAGCCGGACGGACACCCGCAGCGCCAGCGACATCCACGGGTCGAACAGCCCGGGCAGGCTCGATCCGGCCGTCAGGCCGTCGAAGGCGTCCAGACGACAGAGGGAGTCGACCAGGGCAGCCCGCAGCACGGCATACCGGTGGGCCAGGGCGCTGCCGGCATCCATCCGGCAGTCCCACGCCAGCAGCTCGCCCCGGAGCGCGGCCGCAGGCGCGCTCAGGCCTGTGAGCTCCTCCAGCCGGGGCAGGATGCGGTGGGCGGGCGCGTGAAAGGTGTCGGTGTGGATCCGTTGCAGGTCGTCCGCGTCGAGACTCGGCGTGGCGGCCAACAGGTCGGTGATGCGGTGGGCGCGGTCCGGGCTCGCGAAGTCACGGCCCAACGGCGCGGTATGCCGCGTGGCGTGGTTCGCGTGCACCGCGACGTCGCTGACGGCCGACTCGGCATGGTCGAGGTAGCCGGTCCACGTGTGGTGGGGGTCCCACCCGGGCACCGGTCCCTCGCGGTTGGCGGCATCGCGCTCGGGCACCAGCCCCGCCGTGAACTCCAGCACCGTCCCGGCCCGGTCGGCGGTGACGACGGCGTTGACCGGTTCGACCCAGCCGCGCCAGGCGGCCCGCACGTCCTGGGCGGAGCGTGCGCGGAGCAGGGCGAGCGAGGCGGCCAGCCCGGCGTCGCCCTGGACGCGGGGGACCATCCGCACCGAGAGAGCCCGGCCCGACCCCACCCTGCCAACCACGACCGGCCCGCGCGCAGTCTCGACGACCTCCACCTCGACCGGGTCGGCGCCGAGCACCTGCAGGACCTCGCGGTGCGCCGCCGCGGGAGCCCAGCCGTCTGCCTCCCGCGACTCGATGCCATCGGCCGAGCGGCGCAGCTCCTCCTCGAAGACGTCGTGGCAGTCGGACATCGCGTTCGTGATGCCCCACGCCACGTCGCCGGCGTGCGCGAAGTGTGGTGTGCCGGGCACGCCGGCGAAGGCGATGCCGACCACGTCGAACTCGGGGCACGCCAGGCGGACCTGCAGGTAGCCGCCCGGGAGCTCGAGCGAACGGTGGGGGTCGCCCGCCACGAACGGGTGGGAGGTCGTGGTCCGGCTCGCGGCGACGGCCCAGGCGTTGCTGCCGCTCGCGGCCACGCCGTCCCAGTCGGCGGCAGACGGGTGCCGCGGCCCGCACAACAGGTCCCACGCGCGGGGGGCCTCACGACGCACGCGGTCGCGCCAGAGCTTGTCGCCCAGGGTGCCGAAGAGCACGTGCTGGGTCAGCAGGACGGCGATGGGAGTCCAGGGGTCCCAGCGGCCGGCCCGCACCCCTGCGTCGTCGAACTCCGGCGCTCCGGGCCCCTCGACGAGACCGGCGCTCACGCCCTCGGCGTACGCGGCGACCCACTGGGCGGTCTCCACGTCGAGGCGCTCGAAGCAGCGGCGCGCCGTGTCCGTGATCCGGACCTGTCGGGCGAAGGTGTCCCACTCGACCCAGGCGGGTCCGAGGTGCTCGGCCAGGCGGCCCTCGGAGCGCCACCGCTGCACCTCGAGCTGCCAGGCCCGGTCCGTCGCGCAGACCTTCCCCTGCAACCGGGACAGGGCGATGACGTCCGGGGCCCAGAGCTGGGGGACTCCCCACGCGTCACGCCTGACCGTGCTCTCCTTCATGGCAGCCGACGCTAACCGACAGCGCTCTCCGCGGTGGTGGGGGATCGCGGATACAGTGCGGGCCGTGCTCACCGTCGCCTTTCCTGCCGCCGCCTTCGACACGAACTGCTACGTCCTCGCCCCGGCCGCGGGGGAGGATTGCGTCATCGTCGACCCGGGCATCGGTGTCGAGGAGACCCTGCGGGAGGTGCTGGCCCAGCACCGGCTCCGTCCAGCCGCCGTCCTGCTCACGCACGGCCACGTCGACCACGTCTACTCGGTGACACCGGTGTGCGGCGCTGACACGGCGGCCTACATCCACGGCGACGACCGCTACCGGCTCAAGGACCTGCTCTCGAACGTCGCCCCCGGGCTGCTCGCCATGCTCGAGCAGCAGTTCGGCCGGCGCGCGACCTGGACCGAGCCCAGCAACGTCATCGAGGTGACCGACCGGGCCACGCTCGACCTCGCCGGCCTCGGTTTCGAGGTCCTGCACGCGCCGGGGCACACCGAGGGCTCGGTGATGTTCAGCGTCGACGCGGTGCCCGACGGGATCGCCGACCAGGTCGACGTCGACCGCACGCTCCTCAGTGGCGACGTGCTCTTCGCCGGCTCGATCGGCCGCACCGACCTGCCGGGAGGTGACCCGGCCGCGATGGACCGGTCGCTGCGCGAGGTCGTCCTGCCCCTCCCGGACTCCACGCTGGTCCTGCCCGGTCACTACCAGGCGACCACCATGGACCGCGAGCGGGCAACCAACCCCTATTTGCAAGGATTGGCCTCGTGAAGATCACCCCGCTCAGCGGCTTCCCCGAGTTCCTCCCGGCCCAGCGGATCGTCGAGCAGCACTTCCTCGACGTCATCCGCGAGACCTTCGAGCTGCACGGGTTCCCGTCGATCGAGACCCGTGCCGTCGAGCCCGTGGACCGGCTGGTCGGCAAGGGGGGCGACGCCGACAAGGAGATCTACGGGATCCACCGGTTGGCTCGTGACGAGGACGGCGGTCCGGAGGACCGCTCCGGTGAGCTCGGCCTGCACTTCGACCTGACCGTGCCGTTCGCCCGCTACGTGCTGGAGAACGCCGGCCACCTGTCGTTCCCCTTCCGTCGCCACCAGGTCCAGAAGGTGTGGCGTGGCGAGCGACCTCAGGAGGGCCGCTACCGCGAGTTCACCCAGGCCGACATCGACGTGGTCGACGTGGGCGAGCTCGCGCCGCACTTCGAGGCAGAGATGCCGCTGGTCATCGCCGAGGTCTTCCGCAAGCTCCCCGTCGACCGGATGGTCATCCAGGTCAACAACCGCAAGATCCCCGAAGGCTTCTACCTCGGCATCGGCATCGAGGACGTGGCGGGCACCCTGCGAATCGTCGACAAGCTCGACAAGCTCGGTGCGGCCAAGGTCAAGGACCAGCTGGTCGAGGCAGGGCGGACCGCCGAGCAGGCCGACCGGTGCCTGGCGCTCGCGGCGATCCGGTCCGAGGACCTGTCGTTCGTCGAGCAGGTGCGGGCGCTCGGGGTCGAGCACCCGACCCTCGACGAGGGGCTCGAGGCTCTGGCAGCGGTCATCCGGGCGGGACTGGACAACGCCCCCGGAGCCCTGGTCGCCGACCTCAAGATCGCGCGCGGTCTCGACTACTACACGGGCACCGTCTACGAGACCCAGCTGGTCGGCCACGAGTCCTGGGGCTCGTTCTGCTCCGGCGGCCGCTACGACTCGCTCGCCTCCGACGGGAAGACGACCTACCCCGGCGTGGGGATCTCGATCGGGGTCTCACGGCTGCTCGGCCTGCTCATCGGCAAGGGGCTGCTGGTCGCCAGCCGCTCGACCCCCGCGTGCGTCCTCGTCGCGGTCAACGACGAGGAGAGCCGTGCGGTCTCCACCCGCATCGCCACCGAGCTGCGCGCCCGCGGCATACCGTGCGAGGTGGCGCCCAAGCCCGCCAAGTTCGGCAAGCAGATCAGGTATGCCGAGCGGCGCGGGATCCCCTACGTCTGGTTCCCGGGCGAGGAGGGCGCCGGGGGAGGCGTGAAGGACATCCGCTCCGGTGACCAGGTCGACGCCGACGCCACCTCGTGGGAGCCTCCGGAGCAGGACCTGCGACCGCAGATCCTGCGTGTCGAGCACGCCACCGACCAGAGCTGAGCCGCCATGGACGCCACCCGGCCCCTGACCGAGACCCGCACCAGCGGGGTGCAGCTGCACGTCACCTCGCTGCCCGGTGGGCGGCTCGGCCAGCCGGCCCGTGACTTCGTCGACTGGCTGGTCGAGGCGGGGCAGTCGGTGTGGCAGGTGCTGCCGGTGTCGATCCCTGACCAGCACCGCTCGCCCTACAAGTCGCCCTCGGCCTTCGCCGCGTCCCCCGCGCTGCTGGAGCACCCGGAGGCCCCGGTCACCGAGCAGGAGCTCGCCGACTTCGTTGAGCGGGAGGCCTACTGGGTCGACTCGTGGACGGCCTTCGGCGGTGACCTCGCCGACCAGGTGCGCTTCGACCGGGAGTGGTCGGCCCTGCGGGCCTACGCGCACGAGCGCGGGATCCGCATCCTCGGCGACGTCCCGATCTACGTCGCGCCCGACGCCGCCGACGAGCGCGCCTGGCCGCAGTTCTTCCGCTCCGATGCGGTGGCCGGCTGCCCACCCGATGCCTATGCCGCGACCGGCCAGCTCTGGGGCAACCCGCTCTACCGCTGGGACGTGCTGCGCGACGACGGCTACCGCTGGTGGATCGAGCGGCTGCGCCGGACGTTCGCGCTCTTCGACCTGGTCCGGGTCGACCACTTCCGTGGCTTCGCGGCCTACTGGGCCATCCCGGCCGGGGACGACACCGCCCTCAACGGCCGGTGGGAGCAGGGCCCGGGCCGGGAGGTCTTCGACGCGGCGCTCGGTGCGCTCGGCCCGCTGCCCGTCCTAGCCGAGGACCTCGGCGACATCGACCAGCCGGTGATCGACCTGCGCAAGGCCCTCGGCTTCCCCGGGATGGCGGTCCTGCAGTTCGCCTTCGAGCCGGCCTACGAGTACAACGCCCACGACCCGGAGAACCACGAGCCCAACCAGGTCGTCTACACCGGCACCCACGACAACGACACGGTCTGCGGCTGGTGGTGGGACCTGCCCGACCACCGTCGGCAGCTGGCCCGTGAGGCGTGTCGTCAGGCGGGGGTGGGCGCCGACGTCGATGCGGAGCCGTCCTGGGGGTTCATCGAGCTCGCCCAGCGCGGCCCGTGCGGCCTGTCGATGATGCAGGCCCAGGACGTGCTGGCCCTCGGGTCGCAGGCACGGATGAACGCGCCCGGCATCGAGGGCGGCTGGTCGTGGCAGATGGAGCCCGGCGCCCTCACCTCCGAGCACGCAGCCCGGCTCCGGGCGCTCACCGAGGAGTCAGGCCGCCTTCCCGGCTGAGGCGGGTGGGCGCAGCCCGGTGTCGCGCAGCTCGAGCAGCGCCAAAGACCGGATGGTCTCCTCGTCGCCACGACGCCAGGCGCCGGTCGGGTCGGCCGAGATCGCGGCCAGCTTGCGCATGGGCTGACCCGCCATCGCCCGCAGGGCGAACAGGTCGAGGTCGGCGGCGTTGTCGATGAACCGCTGGGCCGCGCTCGCCCTGCGGACGAACCGGCCACGCAGCACCAGCCAGACCAGGCCCACGATGAGGATCGGCACGAGGGCCGTCACCCACCCGAGGATGTTCGCGAGCCGGGTCACGGCGTCGACGAGGTCGGTGCCGGCCTGCTCGATGGTCGTCCCGGCACCGCTGACCTGGCGGAACGGCGCGGCGATGCGGTCGCCGACGAGGGGCAGGTCCCGCACCGAGTCGCCGGCGCTGGTCATCTGCTCGCGGAACCCCGACCCGGCGCTCTGCAGCTGTCGCCCTGGTGCGGCGAGCTCCATCGTCGTGTCATGGACGAGTCGTCCGACCCATGCCCACAGGCACACCCAGGCGACGATTCCGACGTCGGCGAGGATCTGGAGCGTGCGGCGGCCCGGCAGGTCTGCATAGAGCTTCATGCCGCCTACACTCCCATCCGTGCCACCCTCGAGCGCGGTCGAACGCGCAGCCCGCGGCTGGCTGAACCATCTCGACGTCGAGCGCGGCGTGGCTGCGAACACCCTCAAGTCCTACCGTCGCGACCTGGCCCGCTACGCGGCATACCTCGCGGCGCAGGGGGTCCGGGACCCCGCTGGCATCACCGAGGCGCACGTGAGCGACTTCCTCGCGACGCTGCGGGAGGGGAGCGCCGAGCACTCACCGCTCGCGGCGTCGTCCGCGGCGCGGACGCTCGTCGCGGTGCGCGGCTTCCACCGGTTCCTGGCCCTCGAGGGTGACGTCGACACCGACGCGGCCGGCGCGGTGAGCCCGCCCCGGCCGCCGGCCAGGTTGCCGAAGGCGATCAGCGTCGAGGACGTCGAGCGGCTGCTCCAGGCGGCCAGCGTCGGTGACACATCCGCCTCGCTGCGCGACCGCGCGCTGCTGGAGCTGCTCTACGGCGCCGGAGCCCGCATCTCCGAGGCGGTCGGGCTCGACGTCGACGACCTCGACCCGCGCGAGGGGGTGGTCCGGCTCTTCGGCAAGGGCAGCAAGGAGCGGATCGTCCCGCTCGGCTCGTATGCCGCGGACGCGCTCGACGCGTACCTGGTCCGGGGGAGACCGGCCTTCGCGGGAAAGGGCAAGGGCACCCCTGCGGTGTTCCTCAACCAGCGGGGCGGGCGGCTGTCCCGCCAGTCCGCCTGGGCCGTGCTCCGGGCGGCCGCCGAGCGCGCCGACCTAGGGGGACACCTGTCACCACACACGCTGCGGCACTCGTTCGCGACCCACCTGCTCGACGGCGGGGCCGACGTCCGGGTCGTGCAGGAGCTGCTCGGGCACGCGTCGGTGACCACCACCCAGATCTACACGCTCGTCACGGTGCAGCGACTGCGTGAGGTCTATGCCCAGAGTCACCCCCGTGCCCGCTGATAGGGTCGTGCCGATCAGCGCGAGGCTGACCGACGAACGCTAACTCACCGGGAGTGAAACGCCTGTGGAATCTGAGGTGACCACCCAGGAGCAGTCGCCGCCCACCCTTTCGGGCGCACCCTCCGAGTCGGCCCCCGACGGCGATGGTCGTGACCACGTGCTCCTGCCCGGCACCGAGGCTGCCGGCGCCGGACAGCTGGGTCCGACCGGGCGCCCGATGCCCGTCTTCCCCGATCCCGCGCCGCTGGCCGCGCACGGCCCCGCGCGGATCATCGCCATGTGCAACCAGAAGGGTGGCGTCGGCAAGACGACGACGACCATCAACCTCGGTGCTGCGCTGGCCGAGGTCGGTCGCCGGGTCCTGCTCGTCGACTTCGACCCGCAGGGCGCGCTGTCCGTCGGTCTCGGGGTGCGGGCCAACGAGCTCGACGTGACGATCTACAACCTGCTCGTCGAGCGCGGCCACGACGTGCGTGAGGTCATCCAGCAGACCTCGACCGAGAACCTCGACGTCATCCCGGCCAACATCGACCTGTCGGCCGCGGAGGTCCAGCTCGTCGGCGAGGTCGCTCGCGAACAGATCCTGGCCCGCGTGCTGCGGCCGGTCATGGACGACTACGACGTCATCATGATCGACTGCCAGCCCTCGCTGGGGCTGCTCACCGTCAACGCCCTCACCGCCGCCCACGGGGTCGTCATCCCGCTCGAGTGCGAGTTCTTCGCGATGCGTGGGGTGGCCCTGCTGGTCGAGACGATCGACAAGATCACCGACCGGCTCAACCCGCGGCTCCAGGTCGACGGCATCCTCGCCACGATGTACGACTCGCGCACCCTGCACAGCAAGGAGGTCGTGCGCAGCGTCGTCGACCACTTCGGTGACCAGGTGTTCCACACGGTGATCAGCCGCACGGTGAAGTTCCCCGACGCCACCCTGGCGGCCGAGCCGATCACGACCTACGCGTCGACGCATGGTTCGGCCGCGGCATACCGACAACTCGCCCGAGAGCTGATCGCCCGTGGTGGGGCGGCCTGACGAGGTGAGTCAGGAGGTCATCGCCACTGCGCCGGGAGGCGCGGTGCCGCCCAGTGACGCCCAGGCGGGGCTGACCCCCGGTGGGGTCATCACCCGCCGAGGTGGGTCCACCCCGTTCGAGGTGCACCTGGCCAACTTCTCGGGCCCGTTCGACCTGCTCCTGGGCCTGATCAGCAAGCACAAGCTCGACATCACCGAGATCGCCCTGGCGCAGGTGACCGACGAGTTCATCGCCCACATCAAGGCGGCGCAGTCGTCCGACACGGAGTGGGACCTCGGGCAGGCGTCGGAGTTCCTGCTCATCGCCGCGACCCTGCTCGACCTGAAGTCCGCGCGTCTGCTCCCGCAGACCGGCCCACAGGACGAGGAGGACCTCGCCCTGATCGAGGCCCGCGACCTGCTGTTCGCCCGGCTCCTGCAGTACCGCGCGTTCAAGGACATCGCCTTCACCTTCGGCGAGCGGATGGCCACGGCCGGCCGGATGACCCCGCGCCAGGCCGGGCTCGAGCCGCAGTTCGCCCGGCTGCTGCCGGAGCTGGTCATGGGCATCACGCCCGAGCAGCTCGCGATGATCGCGGCCCGTGCCATGGTGCCGAAGGTCGCCCCGAGCGTGGGCCTCGACCACCTCCACGCACCGCAGGTGAGCGTGCGCGAACAGGCCGGCATCCTCGGCGCCCGGCTGCGGTCGGAGCGGGTCTGCTCGTTCCGGGCGCTGGTCGCCGACGCCGACTCGACGCTCGTCATCGTGGCCCGCTTCCTGGCGCTGCTGGAGCTGTTCCGCGAGGCGGCGATCGCGTTCGAGCAGGCCGAGGCGCTCGGCGAGCTCACCGTGCGCTGGACCGGCGCCGACGACGGCGAGATCGAGGTCAGCGACGAGTTCGACGAGTTCGACGAGCTGGACGAGCCGGACGACGAAGCACGGGCCGACACCCCCGAAGACGATGGAGAGAGCGACGATGAGTGACCTTGAGGTCGTGCCCGACCACGGGCCTGACGAGGGCGTCGAGGCGCCCGGCGGCGACGGGGCTGCCGACGAGCAGTTCGCGTTCGACGTCAGCGATTTCCCGGGCGGTGCCCGCAGCGCGATCGAGGCCGTGCTGATGGTCGTCGACCAGCCGATCACCGAGATCTCGCTGGCCTCCGCCCTCGAGCTCCCCGTCGACGACGTGCGGGCGCACCTCACCGCGCTGGAGGAGGAGTATGCCGCGCAGCAGCGAGGCTTCACGCTCCGCTCGGTGGCCGGTGGCTGGCGGGTGTACAGCCGTTCCGACTACGCGCCGGTGGTCGAGAAGTTCCTGCTCGACGGCCAGCAGGCCAAGCTCACTCAGGCCTCCCTCGAGACCCTGGCGGTGATCGCCTACCGTCAGCCGATCTCCCGGTCACGGGTCAGCGCGGTCCGCGGTGTGAACGTCGACGGCGTCGTCCGCACCCTCCTCAACCGCGGCCTCATCGAGGAGCTCGGCTCCGACGGCGACGGCGGCGCGTTCCTCTATGGCACCACCGACTACTTCCTCCAGCGCCTCGGTCTCGGCAGCCTCGAAGAGCTGCCCGCCCTGGCGCCCTACCTCCCCGAAGTCGACGTGCTCGACGAAATCGCAGAACAAGGACGCGGATGACACCCCCACGCAGCAGAGGCCCCGCAGGATCCGGCTCGGACCGGGCTGGCGGTGGTCGAGGCCGTCCCGGCGGCAGCCAGGGCCACGGTGGTCGCTCGGCTGGGCGCACCGGCGGACCTCGGGGCGGTGGCCCGACGGCGTCCGAGGGAGGTCGCCCCGAGCGGCCGCAGCGCGGGAGCTCCGGCACGACCAAGAAGAGCCAGCCGACCAGGGTGCCGCGCGAGCGGGCCACCCCCGAGGTGGACGTGCACGACCCGGACGGCATCCGGCTGCAGAAGCTGCTGGCCGCGGCCGGGGTGGGTTCACGTCGGGTCTGCGAGAACCTCATCTCCGACGGGCGCGTGGAGGTCGATGGTCACGTCGTGACCGAGCTCGGCGTCCGGATCCGCCCCGACCAGACCGTCCACGTCGACGGGGTGAAGGTGCAGCTCGACGAGACCCGGGTCTACTTCGCGTTCAACAAGCCCCTCAACGTCGTCACGACCATGAACGACGAGCTGGGCCGGATCAGCATCGGCGACTACGTGGGTGACCGCCACGAGCGGCTGTTCCACGTCGGCCGCCTCGACGCCGACACCGAGGGCCTGCTGATCCTCACCAACGACGGCGAGCTGGCCCACCGGCTGCAGCACCCGCAGTACGGCGTCCTCAAGACCTACCTCGCCCAGATCCGCGGACCGGTTCCCCGCGACATCGGCAAGCAGCTGCGCGAGGGCGTCCAGCTCGAGGACGGTCCGGCCTCGGTCGACTCGTTCCGGGTCGTCGACTCCCAGCCGGGCAAGGCACTGGTCGAGGTGATCCTGCACGAGGGACGCAAGCACATCGTGCGGCGCCTCCTCGATGCCGTGGGCCACCCCGTCCTCAGCCTGGTGCGCGTGCAGGTCGGTCCGATCAGCCTCGGCGACACCAAGCCGGGCAAGATGCGCAAGCTGACCAAGGAAGAGGTCGGCCGCCTCTACACCGCTGCTGGAATGTGAGCGCACGCACCCACCACCCGTCGGTAGCCTTCGCGTCGTGACCACCAGCGTCCGCATCGTCGGCACCGGCCTCATCGGCACCAGCCTGGGCATCGCCCTCTCGCGGGCCGGGTATGCCGTCGTGCTCGCCGACCCGTCGCCCACCGCGGTGGCGCTGGCGCGCGACCTGGGGGCCGGCGCTGTCGCGGCCGCTGACGACGCGGCTCCGGACATCGTCGTGGTGGCTGCGCCGCCGGACGTCGCAGGATCGGTGGTGGCCGACGAGCTGGCCGCGTGGCCCGGCGCCGTCGTCACCGACGTCGCCTCGGTCAAGGTCGCGGTGCTCGAGGACGTGCGCCGTCGCGGAGGCGACCTCACCCGGTATGCCGGGTCGCACCCGATGGCGGGCCGCGAGCGGTCCGGTGCGGTCGCCGCCCGCGGAGACCTCTTCGACGGTCGGGCCTGGGTGGTGGTGCCGAACGAGCAGTCGTCGCGGCCGGCCGTGGCGGCCGTGACCGCTCTGGCGACCGCCGCCGGCGGCACGGTCTCGACGATGGACCCCGCCGAGCACGACGCGGCCGTCGCGGTCGTCTCGCACGTGCCACAGCTCGCCTCGTCACTCGTGGCCGGGCGACTGCGCGACCTCACCGACCCGGCCGTCGCGTTGTCCGGTCAGGGGATCCGCGACGTCACCCGGGTGGCGGCGAGCGACCCGCAGCTGTGGACCCAGATCCTGGCCGGCAACGCCGCTGCGGTCCGTGCGGTGCTCGTCCACCTGCACGCCGAGCTGACCGAGGTGATCGGTGCCCTCGACGTCCTCACCGACGGCGACGGGGTGGGCGCCCGTGAGGTGCTTGCGCGGATCGTGGCGCAGGGCAACGCCGGCCACGCGCGGATCCCGGGCAAGCACGGTGCCGCCCCCACGGCATACAGCGTCGTCGTGGTGCTCGTGCCCGACCAGCCCGGCGAGCTGGCCCGGCTGCTGCACGACGTCGGCGACGCCGGCGTCAACCTCGAGGACCTGCACCTGGAGCACGGACTCGGGCAGCCCTTCGGACTCGCCGAGGTCTCCGTGCTCCCGGCCGTCGCGGAGCGCCTGGGCGAGGAGCTGACCGCCCGCGGTTGGCGACTTCACGGCTGACGACCACCCGCCGTTAGTCTTGCCTGCCATGGAGAGCAAGCACCTCGTCGTGGCTGTCGACGGACCTTCCGGCTCGGGCAAGTCCAGCGTCTCGCGCGCTGCCGCCTCGGCGCTGGGCATCGGCTACCTCGACACCGGCGCGATGTACCGCGCAGTGACGTGGTGGTGCCTCGACCAGGGCGTCGACCTCGACGACCACGAGGCGGTCGCGCAGGCCACGCGCGACATCCCGCTCGAGATGGGCACCGACCCGACCACCCCGAGCGTGCGGGTCGGCGGGGGTGAGATCGAGGACGACATCCGCACCACGCGGGTCAGCGAGGTGGTCTCCAAGGTCGCGACCAACACGCTCGTTCGCCCGATCCTCCAGCAGCTCCAGCGCGACCTCATCGACCAGATCGCCACCGACACCGGGGGAGTCGTGGCCGAGGGCCGCGACATCACCACCGTCGTCGCCCCCGACGCCGACGTGCGGGTGCTGCTGACCGCCAGCGTCGAGGCCCGGCTGCGGCGCCGGTCCAAGGAGCTGCACGGCCACGATGCCGACCACGCGGTGGAGGCGACCCGCGACCAGATCGTGCGCCGCGACGCCGACGACTCCACCGTCTCCGAGTTCACCGAGGCCGCCGAGGGCGTCCACCTGGTCGACACCTCCGACCTCGACTTCGAGCAGAGCATCGAGGCCCTCCTCGACGTCGTCCGACGTGAGGTGCCGCACAAGGTCCCTGCGTGACGGACGCCACGGCGCCCGGCGCGAGTGGCCTGACCCCGACCTGGCGGGTCCGGATCAACATGGTCGTCGGCCGGGTCCTGTTCGGCGCGCTCTACCGGGTCACGGTCGTCGGTCGCGGCCGGGTGCCGCGGACCGGGCCCGTGGTGTTCGTCGCGAACCACGCCGGCTTCCTCGACGGACCGATGCTTCCGGCCCCCGCCCCGCGCCCGACCTCGGTGCTGGTGAAGCGCGAGATGTTCACGGGCCTGCTCGGCTGGTTCCTCACCTGGATCGGCCACATCCCGGTGACCCGCAACTCCGGCGACCGAAGGGCGCTCGCCGCGGTGGCGATCCTGCACGCAGGGGGAGCGGTGGGCATCTTCCCTGAAGGCACCCGCGGTCGCGGCGACGTGGCCGCGGTCCAGCAGGGGGCGGCCTGGCTCGCCCAGCAGGGCGCTGCCCGGGTCGTGCCCGTCGCGTTCCTCGGGACCCGCACAACGGGTGCCTCCAAGGGCTCACTGCCGCGTCTGTGGACCCGGATGGTGGTCGAGTTCGGAGAGCCGATGGACCTCGTGGCCGACCCTGCGGTGACGGGGTCGACAACCGGTCGTCAGCGGCTGGCAGCCGCCACCAGCCTGGTCCGCGAGCTGCTCGCCACGCACGTCCGGGAATCCCAGGAGCGACACCGCGTGTTCCTCCCGGAGGACGACGGCCGGCAGGGCCGCGACCCGCAGGCCTGAGGCTGGCCGGACCGCGCGACTGGTCGGTCCCACCGCAAATGTGCGCGACAATGGTGGGCGGCCACGCGGCACACCTGTCCGCGACCACACCCCCGAACGACGCAAGGAACCCCCGTGAGCGAGAACCTGACCGACGACTCGACTGTCGAGCGCGCCCTGCGCGTTGGGCTGGAGGAGTTCGACCTCAGTGAGGAGGACCGCTCCCTCATCGAGGGCGAGTACGACGAGGACGGCTACGCGATCACCGACGGGCCGCTGCCGGTCGTCGCGGTCGTCGGGCGTCCCAACGTCGGCAAGTCCACCCTCGTCAACCGCATCCTCGGCCGCCGCGAGGCCGTCGTCGAGGACGTGCCCGGGGTGACCCGCGACCGCGTCGCCTACGACGGCGAGTGGACCGGCCGCCGGTTCACCCTCGTCGACACCGGTGGCTGGGAGATCGACGCGACCGGCATCCACCTGCGCGTGGCCGAGCAGGCCGAGGTGGCCGTCGACCTCGCCGACGTCGTGATGTTCGTGGTGGACGCCACGGTCGGAGCCACCGACGACGACGAGGCCGTCGTCAAGCTGCTGCGCCGCTCGGGCAAGCCGGTCATCCTCGTCGCGAACAAGGTCGACGACCAGCGCAGCGAGGCGGACGCCGCCGCCCTCTGGAACCTCGGCCTCGGCCAGCCCTGGCCGGTCTCCGCCCTGCACGGGCGTGGGAGCGGTGACGTGCTCGACGCCGTCCTCGACGTCCTGCCGTCGATCTCCGCGAACGCCGACGCCTACCAGCGTGGTGGCCCGCGCCGCGTCGCCCTGGTCGGTCGTCCCAACGTCGGCAAGTCCTCGCTGCTCAACAAGCTCGCTGGCGAGGACCGTGTCGTCGTCGACAACGTCGCAGGCACCACGCGCGACCCGGTCGACGAGTTCATCGAGCTCGGTGGCAAGACCTGGCGCTTCGTCGACACGGCCGGCATCCGGCGCCGGGTCCACCAGGCCCGCGGCGCCGACTTCTACGCCTCGCTGCGCACCCAGACCGCCCTGGAGAAGGCCGAGGTCGCCGTCGTCCTCATCGACGCCGAGCAGTCCATCGCCGAGCAGGACGTCCGGGTCGTGCAGCACGTCATCGACGCCGGCCGCGCGCTGGTCATCGCCTACAACAAGTGGGACCTGCTCGACGAGGAGCGGCGCCACTACCTCGAGCGCGAGATCGAGCGCGAGCTCGTCCAGGTGCCGTGGGCGCCCCGCGTCAACATCTCGGCGCTCACCGGTCGCTCGGTCGAGAAGCTCGTGCCCGCCCTCGAGCGCGCCCTCGACTCGTGGGACTTCCGCGTCCCCACCGGTCGGCTGAACGCCTTCTTCGGCGAGATCGTCGCGGCCCATCCCCACCCGGTCCGTGGTGGCAAGCAGCCGCGCATCCTCTTCGCGACGCAGGCCTCGACCCGCCCGCCGCGGTTCGTGATCTTCGCCTCCGGCTTCATCGAGGCCGGCTACCGCCGCTTCCTCGAGCGCCGGCTGCGCGAGGAGTTCGGCTTCGAGGGCACGCCGATCGAGGTCTCCGTCCGGGTGCGCGAGAAGCGCAAGCGCCGCTAGCCGGCAGCACGGCATACCGATTTCAAGCGGAGGTATGCCGTGCGCTAAGGTTTCGTTCGCTCCCGCGGTCCTGCTTCGGCTGGATTTCGCGTGGGCAAGCCACGGGCTGTGGCGCAGCTTGGTAGCGCACTTGACTGGGGGTCAAGGGGTCGCAGGTTCAAATCCTGTCAGCCCGACTAACGGGGTCCGACTTGTCCACACACTTCGGGCCCCGTTTTCATGCCCCGGTGCGGCCGCCCTCGACGACACCGAGGAGCCGAAGCGGTGGGTCACAGCGATGACCAGCAGTAGACGTTCTCCCCGGAGGCAGCCGCAGCGCGGGCCAGGACGGTCAGCCCCGAGATCCACTCGCTCGCGACTTCGGGCGGATAGTCGCCCCACTGCCGGACGGCCCACTGCGTGGCGAGGTCGGCGACGCGGACCGGATCGATGGCCGCGAGCCCGTCGCGCACCCGCTCGGTCAAGCGCTCGATCCCGGGATCGGTGAGCCAAGGCGACGACTCGTCACTCGGTGGTGGTGTGTCGGCAGGCGGCCAGAGGCGTTCGGAAGTCTGCGGCCCGCGTTCGTAGGCTCGGTCCTCGGACAGGGCGAGAAGTTCCTCGAGGTGAGGGTCAGGGAACACCCCCTTGGTCGAGAAGCCGTCGTACGTCGCCGGGTTCAGAGGACCGCCCGCCAAGCCCTTCGTTGCGATGGCAGCGTCGTCGTCTGCGGCGCGGAAGTAGTCGAAGTAGATGCCCACCAGGTCCTCCGCGAGTCGAGTTGGTCCGGGCAAAGCCTGTCATCATCCAGCGGCGCGCAAGGTTGGTTCACGCGAGTTGGCGGACCAGGAAGTTCATTGCAGGATCGGCGATTCGCGTCCTCGGCGTCGATGATCGCGAGTTCAGTCGAGCCAAGTGTGGCGGTACGCCGAGGACTGGGCGGCTCGAGTCAGTGCGTCTGTCGAGCTGATGGCAGTCGGCCAGACGATGGGCGGGGAGTGATCCTCGTGCCCCCTGACGGGACGAACACTCCCACGGTCGTGTACGTCCGCTCTGGGGGCCAGCTCACGGCGTACAGCCTCTCCGGCGGGCCCTAGCTCTCCGCTCACTTTGAGCCCATCAGTTCTCGCGACGGCGCATCCCGGCTCGCATCGCCACTGCCACGACTCCCACGACCAGGCCGAACACCGTGCCCATCGCCGCCATGCCGACGAGCGAGTCGGTGCGCTCGTAGGAGTCCCCCCACGTGAGGGCGAAGACCGAGCCCACACCGATCAGCACGCCGCTCGCCCAGAACAGCGCCACCAGACCGAGGTCGGACACGCGTCGTCGGTCTCGTGGATCACCCATCACTGGAGCCTGGAGGCGGCCATACTTCCCGGGTGAGGATTGCGTCTCGGCGGTCGCGGGGAGACTCCGCCCGCAAGGCCACCTTCACTCTCCTGCTGTTCGCGCTGCCTGTCGTGGTCCTGATCTCCGCTGCCGGGGTCGGACCGCGATGTCGGTCGATGCGTGGGCTGCGGTAGTCCTCGGCGGCCCGACGGCCGCGGTCGCTCTGTGTGCCCTGGTGCTCCCCACCACGGCCACGCCAGCGGCGGCCCTCATCGGACGGCAGGGATGGCGGTCAGTCTGGGAGTGGACCGTTCGTCCCTATCGTTCGACTGCGCTACCTGCTCTCGGCATCGCCCTCGCGGAGTACCTCGGGGCTGCGCTCTCGACTCAAGGGCTGCGGCCCCTTCTCTTTGCCGACGACCCTGAACTGGGTTGGTACCTCCCGTTGGTCGGACTGGTGTTGGGTGTCCTGCTGGGGTGGGTGCTCATCGCCCTGGTGGTGATCCCGTTCAAGGCGGCAGCCCGCGCGGTGTCAATCTGGCAGTCGGACCGTCACGAGGCCGTCCGGCTACTGGTGTTCCCCTTCGTGATGCTCGCGATCCTGCTCACCGGGGCGGCCCACCTCGGCGCCTTTCCCCAGACGGCGGAGGTAGGTCGGTTGGCCATGCTCCAGGACGAGCGCGACCTCCTGTTCACGCCCGGTGCATCCGGCGCGCCGGCGTGGTGCGTGGCCTTCGCCTGGGCAGGCGTGGCGGCTGTGCTCGCCGCAGGGATCTCGGTGCGGTGGACGACGAGGGCGACGCGTCAGGTCACGCAACCCGGCCCGTAGCCCCAACCGACCGACGGCCGGATGGGGCTACGGTCGGGCCATGAGGGCGGCCGTCTACACCGAGTACGGGGGACCGGACGTCGTCCGTGTCACGGACGTCGAGGCACCCAAGCCTGGCCCGACTGACCTGCTTGTCCAGGTCCACGCGACCACGGTGAACCGGACCGATGTCGCCTTTCGCGCAGGACAGCCGACGTTCGCGAGGATCGTCTACGGGATCCGTGGTCCGAAGGCCACGATCCTCGGGTGCGAGTTCGCCGGGACGGTGATCGATGCAGGTGAGGCAGATTCCGCCTTCGCTGTCGGTGACACAGTGTTCGGTTATGTCGAGGGACCGTTCGGGGCGCATGCCGAGCTCCTCGTCGTGCCCCAGCGAGGATCGGTCGCCAAGATCCCGGCCGGCCTGTCCTTCGACATGGCCGTCGCAGGCACCGAGGGATCGCACTACGCGCTCGGCATGATCCGGGCTGCTGGCGTCCGGGCCGGCGATGCCGTGCTCGTCAACGGCGCGTCGGGTGGGATCGGCTCCGCCGCCGTGCAGCTCCTGCACCACCTGGGGGCAAAGGTGACGGCGGTCTGCTTCGCGGAGCAGGTCGACCTCGTTCGCGGGCTGGGCGCGGATCGCGTGATCGACTGCACCGCAGAGGATTTCACCCGTGACGCGTCACGCTACGACCTCGTCCTCGACGCGGTCGGCAAGAGCACGTTCACCGCTGCCCGACGGGTCCTGAAGGCCCGGGGGACCTACATCTCCTCGGAGCTCGGCCCGGCGCTCCAGAATCCGCGACGAGCCCTCGTGGCACCGCTGAGCCGCGGCCAGCGGGTGCGGTTTCCCATCCCGACGCACAACCAGGCCATGATCGAGAGCCTGGCCGCCCTCATGGAGTCCGGTGCCTTCCGCCCCGTCATCGACCGGACCTACCCGTTGGACGAGATCGTCGAGGCACACCGGTATGCCGGCAGCGGCCAGAAGATCGGGAACGTCGTCGTGCTCGTGGCGTCCACCGAGTCGTCAGGCTGACCAGCGCCTGAGTCGGCGCGGCGCGCCGCGGGTCGAGTCAGCGGGCGCGTGCGGTCGCGACCCACGCGGAGGCGGTCAGGGTGAAGGGACCATCAGGCAGCCGACGGGCGCACTCTGCCTTCAACGCCTCCCGCCCCGTCTCGTCGAGGTCGGCGACGTACGCGCCGGCCGGCCCCACGCCATACGTGAACGGCTCCCACCACTCGTCCAGGCCGGCGAAGGCCACGTCCACGGAGAGCACCCCCGAGCTGACGTCGTCCAGGCCGGCCTCGGCGAACAGCTCCGCCAGATGACCTTCGCGCGCGCCGGCCAGCCCACGCTCGGCACCGGCGAGGGGATCGAGCTCGTGCACGGCGTCCCAGAAGAGCGAGAGCGGGCCACCACCACCCGCGTGGTCCCAGACGGAGGCGGAGACGATCCCGCCGGGACGAGTCACCCGGCCCATCTCGCGCAACCCCGTGACCGGGTCACGCATGAAGTGCACGACGAGCTGGGCCAGCGCGACGTCGAACGACGCGTCCTCCCACGGGAGCTCCTCCGCGCTCCCGGCGCGGACCTCCACTCCGGGGAGGCGGTCGCGGAGCGCGGCGACGAACGACTGGGAGGGGTCGATGGCGGCCACCTGGTCGGGCCCGACCAGGTCGACCAGCACCGCCGTCAGGGCACCCGGACCGGCTCCCACGTCGAGCACTCGCTGACCGGCCGAGACTCCTGCCGCCCCGGCGAACGCCGGCGCCAGTGGCTCGGAGAAGCGCCCCATGAAGCTGCCGTATGCCGCGGCGGTCACCTCGAAGCCCATGGTCCGACGCTACTCGTGCACGTGCTCGGCCATCCACTCCACGAGCGGGCGAACCCGTCGCCACTCGGCGCGCACGTGGTCGACCGCCTCGGGCCCGGACAACCAGGACGGGGTGCCCACCCGCTGGATGGCCATCATCTCCTTGCGGCGCAGGAGCTCCAGACGAGGGTGGTCGGCAGCGAACCCCTTCGGCCGGGTCTTGAGCGAGTCACCCTCGAGGGCGAAGCCGGCTGCGGTCAGGCCTGTCGCAACCTGCTCGAGCCGGGCCCCGGACGCCGGTGCATCGACTGCGGCGCGGTAGCGGCCCGTCTCGGCGGGGGAGTGGGCGCGGAAACCACCACCGACCGCCAGCCCGTCACCACTGACCTGGACGTAGTAGCCGATCCCCGTGGCGACGCCGACGAACGCGCCCTGATGCGTCTTGTAGGGCGACTTGTCGTGGCTGAACCGGATGTCGCGGTTCGGGCGGAACAACCGCGCCGGGCCGAACTCGTCCTCCAGCGCATCGGCCAGGGCGAGCATCGGCTCACGAACGTCGCGCTCCCACTGTGCCTTGTGCTGCGCCCAGAACTCCTTGGTGTTGGTCTCCTCCAGCTCCTGGTAGAACGTCACGCCCCACTGCGGGAAGCCGGCGAAGGCACCACTGTCAGCCATGCCCACACTGTGGCACGCGGCATACTCGGCCGCATGAAGTTCACCACCGAGGTGCTGCAGACGGGGAAGACGACCACGGGCCTGGTCGTGCCGGACGAGGTCGTCGAGGGGCTCGGCGGCGGCAAGCGGCCGAAGGTCACCGTGACCATCAACGGCAAGACCTACCGCAGCAGCGTCGCGTCGATGGGTGGTCGCTACCTGGTCGGCGTCAGTGCCGAGAACCGCGCGCTGACCGGGGTCTCCGGCGGCGAGGTCGTCGAGGTCACCCTCGAGCTCGACACCGCGCGGCGCGAGGTCGAGGTGCCCGCGGACTTCGCGGCCGCCCTCGAGGTGGTGCCCGATGCCAAGGCGGTCTTCGCGCGACAGTCCTACAGCCACCAACGAGCCCACGTCGACGCGATCAACGGTGCCAAGGCTCCCGAGACGCGGCGGAGGCGGATCGACAAGGCCGTCGAGATGCTGCAGGCGCAGGCGGAGGGCTAGAGGGCAGCGGCGATCCGGCTGACCGCCTCGCGGACGATGTCGGGGGAGGTGCCGAAGTTCAGCCGGGCATGCCCGAGACCGCCCTGCCCGAACCCCGGTCCGGGGTGCAGGGCCACCCGAGCGCGCTCCCGCAGCACCGCCGCCGGGTCGTCACCGAGGCCGAGGGCCGTGAAGTCGAGCCACGCGAGGAACGTGCCGTCCGGCACGCGGTAGCCCACCTCGGGAAGCTGCTCCGCCAACAGCGACGCGAGGAGCTGCCGGTTCGAGTCCAGTCCCGCGAGGAGCGCATCGAGCCAGGGCCCGCCGTCGAGGTAGGCGGCCCGGTGGGCGATGACCCCGAGGTGGCTCGCGCCGTGGGACACCTCCTCCGGCATGCGGGCCAGGTCGGCGGCCGCGTCCGGACCGGGCACCGCCATGGCCGCCTTGAGGCCGGCGAGGTTGAACGCCTTCGACGCCGACATCAGCGCGATGGCGCGCGACCCCGCGGGCAGCGAGGCCACCGACGTGAAGGTCGCCGGAGCGTGGACGACGGGGGCGTGGATCTCGTCGGCCACGACCCGCACGCCGGACGAGTGCGCCAGCTCCAGGGCCGAGGTGAGCTCCTCGGGGGTGTGCACCGTGCCGGTGGGGTTCTGCGGGTTGCACAGCAGGTATGCCGCGCGGCCGCCACCGCTGGTCGCTTCGGCGAAGGCCCGCTCCAGCGAGGCGAGGTCGAGCCGACCGTCCTCGCCCAGCGGCGCCTCGACGACCCCGTGCCCGAGGTGGGAGACGAACTGGAAGAAGGGTGGGTAGACGGGGGAGTTGACGACCACCGCGGCACCGGGGTCGGCGACGAGCTTGAGGACCTCCACCACCCCGAGCATCACGTCGGGGACGATCCCCATCGTCGCCGGGTCGGGCTCCCAGCCCCAACGCTTCGCCGCGAAGGCCGACAGCGCCTCCGCGTAGTCGGCCGCCCACGGGTAGCCGGTGTCGCCGCTCGACATGGCGTCCGCCACCGCCTGCTGGATGGGCTCGGCCGGCACGACGTCCATCTCGGCGACCCAGAGCGGCAGGATGTCCGGGTCGTAGAGCCGCCACTTGACGCTGCGACGCTCGCGCAGCCGCTCGAGACCGGGGCCGACCAGCGGGTTGTCCATGCCTGCGAACTCTACGTGGGGCTGGCGGTTAGGCTGCCAGCGTGTCAGCACCAGGAGAGCGGGGGAGGGTCGTCGGCGAGCATGCCGTGACCGACCGTGTCCTGACTCTGCCCAACGTGCTGTCCGTGCTGCGGCTGGTCGGGGTGCCGATCTTCCTCTGGGCGATCCTGTCCGAGCACGACGTGCTCGCCCTCGTCACCCTCATGCTCTCGGGGGTCAGCGACTACCTCGACGGCAAGATCGCCCGCCGGTTCGGCATGGAGTCCCGGCTGGGCCAGCTGCTCGACCCCTTCGCCGACCGCCTCTACATCGCGACGACGCTCTTCGGCCTCGCCTGGCGCGACATCATCCCGTGGTGGCTCGTGATCGCCCTCGTGGGGCGCGAGGTGCTGCTCGCAGGGGTGCTGTGGTGGATCAAGCGCTACGGCCAGACCGGCCTCCCCGTGCACTTCGTCGGCAAGGCCGCCACCTTCAACCTCCTCTACGCCTTCCCGCTGCTGTTGCTCGGTGAGGGTTCCAGCACCTTCGCCGCGTGGGCCCTGCCGATCGGGTGGGCGTTCGCGTGGTGGGGGACCGTCCTCTACTGGGTGGCCGGGGTCATGTACATCGTGCAGGCCCGCCAGGTGGTGGCCGCACACACGGTGCCGGCGACATGACGACCCCCCACACCTCACACCGCGACGCCGGCCCGCCGGCCACCCCACCGGGCCGTCGGCCCGACGAGTCGATGACGCTGCTCATCTCGATGATGGAGCGCCCGCTGGACCCCGGGTATGCCGCGGCCGCAGCCGAGCGCGAAGCCGCCGGCCTGCCGCCCAGCACCGGGACCCGGACCGTCACGGTCGCGGTGTCCGCCCTGGTGGCCGGCCTGCTGCTCACCCTCGGCGCGCTGGCGCTGCGCACGCCCTCGACCTCGGCGATCCGGGCCAAGGCCAACCTGGTCAGCCAGATCGAGACCCGTCGGGCGGAGGTGGACCGGCAGGAGGCGCAGCTGCGGGTGGTCCAGGCGGAGGTCGACCGGTTGCAGGCGCAGGCGCTGGGGCAGGACGAGAAGTCGCTCCAGACCCGGCTCGCCGCGCTCACCCTGGCCTCCGGGGCCGAGAAGGTGTCCGGTCCCGGCATCACGGTCGAGCTCGACAACGCACCGGGCAGCGACGGCACCAGCGCGGACGGCAACCCGCGCACCGACGCGGGCAAGGACGAGGGCAAGGTCTTCTCCAAGGACCTCCAGATCGTCGTCAACGGGCTCTGGGAGGCCGGTGCCGAGGCGATCGCCGTGAATGGCCAGCGACTGACCTCGCGGTCGGCGATCCGGTTCGCGGGTGAGGCCATCCTCGTCAACTACCGTCCGCTCGCCCGGCCCTACCGGATCAGCGTCATCGGCGACCCGGAGGACCTGCAGGTCGAGTTCGCGGCCAACGACGGTGGCGCGTACGCGCGCGCCCTCCAGGACAACTACGGCATCCGTGTTTCCATTGACGCGGCCAAGAGCCTGTCGCTCCCCGCGGCGACCTCGCTCACGGTCCGCGAGGCCATGGTGCCGAAGCCGAAGTCCAGCGCGCCGGCCACCACCGGTACCACCCCATCCACCACGACCACCCCGTCCACGTCGGAGAGTTCACCGTGATACCACTGCTCGGCCTCATCGGCGGCGTGCTGGTGGGACTCCTCTGGGGTCCCGACGTGCCCGTCGCGCTGCAGCCCTACCTCCCGATCGCCGTCATCGCCGCCCTCGACGCCGTGTTCGGTGCGGTGCGCGCCGTGCTCGACGGGATCTTCAACGACAAGGTCTTCGTGGTGTCGTTCCTCGCGAACGTCGTGGTGGCCGCGTTCATCGTCTTCCTCGGCGACCAGCTCGGCGTCGGGTCCCAGCTGAGCACCGGTGTCGTGGTCGTCCTCGGGGTGCGGATCTTCTCCAACGTGGCCTCGATCCGAAGGCACCTGTTCAAGGCATGAGCGACGCAGCCATGGGCGAGGGCACGTGAGCACCGACGGTCCCGAGGACACCTCGGGCTCGTGGGGCAGGTTGCTGCGCATGGCGCGGCCGCGGGCGACGCGGGCCAACGCCTTCGCGGCCCTGCTGGCCATCGTGCTCGGCTTCGCCATCGCCACCCAGGTCCAGCAGACCAACCAGAGCGGGCTGGAGCAGCTGCGCGAGGACGAGCTGGTCCGCATCCTCGACGACGTCAGCCAGGAGCAGGACCGCCTGGCGTCCGACTCGCGTGAGCTGGAGACCAGTCGCGACCGGCTCGTGTCCGGTGTCGACTCCAGCGCCGAGGCGCTCAAGTCCGCCCAGGAACGGCTCGACACCCTGGGGATCCTCACCGGCACCTCACCGGCCACCGGACCGGGCATCGTCATCAACATCAACGACCCCGACCACAAGGTCACCGCGGCTCGTCTGCTCGACGCCCTGCAGGAGCTGCGGGACGCCGGCGCCGAGGCCGTGCAGATCGGTGACGTGCGCGTCGTGTCCGACACGTGGTTCGCCGACGTCGACGGTGCGATCGAGATCGGTGGCGAACGCGTCGAGTCCCCCTACGTCATCACGGCCATCGGCGACAGCGCCACGATGGCGTCCGCGATGGAGATCCCCGGTGGTGTCAGCGAGTCGGTCCGCGGCGATGGCGCGCTGCCGTCCGTGCGGCAGTCCGACGACCTCGCCATCACCGCGTTGCACAGTCTGAGCGAGCCTCGTTACGCTCGGCCCGTCCCGGCACCATCGCCCTGACCCGCGATCGCCCCGACGGCAGCACTCTGCCGTTGTTCGAAAGCAGCCACCCCATCCTCCGAGGAGCAGCATGAGCGAGCTGGACTACCCCCAGGACCTGCGTTACACGGCCGAGCACGAGTGGGTGCGGACCGGTGACGACGGCACGGTGCGGATCGGGATCACCTCGTTCGCCCAGGACTCCCTGGGTGACGTCGTCTACGTCAGCCTCCCCGCGGTGGGCGACACCGTGTCCGCGGGCGACGCCTGCGGTGAGGTCGAGTCCACCAAGTCCGTGAGCGACCTCTACGCCCCCCTCGCCGGCGAGGTGACGGCCGTCAACGAGTCGCTCGACGCCACCCCCGAGCTGGTCAACACCGACCCCTACGGCGAAGGCTGGATGTACGAGCTGCGCCCCTCCGACGCTGCAGCCGTCGACGCGCTGCTCGACCCGGCGGCATACCAGGCCCAGCTGGGCTGACCTGCGCGTCGCGCGTTCGCACAATTGGCTGCGGACGGCACCGGCGTCCCTTTAGGTTTGTGCTTTGCTAGAGGGGCGGACAGAACCACCACGAGGGAGTGCGGACCCATGAACGGCAGCGAGAACGACGAGCACACGTCCCGGCCCCACGAGCCGACGACGATGCGGCTGCCCGGGATCAACGACCTCGAACAGGTCGACACCAGCGCCGAGGCCGAGATCGCCCTCAGCAAGGCTGACCAGGCCACGGTCGACGCGCTCCGTCCCGGCACGGCACTCCTGGTGGTCCTGCGCGGCCCGAACACCGGCGCGCGGTTCCTGCTCGACGACGACGAGGTCAACTCCGGTCGTCACCCCGACAGCGACATCTTCCTCGACGACGTCACGGTGTCGCGCAAGCACGCGACCTTCCGTCGCGTCGGCGACACCTTCGTGGTGCGTGACGTGGGCTCGCTCAACGGCACCTACGTCAACCGCGAGCGGATCGACGAGGTCACGCTGCAGACCGGCGACGAGGTCCAGATCGGCAAGTTCCGTCTCGTGTTCTACGCCGGCAGGGCCTGACGAAGCTCCGCGAAGACCCCGGCGACACAGAAGCCTGGCTACTGGTGAGCCCTCGCACGACACCGCAGCCCATGACGATCGGTGCGGTGCTGGCTGCCCTGACGCCGGACTTCCCCGACGTCACCATCTCCAAGATCCGCTTCCTCGAGGCGGAGGGCCTGGTGACGCCGGCCCGCACCGGCTCCGGCTACCGCACCTACTCCGGCGCTGACCTCGAACGGCTCCGCTACATCCTCACCGCCCAGCGCGACCACTTCTGGCCGCTGAAGGTGATCGCCTCCGCCCTCGACGCCATGGACCGTGGCCTGACCCCGGAGCGCCACGACGCCGGTATGCCGCGGCCGTCCGTCCCGGCGCCGGTCGCCGACCCCGAGGTGCCCACCGCTGCCGAGGTCACCCAGGGCGGGACGCTGCGGCTGACGAAGGCCGAGCTGGCCGCCTCGGCCGGCCTCGACGCCGCCACGGTGGACGCGCTTGAGACCTTCGGGCTCCTGCACGCCGACGCCACTGGGCACTTCGGTGACGCGGCGCTCACG
This sequence comes from Pedococcus sp. P2_D7, assembly GCF_056404295.1. Classification (NCBI taxonomy): domain Bacteria; kingdom Bacillati; phylum Actinomycetota; class Actinomycetes; order Micrococcales; family Intrasporangiaceae; genus Pedococcus; species Pedococcus sp. P2_D7. The sequence goes on from NZ_JBFUEH010000001.1 coordinate 300,540, forward strand.
GTGGCGCACACGGCCGCCGAGCTCGCGGCCTACGGGCTCGAGCCGCGCCACCTGCGGCCGTTCCGCACCGCCGCCGACCGCGAGATCGGCCTGGTCCAGCAGGTCGTCACGCCGCACCGCTCGACCTCCGGCAAGCGCGCCCGGGCGGGCGACCCGAAGGATCCGACCGGTGACGTGCTGCGCCTGTGCATCGCGTTGCACACCGCCCTCGTGAGGGACGGGCTCCAGCGCGGCTGAACCGGGTTAAGGTGGGACGGTGAAGGTCCTCGAGGTCCTCGGTGTCCGCGTCGAGATGCCCACCAACCACCCCATCGTCCTGCTCCGCGAGCGAGACGGTGACCGCTACCTGCCGATCTGGATCGGCGCCGCGGAGGCGACCGCGATCGCCTACGCCCAACAGGGGATCGAACCGCCCCGGCCGCTGACCCACGACCTGATGAAGAACGTCATCGAGGGACTGGGTCACCGACTCACCGAGGTGCGGATCGTCGAGCTCCGCGACGGCGTCTTCCACGCGGCCCTGATCCTCGACGGCACCACCGAGATCTCGTCGCGCTCGTCGGACGCGATCGCCCTCGCCCTGCGCACCGGCACGACCATCGTCGCAGGGGAGTCGCTGCTCGAGGAGGCCGGGGTGGCCATGTCCGGCGAGGAGGACAAGGACGACGAGGTGGAGAAGTTCCGGGAGTTCCTGGACCACGTCTCGGCCGAGGACTTCGAGACCAAACCGGACGAAAGCGGGACAACCGGCTAGGGCGTCACGCTCAGAACCATGAACCTCAACTGAACATCTAGGGTTGACCCTCCGGGCGCGACACGCCGAAGGGCAAAGGTCGAGTGGTAGTTGACCTGCGGTTCTGCGCCACCGTACCTTCGGCACAGACCAGTAATGCGACCGGTGTAGTTACACCAGAGGAGGTGAGCGCTGTGAACCCGAGCAACGAGGCTCCGCACGGCCACACGAACGTGCCGGCTGCGGCACAGGGGCTGTTGTTCACGGACGACCTCCCGGAGCTGAGCGACGACATCGGCTACCGCGGACCCACGGCGTGCAAGGCGGCCGGCATCACCTACCGCCAGCTCGACTACTGGGCCCGCACCGGCTTGGTCGAGCCCTCGGTGCGCGGTGCCACGGGTTCCGGCACCCAGCGGCTCTACGGCTTCCGCGACATCCTCGTGCTCAAGGTCGTCAAGCGCCTGCTCGACACCGGTGTCTCGCTCCAGCAGATCCGGGTGGCCATCACCCACCTGCGTGAGCGCGGCGTCGAGGACCTGGCCCAGATCACCCTGATGAGCGACGGCGCCTCGGTCTACGAGTGCACCTCGGCCGACGAGGTCATCGACCTCGTCCAGGGCGGCCAGGGTGTCTTCGGCATCGCCGTCGGTCGGGTCTGGCGCGAGGTTGAGGGCGAGCTGGCCCAGCTGCCCAGCGAGCGCACCGACGACGAGGTGCCGGCAGACCACCCCGGCGACGAGCTCCGCGAGCGTCGCGCGGCCAGGTTGGCCTGACCCGCAGGCCCCATTCGTCCCATCCGGCCCGTCGTCCTCTCGAGGACGGCGGGCCGTGTTGTAGATTGGCACTGCTGAACATCCCGCGCGGGAGAGTCCCCGCGTGCACCCGGACGGGTCGCACGGCGGGGCGCCGAAGGGGCAAACTCCCCGGAACCTCTCAGGCGCCAGGACTGCGTGGGACAGGCACCTCTGGAGCGGCCAGTGCGGCGTGACAGATGGGGAGGCGATCCGAGCAATCCGACGTTCAGGAGCCTCATGTCCGCCCAGTTCACCACCGACCTGCCCGAGTTCGCCGGGCGCCACATCGGTCCGTCCGACGCCGACGTCGACGCGATGCTCGCGGCAGTCAAGCACTCGTCGCTCGAGGCCCTGGTCGACCACGCCCTGCCCGGTGCCATCCGCACCGACGGCCCGCTGCGCGTCGACCCCGCAGACTCCGAGGCGGCCGTCGTCGAGGAGCTCCGGGGCATCGCCCGCCGCAACCACGTGATGACCTCGATGATCGGGCTCGGCTACTACGGGACCATCACCCCGGCCGTGATCCAGCGGAACGTGCTCGAGAGCCCCGCCTGGTACACCGCCTACACGCCCTACCAGCCGGAGATCTCGCAGGGCCGGCTCGAGGCACTGCTCAACTTCCAGACCGTGGTCAGCGACCTGACCGGTCTGACCACCTCCGGGGCGTCGCTCCTCGACGAGGGGACCGCGGCGGCCGAGGCGATGACCCTGATGCGTCGTTCCAGCAAGGCCGCGGCCGACGCCGTCCTGCTGGTCGACCGGCACGTCTTCCCACAGACCCTGGCCGTGATGCAGACGAGGGCCAAGCCCCTCGGCCTGCCGGTCGTGGTGGCCGACCTCGACGGACTCGACTCCGCCGAGGCCCTGCGTGCCGCCGCGGACGATCGTCCGGTGTTCGGCGTGCTCGTGCAGTACCCGGGTGCCGACGGCGAGCTGCGCGACTGGCGCGGCCTGGCCACCGCAGCGCACGACGCGGGTGCCCTCGTGGCCGCGGCCGCTGACCTGCTCGCCCTGACCCTGGCCACGGCGCCGGGGGAGTGGGGTGCGGACCTGGCGGTCGGCACCACCCAGCGCTTCGGCGTGCCGATGGGCTTCGGTGGCCCGCACGCCGGCTACATGAGCGTCCGCCCGGGGCTGGAGCGTTCCTTGCCCGGCCGCCTCGTGGGCGTCAGCGTCGACACCGAGGGAGCGCCGGCCTACCGCCTCGCCCTCCAGACGCGCGAGCAGCACATCCGTCGTGAGAAGGCCACGTCGAACATCTGCACCGCGCAGGTGCTCCTCGCCGTGATGGCCTCGATGTATGCCGTCTACCACGGCCCGACCGGCCTGGCCGCGATCGCGCGGCGGGTCCACGGGCACGCCGTCACCCTCGTCGACGGCCTCACCGCCGCGGGCGCCGACGTGCAGACGTCGGTCTACTTCGACACCGTCACGGTGTCGGTCCCCGGACGCGCCGACGAGGTCATCAGCCAGGCCGCGCAGCGCGGGGTCAACCTCTGGCGGGTGGACGCCGACCGGGTCTCGATCAGCGTCGACGAGACCACCGACCTGCGCGACCTCGAAGCGGTCTGGAGCGCGTTCGGGGCCACCGGGCCGAGCGAGGTCACGATCGGTGACCTCCAGTGGCCGTCGTCGCTGGTGCGCACCAGCGACTACCTCACCCACCCGGTGTTCAGCAGCCACCACAGCGAGACGTCGATGCTGCGCTACCTGCGCCGTCTCTCCGACCGCGACTTCGCCCTGGACCGCGGCATGATCCCGCTGGGGTCGTGCACCATGAAGCTCAACGCGACCACCGAGATGGTCGCGGTGACCTGGCCCGAGTTCGCCGAGCTGCACCCGTTCGCTCCGGCCCACCAGACCGAGGGCATCCGCGACCTCATCGGTGAGCTCTCCGACTGGCTCTGTGAGATCACCGGCTACGACGCCGTCTCCCTCCAGCCGAACGCCGGTTCGCAGGGTGAGTTCGCGGGCCTGCTCGCCATCCACGCCTTCCACGAGGCGAACGGCCAGTCGCAGCGCAACATCTGCCTGATCCCCGCCAGCGCGCACGGCACCAACGCCGCGTCCGCGGTGATGGCCGGCATGAAGGTGGTCGTCGTCAAGACCGCCGCAGGTGGCGACGTCGACATGGAGGACCTCAGGGCCAAGATCGAGCAGCACCGCGATGACCTCGCCGCGATCATGGTCACCTACCCGTCCACGCACGGGGTCTTCGAGGACACCATCACCGAGCTGTGCGCGCTCGTGCACGACGCCGGTGGCCAGGTCTACGTGGACGGGGCGAACCTCAACGCCCTCGTCGGGTTGGCGCGTCCCGGCAAGTTCGGGGCGGATGTCTCGCACCTGAACCTGCACAAGACCTTCTGCATCCCGCACGGCGGTGGCGGTCCCGGCGTCGGGCCCGTCGCGGTGCGCTCGCACCTGGCCCCGCACCTGCCCAACCACCCGCTCGCCGCCGAGGCCGGTCCCGAGGGTGGCGTCGGACCCATTTCCGCTGCTCCCTACGGCTCGGCCAGCATCCTGCCGATCTCGTGGGCCTACGTGCGGCTGATGGGTGGCGCCGGTCTGACCCGGGCCACCCAGGTCGCGGTCCTCAATGCCAACTACATCGCCGCCCGACTGCGCGACCACTACCCGGTGCTCTACTCGGGTCACGACGGCGTGGTCGCGCACGAGTGCATCCTCGACCTGCGTGACCTCACCCGGCGCAGCGGTGTGACCGTCGACGACGTGGCCAAGCGGCTCATCGACTACGGCTTCCACGCCCCCACGATGTCCTTCCCGGTGGCCGGGACCTTGATGGTCGAGCCGACCGAGAGCGAGGACCGCTACGAGATCGACCGGTTCTGCGACGCCATGATCGCCATCAGGCACGAGATCGCCGAGGTCGAGGGCGGTGAGGTCGCGGTCGCCGACAGCATGCTGCGCAACGCGCCCCACACGGCGAAGGCCCTGGCCGGCAAGTGGGAGTACCCGTACGAGCGCTCCGCAGCGGCCTTCCCCGTCGGTGTCGAGGCCGCGGACAAGTACTGGCCGCCGGTGGGCCGCATCGACGGCGCGTACGGAGACCGCAACCTCGTCTGCAGCTGCCCGCCGCCGGAGGCGTTCGAGAGCTGAGCTCAGGCCGCTGGGGCGGACTCGTCGGTGCTGGTGACCAGCGCGTTTGAAACAAGCACCGACGAGCCGCGCTCGGTCTTGCGGACCACGATCTGGCTCGGGATGCGGGTGCGCAGCTCGGCGACGTGGCTGACCACCCCGACGGCGCGACCGCCCTCGCGCAGGTCGTCGAGCACGGCCATCACCTGGTCGAGGCTCTCGTCGTCGAGGGTCCCGAACCCCTCGTCGACGAAGAGGGTCTGCAGGTCGAAGCCACCGGCCTCCTCGCGGACGGCGTCGGCGAGGCCGAGCGCGAGGGCGAGCGAGGCCATGAACGACTCGCCTCCGGACAGCGAGGTCGTCGCCCTCGCCTGACCGGTCCACAGGTCGAGGACCTCGAGACCGAGACCGCTGCGGGCACCGCGCGCGGCCAGCCCGTCGGTGTGGCGGAGCTGGTAGCGGCCCTCACCCATGCGGGAGAGCCGCTCGTTCGCCAACGTCGCGACCTTCTCGAGCCGGGCAGCGAGCACGAAGGCGGAGAGCCGCATCCGCAGCTCGTTGCTCGTGCTCGTGCCTGCCACGGCGTCGGCGAGCTCGCGGATGACCTGATGGTGTGACTCCGCCTCCGTGATGCGCCCGCACCGGGCGGTGATGCTGCCCCGCACGCGGTCGAGGCCGCTCATCGTGCGGCGCACCAGGGTGTCAGCGGCCACCGCAGCCGTGTGGGCGGCATGGGCAGCCTCTCGGCCAGCGGCCAGGGCGGTGACATCGACGTCGGCGGACTCCAGAGCCTTCTGGACCTCGGGTTCGGCCAGGGTCGTGCGCGCCACCACGGCCGCTTCGTCGTGGGCGGCCACGCCGGCACGGAGCCGGGTCACCTCGGCGGCTGGCAGCTGTCCGGCCCGGGCCTCTGCGGGGCCGGTGAAGCCGGCAGTGCGGAAGGAGTCGTCGGTCGCGGTGGCCACCGTGGCCGAGTCACGCTCCGCGCGCTCCAGCTCGACGACGGCGGCAGCGTGGGCAGCCGCGACCGTGACGGCCTTGGCGTGGACGGCGCTGGTGGCGGGCATGCGGTCGGGATCGCGCAGGTCTGGAGCGGCCCCGCGCACCCCTGTCTCGGCACAGGGGCAGTGGTCGGCGTGCTGGCCCAGCGCCTCGACCTGAGCTGCCCGGTCGGTCTCCAGCTGGAGACCGACGTCGTCGATCCGCGACGCAAGGGTCGCGCAGGTCTGGCGGTCCTCCACCAGCCTGGTCGTCAGTGACTCGACGGACGCCGTCAGGGTCGTCACCCGGCTGCGCGCCGGGTCGACGGACTGCGCGCACGTGGTCGCCTCGTCGAGGTCGTGGCGGGCCTGCGTGACGGCCGCGTCGAGCGCGACCTGGTCGCGCGACTCGCCACCGAGCTGCTCGCGAAGCTGGACCACCGTGGCCGCGAGGGCCGCAGCGGTGCGTTCGGTAGCCGCGAGCTCGTCAGCGGCGCGCTGCCACCGGACCTCCGCGTCGGAGACCTGGTCCGCCGTCACCAGGTCGGTGGAGGAGGCGAGGTGGGGATGGTCCAGGGCACCGCAGACCGGACAGGGCTGGTCGTCTGCCAGTCGGCTGGCCAGCTCGCCGGCCATGGCGTCGAGTCGAGCCTGGCGGCGGTCCTGGTAGACGTCGCGCAGGTCCTGCGCGGTGGTGCGCTGGGCGGCCACCAGGGTGTGGCAGGCCGTCTGTCGGTCGAGGGTCTGGTCGAGGCTGCGGCGCGCAGCGAGCACCGCGCGGGCGCGCTCGAGCCGCGCCGTCGCGGACTCGAGCCGCGCCGCACCCTGCTGCGCGGTGGTCAGGGCCGCAGTCGCCTCGACCAGCTCGGCCTCCATCGTGGTCACGCGCCCGGCGGACTGTTCGACACTGCGTGCCATGCTGCCCAGCTCACCCCTGAGCAGGGTGGCCGCGCGCTCCCGCTCCTGCACCGCTGCCTGGATGCGCTGCGCGGTCGACAACGCCTGCGCGCCGACGTCGAGCCGCGCGATGACCTCCTCGATGGCAGTCGAGCCCCGGCCGTCGAGGGCCCACCGGGCCACGTCCGGCTGGGTCGAGGCCACCCGTCCCTGCGCTGACTCCAGGGCCGCGGTCACCCGGTCGAGGGCCTTGAGGTCGCCCGCGACGGAGGCGGCGCGCTCGGCCAGCTCGATCCGCGCGGCGGCGGCGTCTCGGCCCTCGGTCTCGGCCTCGAGGGCAGTCAGGGCCGCCTGGGCGACGAGTCCCCGTGACCGCCGGGCGACGGTCTCCTGTGCAAGGGCATGTGCGGTGGAGGCGGCTTCGTCGGCGAGGCGCGTCGCATCGACTGCAGCCAGCCGGGCGGTTGATCCCTCGTCGAGCGCCCTCCGGGCTGCATCGAGCGCGGCGGGGAGCTCGTCGAGCGGCAGGTCGGACCAGTCGCGCGAACCGTCGCCGAGGTCTGGGGCGTCCGCCAGCACGTCGGCGAGGACCGCCAGCTCGGCGTTCAGCGAGGCTCGCTCGTCGGCCACGATGGCAGCAGTGTGCTTGCGCTGCAACGCAAACCAGTCTTCGAGGCCTGCGAAGGACGAGACGTCGAAGAGTCGCTCGAGCAGCGAACGCCGCTCCTCGGGGGTGGCCCGCAGGAACGCGGCGAACTCTCCTTGGGGGAGGAGCACGACCTTGCTGAACTGCTCGAGACCCATGCCGAGCACGTCCTTGACGACGTCGGCGATCTCGTCGTGACGGGTGCTGAGGGCCACCCACTCGGTGCCGCGTCGCTCCCAGAGCACTGCTCGAGCCTGCACCTTGGTCTCGCCCTTGCCCCGGGCCTTGGGGCGCAGGAACTCCGGCGAACGCTCGATCTTCAGGCGTCGCCCACCGGCGGTGAAGTCGAGAGTCACCGACGGGACGACCCCTCGCTCCGCGTGGTCGCTGTGCAGCTGCTTCTTCGAGCGGGCGCCGGGGACGTCGGCATACAAGGCGAACGCGACGGCGTCGAGCAGGCTCGTCTTGCCCGCTCCGGTCGCGCCACGGATCAGGAAGAGGCCAGCGGCCGAAGCCGCGTCGAGGTCGACCTCCACTGTGCCGGCGAACGGACCGAAGGCGGTCACCTGGAGCCGGTGGAGCCTCACGCGACGCCCCGTCGCGCTGCGGGCAGCGTCATCGGCAGCTGGCCCTCGTCGTCGGCACCGGCACGCTGGACCCGCACGGCCTCCACCCCGGCAGCGAGCACGGCGCGCTCCTCCTCGGAGGGTCCGTGCCCACCGCGGACGTGGCCGAGGAAGGCGCAGCACACGTCGAGGTCGGACTCGGTCGCGGTGCGCTGGGTGTAGCTGCGCACCGGCACGGGTGCGCCCTGCGGGTCGAACTGGAGCACCAGGGTGTGGGGGAAGCGCCGCCTGAGCTGCTCCATCGCACCGAGGGGACGCACCGGGTCGGTCAGGGTCACCTGGCACCACGAGCGCTCGGCCGGGGTCAGGGCAGGGTCGGTGAGCAGCAGGTCGATGTCGCCGCGCAGGACGGCCAGCGGGCGCTCGACCGGGGCGTCCACGGCCTCGACGCTGACACCGGACTCGGTGAGGTCGACGAGCCAGGAACCCTTGGTGTGGCTGGCCTCGCTGAAGGACAGCGGCACCGGTGACCCGCTGTAGCGCACGCCGTCCGTGACCCGCTGGCGTCCGTGCAGGTGGCCGAGCGCGACGTAGTCGGCGCCGGCAAAGACCTTGGGGTGGACCGCGGAGACGCCTCCCACCGAGATGTCGCGCTCGGAGTCACTGGTCGCCCCACCGGTGACGAACGCGTGCGCCATGACGACGGAGGGGCCGCCACGGGCGGCGCGGTCTGCCTCGACCCGGGCCAACGCGGCGCGGAGCACCCCGGCGTGGGAACGCTCGGACGCACCCAGCGAGTCGGCGGCGACGGCCGGCTCGAGGTAGGGGAGGGGGTAGACGGCGACGCCGTCGACGAGGACGGGCACGCCGATCGACTCGGTCGCGGTGCGGATGTGCAGGCCGGCGCGGGACAGCAGCTCGCTGGCGAACCCGAGCCTGATCGCCGAGTCGTGGTTGCCGCTCGACAGGACCACCGCGGCGCCTGCGTCGATCAGTCGCGTGACGGCGGCGGAGAGCAGCTCGACCGTGTCGGGGGAGGGTAGTGCGCGGTCGTAGACATCTCCCGAGACGAGGACGGCGTCCACGCCCTCCGCGCGGACCGTCTCCACGAGGTGGTCGACGAACGCCGCCTGGGCGCCGAGCAGCCCCACCTGGTGGAAGGAACGCCCCAGGTGCCAGTCGGAGGTGTGGAGGAACCGCACGTCTGAAGGCTAGGAGAGCGGACCGACAGCCGTTGGCAGGCGCGCCCTGCGCATGGTTAGGTCATCACACACGTCACATCCTGAGGCAAGGCGCCACACCGGTGTCAGGCCCTGGGGAACACCGGAGGAGGTTCCGTGGGCGAAGAGGTCAACGCGCAGAGCTATACGCGCGAGCAACGCCAGCGGTACCGCGAGAAGGTCCGGCAGAACCTCGACGTCTTCGAGCGGATGCTGGCCCAGAGCCAGTTCGAGTTCGACCGGCCGATGACCGGCATGGAGATCGAGCTGAACCTCGTCGACGACGCCTACCAGCCCAAGTTCGCCAACGCCGAGGTGCTCGAGGCGATCGCCGATCCCGGCTACCAGACCGAGCTCGCGCAGTACAACATCGAGCTCAACGTCCCGCCCCGCCCGCTCCCGGGTGACTCGGCCATCGAGCTCGAGGACGAGATGCGCGCCTCCCTCAACGCCGCCAGCGCGGCCGCCGAGAAGCGGGGCGCCCACATCGTCGCGGTCGGGATCCTCCCGACGATCATGCCCGAGCACTTCGAGGGCGACTGGATCAGCGCCAACAACCGCTACACCGCGCTCAACGACTCGATCTTCTACGCGCGTGGCGAGGACATCTACCTCGACATCGAGGGGCCGACGGGGGAGCGGGTCGCGACCTACTGCGACTCGATCGCGCCCGAGTCCGCCTGCACCAGCGTCCAGCTGCACCTCCAGGTCGCGCCGCAGGACTTCGCGGCGCACTGGAACGCCGCTCAGGCGCTGGTCGCGCCGCAGATCGCCCTGGCGGCCAACTCGCCCTACTTCTTCGGCAAGCGGCTGCACGCCGAGACGCGGATCGAGCTGTTCAGCCAGGCCACCGACACCCGCAGCATCGAGCTGAAGAACCAGGGGGTCCGCCCACGCGTGTTCTTCGGTGAGCGCTGGATCACCTCGATCTTCGACCTGTTCGAGGAGAACGTCCGCTACTTCCCGGCCCTGCTGGCCGAGGTGAGCGACGAGGACCCGGTGGCCATGCTCGACGCCGGCGAGGCACCCTCGCTGCCCGAGCTGCGGCTGCACAACGGCACCGTCTACCGCTGGAACCGGCCCATCTACGACATCGTCGACGGCACGCCCCACCTGCGCGTCGAGAACCGCGTCCTGCCGGCGGGTCCGACGTTGGTCGACGTGCTGGCCAATGCCGCCTTCTACTACGGCGTGATCCGCAAGCTCGCGTCCGACGACCGCCCGATCTGGTCGAAGATGAGCTTCGCCGCAGCGGAGCAGAACTTCCACAACGCCGCCCGTGACGGCATCGAGTCGCGGCTCTACTGGCCGGGCTTCGGCGAGGTCAGGGCCGAGGAGCTCGTGCTCCGCCACCTCCTGCCGATGGCCCACGAAGGGCTGGCTGACTGGGGCGTCTCGGAGGCCGTGCGCGACCGCTACCTGTCCGTCATCGAGGGTCGCTGCAAGACCAGCACGAACGGCGCGACCTGGCAGACCGACACGGTCGACCGGCTCGAGGCCGCCGGCCTGGACCGCCAGAAGGCCCTGGCCGAGATGCTCAGGCTCTACGCCGAGCACATGCACAGCAACGAACCGGTGCACACCTGGCCGCTGCCCTGACGGGTAGTGTCGGCGCGGCGCGTTACCCTGTCGGTAGACCTTGACGCCCTTGACGCCTTGCCGCTGGTGACGGCGGCGAGGACGGGGAGTGAGACGACCGGCAGGAGGACCGATGGAGCCACGCACGCGCACGACGACCGATCTCGGACACCACAGCGTCGAGTCCACCAGCGTCGAGTCCACCAGCGTCGAGTCCACCAGCGTCGAGCCCACCAGCGTCGACGCCCTCACCGAGGCGGTCCGCGCCCGGGTGCAGCAGCGCGCTGCCGAGCTGGCGGCGCAGGGACGTCGGCTCGATCTCGGTGACGTCGAGGCGATCGCGGACCGCATGGTCGCCGCCCTGCCGACGGTGCACCCCCTCGACCAGCCGCTGGGTCCGTTCTACGACACGACAGGGCTGGTCGCGTGGCTGGGCATCTCCCGCCAGGCGCTCTTCGACCGGGTGCGGCGTGGGACCGTGCTGGCCTGCCGCACCGCCGACGGCCACCTCGTCTACCCGTCGCTGCAGTTCGGTCGCAACGGCGCGGTCCGCCCGGGCGTGCAGGAGGCGGTCGGTGCCTTCGTCCGCAAGGGAGCCGACGGCTGGTCGATCGGCGCCTGGCTCACGACGCCGTCAGCAGTGTTCGACGGCCACAGCGCCGTCGACTACCTCGTGGTACACCGTTCGTCCCCGACCTCGGTGGCGCGGGTGGCGGCAGCCGCTGCTGCCGACGCCAGCCACTGGGCCGCATGACGGCGCGCGAGCGGACTGCCCTCGGTCCGCCGCCCGGCTCCGTGGCCGGCTTCCCGGCATACTCCGTCGCCGCCGACACCGACCTGTACCGCGCCCACGGGCGCGACCTGGGCCCGTGGTGGTTCGGCAACGACGGGGCCGGCCGGTTCGACCTCCGGACGCCGCGCGGCACCTGCTACGTCGCGCTCGACCCGTTGAGCGCCCTGCGGGAGCGGCTGGGCCCGGTCCTCGGCAGCTCGCAGGCGGTCCCCGAGAGCCTCCTCGAGGAGGCGGTGGTCTCGCGACTGCGGCTGCCGGCTGCGCGAGACGTCGCCGACACCCAGGACCGCGGCGCGGCCGAGTTCGGGGTGACCCGTGAGATCGAGTCGACCGTCCCGTATGCCGTGCCGCAGGCGTGGGCGCGCGCCTTCGACGAGGCGGGTTTCGGGGGAGTGCGCTACGGCCCGCGGTTCACGCCGGGGGACTCGAGCGCGCTCGCGCTGTTCGACGCGGAGGGGGCCGCGGACTGGCCCGTCGATCCCGATCCCGTTCCGGCGCAGCAGGTTCCGGGCGCTCCCGCGGCCATGCCGAATCCTCGACGCGGCGACCTCACCGTGGTGCGCCCACCGCGCACGAGGACGACGCGAGACTGACCGACCGCGGCCGTGCGCCAGACCGGGTCAGTGGCCGGTCACGGCCGGCCCATGGTTCCAGACCCGGATGGCGGGCTGCTCTCGCTCGAACTGCAGCACGCTCACCGAACCCGCGTCGAGCAGCAGCTGTGCCCCCAGGCGCGGTTCCTGCCGCAGGAAGACGCTGGTGAGGACGCGCAGGCAGTGTCCGTGCCCGACCAGCGCGACGTCACCCTCGGCCATCGCCGCGATGGCGCGCTTGACGACCCGCGACGTGCGGGCCGCCACCTCCTCGACGGTCTCTCCCGGGGTGTCGCCCGGCGGCACCCCGTCCCGGAAGACGGTCCAGTCATAGCCGAGCTCGTCCCGGATCTGGGGTGTCGTCAGGCCCTCGTAGCCGCCGTAGTCCCACTCGAGGAGGTCGTCGTCGACCTCGGGCGTCAGCCCCGCGAGCTCCGCCGTCCGTCGCGCACGCTGCAACGACGAGCTGAGGGTGAGGACGAAGTCGTAGTCGGCGACCAGCCGACCGGCCTGCCGGGCGAGCTCCTCGCCGTGCTCGGTCAGTGGCACGTCGGTGCGCCCGGTGTGCTTCCCGGACCGCGACCACTCGGTCTCGCCGTGGCGCAGCAGCACGAGTCGGCCATCGGGAGTCGGGGGTGGTGAGGTCACGGCGCCAGTCTGACAGAGTGGGCGCATGCGCTTGAGGTACCGGCTGCTCAACGTCTTCGCACACGCGGACGACCCGTTCTCGGGCAACCCGCTGTGCGTCTTCGAGGACGGCTCCGCACTCTCCGACGACCAGATGCTCGCCCTGGCGCGGCAGTTCAACCTGTCCGAGACGACCTTCCTGGTGCCACCGGTCGACGGCGCCGACGCGGGCGTGCGGATCTTCACGACGTCCTTCGAGATGCCCTTCGCCGGCCACCCGACGCTCGGCACCGCCCACGTCGCCCGCGAGCTGCACGGGCTCGGTGACCGCCTCGGGCTCTCCATGCCGGCGGGAGTGATCCCGGTGGCGGCGCAGGGAGACCGGTGGACCCTCACGGCGAACGCGGGCCGGGTGGAGGCAGACCTCGTCGTCGACGACGTGGCTGCGGCGCTCGGGCTGGAGACCGACGACCTCGTCGAGCCCGTGCATCAGGTCAGCGTGGGCACGTCGCAGGTGATCGCCCAGGCCGCTTCCGTCGACGCGGTGCGCCGCGCCCGGGCCAGGCCCGAGCTGCTCGGTGGGTATGCCGGCATGGGCGCCCGAGGTGGCGAGACGCTCGTCTACGTGTGGTCGCCGTCGGGGGAGGGGGCGATCGAGGCGAGGGCCCTGATCAGCGATGGCCAGGCGGTGTCGGAGGATGCCGCCACGGGGTCGGCCTGCTCCAACCTCGGTGCCTGGATGGTGGCCCAGGGTCGGTCCGGCCGCTGGACCGTCAGCCAGGGGGAGCAGGTGTCACGGCCCTCCTCCCTCGAGCTCGCAGTGACCGAGGAGGGGACGGTCACGGTCGGGGGACTGGTCCGCGTCGTGGGTGCTGGAGAGGTCGTGCTGTGATGGCCGGCTACATCGTGTTCCTGCGAGCGGTCAATGTCGGCAAGCGTCAGCTGAAGATGGCCGAGGCGCGCGAAGTGTTGTCGGACAACGGTTTCGGCGATGTCGAGTCGTACATCCAGACGGGCAACTTCTTCGTGTCGTCGCCCCTGCGCAGCGTGCCCAAGCTCGAGGCCGAGGTGGGTCGGGTCCTCAGTGCCCACGCCGGCTTCGACATCGTCGCGATCGCCCGCAAGCCCGCCGAGCTGCCGGCCCTGCTCGCGGAGGTGGACGGCATACCCGAGCAGGTGAAGGGGGAGACCAGTCGCTACGTGAGCTTCTGCACCACCACGCCGTCTGCCGCCGCGACCACGGAGCTGCACGCGCAGGAGGCCGCGCGCGAGCGCGCCACGGTCATCGGCAAGGATGTGTTGATGGAGTTCGCGGTGCCGTTCAACGAGGCCAAGCTGACCGGTGCCCGCATCGAGAAGATCCTTGGTGTCCCGGGGACCGCCCGGAACATCACCGTCGTCCGCGCGCTGGCGCAGAAGTGGGGTGCCTGATGGCAGAAGAAACCGGCGGTACGGGTCCGGGCCATCGCTCGATCAGCATGACCCGGGTCGAGAAGGGGCTGTACGAGGTGACCAACGCGCGAGGCGGCACGATGCTCATCGGCGGGGGAGGGGACTCCACCGAGTTCACCCCCGTGGAGCTCTTCCTCGCCGCGATCGCGGGCTGCAGCGCCACCGACGTCGACTTCATCACGACCAAGCGGGTCCAGCCCACCTCCTTCACCGTGACGGGGGCGGGGGAGAAGCTGCGGGATGACGACGGCAACAGGATGGGCGACCTCAGGGTGGAGTTCGTGGTGACCTTCCCCGAGGGTGCCGACGGTGACCGGGCCCGCGAGATGCTCCCCAAGGCCATCGCGATGTCCCACGACCGGCTCTGCACGGTCACCCGCACCGTCGTGCTGGGCACCCCCATCGTCAGCGGGTTGGCTGAGGACTAGCGCCGGTCGACCAGGTAGCCCAGGAACACCACCCCGTCGCCGAAGGTGTGCTGCTCGGCGAGCCGTAGGTGGACGGTCGTGTCGCGGGGCAGGGCAGGAGTCCCACCACCCACCGAGACCGGGTGCAGGTAGAGCGAGACCTCGTCGACGAGGCCCGCTCGGAAGGCATCGGCCGCCAGGGTCGGGCCACCGATGCCGAGGTCGGCTCTCGCCGTGGCCTTGCGCTGCGCGAGGTCCGCGGCGGCCAGGTCCCGCACCAGCTCGGTGCGTGGCGTGTCGACCCCAGTCAGTGTGCTCGACACGACGACCTTGTCGGCCGACTGCCAGATCCGCCGGTAGTCGGCGGACACCGACGAGCGGTCGGACCCCGTGTCGTCGGTGGCCCAGTAGCGCATCACCTCCCACATGCGACGGCCGTAGACGTAGGTGCCCACGGTGCGCTCACGGTCGTTGACGAAGGCGTGCACCTCCTCGCTCGGCGCCGCCCAGGCGAAGCTCCCCGACGCGTCGACGGTGTAGCCGTCGAGCGAGGCGATTGCCGAATAGAGCAGCCGGGCCACCGGGGCGCCTCAGCCGACCCGGTCGCGGGCCGCCACGAAGGCGGCGACACAGGCCCGCACGTCGTCCTCGGAGTGACCGGCGGACAGCTGCACGCGGATGCGCGCCTTGCCCTGCGGCACCACGGGGTACGAGAACGCGATGACGTAGACGCCCTGCTCGAGCATCGCGTCGGCGACCTGGGCCGCCAGTCGCGCGCCGTCGTCGCCGGGGAACATGACCGGGGTGATCGCGTGCTCGCCGGGCAGGAGGGTGAAGCCGGCCTCGGTCATCAGCTCGCGGAACAGGACCGAGTTGGCCTGCAGCCGGGCCCGCGCGTCCTGCGAGCCGGCGGCGATCTCCAGGGCCTTGAGCGAACCGGCCGCGACGCTCGGCGCGACGGCGTTGGAGAAGAGGTAGGGGCGCGACCGCTGTCGCAGCAGGTCGACGATCTCGCGGTGCGCGCTGACATAGCCGCCCGACGCGCCACCGAGGGCCTTGCCCAGCGTGCCGGTGAGGATGTCGACCCGGTCCATGACCCCGAACCGTTCGGGAGTGCCGCGACCGCCCTCGCCCACGAACCCCACGGCGTGGCTGTCGTCGACGAGCACCATCGCCCCGAACTCGTCCGCGAGGTCGCAGATCTGGTCCAGCGGCGCCAGGAACCCGTCCATCGAGAAGACCCCGTCGGTCACGACGACCTTGCGTCGGGCACCGGCGGCGGTGGCCGCCTCGAGCTGGGTGCGCAGGTCGGCCATGTCGGCGTTCTTGTAGCGGAACCGCTTCGCCTTGGAGAGCCGGATGCCGTCGATGATCGAGGCGTGGTTCAGCTCGTCGGAGATGATCGCGTCCTCCGCGCCGAAGAGGACCTCGAAGACACCGCCGTTGGCGTCGAAGCAGGATGAGTAGAGGATGGTGTCCTCCATCTGGAGGAAGTCGGACAGCGCCCCCTCCAGCCGCTTGTGCAGCTCCTGCGTGCCACAGATGAACCGCACGCTCGCCATGCCGAATCCCCAGTCCTGCAACGCCTTTGCCGCAGCGGCTTCGACGTCCGGGTGGTCGGCCAGGCCCAGGTAGTTGTTGGCGCAGAAGTTGAGCGCCTCGGCGCGGACCCCGTCCGCGCGTGCGGTCCTGATGTGGGACGACTGCGGTGAGGACAGCTCGCGCTCCCGCTTGTAGAGGCCGGCCTCCTCGATCTCCCGCAGGGTCGCGGCCAGCTCGTCCTTGACGGTGCCGTACATCGCTCAGCTCCAATCCATGATGACCTTGCCGCACTGCCCGGAGCGGGCGGCGGCGAAGGCGTCCTGCCATTGCTCGGCAGGGAGGCGGTGGGTGATGACCGACGCGATCCGGTCGCGCAGGACGGGGGAGTTCCCGAGCATCGAGCTCATCGCGTACCACGTGTCGTACATCTCGCGGCCGTAGATGCCCTTGATGGTGATCATGTGCGTGATGACGCGCCCCCAGTCGATGGGGAAGGGGTCCTTGGGCAGACCCAGCATCGCGACCCGACCACCGTGGTTCATGTGGGCGAGCATGTCCTCCACCGCGCTGGGCACCCCGGACATCTCCAGGCCGACGTCGAAGCCCTCCTTCATGCCCAGGGTCTTCATCGCCTCCCCGAGGTCGGACGTCCGCACGTTGACGACGAGGTCGGCCCCGGCGTCCTTGGCCAGCGCCAGGCGGTAGTCGCTGAGGTCCGTGACGACGATGTGTCGGGCGCCCACGTGGCGCGCCAGCGCGGCGGCCATCACGCCGATCGGCCCGGCGCCGGTGATGACGACGTCCTCGCCCGCCATGGGGAACGACAGTGCCGTGTGGGTGGCGTTGCCCAGGGGGTCGAACACCGCGCCGAGGTCGGGGTCGAGGTCGTCGGGCTGCACCCAGACGTTCGAGGCCGGGATGACGACGAAGTCGGCGAAGGCTCCATCGCGGTTCACCCCGATTCCCTTGGTGTGGATGCACATGTGACGTCGGCCGGCTCGGCAGTTGCGACACGTGCCACAGACGATGTGGCCCTCGCCGGAGGCGCGCTGGCCGACGTGCACCGAGTCGACGTCCTCACCGACCTCGACGACCTCGCCGTAGAACTCGTGGCCGATGGTCATGGGCGCCTTGACGGTCGAGGCTGCCCAGTCGTCCCACTGCTCGAGGTGGAGGTCGGTGCCGCAGAGTCCGGCGCGCAGGACACGGATCTTGACGTCGTGGGGGCCGGGCTGCGGTTCCGGGACATCAACCATCTCGAGTCCGGGGCCGGCGTGGGTCTTCACGAGTGCTCGCACGCCGAACAACATAGTCGCCCTGTATACAGTCGCTGCATGGCCCGCTATCTCGACGTGCACCCCGTGGACCCGCAGCCACGGGCCATCGGCCAGGCGGTCCAGCTGATCCGGGACGGGGGCCTGGTCGCGTACCCGACCGACTCCGGCTACGCGCTGGGCTGCGCCCTGGGCAACCAGGAGGGCAAGGAGCGGATCGTGCGGATCCGGCACCTCGACGACAAGCACCACTTCACGCTGGTCTGCGCCGACTTCGCCCAGCTCGGGCAGCTCGTGCACATCGACAACCGGGTGTTCCGCGCGATCAAGGCGGCTACCCCGGGTCCCTACACGTTCATCCTGCCGGCCACCAAGGAAGTGCCGCGCCGCCTGCTGCACCCGAAGAAGAAGACCGTGGGTGTCAGGATCCCGGACAACCGCGTGGTGCAGGCGCTGCTGGCCGAGCTGGGGGAGCCGATGCTGTCGAGCACGCTGATCCTGCCCGAGGAGACGGCGCCGATGACCGAGGGCTGGCTGGTGAAGGAAGAGCTGGACCACCAGGTCGACGCGGTCATCGACGCGGGGGAGTGCGGCACCGACCCGACGACCGTGGTCGACTACTCCGACGGCACCCCGGAGGTCACGCGAGTGGGTGCGGGGGACCCGTCGCCGTTCGAGTGAGGGCTACATCTCCTCATGGGTGTCGGGGTCGCCACCGAACAACCGCCCGTCGGGGCGTCCGAGCGCGGTGATCGCGTCCATCTCGGCCCCGGACAGCTCGAACCCGAAGACGTCGAGGTTCTGCCGCTGACGCTCCGGCGTGGCCGACTTGGGCAGCGCGAGCGAGCCGAGCTGCACGTGCCAGCGCAGGATGACCTGCCCCGGCGTGACCTGGTGGGCGGCGGCAGGGTCCGCCACTGCGGGCTCGTCGAAGGGCGCCTGCCGCTTGCCCATGGGACTCCAGGCCTGGGTGCGGATCCCCAGCTCCGCGTGGACAACTCTCATGGCGGGCTGCGGGAAGTAGGGGTGCAGCTCGATCTGGTTGACGGCCGGTGTCACGCCGCTCTCGTCGATGATCCGGCGCAGGTGTCGTTCGGTGAAGTTGCTGACCCCGATGGTGCGCACCAGGCCGTCGCGCTGGGCCTCGACCAGGGCCTGCCACGCCTGCGGATAGAGGTCCTGGCTCGGGTTGGGCCAGTGGATCAGCGCGAGGTCGAGCTGCTCGACCTGAAATCGGCTGGCCGAGTCGCGAAGTGACTGCAGCGCAAGCTCTTTCGCGTGGAAGCGGCCCGGGATCTTGGTGGTGAGGGCCACGTCCTCGCGCGGCAGGCCGGAGCGGCGCAGTGCCTCACCGACCTCGGTCTCGTTCCCGTAGTTGACGGCCGAGTCGAGCAGTCGGTAGCCCGACCCCAGAGCCGCGACCATTGCCGCGATGCCGTCCTCGCCCCTGAGCGGGTAGGTGCCGAAACCGATCGCCGGCAGCGTGGTGCCGTCGTTCAGCTCGTATGCCGTGGTGTCGGTGGGCGTGGTGTCGGTGGGCGTGGTGTCGGTCGGCGTGGTGTCGGTGGGCGTGGGGGCCGTCTCGTCCATGGAGAAGAGACTATGACGACCCCGCTCGCGACTCAGCGTGAGACGGCGGCGACCGGTGCGCCGAAACGCAGTCCGTCGTAGACGAGGTCGACCAGCGCCAAGGTCGACGACGGTGGCGTGCTCTTGGGGTCGCTGGTGAGGCAGATGCCGCCGAGGGCCCGGATCAGCTCCGGAGCCGCCACGTCCTTGCGGATGACGCCGGCCTCGGTCGCGGGCGCCAGCACGCGCTCGGCCGCCTCGCGCATCGTGGCGCGGGTCTGCTCGAACTGACCGGCCCGGCTGCCGTTCATCATGGTGCGCAGCAGCGTCACCATGCCCTGCTTCACGGCGTAGAAGTCGACGAAGCCCCGCATCCACTCCCGCAGCGCCTCGCCGGGGTCGTCACTGGACGCCAGCTCGCGGGACCGCTGGTCGAGGGCGTCGATCTGCGCGCCGTACACCGCCAGCACGAGGTCCTCGCGGGTGGGGAAGTGGCGGTAGAGCGTGCCGATGCCCAGGCCGGCAGCCTTGGCGATGTCGTCGAGGGAGGCGTCCGCACCGCGGTCGGCGAAGGCGCCGGTGGCGGCGTCGAGCAGTCGCGACCGGTTGCGCACGGCATCCGCGCGCAACGTCTTGCCCTCGTCAGGGGACATCTTGGCCACCACCTTGCATAACCGGAGGCATCCTCCGTATAGTTCCAGAAGCGGAGTTAATCTCCGCTTCCATCCTTCGCAACGACGCGGAGGGATCCTCCGCTTCAAGGCCATCATAGCTCGCGCTGCCTGGAAGGACCTCCATCCATGAGTTCCACTGTTGCCCCAGCCCGGTCTGCTCGGACCTGGCTCACCCTCGCCGTCGTGCTCACGACGCAGCTGATGATCGTGCTCGACGCGGCCATCGTGAACATCGCGCTGCCGGACATGCAGCAGGCGCTGCACATCGCGCCGGCCAACCTCTCGTGGGTCGTCAACGCCTACACGCTCGCGTTCGGGGGACTCCTCCTGCTCGGCGCCCGCGCGGGCGACCTGTTCGGGCGCCGTGCCGTCTTCGCCGTCGGCATGGTGTTGTTCACCATGGCCTCGCTGCTCGGCGGTTTCGCCGACGCGGGTGCCCACCTGTTCCTGGCCCGTGCCGCCCAAGGTGTCGGTGCCGCGCTGGTGGCGCCGTCCGCCTTGGCCATCCTCATGGGTCTGTACCCCCGTGCAGAGGACCGCACGCGGGCGATCGGCTACTACACGATTGTGTCGGCGAGCGGCGCCGCCATCGGCCTGATCGCCGGGGGACTGCTCACCAACTACGCCTCCTGGCGCTGGGTGATGTTCGTCAACGTCCCGATCGGCCTCGTGGTGCTGGCACTGTCCCGGACCGCCCTGCCGAACAGCCGCGCCCACCACGGCCGGATCGACTACGCCGGAAGCCTGCTCTCCACCGCCGGGATGACCGCACTGGTCTACGGCTTCATCCGGGCGGCTGCCGACGGGTGGGGGAGTGCCACTGCCCTGGCGTCGTTCGCCGTCGCCGTTGCCCTGCTGGCGGGCTTCGTCGCCGTCGAGCGCACCGTGGAGCACCCCATCACGCCGCTGCACCTGTTCGCCGACCGCGAGCGAGCCAGCGCCTACGTGGCCCGGATGTTGTTGGTGGCAGGGAGCATGGGCGCGTTCTTCTTCCTCAGCCAGTACTTCCAGCTCGTGCTGGGATGGTCGCCGGTGCGCACCGGTCTGGCGTTCGTGCCGTTCCCGGTGTCGGTCTTCGTGAGCTCCCAGCTCGCCACCCGGGTCCTCGTGCCCCGGTTCGGGGGCCGGGCGGTCATGCTGGTCGGCATGGTCCTGTCGGCCGTCGGGCTGGTCCTGCTCACCCAGCTCGACGTCGACACCACGTACTCCCACCTGATCGGGTCGATGGTCATCTTCGCCCTCGGCAACGGCACGGCGTTCGTGCCGCTGACCGCCGCGGGCATGGCCCGGGTGGCCCCGCAGGAGGCCGGTGTGGCCTCGGGCCTGGTGAACGTGACGCAGCAGGTCGGTGGAGCAGTCGGTCTGGCTGTCCTGGTCACGGTGTTCGCCACCGCAGGGCCGGGCGCGGCCTCGGGCCCGTCGGCGAGCGTCCGGGCCAGAGAGCTGTTCGTCCTCGGCGCTGACCGCGGGTTCGGCGTCGCAGCGGCGATGATCGCGGTGGCCGTCGTGCTGGTGCTGGCGTTCGCGCGTCCGAGGCGCACGCCGGCTGTGGCACCGGTCGAGACGATGGCCCTCGAGCCCGCCACGACCTAGTGGGGAAGGGTCCGGGAATCGCTAGATTGACATAATGTCGATTATCGGCGTTCTAGCGTGAGCACAAGACGTCGAGCACACCGCGGTGCTGTCAGCGCCGCTCCTGGATCCTGATCAGGTTGCCGGCAGGGTCCCGGATCGCGCAGTCGCGCACGCCGTAGGGCTGTTCGGTCGGCTCCTGGACGACCTCGGTGCCGCTGGCCTGGACGCGCTCGAACGTGTCGTCCAGGTCAGCCGTCGCCAGCAGGATCCCGCCATACGTGCCCTTGGCCATCATCTCGACGATGGTCCGGCGTTCCTCGTCCGTGATCCCGGGATCCACGGCCGGTGGATGCAGCACGATCGAGGTCCCGGGCTGCCCGGTCGGGCCGACGGTGATCCACCGCATGCCCTGGTAGCCGACGTCGCCCCGGACCTCGAACCCGAGGATGTCGCGGTAGAAGCCGAGCGCGGCTTCCGGGTCGTCGTGCGGCAGGAAGCTCGAGTGGATGGTGATGTCCATGGCCGTCACGCTAGCTGTGGCTCGACGGCTGGTGCTTCTCGATTCCTGACCGGTCGCGTGACTTGCTTGGCCACGCAGGACGGGATGCCGGCGACTGACTCCGCTGCCTCGCGCCGGTAGGTGCTCGGTGGCATCCCGACGAGCTCGGTGAAGCGGGTGCTGAACGTGCCGAGCGACTGGCAGCCCACGGCGAAGCACACGTCGGTGACGCTCAGGTCGCCGCGACGCAGCAGGGCCATCGCCCGCTCGATCCGGCGCGTCATGACGTAGCCGTAGGGCGACTCGCCATAGGCCTTGCGGAACTCACGACTCAGGTGCCCGGCCGACATGTGCGCACCCCTGGCCAGGGCCTCCACGTCGAGCGGCTGTGCGTACTCGCGGTCGATCCGGTCCCGGACGCGTCGGAGCACCGCCAGGTCACGCAGCTGCTGGGTGCGTGGGGCGCCTGCGGGCGAGCTGGTGGTCACACAGCGATCGTGCCACGAGGTGCCGGGTGGGACCATGGGCGAACTGCCCGGCGAGGAGGACGTCATGGACCTGTCGAGCTTCTATGCCTTCTTGTCCGCCAGCTGCTTCACGCTGGTGGGCCTGTGGTGGAACGTGCTCGAGCGGCGGCCCCAGCTCTTGTCCACGCCCGAGGTGCGCAAGCTCGCCGGCGGCATCTACCTGTCGTTCCTCCTGCCGGCCCTGATGGGCCTGTTCGCCCAGGTGGCTCCGGACCGACCGTTCATGTGGCGCACGACGTTCGGGCTGGTGTCGCTCGTCGGGATCGTCTCGACCTGGCGGCTGATCCAGCTCGACGGTCGGGTCCCCCACCCCGGCCCGTTCCGCCGCTACCGGTGGGTGGTCGTCGTCCTCTACACCGCGATCCTGGTGCTCGGGCTGGTGCCGTCCTTGGCGGGCTTGCTCGACCTGGCGCCGATCCAGCTGGCGGCGATCGCCCTCATCTGCCTGATCGTCATCGCCCACGGGCTGACCTGGGAGTTCCTGACCCAGCGCGAAGCCGCTTCAGCGACAACGCCTCCACCTCGTAGCGACTGACCGTCACCGTGCCCGTGCGGAAGAACCGCCGCCGCAGGGCGCCGACCACCTCGACGAGGTCCTGCGCCTTCAGCCCGCGGGCGCTGCGACGGGTGCGAGCCGACCAGCACGCCACGTCGATGGTGTCGACGCGCCCGGCGCCGGTGTCGGTCGACCGCGGCACGACCACCCGCAGCTGAGCCACGCGGTCACCACTCGGCAGCTCGCGTTCCTGCGCGTCCACGCTGATCCGACCGACCAGCCTGACCTCGTTCTTCCACTCCCCGGCCTCGTCCATGGGTCAACCGTGGTGCCACTCCCCCACTTCTGCCATCGCCCCAACCGATGCCTGGGGACAAGTCCGGGGGCGCATCCCGGCTGTGGACGACTCATCCCCACCAGAACGAGGTGGCGATCACGGCATACACCGCGATCAGGGCCGCACCCTCGATCCAGGTGGACTCACCGTCGAAGGTGATGAAGGCCGTGAGGATCACGGCGATCACGACCGACACCACCAGCATCGGCGCGAACACCAGGGTGAGCGATGCGAACCCGAAGACCGCCGAGAGGACCACCAGGAGCGGCGCGAGGACGAGGGCGATCTGGATCGGCGAGTTGATGACGATCGAGAACGCGTACTCGGACCGGTTCTGCGCGGCTAGCTGCACCCCCACGACGTTCTCGATCGCGTTGCCGGCGATGGCGACGATGACCAGGCCCGCGAAGGCGTCCGAGATGCTGAGGGCGTTCATGGCCGGCTCGAGCGCCACGACGAACCAGTCGGAGACGAAGGCGGCGGCCGCTGCGGCGGCCGCGAGCAGGCCGACGGCGAGCCACACCGGCCACCGTGGTGCCTCAGCCTGACCGGCGCCCGTCTCCGCCTCGCTGCCGGACTCCTTCCGCAACGAGGCCGGGAGGGTGAGCGCGAAGAGCACGAGCAGCACGACGGAGACGATGAGCGACAGTGTCTTCTCGTGCGCCGCGGCCGGGGTGTGGACGTAGTGGGCCAGTGACGGCACGACCATCGCGGCCACCGAGAGCACCATCAGGACGATGATGCTGCGCGCCCGCTCCGAGTTGAGCTGCTGGGTGCCGTGCTTCAGGCCCCCCACGAGGAAGGCCAGACCGAGCACGAGCAGCAGGTTGGCCAGGATCGAGCCGATCAGGGCTGCCTGCACCACCCCGACCAGCCCGGCCTTGAGCGCGAACAGCGCGATGAACAGCTCGGGCAGGTTGCCCAGGGCCGACTGCAGCACCCCGGTGGCCCCCGGACCGAACCGGTCGCCGAGCTGCTCGACCGATCGTCCGACGAGCGACGCCAGCAGGGTCACCGCGACGGCGGAGCAGACGAACGGCAGCACCGCTCCCCCGCCGGCGAATCGGGTCACCGCCGCAGCGAGGACAGCCAGACCGCCCGCGCCGAGGATGACGTAGTCGGAGCGGATGAAGGTGGTGGTGCTGGTGGTGGTGCTGGTGGTGGGCATCGCGTGTCCCCTTCAGGCGAGCAGACGAAAGCGGCGTGGAGGAGTCTCCACGCCGCGCGCGAAAGTGACAAACGTCATGGGTGGCAGACTCGGAGCATGGAGGCCCCCGACGTGCTGCGTCCGATGACCGACGACGACGTGCCCGCCGTGCTGCAGCTCAACGCCGACCACGTGGAGCTCCTCTCCCCCTTGGACGGCGAGCACCTCGCGCGGCTGCGCGGGTGGGCCACCCGCGCCGACGTCATCCAGTGCGACGGCGAGACGGCAGGCTTCGTCCTGGTCTTCGGCCCGGGCACCGACTACGACTCCGAGAACTACCGCTGGTTCAGCGAGCGGTTCGGTGACCGCTTCGACTACCTCGACCGGATCGTCATCGCCGACCGGTTCCGGCGCAGGGGGCTCGCCTCGGCGGTCTACGACGCGGTCGAGGCGGCGGCCGCGCCGAGGGGCCGCCTGGTGCTCGAGGTCAACGTCGACCCCCCGAACGAGCCGTCGCTCGCCTTCCACCGGCGTCGGGGGTTCGAGGAGGTCGGTCGGCTCGGTCCCGCAGGGCACCGCGTCAGCCTGATGGCCAGGAGTTCTCCGCCGAAAGCAGGAGACGGACCGTGACCTTCCCGGGTTACCCTGCGTTGAGGTAGCAGAGCCGCCCGAGGGGGGTGGCGGACGAGGGAGTGGCAGATCGTGGTCGGGCTCGGAATGCGAGCCAGCGTGGTCGCAGGCGCCGTGGCGGTTGTGACGCTGGCAGGTCTCTCCCCGGCATACGCCTCGAGCACGACCCCACCCGTCACATCGTCCTCAAGCACCACAGCCACCCCGCCCCCGGCTTCCACCGTCGCGAGCCGCCCGCCCGCGACCGGCAGCGTGACCACCGGCAGCGGCACCATGTCCGCCGGGGCCACGGCCACGCCGGGCGCCGGTGGCGAGAGCACCCTCAGCCCCTCGGAGCTGGCCGCGCAGATCGCCGCCGCCGATGCCCTGACCGAGGACCTGACCGCCTCCAACGCCGGGATCGCCGCGGCCGCCACCAAGCTGGACCGGCTAGCCCTCGAGGCCAACGCGCTCCTCCAGAAGTACGCCGCCGCGCGGGATGCCGAGCGCGCCGCCCGCGAGGAGGCCAACCGCAACGTCCTGCTCTACCAGCAGCTGAGCACGCGGCTGGGCGAGGACCGCCGGGCCCTGGGCCAGTGGGCCTACCTCGCCTACGCCGGCACCGGCGGCAGCATCAGCGACATGGGCACCCTGCTCGACACCCTGGCCAAGCCCGCCGCGGAGGCGAGCGACACGGCCGCCCAGCTGTCCTACCTCAGCGACCAGCGGAGCTGGCAGATCGAGCGCGTCCAGAACCAGACCCAGCTGCAGCGCACCATCGCCCTCAAGGCGGTCGAGGCGAGCACCCGCGCGACCGAGGCCGCCACCGCGGCCGCTGACGCGAAGAAGAAGCTCGACGTGGTGGTCACGGAGCAGAAGGCGCAGCTCGACGCGACCCGCCAGCTGCACGCCGAGCAGGTCGCCAAGGCCGGACCGGTCGCCGGGCTGCTCCTCGGCAGTGGCGACCCGGCGGCGATCGAGGCGACGAAGCGGCTGCGCGCCGCGCTCGTCGTGCCCGGCGTCCTCGCCGACGGGTCAGTCAAGGCGTGCAGCACCAACGAGGGCGAGTACCCCAACGGCAAGATCCCGGTTGCCGCCCTCTGCCCGCTCTTCGGCGCCGCCGGCCAGAGCCTTCGCCCCGGTGCTGCCGCGGCGTTCAACGCCATGAGCATCGCCTACCAGAAGGACACCGGCTCCCCCATCTGCGTCACCGACTCGTACCGCTCCTACGCCGAGCAGGTCTCCGTCAAGGCGGTCAAGGGCAAGTGGGCTGCCACGCCCGGTCGCAGTGAGCACGGCATGGGCCGCGCGGTCGACCTGTGCGGCGGGATCAACAACTTCGGCACCCCCGCCCACCTGTGGATGAAGCAGAACGCGCCGCTCTACGGGTGGTTCCACCCCGACTGGGCCGAGCCCTCCGGCTCGCTGCCCGAGCCGTGGCACTGGGAGTATGCCGGCTAGTCACCGCACCACCCCGACTCGCCGTCGCATCTGGGTACGAATACCCATCTGACCGACCGGCCGCTGTGCCACCCTTCACGCATGACAACAGAGGCGGCACCGTCACGGTCGACGACGTCGGAGCACCACGCCCACCGCAGGGCCTGGTACTGGTACGACTGGGCCAACTCCGCCTTCGTCACCACGGTGGGGACCGTCCTGTTCGCGCCCTACCTGACCACCGTCGCGAAGGAGGCCGCCTGCCCGGGCCAGGACAGCGACGCGGCCTGCCACGTCGACCTGCACGTCATCCCCGCAGCGGCCGACCTGCCGAGTGGGGTCTGGCAGGTCGGGCTGGCGCTGACGCTGCTGGGACTCGTCGCGCTGGTGCTCACCGTCGTCCAGATGATCCGCAACCGGCCGACCGTGCTGCCGACTCCCATCCCGCTGGCGGTCGCCGGAGCCGGTGGGCTGCTGCTC
Organism: Pedococcus sp. P2_D7; assembly: GCF_056404295.1. Classification (NCBI taxonomy): domain Bacteria; kingdom Bacillati; phylum Actinomycetota; class Actinomycetes; order Micrococcales; family Intrasporangiaceae; genus Pedococcus; species Pedococcus sp. P2_D7. Next base: position 327,097 of record NZ_JBFUEH010000001.1, read on the forward strand.
GTCCTCACGGCTCCGCTCGACCCGGGCTCGGTGGCCTCCTACACCGTCACGCTGTCGACGATCATCAGCGCGGTCCTGCTGGTGTTCGTCGGCGCGATCGCCGACCGCACCCCGCGCCCGGCGCGGCTGCTCGGCGGCTTTGCCTGGGCCGGGGCGGTGGCTGCCTCGCTGCTGTTCTTCCTCCGCGGCGAGAACTGGCGCTTCGGCTCCGTGATGATGATCCTGGCCACCATCGCGCTGGGCTCGTCGCTGGTCGTCTACGACGCCATCCTCTGCCGCATCGCGTCCCCCGACGAGCGTGACGACGTCTCCTCGCGGGGCTGGGCGCTGGGCTACCTCGGGGGTGGCCTGCTCCTGGCGATCAACCTCGTGATCGTCTCCAAACCCGACCTGGTCGGGGTCGACAAGGGCATGGCCGTGCGGATCAGCATGCTGTCGGCCGGTCTGTGGTGGGGCTTGTTCACCCTCATCCCCGTGCGTGGCCTGTGGAACCTGCGGGGCGGCGAGATCGCCCGGGTCGAGGGGCCCTCGGCCGGGATCGTCCGTGGCAGCTACGCCCAGCTCGGTCACACCTTCCGCGACCTGCGGACCTACCCCAACACCCTGATGTTCCTGCTCGCCTACCTCTTCTTCAACGACGGCATCCAGACCGTCATCTCCTCGAGCAGCCTCTACGGCGCGGAGGAGCTCAAGTTCGCGCAGGAGCAGCTGATCGCGCTCATCCTGCTCGTCCAGTTCGTGGCGTTCGGCGGGGCCCTGCTGTTCGGCCGGTTCGCCCGGCGGTACGGCGCGTGGCGCACCATCCTCGGGTCCCTCGTCGCGTGGTCGGGCATCGTCATCGCCGCGTTCTTCGTGCCCGAGAAGGCGTTCATCCCCTTCGTCGCCCTCGGTGTGCTCATCGGCATCGTCCTGGGCGGCAGCCAGGCCCTGAGCCGTTCGCTGTTCAGCCAGCTGGTCCCCAAGAGCCGCGAGGCGGAGTTCTTCGCGTTCTACCAGGCCATGGAGCGCGGGACGTCCTGGTTCGGCACCCTGCTGTTCGGCCTCGTCCACCAGCTGACCGACTCCTACCGGCCGGCCATCGTGGCGCTCATCGTCTTCTTCGTCCTCGGCTTCGTCCTGCTCCGGAAGGTCGACGTGCGCCAGGGCATCCTGGATGCCGGCAACGAGGTGCCCGCCGTCGTCTGAGGGTCGCGTCGCGTGTGACTTGCGTCACATCGGACAACGCAGGGGCGTGCTGTTACGTCATCACGGGTACACACCGCGCGGATTCGGAACATTGAACCCATCCGCGGCGTTGGCAGTAACGAATCCCTTTCGCCCCCACCCGAGCGGGCAGGGTACCAAGCACGTTGGGAGAACCCCGTCATGGCAGAACGCACCCTCCGGGGCAGCCGAATGGTTTCGCACAGCCTGGAGACCGACGACCACGTCGTTCCGAGCGAGCGCCAGATCACCGCGTACGTGTGCCCCCTGGGCCACCGTACGGAGCTGCCCTTCTCGATCGAGGCCGAGATCCCGCCCACCTGGGAGTGCCGCTGCGGCGAAGAGGCTCGGCTGGTCGACGGCCCAGAGCCCGAGGCCAAGCAGGTCAAGCACGTCCGCACCCACTGGGACATGCTGCTCGAGCGTCGCTCCATCCCCGAGCTGGAGGAGCTGCTCGAGGAGCGGTTGACCCTCCTGCGCGAGTCGCGCGGCGAGAAGCCGCGCCGCAAGCGCACCGCCTGAATCACCCCGACCACCCAAGAGCACGACGAGGCCACGCCCGCCAGGGCGTGGCCTTCGTCGTGCCGGGAACCTAGAGGACCTCGCCCTCGATGATGTCCGGCCCCGACGGGGGCTGGCCGCCGGCTCCCCCACGCCCGGTGCCGAAGATCCCCCCGAGGAGCCGCTTCGCCACCACCGCCTCGAGGGCGGTGCGGGCGATCGGACGGGTGAGCGGCAGGATGAAGAAGAAGCCGACCAGGTCGGTCAGGAAGCCGGGCGCGAGCAGCAGCGTGCCGCCCACGAGGACCAGCGCGGCATCCGCCAGCTGGCGGCTGGGCATCTGCCCCGTGTTGAGGGCGGTGGTCAAGGCCTTCCAGGCCCGCGCACCCTCGCGCCGGACCAGCCAGGCCCCCAGTGCGGACTCGACGAGGAGCAGCACCAGGGTCTGCCAGCCACCGATCACCTTGCCGACCGCGATGATGGCCGCGATCTCCAGGACCGGGACGACGAGCAGCAGGACGAACACGACGGCCAACCAGCGCGGCCGGCGTCTGCGGGCGAAGGGCGTGTGACCTACAGCCGGTGCCACGTCGGCTCCCGACGGCCCAGCCGACGCACCTGGTCGGCGCGGTGCGACAGGCCCCAGGCGGTGATCCGCTGGAGGGACTCCCGCATGATGTCGCCGCTCATCTTGGAGTCGCCGATCTCGCGCTCGACGAACGTGATGGGCACCTCGACGACCCGGAGACCGAGGCGCACGGCTCGCTGGGTGAGGTCGACCTGGAAGCAGTAGCCCTGTGACGCCACGTGGTCGAGCCCGACGGTCTCGAGAGCGCTCGCGCGGTAGACCCGGTAGCCCGCCGTCGCGTCGTGCACCGGCATGCCCAGGAGGGCCCGGGTGTAGAGGTTGGCCCCGACGCTGAGCGCCTTGCGGTGCAGCGGCCAGTTCACGACGCTGCCACCACGCACCCACCGGGCACCGATGACCAGGTCGGCGCCCCGCAGGGCGGCGAGGAGGGCCGGGAGCTGCTCGGGCTGGTGGGAGCCGTCGGCGTCCATCTCGACGATGGCGCCGTAGCCCTGGTCCAGACCCCACGCGAAGCCGGCGAGGTAGGCGTTGCCGAGCCCTTGCTTGCCGGGGCGGTGCAGGACGTGCACCTGCGGGTCCGCGGCCACGAGCTCGTCGGCCACCGCCCCGGTGCCGTCGGGCGAGTTGTCGTCGAGGACGAGGACGTCCGCGGAGGGCACTGCCGCCCGCACGCGCTCGACGATGCGGGGCAGGTTCTCGCGCTCGTTGTAGGTCGGGATGCAGACGAGCACCCGGTCGATCTGGTCAGACAACACGCGCTGGTCAGAAGGCGCAGACTGGTCAGACAACGACGCGATCCCTTCGTTCGTGAGCCGGTGCGGTCGGTCCGTCAGCGGCGCGCTCGACCCTAGCGGTCCTGCGCCGCAGCCACAGGCCGAGTGCCAGGAGACCGACGAAGGCGATCCCCGCGGCATACTCCGGCAGGGGGCCCAGCCGGTCGGACGGGGTGACCTCGGTGCGGACCACCGGCGACCCGTAGCGGGCTGCTGCGCTGAACAACGACGTCTTGTCCACGTACGTTCCGTCGGGGTTGATGAAGCCGCTGACGCCCACGGTCGAGACGTGCACGACCGACCGTCCGTGCTCGATGGCGCGCAGCCGGCTGATCGCGAACTGCTGCTCGGACTCGGCCGTGTAGCCGAATGTCGCGTTGTTGGTCTGCACCGCGAGGATGCTGGCGCCGCGCCCCGGTTGGAGGGTCGAGTCGCGCATCAGCCCGTCGTAGGCCACCTCGAAGCAGATGGTGGGGATGATCCAGTAGGGCCGCTCCCCCGCCACCGGGACCTCGAACCCACCCGGCTGGTCCCCTCGGGTGAAGTCCCTGGTGACGAGGTCGACCTTGTCGCTGAAGTTCCGGAAGAAGCTGCGGTACGGGATGTACTCGGCGAACGGCACGGGGTGCTGCTTGACGTACCGCGCCGGGGCGCCGCCACCCGGGAGGTAGAACAGGCTGGCGTTCGAGATGTAGGGGTCCGGTCCCTGCAGGACGGCACCGATGAGCAGCGGCGCCTTGACCGCCTCCAGCGCGAGCTGGATGTCGGCGGCAGCGTCGTCGTTCAGCAGCGGGTCGATGTCGGACGAGTTCTCCGGCCACACGACGAGGGTGGGCGCAGGATGGCCGCTGGCCACGGCCTGGAGGGTCCCCTGCACGTGGTTGTCGAGGACCTTGCGGCGCTCGGCGTTGAAGTCCAGCCCGGCCTTGGGCACGTTGCCCTGCACGAAGAGCACCGACACCGGCCGCCCGTCGGTGGGTGGCGTCGTCACCAGGGCGAGCCCGAGCGGAGTCAGGGCCAGGGCCACCAGGACCGCCCCGAGCAGCCGGTGCGCTGTCGGCGCAGCGGCTCGCGGACGTCCCACCCGGTGGGTGAGCTCCCGCCCCGCGAGGTGGAGCAGCACCCCGAGCGCCGCGACGGCGAAGGTCAGACCTGGTGCGCCACCGAAGCGCGCCAACGGCGCCAAGGGGCTGTCCGCCTGGCTGAACGCGAGCCGGGCCCACGGGAAGCCCCCGAAGGGTGTCGTGCCACGGGCCCACTCCTGCAGGACCCACGCAAGCGGCACCGCGGCATACGCCAGCGGTCGCAACCGCGACCCGAGGAGGGGCTGCTGGACGGCGGTGGTGAGGGCGCACATGACGGCGATGTACAGCGCCTCGAGCGTGGCGAGCGCGATCCACGGGAGGTTGCCCACGTAGACCCCCGACCACGACAGGGTCGGGAGGAAGAACCCGAGACCGTGGGCCAGGCCGAGCAGGAGCGCCAGCCGCCACCGGGTGCCGAGGGCCGCGGCGGACAGCAGGCCGACGCCGACGGGCGCGAGCCACCAGACGTCGTGCTCGGGGAAGGCCTGCGCCGTGAGGAGGCCGGAAGCCGTGGCGACGACGAGGCGGGTCCCCGCTCGCAGGGTCAGGGTCGACGGGGGCACGGAACCACGGTAGGACACGGAACGGCCCACGCTGCCGTTGGGACCAGCAAGGGGCCGACTGGGTGCCGACATCCTGCTGTTGTCTACTAAGCGCGCGGGCCGTACCGCCGTCCACCACCGCCTCGAGCGGGGCACCAGTTCGGGTCACACGTCACTGCTGGCAGGGCGGTGGCTGCGCGCGCTAGCCACCGGGCAATGCGTGCTTCTCCGGTCTGGCTTCCCCCTGGTCGACGGTCCATCAGTGAACAACCGTGGGCCAACTTACCCCCGCGACGGTGCGTGTCAACCCGGTGTTCACGATCGAAAACCCTTGTGCTGCAAGGATTCCGTGGGTAATCGGCGAACGGTCGGCGTGTCGCGCGCGACACGCCGACCGCCTGCGTCAGGCAGTCGGCGCCGGTGGCGGAACCACGACAACACCGCGGGCTGTCGTGGCTACGACGGGTGGGTCCAGGAGAGCGGCCGCGGACTCGCCCCGATCGGGGGCGCCCCGTCCCACCACTCGGACCTCGAACTCCATCTCGCGGCTGCGGGTCCCCGCCCGCACCAGCCGGGCCTCGATCTCGATGACGTCACCCGCGCGGACGGGTGCCTTGAACTGGACATCGGAGTACGACGCGAACAGGCCCTCGTCGCCGTCGGTGCGGATGCACATCTCGGTGGCCACGTCGCCGAACGCCGCGAGCGAGTAGGCGCCGTCGACGAGGTTGCCGGCGTAGTGGGCGTGGCTGTACGGGACGTAGCGGCGATGGGTGACGGTGGTTCCGACGGTCATCACTTCTCCTTCGAGCGGGCGCTGCTGGGGGCGAGGGCGTGCACGAGGTAGCTGGCCACCTCGCCGGGGGTGGTCCCACGTCCGAAGATCCGGTCGACCCCGAGCTTGGGCGCCGACCCCTCCTCGAACCGTGGTCCGCCGACGACGAGCAGCGGCACCTGACCGGCAGGGTATGCCTCGCGGAAGGCCGCACTCATGGTCGTGGTGTTCTGGATGTGGGCGTCGCGCTGGGTGACGACCTGGCTGACCATCACGGCGTCGGCCTTCTCGGCCCGGGCACGGGCGACGAGCTCGGGCACGAGCACCTGGGCCCCGAGGTTCACCACCTTGATCTCGCGGTAGTACTCCAGGCCCTTCTCCCCCGCGAACCCCTTGATGTTGAGGATCGCGTCGATCCCGACCGTGTGGGCGTCGGTGCCGATGCAGGCGCCGACCACGACGAGCTTGCGACGCAGTCGCGCCTTGATCGCCTTGTTGACCTCGGTGGGGCTCAGGAGCGGGAACTCGCGCTCCACGACGGTGACCTCGCGGAGGTCGACCAGGTGGGTCGCGCTGCCGTAGACGACGAAGAACGTGAAGTCGGGTCCCATCGGCTTGGCGTGCACGAGCAGCGCCGGCTCCAGGCCCATCTTGGCCGCGAGCTGGAGGGCGGCACCTTCCGCCCGCTTGTCGTGTGGGACGGGCAGCGTGAACGAGACCTGCACCATGCCGTCGCCGGTGGTGTCGCCGTAGGGGCGGACGATGTCGGGTGTCTTGCGCGCTGCCTTGGCGCCCTTCGACCTGCCCTTGGCGGGCATGGGGTCGAGGGGCATCGCCTTGTCGGTCGTGCGCGGGTCCTGGGAGGGGGTCATCGGGTCTCCCCCGTCTCGAGGAGGGTCGTGGCGGGGTTGTCGTAGCCGTCGGCACGGACCACCACCCCGTCGAGTCCCTTGCCGGCGTTCGCGGGGCGCTTCATCAGGCCGAAGGTGCCGTCGGCGATCGCCTCGAGCAGCGGGGCCCGCCCCGGCTCCTCGGTGATGGTCGTCAGCAGGTCGATGGCCTCGGACAGCACTCCCCTGGCCCGCGTCTGGATGAACCCGTCGCGGGGCGGGTGGAAGTCCTCGGTGAGCCCACCGGCGGCGTTGAGCACGTAGCGGACGTTCTGCAGGGCCAGGTCACGGTCGGACAGGAACGGCGTCACGACGGCTTCGGTCATCATGCCGACGAGGAGGATGCCCTGACCGGTCATCGCTCCGACGAGGTTGAAGAACCCGTCGAGGAGGTAACCGCGGAAGACGTCGCCGGTCATGTGCTTGGTCGGCGGCATCCACTTCAGCGGCGCGTCGGGGAAGAGCTGGCGGGCCAGCAGGGCGTGGGCCAGCTCCATCCGGAACGAGTCGGGGATCTCGGGGTTGATCTCGAAGGCGTGGCCCAGGCCGAGCTGCCAGTCCTCGAGCCCGGCCTCCTTGGCGAAGTACTCGTTGAGCAGCTGGCTCACGGTGACCGTGTGGGCGGCCTCGACGGCGTCGGCGGTGGTGAGGTAGTTGTCCTCGCCGGTGTTGATGATGATCCCGGCGCGGGCGTGGATCTGGCGGCTGAACCGCTGGTCGACGAACGTCCGGATCGGGTTGATGTCGCGGAAGAGGATTCCGTACATCGAGTCGTTGAGCATCATGTCGAGCCGCTCGAGCCCGGCCAGCGTCGCGATCTCGGGCATGCACAGGCCCGAGGCGTAGTTGGTCAGCCGGATGTAGCGACCCAGCTCCTTGGACGTCTCGTCCAGGGCCGCGCGCATGAGGCGGAAGTTCTCCTGGGTGGCGTACGTGCCGGCATACCCCTCGCGGGTGGCGCCCTCGGGCACGTAGTCCAGCAGCGACTGTCCCGTGGAGCGGATCACGGCGATGATGTCGGCGCCCTCGCGAGCGGCGTTCTGCGCCTGGGGGATGTCCTCGTAGATGTCGCCGGTGGCGACGATGAGGTAGATCCAGGGGCGCTGCTCCGGGTCGCCGTGGCGCTTGATGAGGCGGTCGCGGGCGGCGCGCTGCTTGTCGATCGTGCGTATGCCGCAGCTCACCTCGCGGCGCGCGTCCTTGGCGGCCGCGGTGGCTGCCCTGCCCTCCGGCAGCCGGAACTGGACCGAACCGCTGGCGGCCTTCTGGGCCAGGGTCAGGAGGTCGGGGGCCTCTCCCCTGCGCAGCGCGTCGAAGACCGGGCTGGTGATGCCGTGCTCTAGACCGACCTCGGCGCGGACGGCGTCGACGAGGTGGTTGACCCACGGCACCCGCTCGTGGTCGGCGCCACCGAGGCCGGCCAGGCGCAGGGTGGCCCGCTCGACGCTCACGGTGGTGTGGCTCTGGGCCAGCTTCACCACGGGTCGGCCGGCCTTGCGGGCCAGGGTGCGGGCCCGGCGAACATCGGCCGGGTCGAGGTCGAGGAGGGGTTTCACACGCGAAGACACGCGGCAAATCTAGCAGTGAGAGAGAGGATTTCCGGTCAGGGTGATCGGAGGCCGCAAATCCTCTCTCCGGTGGTCGGCTAGACCGGCAGGGCACCCGAGTCGAAGACGGTCCGGCCGCGGACGACGGTGCGCTGGCAGGTCGGAGCCGCGATGCCGGGCGAGAGGTCGGGCAGTCCGGGCGTCCCCGACCGGGGGTCGGTCGACCAGGTCTGGATCCGGTCGTCCGGCGCCTGCACGACGAGGTCGCCCACCTCCCAGATGGCGAACGTGGCGGGCAGCCCGAGGTCGAGGTAGCCACGGTCGTCGAAGCCCGCGGCCCGCCAGCCACCTCGGGTGTGGGCGAGGAAGGCCGACCGGGCCGAGACCCGCTGGCTCTCGTCGTGGTGGAACGCGGCTGCGCGGACTGCTTCCCACGGGGCGAAGGGGGTCACCGGGGAGTCCGACCCGAAGGCGACGGTCATCCCCGCCGCCATCATCGACGCGAACGCGTTCATCGGCGCGGTGTCGGCACCGGCGCGACCGTGCACGCGGTCGGCACCCAGCCGCGCGGCATACATGCCCTGGTCGCCGCCCCAGAACGCGTCGAAGGCCGGCTGCACGCTGGCGCCGACGCCGAGTCGGACGAGCCGCTCGATCCCGTCGCGCGAGACCATCTCGAGGTGCTCCAGCCGGTGTCGCGCGCGGGTGACGACGGGGGCGCCGACCAGCTCGGCGGCGGCCTCGAACCCGGCCACCGCGGTGTCGACCCCGGCGTCGCCGATGACGTGGAACCCGGCCTGGAGCCCGGCCAGCGAGCACGCGCCGACGTGGTCGCGGACCTGCTCGACGGTCAGGTAGGCGTTGCCCGTGTGGCCCGCGGCATCGGCGTACGGCTCCCGCAGGTGGGCGGTGCGCGAGCCAACGGACCCGTCGATGTTGAGGTCTCCGGCCAGGCCCCGCGCACCGCGCAGGGTGGCGACGTCACGGGCCTCCGCCTCGTCGGCGACCAGCTGGGCCCAGTAGCCGAGGGTCTGGGGGCCATCGCCCCGCTCCCCCGCCGCCAGCACCTCGGCGAAGTCGTCGGTGCCCGACAGGGTGCGACCGCCGTTCTCCTGCACGAGCCCGATCCCGGCTGCCGCCGCCGACTGGAGGGCGAGGTCGATGTCGGCCTGTCGCTGGGCCGGGGTGACGGCGCCGTTGAACGCCTCACGCGCGGCGTGGTGGGCGTCGCGGGTCACCAGGCCGTCGCCCTCCCACCCCGGCAGGCCACGCGCACCGGAGGCGGCGGCGAGGGCGGACGAGATGACGGCGGAGTGGCCGTCGACGCGGGGCGAGTAGACGACCCCTCCGTAGGTGGCGCGGTCGAGCTCGGCCCCGGTGTGCGGTCGGTGCTCGGCCCAGCGGTCCTGGTCCCAGTTCGGGGCGTAGACCGGTCGTCCCTGGCTGCGGCGAGCCGCGTCCTCGATGCGGCTCAGTGCCTCGACCACCGAGTGGGTCGCGCCGAGGTCCACGCCGCGCAGTCCGGCGCCGGTCTGCGAGACGTGCGCGTGCGCGTCGACGAAGGCCGGGGCGACGAGGGCGCCGTCGAGCTCGACCACGTGGTCCACGGCGTCGACGTGCACCGCGGCTGCGTCGTCGCCGCCGATCCAGGCGATCGTGCCGGTCGCCTCGTCGACGACCATGGCGTTCGCGAACGGGTCGATCGGGGTGTAGACGAAGCCGCCGCGGTAGAGGGTGCTCACGTCCAGCACCCTAGACGGGGGCGTCCTCCCCCAGGACGGCGAGGCAGGCCCGGGCGATCTCCAGCTCCTCGTTGGTCGGGACGACGTAGGCGGGGATCCGGCTGTCGGCTGCCGTGACCAGCCGTTCCGGGTCGTCACCGGCGTTGGCGTCGTGGTCGGGGACGACACCGAGGGCTCCCAGGCCCGACAGCACCGCGGCCCGGACGGCGACGCTGTTTTCACCGATCCCGCCGGTGAACGCGACGGCGTCCACCCGGCCCAGCGCCACGGCATACGCACCGACGTACTTGCGCAGCCGGTAGACCATCACGTCGAAGGCCAGGGCGGCGTTCGCGTCGCCAGCGGTGCGGCGGCGTTCGAGCTCGCGCAGGTCGGAGACGCCCGCGAGGCCGAGGAGGCCGCTGGCCTTGTTGAGCGCCTCGTCGTATGCCGTGGCGTCCAGGTCCGCAACCCGAGCCAGGTAGGCACCCAGCGCCGGGTCGACGTCGCCTGACCGGGTGCCCATCACGAGGCCCTCGAGGGGGGACAGCCCCATCGAGGTGTCGATGCTGCGGCCGCCCTGGACCGCGCAGGCGCTGGCGCCGTTGCCGAGGTGGAGCACGATGACGTTGCAGTCCTCGGGGCGGCGGCCGAGGAGCTCGGCGGTCCGCCGCGACACGAAGCGGTGGGACGTGCCGTGGAAGCCGTAGCGCCTGACCTGGTGGCGTTCGCGCCACGCGCTGGGCACGGCATACGTGTGGGCGTGCGCGGGGAGGCTCTGGTGGAAGGCGGTGTCGAAGACCGCCACCTGTGGCACGTCCGGGAACGACTCCCGGGCGCTGAGGATCCCCTCGAGGTTGGCGGGGTTGTGCAGGGGCGCCAGCGGGACCAGCTCACGGATCGCGGCGATCACGCCGTCGTCGATGACCACCGGCTCGGTGAACAGGGGTCCCCCGTGCACGACGCGGTGCCCCACCGCGATGGGCGGGGTCGCCATCAGGTCTGGTCCGTGCTCGCGCAGCGCCGAGCGGGCTGCCTCCAGCGCGGCGCGGTGGTCGGGGCAGCTCACATCGGCCGTCGAGGTGCGGCCGCCGGTGGTGTGCTCGAGGCGCCCGTGGCCACCGATCTGGTCGACGAGGCCGGTCGCCGCGGTCTCGCCCGTCGTCGCGTCGAGGACCTGGTACTTCAGCGACGACGAGCCGGCGTTGACGACCAGGACCGTCCGCGATGACATCAGGCGCCGGCCTGGACGGCGGTGATCGCGATGGTGTTGACGATGTCGCGCACCAGGGCGCCTCGGGACAGGTCGTTGACGGGTTGGTTGAGTCCCTGGAGCACGGGGCCGATGGCCACCGCCGCGGCGCTGCGCTGCACGGCCTTGTAGGTGTTGTTGCCGGTGTTGAGGTCGGGGAACACCAGCACGGTGGCGCGACCGGCGACCGGGCTGTCCTTGAGCTTGGTCGCTGCGACGTGGGGGTCGACGGCGGCGTCGTACTGGATCGGTCCCTCGACGAGGAGCTCCGGCGCGCGTTGGTGGACCAGGGCGGTGGCGGCCCGCACCTTGTCGACGTCGGCGCCGCTGCCCGACTCCCCCGTCGAGTACGACAGCATCGCGACGCGGGGCTCGATGCCGAACTGCCGGGCCGTGCGCGCCGACGAGATCGCGATGTCGGCCAGCTGCTCGGCGGTGGGGTCGGGGTTGACGGCGCAGTCGCCGTAGACCAGCACCCGGTCGGCGAGGCACATCAGGAAGACGCTGGAGACGACCGAGACGTCCGGCGCGGTGCGCACGATCTCCAGGGCGGGTCGGATCGTGTGCGCAGTGGTCGTGATGCACCCCGAGACCATGCCGTCGGCCAGCCCCTGGTGCACCATCATCGTGCCGAAGTACGACGGGTCGACCACCCGGTCCCGGGCCTGGTCGAGGGTGACGCCCTTGTGGGCTCGAAGGGTGGCGTAGTCGGTGGCGAAGGACTCGCGCAGCGTGCTGGTGGCCGGGTCGACGACGTCGGCTCCGGAGATGTCCACGCCCAGACGCGCGGCATTCGCCCGGATCGTCTCCTCGGCGCCGAGGAGGGTCAGCCGGGCGATGCCCCTGGACAGGACCAGGTCGGCGGCGAGCAGGATGCGGTCCTCGGCGCCCTCGGGCAGCACGATGTGCGCCCCGGCCGCGCGGGCGTCCTCCACCAGGCGGTGCTCGAACATCAGCGGCGTGACCGCGCCACCGCCGGCTGCGACGACCGGACCGAGCAGGGCCTCGGCGTCCAGCCCGCGCTCGACCATGGCGACGGCGGCCTCGAGCTTGCGGGTCGAGTCGGGGGTGAGCCGGCCCCGGGCAGCGCCGAGCCGCGACGCGGTGGTCATCGTGCCGCCGTCGGTGGCGATCACCGGCAGCACGACGTCGAGCCCCTCGATGAGCCGCTCGACCTGGGGCGGCAGGGGGAACCCGCCGTTGAGCACGATCCCGGACAGTGTCGGGAAGGTCTTGGACCGGTGTGCAAGCAGCACCCCGAGCACGACGTCCTCACGGTCGCCGGGCACGATCACCACGCCGCCCTCGATCAGCCGGTCGAGGACGTGCGGCATCGTCATGGCGGCCACGACCAGGCCCATGCACTCGCGGTCGAGCCAGGCGGGGTCGCCGTGCACGAGCCGACCGGCGCAGGCGTCGAGGAGGTCCTTGACGGTCGGTGCCCTGAGCAGCGGGGTCTCGGGCAGGGCCTGCACGGGGACGTGGACGCGCGCTGACACGGCCCGCTGCGTCTCGGTGAGCCGGTCCGGTGACACCTGGTTGGCCACCACCCCTGTGACGTGGGCGTGGGCCTCGCGCGCGGCCTGCACGGCCATCTCGGCGGTCGTGGCCACCTCGACGGGGTCGCGGCCCTGGGCGGGGACGACGAGCAGGAGGCGCGACCCGAGGTTGGCGGCGACGGCCGCGTTGACCGAGAACTCCGTGGGGGCCGCCACGTCGGTGAAGTCCGACCCGACCACCAGCACGACGTCGTGCGCGTGCGCGACCTCGTGGAACCGGTCCACGATCGCCCCCATCGCCCGCTCCGGGTCGGCGTGCAGGTCGTCGTAGGTGACGCCGCAGGCCCGCTCGACGGTCAGGTCGCCCGGCAGCTGCGACAACAGCGTGCGGACCAGCTCGTCGGGCACCCCGGCTCGGACGATGGGCCGGTAGACCCCGACCCTCCCGGCTCGCCTGGACAGCTGGTCGAGCAGCCCGACCGCCACCGCTGACTTGCCGGACTGCGCCTCGGTGCCGGCGATGTAGATGCTGGTGGCCACGGGTCGAAACTACCGGCCCGTCCGGTCGGTCGCCGGGTGGCCGCCCAGGCCGCGCCACGTCCAGTCGGCGATCTCGGGCAGGTCCTCGAGGTGCTCCTCGATGTAGGGCCGGTGCTCGGCCAGCCGTCGCTCGCACAGCTCGGTCAGGGTGTCCCAGCCGGCCACCCGTCGCTCGGCCCTGCGCAGCACCTCCAGGGCGAGGTGGAAACGGCTCATCCGGTTGAGCACGACCATGTCGAACGGCGTCGTCGTGGTGCCCTGCTCGCTGAAGCCGCGCACGTGGAACCGACCCGGGTCGCTGCGGCCGTGGATGAGCTGGTGGACGGCGCGGGGATATCCGTGGAACGCGAAGACCACGTGCTTGTCTGGGGTGAACAGCCCGTCGAACGTGCTGTCGGAGTATCCGTGGGGGTGGTCGTTCTCGGGCAGCAGCCCCATCAGGTCGACCACGTTGACGAACCGCACCCGCAGGTCCGGCACGTGCTCGGCGAGCAGCTCCACCGCGGCCAGCGCCTCCTGGGTCGGCACGTCGCCGGCACAGGCCAGCACGATGTCCGGGTCGTCGTCCGGGCCGCAGGTGCTGGCCCACTCCCACACGCCGGCGCCGGCGGCGCAGTGCGCGTGGGCCTCGTCGAGGGTGAGGTACTGGAGGTGCTTCTGCTTGTCGACCACGATGAGGTTGACGTGGTTGGTGCTGCGCAGGCAGTGGTCGGTGATCGACAGGGTGGTGTTGGCGTCCGGCGGCAGCCAGACCCGCACGACCTCCGGCGACAGCGGGATGAGGCAGTCGATCAGCCCGGGACCCTGGTGGGAGAAGCCGTTGTGGTCGTTGCGCCAGCAGGTCGAGGTGAGCAGCACGTTCAGGGACGACACGTCAGCGCGCCACGGCAGCTCCTGCGCGTGCTGGAGCCACTTCACGTGCTGGACCGCCATCGACGCCGACACCATCGCGAACGCCTCGTAGGTCGCGAAGACCCCGTGGCGACCGCTGAGCAGGTAGCCCTCGAGCCAGCCCTCGCAGAGGTGCTCGCTCAACACCTCCATGACCCTGCCGTCCGGCCCCAGCTGCTCGTCGGTGTCCCGCAGCGGACCCATGAAGCAGCGGTCGGTCACCTCGAACACCGGCTGCAGCCGGTTGCTCGCGGTCTCGTCCGGCGAGAACAGCCGGAAGGTGCCGCCACCGTCGGGACGGGCCGTCGCGGCATACAGGTCGCGCATGAGCCGACCCGAGGTGATGGTGTTCTCCAGCGAGAGCTGGCCACGCGTGGACGGCGTCACCGTGAACTCGTGCGCCGTGAGGTCCACCTCGGGCAGCTCGGCCCTCAGCCGCCCGCCGTTGGCGTAGGGAGTCGCCGACATCCGCTTGTCCCCCTCCGGCGCGAGGTCACGCAGCGCGGGCACGAGCCGCCCGTCGGCGTCGAAGAGCTGGTCGGGGCGGTAGGTCTGCAGCCACTCCTCGAGCATCCTGAGGTGTTCGGGGTCCTTCGCGAGGCCGGACAGCGGCACCTGGTGGGCGAGGTTCGTGCCCTCGACCTGCTTGCCGTCGACCACGGCCGGACCGGTCCAGCCCTTGGGCGTGCGCAGGACGATCGCCGGCCACGCGTGCCGGACCGGCTGCGCCGGCCCGTCGCCGTCGCGGGCCTCGTCCTGGATCTCCCGGATCCGGTCGTGGGCGGCGGCCAGGGCGGCGCGGAACGCCGGGAACACCTCCTGGGGGTCGTCGCCGCTGACGGTCACGGGGTCCCAGCCCTGGCTGCTCAGATAGGCCTCGACATCCCCGTCGCTGGTGCGCCCCAGGACGGTCGGCCCCGCGATCTTGTAGCCGTTGACGTGCAGGATCGGCAGCACCGCGCCGTCCCGACGCGGGTTGAGGAAGTTCGGCAGGCGCCAGGAGGCGGCCATCGGGCCGGTCTCGGCCTCCCCGTCACCGACCACGCAGGCCACGACGAGGTCGGGGTGGTCGAACGCCGCCCCGGCGGCATGGACCAGCGCGTAGCCGAGCTCGCCCCCCTCGTGGATGGAGCCCGGGGTCTGCACGCTGACGTGGCTGGGGATGCCCCCGGGCGAGGAGAACTGGCGGAACAGCCGCAGCACGCCCTCGGCGTCGTCACCGACGTGGGGGTAGACCTCGCTGTAGGTGCCCTCGAGCCAGGCTGCCGCCACCAGTGCCGGACCGCCGTGTCCCGGGCCGGTGACGTAGAGCCAGTCGGAGTCGGTCTCGCGGATCCGCCGGTTCACCAGCGCGTAGATCATCGACAGGCCCGGACTCGTGCCCCAGTGCCCGAGCAGTCGCGGCTTGGTGTGGGCCAGGGCCAGCGGCTCGCGGAGCAGGGCGTTGTCGCGCAGGTAGATCTGCCCCACGGTCAGGTAGTTGGCCGCGGCCCACCACCGCAGGTCGAACTCGAGGTCCTCGGCGGAGTAGGTCAGCTCTTCGGGCACGACGGAGTTCTGCGGCATGCGCCAACCCCACCACGCTGCGTGGCGCAGCGATAGGCCCTTGGTCCTGCTACTCCTCCAGCCGTCCCTCGAACAAGCCGCGCACCGCGGCGTTGCTCCGGATCAGCTCCAGTGCGTATGCCGCATGGCCAGGGACGTAGCCGTTGCCCACCAGCATGCGCACGTCGGCCGCCACGCCCTCGGCGCCGAGGGCGGCTGCCGCGAAGTGCGTCGCCATGGAGAAGTAGATGATCGTGCCGCCCTGGGCGGTCGACAGGATGGCGGGCTGCTCACACCCGGGCACATCGACGCAGACGACGGTGACGTCAGCCGGACCGCCCGCCGCGGCCACTGCCTCCGAGAGGCCCAACGGGCTGCGCGCGTCGGCGATGACGACCTCGTCGGCCAGGCCGGTGCCTTCGAGCAGGTCGGCCTCACGCTGCACGGGCACCACCGCGATCCGGCGACCGGCTCCGGCATCGGCGGCAGCAGCGAGGGACAGCGAGCCGGACTTGCCGGCCCCGCCGAGGACCGCCACGGTCGGCGCGAGTCCGCGCTCGGCATACTCACGCACGACCCTGGCGACGAGGGCAGGGGCGCCGCACACGTCCATCACCATGAGGGCAAGGTCGGGGTCGAGGTCCTCGGGCAGCTGGGCGGCGATCGATCGCCCGAAGAGGATCGCGTGCCCCTGGGCCGGGACGCGTTCGGACCGCCCGTCCCAACCGCCGAGCTCGTCGGTGATCACGAGCGGGGTCAGGGACAGGGAGACGAGGGTGGCGACGCGGTCGCCGACCGACAGACCGAGGGTCGACTCCGGTCCGACCTCGGCGACGGTGCCGATGAGCATGCCGCCCGAGCCGGTCACGGGGTTCTGCATCTTGCCCCGGGTGGCGACGATCTCGAGGACCTCGGCGCGGACCGCGTCGCCGTCCCCGCCGTGCTTCTCGGTGAGCTGGCGGAACGACGCGGCGTCGAGGTTGAGCGTCTCGATCGCGATCCGCACCTCGTCGGGCCACAGCTCGGCGGTGGCGTCCAACCGGGCTGCGGCCTGCGGGAGGCAGGCCCCGGCCGGTTCGAGCACGCGGTGCAGACCCACCGGCGAGGACGGCGTGGATCGGCGTTCGATCGACGCAGACACAGAATCTCCCATCAATAGCGACACTCACCGCAAAAGTTGCGGCGGTTGGTCGATTTCATCGGAACCTGTCCCGTATCCTGCCATGCATGAGCACCGCGATCGAGCAGCCCTACGTCTACCGGCACCGCGAGCTGGTGGAGCCCGACTGGACCCGGTTCCCCGGCTGGCGTGACGTGACCGCCACCGACTGGGCCAGCGCCCAGTGGCAGCGCGCCCACTGCGTCAAGAACATCAAGCAGCTCCGCGAGCTCATGGGCGACCTGCTCACAGACCCGTTCTACGCCGACCTCGAGCGCGACCAGGCCGAGCGGGCGACGATGTCGATGCTGGTGCCGCCGCAGATGATGAACACCATGGTCAGCGAGCTGACCTGGGCCGACGGCACGCCGCCCGCGGCGGGTGCCGAGTTCACCCGGGCGTTCTACGCCGACCCGATCCGGCGCTACATGCTCCCGGTGTTCTCCGACCGTCGCACCGACTGGCCCTCGCACCCGCACGCCACCCGCGACAGCCTGCACGAGCACGACATGTGGGTCGCCGAGGGCCTCACCCACCGCTACCCCACCAAGGTGCTCGCCGAGCTGCTGCCGACCTGTCCGCAGTACTGCGGCCACTGCACCCGCATGGACCTCGTCGGCAACTCCACGGCGGTGATCGACAAGCTCAAGCTGACCGGCAAGCCCGTCGACCGATACGCGGCGATGCTCGCCTACCTCCAGCAGACCCCGCAGGTGCGCGACGTCGTCGTCTCCGGCGGTGACGTCGCCAACATGCCGTGGAAGAACCTCGAGGGCTTCATCGACAAGCTCCTCGACGTCGACAACATCCGCGACATCCGGCTGGCCACCAAGGCGCTCATGGGTCTGCCGCAGCACTGGCTCCAGCCCGACGTGGTCGAGGGCGTGGCCCGCGTCTCCGCGAAGGCGCGGTCGCGCGGTGTCTCGCTGGCGATCCACACCCACGTCAACAACGCCCAGTCCGTCACCCCGCTCGTCGCGGATGCGGCCAAGGCGATGCTCGAGGCCGGCGTCCGCGACGTGCGCAACCAGGGCGTCCTCATGCGTGGGGTCAACGACACCACCGAGCAGCTGCTCGACCTCTGCTTCGCGCTCCAGGACGACGCGATGATCACCCCGTACTACTTCTACATGTGCGACATGATCCCGTTCTCCGAGCACTGGCGGCTCTCGCTCGCCGAGGCGCAGCACTTGCAGCACTCGATGATGGGTTACCTGCCCGGCTTCGCCACGCCGCGCATCGTGTGCGACGTGCCCTACGTCGGCAAGCGCTGGGTGCACCAGGTCGACAGCTACGACACCGAGCGCGGTATGTCGTTCTGGCGCAAGAACTACCGCACCTCGATCGAGGGCGCGGACACCGACGCGCTGTCACGCGACTACGTCTACTACGACCCGATCTACACGCTGCCCGAGGCCGGTCAGCAGTGGTGGCGCGAGGAGGGCGACCACGAGGCTGCCCACGCCGTGGCCGTCGAGCGCGCCGCCGCCAGCCGTGAGGCGTCGCTCGTCTGAGTCGGTGACGCGGGGGGTGTGACGTGGTCGACGTGAGACATGCGTATGCCGCGTGGCCGGCTTTCGCTAGGTTGCTCCCGTGACTGCTATCGCCCTCCCCCGCAAGCGCGTCCTCGCCGACTACGTCCCTGCCGTCGCCGGTGTCCCGGCCTCGGTCGGGGCCCGGGTCCGCGACCTCGCCCTCGTCGCCGCAGGTGCCGGTTTCATCGGCCTGCTGGCGCAGTGGCACATCCCGCTCCCCGGCACGCCGGTCCCCCTCACGCTCGGCACCTTCGCGGTGCTGCTCACCGGAGCCTCGCTCGGCGGCCTGCGGGCCCTGCTGAGCGTCGGCACGTACCTCGTCGCCGGTGGCCTCGGGGTCAACTGGTTCGCCAACCACAAGGACGGCTGGGGCGGCGTCACCTTCGGCTACATCATCGGCTATGTCATCGCGGCGACGCTCGTCGGCTGGCTGGCGCAGCGCGGTGGTGACCGGACCGTCGCCAAGACCGTCGTCACCATGGCCCTCGGCAACCTGATCATCTACGCCGTGGGTGTGTCCTGGCTGATGAACGCGACCGGCATGGACCTGCAGGCCGGGCTGAAGGCTGGCATGACCCCGTTCCTCATCGGTGACGCCATCAAGATCGCGGCGGCCGCCGGCCTGCTCCCTGCAGCCTGGTCGCTCGTGAAGCGCGTCGAGAAGCGCTGAGGTTGGCCTCAGGCACTCCTGCCACGACGGCCCTGACCCGACTCGGGCTGGCCTTCGAGCTGCACCCCTACGACCATGACCCGGGAGCGGCCTCCTACGGAATGGAGGCCGCTGCCGCGTTGTCGGTGCCGCCGGGCCAGGTCTTCAAGACCCTGCTCGTGATCGGTGACTCGGGTCTGGCCGTGGGTGTGGTGCCCGTCGACCGGCAGCTCGACCTCAAGGCAGTTGCCTCGGCGCTCGGGCTGAAGAAGGTCGCGATGGCGCAGCCGTCTGACGCCGAACGCTCCACCGGCTACGTCGTGGGTGGCATCTCCCCGATCGGTCAGCGCAAGGCGCTCCCGACGGTCGTCGACGAGTCAGCCCTGAGCTTCGAGCGGGTCTACGTCTCGGGTGGGCGACGCGGGCTCGACCTCTCCCTGGCACCAGGTGACCTGGTGGTCGCGACGAAGGCAACCATCGCGTCGATCGCCCGCTGAGTCTCTACTCCCAGGGCGTCGAGAGCACCACGGTGGTGCGGGTCGCCACGTTGGCGGCGGCCCGGATCCGAGCCAGCAACGTCTCGAGGTCGCCGGGAGTCCGCACCCTGGCCTTGAGGATGTAGTTCTCCTCCCCCGCCACCGAGTGGCAGGCCTCGAGCTCGGTGATGT
This sequence comes from Pedococcus sp. P2_D7, assembly GCF_056404295.1. Taxonomy (NCBI): domain Bacteria; kingdom Bacillati; phylum Actinomycetota; class Actinomycetes; order Micrococcales; family Intrasporangiaceae; genus Pedococcus; species Pedococcus sp. P2_D7. The sequence goes on from NZ_JBFUEH010000001.1 coordinate 346,461, forward strand.
CGCGCAGTCGGTCGGGGATGTCGTCGGGCGCAGCGGGATCCAGCGGTGAGATGGAGATGAAGGCCGTCAACGGGAGGTCGAGGGCAGTGAAGTCCACGAGCGCGGCATACCCCTTGACGACGCCACGCTCCTCGAGCCGGCGGACCCGCTGGTGCACCGCGGAGGTGGACAGGCCCATGGCCTTGCCCAGGTCGGTGTAGCTCATCCGGCCGTCGGCGCGAAGCAGGTCGACGATGCGTCGATCGAGGTCTTCCACGCCCATACCCTACTGAGGACGGGCCCGTCTCGCGGGTCGTAGTGGGAGCATGTCCGCCATGACCCCGCCCGCCGGCACCGGCCGTCTCATGCTGCTCGACAGCGCTTCCCTCTACTTCCGGGCGTTCTTCGGTGTCCCCGACCAGCGATCTGACCCCTCCCAGCCACCCACGAACGCGATCCGTGGGTTCCTCGACATGATCGCCTCCCTCGTCACGACCCACCAGCCGACCCACCTCGCGGCCTGCTGGGACAACGACTGGCGACCGCAGTGGCGGGTCGACCTGCTGCCCAGCTACAAGGCGCACCGGGTGACGGAGGAGTCGCCCGCACCCGTGGCGGGGACGGCGCCAGACCAGGCCCACCCGGCGTCGGACGACACCGTCGCCGAAGAGGTGCCGGACGACCTGGCGCCCCAGGTGCCGGTCATCGTCGACGCGCTGGCAGCGCTGGGGATCGCCCGGCTGGGGGCCGACGGCTTCGAGGCCGACGACGTGATCGGCACCCTGGCCACCCGGTGGGGCGGCACCATGAAGGTCGACATCGTGACGGGAGACCGCGACCTCTTGCAGCTCGTCGACGACGCTCGAGGCGTGCGCGTTCTCTACACCGGCAAGGGCGGGGTGCGAGACCCCGACCTCGCGACCCAGGACTACCTGCGGGAGCGGTATGCCGTGGAGAGTGGTGACTCCTACCTGGACATGTCGGTCCTGCGCGGCGACACCAGCGACGGTCTTCCCGGGGTCAAGGGCATCGGCGACAAGACCGCGGCTCAGCTCATCGCCGAGTACGGCTCGCTCGCCGGTCTTCGCGCGGCGGTGGACTCTGGGGTTCCGGCCATCAAGGGAGCCCGGCGGGCCAACCTCGAGGCGGCGACGGCGTACCTCGATGTGGCGCCCACCGTGGTGCGGGTGACTCGCGACGCACCGGTCGACGAGGTGGACCTGGCCCTGCCGACCGAGGTGGCGGACCCCGTGCTGATGAGCCGGATCGCGAGCGAGTTCGGGGTGACCAGCTCGTTCAACCGGGTGCTGTCCGCCCTGCGCATCGAGTAGCGGGGTCGAGCTACGCGGCCGCCAGCCTGACCTCGAGGGCGTGCTCGACCCAGCTGAAGTCCGGGCTCGCTCGCCTGGCCTCGAGCAGGGGCGCTGCCGTCGAGTCGTAGGTATGGCCGGTCGGCGTGCGCAGCCGCACCCGGTGTCGCCTGTCTGAGAGCCCAGGCCGACCACCCGCAAGTCCGTCCTGCAGCACCTCTGCGCTCCAGCCCACGGCTTCCTTGGTCTGGTTGCAGGCCTCGCACAGGCCCTGCCCGTTGCCGGCGCTGGTCGGCCCGTCACGACCGGCTGCCACGACGTGGTCGGCGTGCCGGATCGGGGCATCGCACCACGGAGTGCGACAGGTCTTGTCGCGCAGGACCAGGAACCGCCTGAGGCCGTCGGGGAACAGCCGCCTTCGGCTCTCGAGCGCCACGAGCTGCCTCTCGTCCGGGCTGACGAACAGTCGACGGAACCAGATCGGGGCACCACCACGTGCCGCGGCGTCGAGCAGGCGACGGGCGGGACCCGCACCGATCGGCCCGTGACCCAGCACCTCGCTTGGCTGGTCGTCTGAGCCAAGCAGAGCGTCGACCGGCATCACGAGGTTGACCTCGATGGGGACGGCGTCGGCGGTCGCCTGGCCGGTGACCCGCTCGACGAGCGTGTCGGCCATGATCTGGCCGCGGCCACGCCCGTCACCCGCAGCGATCAGCTCGGTCGCGCGGCGGTCCAACGCGGCATACGTGGCGACGCCTTGGGCCACCGGCAGGAGCCCACTCAGGTAGGTCATCGTGTCGGGCGCTGGCCGGAGGGACACGCAGCGCTCGGCGGCGGCCTTGCTGGCCCGACGGGCCACCGACTCCGGGTCGAGCTGGGCGGCGAGCCCTCGCGCTGCTCGCGCCACTTGTGCATCACCCATGGATGGAAGGTCAGCAGCGAGTCGGCGGTCGACCTCACGCCGGTCCTCGACGGACAAGACGGCTGTCTCGCGACACAAGACGGTCGCGCGCCACTCGCTGAGCCGTCCTGCCGTGAGGTGGGCCATCGTCTCGGGCATCTCGTCGACCATCGCCCGAGCGAAGCCCAGGTGCCTCGACCCGCGATGCGGCGACTCGCGCCGCGCCAGCGCGATCTGGGCAGCCACTCCCCTGCCCCGCTCTCGGGCGGGGACGCCCGAGGCGGCCTGCGCGGACTCCTGCGAGGCGGCGAACTTCACCGCCAGCCTGGCCTGCGCGGCCGCGGCCGCACCTTTGAGCGACTCGAGGGTGCTGATCAGGTCGATGCGCTCGGCATCGGACCCACCCTCGAGCGCGGCCAGGGAGGCCATGAAGGTGCGCACGGCGTCGACCGCCTGGCTCACATCCCCCGACTCGAACATGTGTCCACCCTAGAGGGAGGGTCTGACAATGGTTCGGGCTGAAGCCGCCACACTGCACTCACTGCAACAGGCGACGCCGACCTGCACGGAGGGCTCGACCGCAACTCCGAGCGTCAACCCGCTCAAGAGCCCCCTGATCGCGGCCTGAGCGACGAGATTGACCCTTGAAGCGTGCCAAGTAGCCACTCACGGGCCCGTCCCAGCGGGTCGCTGCCGAGCACAACGGTGGGATCGCCTGCCCTATCGTTGACCGGTGCCCAACCAACTCATGCCGTTCCTCGCGGTCATCTCGTTGCTCACGGTGACTCCCGGGCCAGACATGGCCTTGGTGCTTCGTAACGGGATGCGCGGAGGCGTCCGGACCGCTTGGTGGACGGGTCTTGGCTGCTGTGCGGGTATCGCGGTCTACGCGGCCGCTTCTGCGGTCGGGCTGGCGGCGGTGCTTGCCGCCTCCGCCGCCGCGTTCACGGTCATCAAGTTTGCTGGTGCGGCCTACCTCATCTATCTAGGGGTGACGGCGCTCGTGCACTCCCGAAAGGCGGCAGGCGCCGCCGACGACCAAGTCGCGGCCCCAGGTGGCGTCCCCGAGGCGGTACTCGGACGCAAGCAGGCGTTCCGCCAAGGGCTCATGAGCAACCTCCTCAACCCAAAGATTGCGCTGATCTTCCTGACGCTCATTCCGCAGTTCATCTCGCGCGGAGAGGAGCCGTTCGCCACTACAGCAGTTCTCGCTGCGGCGTTCCTCGGCATGGGGATCGTGTGGTGGCGAATCTTCTCGCTTGCCGTCGGCGTTCTCGGGAGCATCATGGCGCGTGACAGAGTGCGCGTCGCTGTTGAGCGGGTCACGGGCCTCGTGCTCATCGCACTCGGTGTGAGGGTCGCCGTCGCCCATCACTGACGCGACCGCTCATCGGCCAGATCCGGTCGTTGCGGGCCCGGCTCGCGGCAGCCACCTCCGACGCCCGGCCGGACCTTCGGACTGCGGATGCTCCGCTCCAACCCCTCAGTCGAGGCGGTCGGCGGCGACCACGCCACGCATCACGGCGTCGATGGCCTTGCGCGACGTGGCGCGCAGGGTCGGCTCAGGAGCCGCGTCACCGATCTGGCCGAGCAGGTCGACCACCTGCTTGCAGCGCCGCACGAAGTCGCCGGCCGCCATGTCGGACCCCCGCAGCACCTCCTCGAGCTGTCGACCGCTTGCCCAGCGGTGCATCATCCAGGCCATCCCGGCGTCGGGGTCGCCGGTGAGCGGCAGGCCCAGCTCGCGCTCGCGGTCCTCGAGCACCGACCAGAGCCGGTTCATCTCGCGGACCGCCTCGGCCACGTCCTCGTTCGGCATCCGCGGTGACGGGTCGGTCTCGTCGCGCCGAGGCTCGTGGATGAGGGCTGACACGACCGACGCGAGCCCGGCCGGGTCGAGCCGCTTCCACACGCCGAGGCGCAGGCACTCGGCCGCGAGCAGGTCCTTCTCGGTGTAGAGGCGACGGAGGTTCTCGCCCTGCGCAGTCACCAGGTCACCGCTGTCGGACAGGTAGCCCATCTCCCCGAGCAGCGTGCAGATCCGGTCGAAGGTCCTGGCGACCGAGTTGGTCCGCCCCTCCACCTTGCGCTGCAGCCCGACGGTCTCGCGCTTGAGCCGCCACCACCGCTCCGCCCAGCGGGCGTGGTCCTCACGGTCGGGACACTGGTGGCACGGGTGGGCCTTGAGCTGGCGACGCAGCTCGGCGATGCGGCCGTCCTCGGCGCTCCCTGCGTATGCCGCGGAGCCACGCGAGCGGGACGGCGGCGGGTCGTGGGGCACCGCGATGCGCAACGAGGTGGCGAGGTCGCGACGGGCTTTGGGGCTCTTGGCGTTGAAGTGCGGCGGCACCTTCACGTGCCCGACGGCCTCGACGGGCGTGGGGACGTCGACGAGCGTCAGCTTGAGCAGCTGCTTGTCCTCGGTGACCACGGTCGGGGCCGGTGTCTCGCCCCGGTAGGACTTGGACGGCTGCACCACGACGGCGTACCCGGCGCGACGACCCGACGGGATCTTGATGACGTCGCCGATCCGCAGCGTCTCCAGCGAGACCGCAGCCTCGGCTCGTCGACTGGCCGACCGCTCCCGGGCGCCGTCCTTCTCCAGCCGGGCGATCTCGTGGCGCAGCGCGGCATACTCCGCGAAGTCGCCGAGGTGGCAGGCCATTCCCTCGGCGTACCCCTCGAGGCCCTCCTCGTTCTTCCGCACGGCGCGGGCCATGCCGACGACGGCACGGTCGGCCTGGAACTGCGCGAACGACGTCTCGAGGATCTCGCGGGACGTCTCGCGCCCCACCTGGGCCACGAGGTTGACGGCCATGTTGTAGGTCGGGCGGAACGACGAGCGGAGCGGGTAGGTGCGGGTGGACGCCAGCCCGGCCACGGCGAGCGGGTCCATCCCCCGGTTCCACTGCACCAGGGCGTGGCCCTCGACGTCGATCCCCCGGCGGCCGGCCCGACCGGTCAGCTGGGTGTACTCGGCCGGCGTGATGTCGGCGTGGGTCTCGCCGTTGAACTTCACGAGCTTCTCGATGACCACGGTGCGCGCCGGCATGTTGATGCCGAGGGCCAGCGTCTCGGTGGCGAAGACCGCCCGGATCCGGCCGGCCGTGAACAGCTCCTCGACGATCTCGCGGAAGGTGGGCAGCATCCCCGCGTGGTGGGCGGCGAACCCTCGGGTGAGGCCGTCGACGAAGTCCCAGTAGCCGAGCACACCGAGGTCCTCGTCGGCCAGGGACGACACCCGCTCCTCGACGGTGCGCCGGATCTTGTCTCCCTCGGCCTCCGTGATCAGCCGGACGCCGTCGCGCAGCAGCTGACCGACCGCCGCCTCGCAGCCAACCCGGCTGAAGATGAAGGTGATCGCGGGGAGGAGTCCCTCACGCTCGAGCCGCTGGACGACCTCCGAGCGCGTCGCTCCCCCGCCGGGACGTCCCCCAGACGTGCGGGCCATTCCCCGGCCGCCGTGACCACCGCCGGGCCCCCGCGGGCCCTTGCCCCTGCCACCGCGGCCGTGCCGGTCGGAGTGTGAGCCGTGACGGGCCCCTTCGTCCCACCGACCGCGTTGCTCCGACTGGCGGATCGCCTGCAGCAGCTCGGGATTCACCCTCGTGGCGTCGATGCCGGTGACGGGAGCGGACGCCTCGTCGACGAACAGGTCGTACATCGACTGCGAGACCATCATGTGCTGCCACAGCGGCACCGGCCGGTGCTCCGACACGATGATGTCGACGCCGCCGCGCACCTCGGACAGCCACGCACCGAACTCCTCGGCGTTGCTCACGGTGGCGGACAGCGAGACGACCTGCACGTCCTGCGGGAGGTGGATGATGACCTCCTCCCACACCGCCCCGCGGAACCGGTCGGCGAGGTAGTGCACCTCGTCCATCACGACGAAGCCGAGGCCGTGCAGGGTGGACGACCCGGCATACATCATGTTGCGGAGCACCTCGGTCGTCATGACGACGACGGGTGCCTCGCCGTTGATCGAGGAGTCGCCGGTGAGCAGCCCGACGTTCTTCGCGCCGTGGCGCCGGACGAGGTCGTTGTACTTCTGGTTGGACAGCGCCTTGATCGGGGTGGTGTAGAACGCCTTGCGACCGCTGGCCAGGGCCAGGTGCACGGCGAACTCACCGACGATGGTCTTGCCCGCACCCGTCGGCGCCGCGACGAGCACGCCACGACCCGCCTCCACGGCTTGGCAGGCCTGCACCTGGAAGTCGTCGAGGGGGAACCCGACCGTGGCCGCGAAGGCGGCCAACTGCGACTTCTCGTATGCCGCGCGGCTGGCGTTTGCGGCGTATCGCTCAGCGGGCGTCGACATGCTCCCGAGCCTACGGTGCGGCAGGCGCCAGCACCGTCACCGCGCCGGGGACCACCTCGACGGTCAGCGGCAGCGGGGCGAACCGCTCGCCGTCGGCGTAGGCCACGATGCCGGCGGCCTCGAGCGTGACCGACCGACCGCGGATGATCTCGACCGCAGGATGACCCACGTGGGCGCCCTTGAACACCTTGGGAAAGACCTTGAGGAACTCCATCGTGCTGATCTCGTGGAGCAGGAGCACGTCGAGCAGGCCGTCGTCGAACTGCGCGTCCGGCAGCACCTGCATGCCTCCCCCGTAGCTCGGTCCGTTGCCGACCACGACGAGCATCGCCTTGGTCTCGTGACGGACCCCGTCCACGGTCACGACATAGGGAATCGCCTTGAACAGCGGGAGCTCGCGGAGGATGGCGAGGTTGTAGCGCATCTGCCCCTTGGGCCACGGCCAGGTGTTGGCACGCTCGTTGACGAGCGAGTCGAAGCCGGCACCGAGCACCCCCACGTACCAGTGCCGGATGCCGTGGGCGTCGACGTGGCGGACGGCATCGATGGTGCGGGGCACGCCGGTGGTCACGAGGTCGGCCGCCCGCACCGGGTCGTGGACCGGCAGGCCCAGGCCACGGGCGACGTCGTTCCCGGTGCCGGCGGCGATGATGGCCAGCGTCGTCTTGGTCTCCGCCGCGAGGTCGACGCCGAGGTGCACCATGCCGTCACCACCCACCACGGCCAGGACGTCCAGGCCCTGCGCGATGGCGCCGAGCGCGCGGTCGCGAGCCGCGGCATACGTCTCGTCGGAGAGGTCGACGACGTCGTGGCCGGCCGCCCTCATCCGCTGGGCGACCTCGATGCCGAGCGACATCCCCCGGTTCTTCCCCGAGGTGGGGTTGACGACCAGGCCGATGCGCTTGGTCACAACGACGAGGCCTCGTCGTCGGGCACCTCGACCCACTCGGGACGGTTCTTGCGGCGCGCCCGCTCGATGAGCTTGCTGACGAGGATGGCCGCCACGTAGAGGATGCACAGCGGTATGGCCAACAGGAACATCGTGAACGCGTCCGGCGTCGGCGTGGCGATGGCCGAGATGACGAAGATGCCGAAGATCGCCGGCCGCCAGGCATTGATCATCGCGGAGGCGGGCAGGATCCCGATGGCGTTGAGCGCCACCAGGAAGACGGGCATCAGGAACGCGCAGCCGAAGGCCAGGATGAACCGGGTGACGAACGAGAAGTAGTCGCTGACCTGCTGGATGTTCGACGCGCCGGCAGGCGTGAACCCGTAGAGCACCTCCAGCACCTTCGGCAGCACGTAGTAGGCCAGTGCACAGCCCGCCAGGAACAGCGGAACGGTCGCCGCGATGAACGCGAGCGACACCCGCCGCTCCTTCTTGGTGAGGCCCGGCACGATGAAGGCCCACAGCTGGTAGAGCCACACCGGGCTCGAGAGCAGCACCCCGACGAAGATCGACAGGCTGACCTGCTGGGAGAAGGCCGCGGTGGCGTTACCGAAGTTCAGGCTGATGACGCTCGTGGGGTTCTGGTTCTTGTACTCGTTGAACGGTGCCGCCAGTTGGTCGTAGACCCGCTCGTAGGAGATCCAGCCCAGCACCGCACCCGCGAGGAGGGTGATCGCGGAGATCAGGAACCGTCGGCGGAGCTCGCGCAGGTGGTCGCCGAGGGACATCCGCCCCTCAGGGTTGCGGGCACGCCGGAAGGCCATGGTCGTGGGTGGCGAAGGAGCTGGGGACTCTAGGAGGCGCCGGAGCTGTTGTCCGTGCGCGGGGTGTTGTCCTCGCGGATCGGGTTGGTGCCCTCGGTGCCGGGGCTCGCGCCCGCGTCCTTGACCGTCTCGCCCTTCACGGTGTCAGCGCTCGCCGCCGACTTGCCGTCGTTCTTCATCTCGTCGACCTCGGACTTGAAGATGCGCATCGACCGACCGATGGAGCGCGCGGCATCCGGAAGGCGCTTGAAGCCGAAGAGCACGACCAGGAGGACGAGCAAGATGATGAGGTGCCAGCCCTCGAACAGTCCGCGCATGCTACTCATTTCCTCTCGGTCACCAGGTGACCATGATCTCGGTCGTGCCGGGGGTGCGGCACTGCAGTCAGTCTAGGTGTCGGGCCCAGCTTGGACGCCGCGCGGCCAGCCGGGCGCGCCGCTGCTGCTTCAACGAGGCGCGGGTGGCGTCGCGTTCCCGGCGCAGCTGACGGGGGTCGCCGAAGATGTCGGCTTGCGGAGGAGGAGGTCGCTCACCGAGGCGGTCGGTCTCGGCCTGCAGCGCGGCCACGGTCCGGGAGGAGCGGCTGACCTCGGCCGTGAGCTCCTTGAACTGGCCCCAGACGCCCCAGGCGCGGGTCGCCAGGTAGGCCAGCGCGATCAGCACCAGCAGCGCCCAGATCAGGATCCACCACCACACGGGACGACCCTACTCGTAGGCCTGCAGGGCCTCCTGTGCGCCCTCGCGCACGGAGGCCGCCACGTCGGCCGGGGCGAGGACCGTGCCGCGGCCGCCGAGCCGCCAGACCAGCCGACGGAGCCAGAGGGTGTCGGCCGTGCGCAGGGTGACGGTCTGCGACCCGTCGGGCTCGGTCTGCACCGAGTCCACCGGGTAGTAGTCACTGACCCAGGTGGCCCCCGGCTGCAGTCGCAGGGTGACGGGGGTGTCGTCCGGACGGGGGGTGAAGGCCCCCAGGTCGAGGTCCCGCAGCTGGGCATCGGGCGGTGGAGTGCCGTCCTCGTCGAGCACCTCGAGGCGGGCGATCCGGTCCATGCGGAAGGTGCGGGTGTCCTGGGCGAGGTGGCACCACCCCTCGAGGTACCAGCGCGAGTCGAGGTTCACCACGCGCATGGGGTCGACGTCACGCTCGGTGGCCTCGTCGCGGCTCGGCACGAGGTAGCGCAGGTGCACCCGGCGATGCCCCTCGACCGCACGGCGGGCGTCGGCCAGCAGGTCAGCCTCGACCCCCTCGTTGATCGACACCTCGACGCGGGCTGCGGCCTCGGCGCTCGCGCCGGTGGCCTGCTCGAGCTTGGCCATCGCCCGCTCGATGGCGTCCCGCTCCCCCAGGCCGGGGACCGAGGCCAGTGCACGCAGTCCCACCATGAGGGTCAGGGCCTCGTCGCGACCGAGCCGCAGCGGCCGGGCGATGGTGTCGGCGTTGGTGACGAAGACCCTGCCGTTCTCCCACTGGGCGTCGATCAGCTCGTCGGGCATCTGCCCGTAGCCACAGAGGAAGAGCAGGCGCAGGTCGGTCTCGAGCTGCTCGACAGTGATGCCGAGCTCGGCGGCTGCCTGGTCGAGGTCGATCCCCTGCCGGGCGACGAGCCACGGCACCATCGTCAGGAGCCGGGCCAGCCGGTCGGTGGCCGTCTCCGGGAGGGTCCTGGCCCTCTTGGGAGGCGGCGTCATGCCGCACCGCCCGAGTGCGCGGCCAGCGCGCCACGCAGTCGCTGGACCACCAGCTCGCGCACCTCCGGCGGAGACGTGACGACGACGTCAGCGCCGTAGCCAGACACCTCGTCGGCCAGCGCGTCGTCGTCGCCGAACGGCACCACCAGCTCGCTCCACTCCCCCAGGTCGGTCGTGCTCGTGGCCCGGCGACGCAACGTGTTGCCCCGGTCGGCCCGGACCCGGACGACCGCGTCGCGGGTCCGCTGCTCACCCACGGAGGTGCTGATCATCTCCTGCGCGCGGTGGTCGGCGGGCACGGCATACGGCTGCGCCTGCCTGACCTCGGTGACGTCGCCGTCGATGCGCGACAGCCGGAAGACCCTCGCCGCGTCGCGGTCCAGGTCGAAACCTGTGAGGTACCAGCGCCCGTGCCACGACGCGAGCCCCCAGGGCTGCACGACGCGGGTCATCACCGCGCCCTCGCCACCAGTGCGGTAGCCGAAGGAGATCGTGCGCTGCCCGACGACGGCGTTCTTGACCGGCTCGAAGGCCGGCTCGCTGGTGCCGAGGCGGGGCTCGATGCCGATGAGCGAGTCACCGTCACGTTCGATGCCGGCCGCCTTGAGCTTGCGCAGCGCCTGGGCCGCGGGACCGGCCAGCGAGGCGTGCGCCCACGTGCGGCTCGCCAACCCCAGCACGGCCAGCTCGTCGGCCTCGAAGGAGATGTCCGGGAGGGCGTACTCACGCTGGTCGATCCGGTAGCCCACCTCGTCGTCCCACGCCCCGCCGATGTCCTCGGTGACGAGCGGGATGCCGAGCTCGCGCAGCTCGTCCTTGTCGCGCTCGAACATCCGGTCGAAGGCCTCGTCGCTGGTGGCGTCGCCGTACTGCGGGACGACGGCACGGATCCGCGACTTGGGCAGGGGGCGGCGGGTGTAGAGCAGGCAGAGCACGAGGTTGAGCAGGCGCTCGGTCTTGGCCGCCGGACCGGTGGGGGAACTCACCCGCCCGACGCTACCCGAGTGGGACCCGCCCCTCGTGGCTAGTCTGCGTGTCGTGATGCAGTGGCGCGAGGGAACGGTCGAGCAGGTGCGTGGCCGGTGGCCGGGCGCCGTGGAGTATGCCGTGCGGCTGGGCGGTGCTCACCCTGACGACCATGACGGAGCCGAGCTCGTCCGGGCGCTCGCCTACACGGCCCTGGTCGGTGAGCCGCAGGTCGGTGACCGGGTGCTGCTCAACGCCTCCGCGCTGCTCCGGGGGCTCGGCACCGGGGGCCTGGCCTTCATCGTGGCCGCGCCCGACCGGCTGCCGGTGGACCCCGAGGCGACCGGGGGGCACATCGTCAAGGCGAGGTACACCCCGCAGCAGCAGATGTTCATGGCGGTGGACGAGCAGGACAGCCGGCACCACGACGTCATGACCGGGCCGCTGGCCGCCTCCGGTGACCTGCTGGGCATGCCCGTCGTCGTCGCCGACCTGCACTCCGCCCTGCCGGCCGTGCTCGCCGGGATCCGGCTCGACCGCCCGCACGCCCGGGTGGTCTACCTCATGACGGACGGGGGCGCCCTGCCACTCGCCTTCTCGCGGAACGTCGCGACGCTGACCGACGAGGGCTGGCTGGCCGGCACCGTGACGGTGGGCCAGGCCTACGGCGGCCAGTACGAGGCGGTGACCTTGCACTCCGGGCTGCTCGCGGCGAAGCACGTGCTCGCCGCCGACGTCGCGGTCGTCATCCAGGGTCCGGGCAACGTCGGCACCGGCACCGCCTGGGGCTACACCGGAGTCGCCGCAGGCGAGGCGCTCAACGCCGTCAGCACGCTCGGCGGCCGAGGGGTCGCGGCGCTGCGGGTCTCGGACGCCGACGCCCGTGAGCGGCACCGCGGGATCTCCCACCACAGCACCACGGCCTACGGCCGGATCTGCCTCGTGGCGGCGGACGTCCCGCTGCCCACGGACCGGTCGGAGTTCGGGCTGCTCGTCGCCGAGCAGGCGCACGCCATGGTGCGCAGTGCCCAAGGGGCCTTGCGGGTGCGGGAAGTCGACGCCGACGGTCTCGACGCTGCCCTGCGGGCCGTGCCGGTGCGGCTGTCGACCATGGGTCGCTCCCTCGACGAGGACCACGCGGCGTTCCTCTACAGCGCAGCAGCCGGGCGCCACGCCGCTCACCTTTATCGGGTGTAGGGACAACGTTGCGCTTCACCCGAGAACCGAACTCGGGTGAAGCGCAACGTTGTCGGGTCCAGCTCCGGGCGGACCGGTCTGCTCAGCGCACGTCCACGAGGTCGACCACGAAGATCAGGGTCTCGCCCGGCTTGATCGCGCCGCCGGCGCCACGGTCGCCGTAGCCCAGGTGCGGGGGGATGACCAGCTTGCGACGGCCGCCGACCTTCATGCCGACGATGCCGTCGTCCCAGCCACGGATGACCTGGCCGACGCCGAGCCGGAAGTCCAGCGGCGCGCCGCGGTTCCACGAGGCGTCGAACTCCTCGCCGGTCGAGTGGGCGACCCCGACGTAGTGCGCCGAGATGGTGTCGCCGGCTCCGGCCTCCTGGCCGTCACCCTCGGTGAGGTCCTCGATGATCAGCTCCGCAGGGGCCGCGTCGCCGGGGAAGTCGATCTCGGGCTTGGTGGTGTTGGGGTCGAAACCCATGGGGTTGCTCCTTCGCAGGGGGATGGTCGGGCTGGGGGTGGTTCAGGTGGAGCTGGGCGGGTCAGTAGGCCGCGAGGATGTCGACGACGAACACGAGGGTGTCCGTGCCCTTGATCTTCGGGGGGCTCCCTGCGGCGCCGTAGCCGTCGGCCGGCGGGACCACCATGAGGACGCGGCTGCCGACGGTCTTGCCGACGAGCTGTGCGTCCCAGGCCTTGATGACCTGCTGCTTGCCGATCACGGTCTCGAAGTACTTGGTGGGGCTGTTGGCGGAGGAGTCGAAGATGGACCCGTCCTTCCAGAGCGCACCGGTGTAGGTCACGCGGATGGTCTGCCCGGCCTGCACCGTGGCGCCGGAGCCCTCGATCAGGGCCTGGCCGACGGTCTTGGTCGGCGGCTTGGCGCCCGTGGGGATGGTGATGGTGGCGGCCTTGCCGGTCTCCACCTTCACCGTGGGCAGACCCTTCGCCGGCGCGACCTCCTTGCCCTCGGCGGAGGCCAGCGGCTTGGTCGCCGCCAGCACGTCCATGAGGAACACGACCGTGTCGGTGCCCCCGACCTTGATCTCCGCGTTGCCCTGCGTGCCGAACGCGTCCTTGGGCGGCATGGCCACCAGCACGCGCGAACCGATCCTCTGGTTCAGCAGGCCCTTCTTGAGGCCGGGCAGCAGGTCGCTGGCGCCGAGGTTGAGGCCGAGGTTCTGCTTGCCGAAGTTGCTGTCCAGCACCGAGGAGTCGTTGCCATTGACCAGGACGTACTTGAGGCTGACGATCTCGTCTCCCTTGACCGTCGCGCCGGTGCCGGCCTTGACGACCTTGGTGGTTGTCTCGGCCACCGTGAGCGGCTTGGGGTTGACCGTCACGGTCGGGGCGGTGGTGTCGCTCCCCCCGGTCACCGTGATCTTGTCGAGCGCGGAGCCCTTGGTCTCCTTGGTGTCACCGCAGCCGGTGAGCGCCAGGGCTGCCGCCAGAGCGGCGGCAGTGAGGGCAGGAAAACGTCGCAGATGCACGGTGAAGGACTTTCGCTGGGGGCGGGGAACCAGCGCCCACCATAACCTTCACGGCTGGCAAAGCCCGATTCGTCCCGCTGTGCCGGCCACCCGGCCCACCGATCCGCGGACTCAGCCGCGCATGCCCTCGATGAGCCGGTCGACGCGGGCGTCCACGGCAGCGAAGGGGTCCTTGCAGAGCACCGTGCGCTGGGCCTGGTCGTTGAGCTTGAGGTGCACCCAGTCGACGGTGAAGTCGCGTCGGTGCTCCTGCGCGGCCTTGATGAAGTCGCCCCGCAGCTTGGCCCGAGTGGTCTGCGGCGGCACCGTCTTGGCCTCGAAGACTTCCGGGTCGGTGGTGATGCGCGCTGCCCGACCGTGCTTCTGGAGCAGGTAGAACACGCCGCGCTCGCGGTTGACGTCGTGGTAGGCGAGGTCGAGCTGGGCGATCCGGGCGTGCTCCATCGGCAGGTCGTGCTTGGCCATGTAGCCGGTGATGAGCTTGTGCTTGATCACCCAGTCGATCTCGGTGTCGACCAGGGACAGGTCACCGGTGTCGACCGCGTGGATGGTGCGCTCCCACAGGTCGAGGACCTGCTTGTGGATCGGGTCCTCGAGGCCCTCCCGGTCGGCGAAGGCCTGGGCGCGTTCGAGGTACTCGGACTGGATCTGCAGCGCGGACAGCTCCCGGCCGTTGCTGAGGCGGACGGTCTTGCGGCCGGTCATGTCGTGGCTCATCTCGCGGATCGCCCGGATGGGGTTCTCCAGCGTGAGGTCGCGCACCACCATGCCGGCCTCGATCATCCGCAGCACGAGGTCGGCCGACCCGACCTTGAGCATGGTGGTCGTCTCGCTCATGTTCGAGTCGCCGACGATCACGTGGAGCCGGCGGTAGCGCTCGGCGTCGGCATGGGGCTCGTCGCGGGTGTTGATGATCGGACGGCTGCGGGTGGTCGCCGACGAGACGCCCTCCCAGATGTGGTCGGCCCGCTGGCTCACGCAGTAGGTGGCGCCCTTGGAGGTGGTGACGACCTTGCCCGCGCCACAGGTGATCTGGCGGCTGACCAGGAACGGGATGAGCACGTCCGACAGCTGCTGGAACTCCCCGGCCCGGCCCACGAGGAAGTTCTCGTGGCAGCCGTAGGAGTTGCCGGCCGAGTCGGTGTTGTTCTTGAAGACATAGATCTCGCCCTCGATGCCCTCCTCCGCGAGCCGCTCCTGGGCGTCGGCCACCAGGCCCTCGATGATCCGCTCCCCCGCCTTGTCGTGGACCACGAGCTGGCGGACGTGGTCGCACTCAGGGGTGGCGTACTCGGGGTGGGAGCCGACGTCGAGGTAGAGCCTGCTGCCGTTGGAGAGGAACACGTTGGACGAGCGGCCCCACGAGACCACCTTGCGGAAGAGATATCGGGCCACCTCGTCGGGGGTCAGCCGTCGCTGCCCCTCGAACGTGCACGTGATGCCGTACTCGTTCTCGATCCCGAAGATCCGCCGGTCCATGATCCCACTCTAGGCTTTACCAGCCTCTGGTCCGCGAGGTTGACGCACCGTGGAATCATGGGCGCCATGCCCGACGCCCACGCAGCGGACGGGGGAAGCCGTAGCCCAGGCTCGACCACCACCCAGGTGGGCGACCTGACGCGGCACACCCAGTCCATCCTCGAACGCGCACAGGCCTATGCCGACGCCATGCGAGCCGAGACCGACGAGGTCCTGGCCGCCGCACGAGCTGACGCCTCCCGCATCCGCGACGAGGTCCAGTCGCTGCTCGACGACGCCCAGCGCCAGCACGCCGACGCGGTGCGCGACCGCGAGCAGGCCGGGCGCGCGCTGGCGGACGCGACCCGCGAGGCGGAGTCGCTCGTCGCCGACGCCGCCGAGCAGGCCTCGATGCTCAACGAGTCGGCGAGCCGCACGAGCGACGAGGCGGTCACCTCCGCGCGCGCCGAGGCAGCGGCCCTCCTCGAGGAGGCCACCGCGCGCGCGGAGTCCCTACGCAGCAGCGCCCAGGTGGACTACGACGCCGCGATGGCGAGGTATGCCGCGCACGAAGCCGAGCGCGACGCGGACTTCCGTGCGGGTGTCGAGAAGATGGACCTCCACTTCGCCGAGCGCGACGAGCAGGAGCAGGCCGCGCGGGCCGCCTTGCTGGAGGAGGCCACCGCAGCGGCGGCGCAGCACCGCGAGGACGCCCAGATCGAGGCCGAGCGCATGATCGGCGCCGCCGCGATCCACGAGGAGGAGACGGCCACCAAGGCCGCCGCCCTGCTGGAACAGGCCCGGACGGATGCCCAGGAACGCCTCGACCGGGCCCACGCCGAGGCCGGCGAGATCATGACCCAGGCCGAGGACCACCTCAAGTGGGGCCAGGACACGGTGCGCCGCATCCTCGACGAGGGTGACGCCGAGGTGCGCCGGATGCGCAAGGAGACCCACCGCGAGCTGGCGGCCAGGGTCCGCTCACGGCGCCAGCTGATCCAGACCGCCCTCGCCCAGACGGCCCACCGAGCCCGCTCTGACCGCGAGTCGGCCAAACTGGAGTCCGACCGGCTCCGCGCCCAGGCCGAAGCCGTGATGGCCGCCGCGCAGGCACAGGCCGAACGCACCACCGCCGCGGCGGCCGCCGAAGCCGAGCGGGTGCGCTGGACCGCCGCCGAGACCGAGCGCGCGGCGGACGAACGCGCCGAGCGGCGGCTGGAGGAGGCCGAGAAGGCCGCGCGGATGGTCCGGGAGCGGACCGCCCAGGAGATCGAACGCCTCCAGCGCGAGACGCACGAGTCGCACCGCCAGGCCCGCGAGGAGCTGGTCACCACGACCGCCCAGGCCCGGGCCGATGCGGACCGGGTGCGCGACGAAGCGCGTGCCATGCTCGAACGCGCACGGTCCGAGGTGGCCGCCCTCGCCTCCCGCCGTCAGGACATCACGACCCAGCTGGGCCACCTGTCGGGCGTGATCAACGCGCTCTCGGTCCCCGAGAAGTCCGCAGACCCCGCGAGCCCCGACACCCCCGACACGCCAGACACCCCCGACCCCATCCCCCATGAAGAACGGAACGACCATGAGTGACACGACCTCCTTCCGCAGCGTCCTGCGCGGCTACGACCCGGCGCAGGTCGACCAGTGGCGTGCGGAGCACGCGGGTGCCCTCGAGCAGGCGCGCCAGGAGGCAGCCGAACGCACCGTCGAGGTCACCGAGCTGCGAGCCTCGCTCGCCCGCGCCCAGGACGAGCAGACCGGCGCCGCCCAGGAGCTCGCCAGCCTCCGCGAGGAGCAGAGCAAGGCCGCCGCCCCCACCTACGCCAACCTCGGCGAGCGGATCGGCACCATCCTCGGCCTCGCCGACGAGGAGGCCGACGAGATCCGGTCCAACGCGCGGGCCGACGCCGAGACCCTCAAGGGCACCACCACCCTCGAGGCCGACCGCGTCCGCTCCGAGGCAGACCGCTACGCCGAGGACGTCCGCACCAAGGCCGATGCCCAGGCGACCCAGGTCGTCGAGAAGGCCAAGCAGCAGGCTGACGCGATCCTCGACGACGCCGACCGCGAGGCTTCCGCCCGCCGTGAGGAAGCCGAGGCCTTCTACGAGCACCAGCGGGCCCGTGCCGCCTCGGCCGCCGCCGACTTCGAGGCCACCCTCGGCCAGCGGCGCGACAAGGCCGCTGCCGAGTTCTCGGCCCAGATGGCCGCCCAGCAGGACGCCCTCACCCAGGCGCAGGACCGCGCCTCGACCCTGTCCGCCGACAGCGAGCGGGCCCACGCCGAGGCCCAGGCCGAGAGCCAGCGCGCCCTCGAGGCAGCCAAGGCGGAGGCCGAGCACCTCGTCGCCGCCGCCCGCGAGCAGGCCGAGCGAATCCGTCGCGACTCCGAGCGTGAGCTGTCCGCCGCGACGCAGCGGCGGGACAGCATCACCGCGCAGCTGAGCAACGTCCGGCAGATGCTCGCGACCCTCGGCGGGGCCGCGATGGTCGACGGACTCGACGAGCACCACGACGCCCCGGCTGAGCCGGCCGCCGCGGCGGCGGTGCCAGTCGAGGACATCGACGAGGACGAGGCAGAGCTGGTCGACGAGGGTGGGGTCGACGAGGCCGGGGCCGACCAGGTCGAGGACCTCGACGACGTCGCGGACGACGACACCGACGAGGACGACACCGACGAGGACGACGAGGCCGAGGACGACGCGGACGACGAGGCCGAGGTCGACGAGAAGGCCGGCACGCGGGCCTGAGTCCCGTGTCGCTGCTCGTCCTCGGCGGGACCGCCTGGCTCGGCCGCGAGGTCGCTGCCGCCGGCGTGGCACTGGGCCAGGACGTCACGATCCTGGCCCGGGGCCAGTCCGGTGCGCCTCCGGACGGCGTCGAGGTGGTCCGTGCGGACCGCGCTGCCCCTCGTGCCTACGACGAGGTCCGCGGCCGCGACTGGGACGTCGTCATCGACGTCGCCCGTCAGCCGAGCCACGTGGCCGGGGCGCTGGAAGCGCTCGGCGACCGCGCCGCGTCCTGGGTCTTCGTCTCGTCCGCCTCGGTCTACGCCGGTGGCGAGGTTCCGGGCGCAGACGAGAGCGCGGAGCTGCTGCAAGCCCACGAGGCTGACGACGATGGCTGGGAGACCTACGGTGCCCGCAAGGTCGCGGGTGAACGACTCGTCCTCGACGCCGTGGGCGAACGGGCCCTCGTGGCTCGCTCGGGCCTGATCGCCGGGCCCGGTGACCACACCGACCGCACCGGCTACTGGCCGCTGCGGTTTGCCCACCCGGCCAGCCCTGACGATGCGGTGCTGGTGCCCGACAGCCCACTGCTGACCCAGGTGCTGGACGTCCGGGACCTCGCGCAGTGGCTGGTGTCAGCTGGCCTCTCCCGGGCCGTCGGCGTGGTCAACGCGAGCGGTCCGACGATCCCCTTGGCCGAGCACCTCGCAGCGGCCCGGTCCGTCGCCGGCCACAGGGGTGCCGTCGTGCCCGTCGACCAGGACTGGCTGGCGGCCCACGAGGTCGCCCCCTGGTCCGGGGAGCGCAGCCTCCCCCTGTGGCTGCCGCTGCCGGAGTATGCCGGGTTCATGGCGCGCAGCACCGGCGCGGCCGAGGCCCTGGGCCTCGTCGCGCGACCGCTCGAGCAGACCTTGGCCGACACCCTCGCGTGGGAGGTCGCGTCCGGGCCGGGTCGGGCGCGGCAAGCCGGGTTGTCCCCCTCGGACGAGCTCGCCCTCATCGCCGACGCTCGGAGCTAGGAGCGACCCCGCCACGCTGAGCGCCTTGCACACCCTCCAGTACACCGGCCACCTCTGCTGGGCGGACGCCATCGTCGGGCTGGCGGATGTACCAACATCCGGACAGGTCATCCATTCCTCGAGCAGATAACGGCATGTTTGGTCACGACAAACATCGCGTTACCTTCGAGAGGACCGTCATGGCCACCCTGCGACTGGGCGACGACGCCCCCGACTTCACCGCCCAGACCACCGAGGGCGAGCTCACCTTCCACGACTGGAAGGGCGACGGCTGGGCCGTGCTGTTCAGCCACCCCGCCGACTTCACGCCCGTCTGCACCACCGAGCTCGGACGGGTGGCGCAGCTCAAGGACGAGTGGGCCTCGCGCAACACCAAGGTGCTGGCCGTCTCCGTGGACGCCCTCGAGGACCACACCGCGTGGAAGTCCGACATCGAGGAGGTGTCCGGCGCTGCCGTCACCTACCCGATCGTGGCCGACAAGGACCGCGAGGTCGCCGAGCTCTACGACATGATCCACCCCGGTGCCGGCGACACGTCGCCGGTCCGCTCGGTGTTCCTCATCGACCCGGCCGGCAAGGTGCGCCTGTCGCTGACCTACCCCAAGAGCGCCGGCCGCAACTTCGACGAGATCCTGCGGGCCCTCGACGCGCTCCAGGTCAACGACTCCGGGCCGTTCTCGACCCCCGCCGACTGGAAGGCCGGCGAGCGGATCATCGTGGCCCCGACCGTCACCACCGAGGACGCCCAGGCGCGTTTCAAGGGTGTCGAGGTCGTGAAGCCCTACCTGCGCTTCGCCGACGCGCCGAGCGCCTGAACCGCGCGCGGCCTACGTTGGGGGCATGACCCCAGCCAGCGACTTCACGAGCCACCCCGTCTCCGTCGCCGACGGTGAGGTCCCTGCCGACCTCTACCTGCCCGAGGCCGGCACGGGTCCGGGCGTCGTGCTCTTCCAGGAGATCTTCGGGGTCACCGACTACATCCGTGGTCGCGCCCAGGACCTCGCCGACCTCGGCTACGTCGTGCTGGTGCCGCACCTCTACTGGCGCGTCGGCGACGAGGTCGTCAGCGAGGCTGTCGACGGGCTGCCCCGAGCCATGGAGCTGGTCGGCAAGGTCGACTGGGAGGCCGCCGTCGGCGACGGCGCCGCCAGCCTGGACGCGCTCCAGGACCTCCCGTCGGTGGACGGACCGGTCGGCGTGCTCGGGTTCTGCTTCGGCGGCGGGCTGGCCTTCAACGTCGCTGCCGTCACCGCCGCTGCAGGAGCCGGCCCCGACGCCCTCGTGAGCTACTACGGTTCGGCCCTGCCGAACCTGCTCGGGCTTGCACCGCAGGTCAGCGCGCCCAGCCTGCACCACTTCGGCCTCGCCGACGACTACATCCCGGTGGACACCGTGCGCGAGATCGAGGCGGCGGTCACGGCCGCCCACGACGACGTGACGTTCCTGACCTATCCCGGGGCCGGGCACGCCTTCGACAACCCGTCGCCGGTGTTCCACCACGACGGCGCCTCGCAGGAGGCGTGGGCGGCCACCGCGGCCTGGCTGGCCGAGAAGCTGCCCGTCTGAGACGTTCTACTGCGGCCCTTGCTCCGGACGCTGGGTCTGCGGGTTGCTCGCGTCGTCGCGGGGCGACCCCTCGCCGGTGAGGGTGTCGTGCCGGCCCGGGGTCGGGTCGTCCTCGACGGGGGCGTCGCTGGTCGGGTCGTCGGTGCTGAGCAGCGCGTCGAGCAGGCCGCCACCGATCCGGCGGAAGGTCCGGCGCGGTCGTTCCCGGTCGAGCACGGCCACCTCGAGCTGGGCAGCGGTGAGCGTGCGCGGAGCGCCAGCGGCAGGCGCGACCGGGTCCTGCCCCAGCAGCCCGACGGCCAGGCTGAGCGCGTCGCCGAGGGTGAGCCCGGGGCTCCAGCGGTCCTTGAGCCCGGTCTCGATCGTCTCCGCGGCACCACCCATGGCCACGAAGCCGAGCTCGTCGGCCACCGAGCCGTCGTAGGTGAGGCGGTAGATCTGGTCCTCGTCGGCGGTGGTGCCGACCTCGGCCACGACGATCTCGACCTCGTAGGGCTTGGACTCCTGGGTGAAGACCGTGCCGAGCGTCTGGGCGTAGGCGTTGGCCAGGCCGCGCGCGGTCACGTCGGTGCGGTCGTAGGAGTAGCCGCGCAGGTCGGCATACCGGACGCCCGCGACCCGGAGGTTCTCGAACTCGTTGTACTTGCCGACCGCCGCGAAGGCGATGCGGTCGTAGATCTCGGAGACCTTGTGCAGGGCGCGCGAGGGGTTCTCGGCGACGAACGCGATGCCCTTGTCGTAGCCGAGCACGACCACGGACCGGCCGCGGGCAATTCCCTTGCGGGCGTAGTCGGCTCGGTCCTTCATGAGCTGCTCGGGCGAGACGTAGAACGGCATGCTGGTCATCGCGCACCTCCCGGGTTGCCCTGTCGTGCCGCGATGACGGCCTCGACCACCTCGCGCAGCTCGTCGTCGGACACGAAGCGCACGCCGTCGACACCGACCACGGCGACGGTGGGCCAGATCCGGCGCCCCACGTCGGGGCCGCCGGTCGCCGAGTCGTCGTCGGCCGCGTCGTAGAGGGCCTCCACGACCACGCTGACCACCTCGTCGGCGGTGAGGCCGGGGTGCCAGACCTTCTTGAGGGCGCCCCTCGCGAACAGCGAACCGGAGCCGACGCTGTGGTGGTCGTGCTCCTCGTAGCACCCGCCCGTGACGTCGTAGGAGAAGATCCGCCCGAGCTGGCGGTCGAGGTCGTAGCCGGCGAACAGCGGCACCACGGACAGGCCCTGCATGGCCATCCCGAGGTTCGACCTGATCATCGAGGCGAGGCGGTTCGCCTTGCCCTCCAACGACAGCAGCGTGCCCTCGATCTTCTCGTAGTGCTCGAGCTCGACCTGGAACAGCTTGACCAGCTCGATGGCGATGCCAGCGGTGCCGGCGATCCCGACAGCGGAGTACTCGTCGCCCGCGAACACCTTCTCCATGTCACGGTTGGCGATGATGTTGCCCATCGTGGCCCGGCGGTCACCGGCCATCACCACCCCACCGGCGAAGGTCGCGGTGACGATGGTCGTGCCGTGCGGCGCCTCGAGGGTGCTGCCCGGGGGCAGCACCCGCCGGGAGGGCAGCAGGGACGGGGCGTGCGCGCCGACGAACTCGGTGAACGAGGACGACCCCGCCGCGAGGTATGCCGCGGGGAGCTTGCCCGCGTCGGACCCAGTGGTCACTGGCCGCCCTTCTGGACGAAGCCGCGGACGAACTCCTCAGCGTTGGACTCGAGGACGCCGTCGATCTCGTCGAGCACGCTGTCGATGTCGGAGTCGAGGTTCTCCTTGCGGGCCGTCGCCTCCGGCGCCGCGGGCGTGGGCTCGGGCGCCTCGTCGGGGGCGTCGTCGCGACGTTGTGGCCGGCTCTGCTCTTGGCTGGGCATTGGTGGGACCTCTCACTCGCGGGGCTTGCGCTCAACCTATCCCGATGCGGACGCCAACTCACGCAACAACGTGGCTGCGTCCGGACTGCGGTCGAGCAGGGGTCCGACCGTGGCCTTGGTGCCGCGCAACGGTTCGAGCATCGGCACCCGCTGGAGGGAGGGCTGCCCGGGGATGTCGAAGATGACCGAGTCCCACGACGCGGCCGCGATCTGGTCGGGGTACTTCTCCAGGCACTTGCCCCGGAAGTAGGCCCTGGTGTCGGCCGGCGGCTCGTGGACGGCCTCCAGGACGACCTCCTCGGTGACCAGCTCCTCGAACCGGCCGGCGGCCCGGAGCTTGTGGAAGATCCCGCGGTCGGGGCGCACGTCGGACCACTGGATGTCGATCGCCCGCAGCCGTGAGTCGGACCAGTCGAGCCCGTCGCGCTCGATGTAGCCCTCCATCACCTGCTGCTTGGCCACCCAGTCCAGCTCGCGGGACGCCTCCATGGGGTCCCGCTCCAGCCGGTCGAGGATGACGGCCCACCAGCGCATGACCTCGGCCGTGTCGTCGTCGAGCTCGCCGGCATACCGGTTCGTCAGGTAGCGCTCGGCCAGGCCGTGGTAGCGCCACATCAGCTGCACCGCGGTGAGCTTCGTGCCGTCACGCAGCTCCAGCAGCGTGCGGCACGTGGGGTCGTGGCTGACCGCCTGGAGGGTCGCGACCGGGCGGGCCACAGTCAGGTCGACGTCGATGGCGCGGTCCTCGATCATGGCCAGCACCAACGACGTCATGCCGAGCTTGAGCAGGTTCGCGACGTCGCAGTGGTTGGCGTCACCGATGATGACGTGCAGCCGGCGGTAGAGGTCGGCCACCGCGTGCGGCTCGTCGCGGGTGTTGATGATCGGCCGCTTGAGGGTCGTCTCGAGCCCCACCTCGACCTCGAAGAAGTCACTGCGCTGGCTCAGCTGGTAGCCGGCGGTTCGGGAGTCCACCCCGATGCCCACCCGCCCCGACCCGGTGACGACCTGTCGGGCGACGAAGAACGGCACGAGGTGGCGCACGATGTCGGTGAAGGGCGTCTCCCGGCGCATCAGGTAGTTCTCGTGCGTGCCGTAGGACTGGCCCTTGCCGTCGGTGTTGTTCTTGTAGAGGTTGACCCCGGGCGGCACGTGGGAGAGCCGTCGGACTGACTCGGCCATGATCGCCTCGCCGGCCCGGTCGAAGGCGACGGCAGCGCGCGGCGAGGTCACCTCCGGAGAGGAGTACTCGGGGTGCGCGTGGTCCACGTAGAGGCGTGCCCCGTTGGTGAGGACGACGTTGGCGAGGGTGGGGTCCTCCTCGTCGGTCAGCTGGCTCGGGTCGGCGAGACCGCGACCCATCTCGAACCCGCGGGCGTCGCGCAAGGGCGCCTCGTCGGCGTAGTCCCACGAGGCGTGCGCGGCCCGGATGCCCTGCGCGGACGCGTAGGCGTTGACCACCTGCCCCGACAGGATCATGGGGTTGGCAGCGGGGTCGCCCGGCACGGAGATGCCGTACTCGGTCTCGATGCCCATCACCCTGCGGACGGTCATGCCACTCCCGCGCTCATGGGCTCACCCTAGGTGAGAGAGTGACGGACCATGCGGCACTCCCCCTTCGCCCTCTACCCGCGGACCGCGCTGATCAGCGCCCTCCTCGACAGCGGGCTGCGCAAGCCGGTCGAGCGGCAGACCCTGGAGGAGATCCAGGCCGACCGTGGGGCGGTCACCCCGGACCGCCCGCCGTTCTCGTGGGTCACCGGTCGGGTCGACCGGTCCGTCGGCATCACGTACGGCACCGCGCAGACCCGCGACGCCTACGATCTCCCGCTGCGGATCTACCGCCCGCGAGCCGTCCGCGACACCGACGTCGACGTGCCGGTGGTCGTCTTCGTGCACGGCGGTGGCTTCGTGCGGGGCAACGTCGTGATGTACGACCCGCTGTGCACCCTCCTGGCAGCGCAGGTGCGGGCCGTCGTCGTGAGCGTCGACTACCGGCTCGCGCCCGAGCACCGGGCGCCCACGGCGGCCTTCGACGTGACCGACGCCATCGCCTGGGTGGCCGACCACGGTGCCGAGCTGCGCGCCGACACCAGCCGGATCGCGCTCTGTGGCGACAGCGCCGGGGGCAACCTCTCGGCCGTGGCTGCCCAGCTGCTCCGCGACCGCGGCGGCTCGCCGGTCGTCCACCAGGCGCTGTTGTACCCCGCGACCGACATGACCCTGGCGTCGCCGTCCATCGCCGCGAACGCCCACGCGCCGCTGCTCACCCGGGCCAGCATCGTGGCCTTCCGAGAGCTCTACGCGCCGACCGGGTCGGACTGGCGCGACCCCCTGCTGTCGCCGCTCTTCGGCACCCTCCAGGGCCTGCCCCCGGCGCTGGTCCAGACCGCCGACCTGGACCCGCTGCGTGACGACGGGGTCCGCTACGCCGATGCCATGCAGGCTGCGGGGGTGCCGGTCCGGCTGACCAACTACGTGCGCGTGCCGCACGGTTTCGTGTCCATCCCGGGGATGGTGCCCACCTCGGCCCAGCACCGGGCCGAGCTCGTCGGCGAGCTGCGCAGACACCTGTATGCCGCCGACGCGCCAGAGCGCGGGCGCGCGGGTTAGGCTCGTCCCAGACCTTCCGTCCGACGATCCAAACCCAGTCCGGCCACCCATCCACCAGGAGTGCCATTGCGGGACATCGTGGTCTTCAGCGGGAGCGCGCACCGCGCCCTGGCCCATCGCATCTGTGAGGCGCTCGGGGTGGACCTCTCCCCTGCCGAGATCAAGCGCTTCAGCAACGACTGCCTGCAGGCCCAGCTCCTGGCGAACTGCCGACAGCGCGACGTCTACATCGTGCAGCCGCTGGTGCCCCCGACCCAGGAGCACCTGATGGAGCTGCTCCTCATGATCGACGCGGCGCGAGGCGCCTCGGCGGCCCAGATCACCGCGGTGATCCCCCACTACGCGTATGCGCGCTCCGACAAGAAGGACGCCTCGCGGATCTCGCTGGGTGGCCGGCTGGTCGCCGACATGCTGGTGGCAGCCGGCGTGGACCGCGTGCTGACCATGACCCTGCACGCCCCACAGGTGCACGGGTTCTTCTCGGTGCCGGTGGACCACCTCACCGCGATCGGCGTGCTGGCCGACCACTTCCGTGGCGGTGACCTCCGGAACTCCGTGGTCGTCTCGCCCGACCTGGGCAACGCCAAGACGGCCACCCAGTTCGCCCGGCTCCTGGGCCTGCCCGTCGCGGCCGGGTCGAAGCAGCGGCTGGCCGACGACCAGGTCATCATCGACTCGATCGTCGGTGACGTGACCGGCAAGCGCGCCATCATCCTCGACGACGAGATCGCCACCGGCGGGTCGATCGTCGAGCTGCTCGACCGGTTGGCCGACCTCGGCTGCACCCGCGCCGATGTCGCCTGCACCCACGGGCTCTTCGCCGGCAAGGCCGTCGAGCGACTCCGGGACCACCCGATGATCGGCGAGGTCATCACGACCGACACGGTGCCGGTGCCGGGCCACTGGCCGGAGCTCCGGGTGCGGTCCGTGGCGCAGCTCTTCGCCGAGGCGATCAAGCGGATCCACGCGGGCGAGTCGGTCAGCAGCCTCTTCGACGGGGTGGACCCGACCCACGCCCCGCCGCAGGCCAGCTTGTTCGACAAGGTCCATGTCTGAGCCGACCGGCGTGCGACCCGTGGTCGCCTTCGTCGCCCTCGTGGTCGACCTGGCCTTCGTGCTGCTCTTCGCGACGATCGGGCGGCTGAGCCACGAGGAGGGCGTCACGGTCGCAGGAGTCCTCGGGGTCGCCGGGCCGTTCGTGGTGGCCCTGCTGGTGGGCTGGCTGGTTGCGCACCGAGCCTCGGGCTGGCCGGTCCGGATGCCCGGGTCGACGACCGTCTGGCTGGTGACCGCGGTGCTGGGTCTCGTGCTGCGGGTCGCAACCGGAGGCGGCTTCGCCTGGAGCTTCGGGGTGGTCACCCTGGTCGTGCTGGGGCTCTTCCTCATCGGGTGGCGGTGCAGTGGCGAGGTCGTCCGCTTCGCGGGTGAGGGCCTGGCCCGCTGGGCCGATCGGGCGGCGTCCCGCCGTTGACTCAGGACTCGGGTGACTCAGGACTCGGGTGACCAGCCCGGTGGCGCGAAGAGGTAGCCGAGCCGGTCACGCCAGTGCCGCGCCTGCCTGACCTGCCGGACCATCAGGGCGAACTCGGCGTACTGCAACCGGAACGGGTTGAAGGTCGAGACCGGGTGGGTCAGGCCGTAGGTGGGGCGGCGCTGCTCCTCGCGGAAGGTGCCGAAGAGCCGGTCCCACACGATGAGGATGCCGCCGTAGTTGCGGTCGAGGTACTCCGCGTCGCTGGCGTGGTGCACCCGGTGGTGCGACGGCGTGTTGAAGACCAGCTCGATCGGCCGCCACAGCTTGGGGATCGTCTCGGTGTGCACCCAGAACTGGTAGGTCAGGTTGAGCGAGAAGACGAAGAAGATCATCCACGGCGGCAGGCCCACCAGGGGCAGTGGCACCCAGAACAGCAGCTCACCCCACGGGTTCCACTTCTGCCGCAACGCCGTCGTGTAGTTGAAGTGCACGCTGCTGTGGTGGGCCTGGTGCATCGCCCACAGCACCCGGATCCGGTGGCTGCTGCGGTGGTAGGCGTACCAGAGCAGGTCGACGAAGAGCAGCGCGATGACCCAGGTCCACCATTCGTGCGGGTCGAGGCGCAGGGGCGCCACGGCATACAGGGCGGCGTAGCCGAGCAGCGCCAGGGCTCGGGCACCGAGGTTCACCACGACGGAGCCCACCCCCATGGACAGGCTGGCCACCGAGTCCTGGCTGGCGTAGCCGACGCGGGGCGCCCGGTGTTCTGCCCGCGGCGCGTCGGCGTCGGTCTCCAGCACGCGCAGCGCCACCAGCTCCAGCCCGATGAACACGACGAAGAACGGTACGGCGAGCAGCGCAGGGTCGCGCATCAGGTGGTCCACACCCGCTATGTTACCGAGAGTAAGTTAGCCCTGGCTACGGCTACTGCCCGGTCTCCTACAGGTACTGCCCCGTGTTCGCGACGTTGTCGATCGACCGACCCGGCTCGGTGCCGCTCTTGCCGGTGACGAGCGTGCGGATGTAGACGATCCGCTCGCCCTTCTTCCCGGAGATCCGCGCCCAGTCGTCGGGGTTGGTGGTGTTGGGGAGGTCCTCGTTCTCCTTGAACTCGTCGACGCACGAGGCGAGCAGGTGGTCGACCCGGATGCCCTTGGCCCCGATGGTGAGGAAGTCCTTGATCGCCATCTTCTTCGCCCGGTCGACGATGTTCTGGATCATCGCCCCGGAGTTGAAGTCCTTGAAGTAGAGGACCTCCTTGTCGCCGTTGGCGTAGGTCACCTCGAGGAAGCGGTTCTCCTCGATCTCGGAGTACATCCGCTCGACCGTCGCGGTGATCATGGCGTCGACGGTGGCCTGCGGCGACCCGCCGTGCTCGGCCAGGTCGTGCTCGTGCAGCGGCAGGTCGGCGACGAGGTACTTGGTGAAGATGTCGCGGGCGCTCTCGGCGTCGGGGCGCTCGATCTTGATCTTCACGTCGAGGCGGCCCGGGCGCAGGATCGCCGGGTCGATCATGTCCTCGCGGTTGGAGGCGCCGATCACGATGACGTTCTCGAGCCGTTCGACGCCGTCGATCTCGGACAGGAGCTGGGGCACGATCGTCGTCTCGACGTCGCTGGAGACCCCCGAGCCGCGGGTGCGGAACAGGCTGTCCATCTCGTCGAAGAACACCACCACGGGCGTGCCGTCGGAAGCCTTCTCGCGGGCCCGCTGGAAGATCAGCCGGATGTGCCGCTCGGTCTCGCCGACGTACTTGTTGAGCAGCTCGGGGCCCTTGATGTTGAGGAAGAACGACTTGCCGACCGGCTTGCCCTCCTTCTCGGCGACCTTCCTGGCCAGCGACGCGGCCACGGCCTTGGCGATCAGGGTCTTGCCACACCCGGGCGGGCCGTAGAGGAGGACTCCCTTGGGCGGCTTGAGCTTGTGCTCGGTGAACAGGTCGGGGTGGAGGTAGGGCAACTCCACGGCATCGCGGATCGCCTCGATCTGGCCGGCCAGCCCGCCGATGTCCTCGTAGTCGATGTCGGGGACTTCTTCGAGGACCAGCTCGGAGACCTCGGCCTTGGGGATCCGCTCGTAGACGAACCCGGAGCGCGACTCGAGCATGAGGGCGTCGCCCACGCGGATCGGCTCACCCTCGAGCGACTCGGCCATCCGCACGACGCGCTCCTCGTCGGCGTGCGCGACCACGAGCACCCGGCCCTCGCCGAGGAGCTCCTTGATCATCACCACCTCGCCGATGCGCTCGTAGCCGCAGGTCGCCACGACGTTCATCGCCTCGTTGAGCCGCACCTCGCGCCCCTGGGACAGCTCGGCGGGGTCGACTGCCGGGCTCACCGCCACGTGCATCTTGCGTCCGCCGGTGAGGATGTCGACCGTGGCGTCGTCGTAGGACTCGAGGATCACGCCGTAGGCAGCCGGCGGCTGGGCCAGCCGGTCGACCTCGGACTTCAGCGTGACGATCTGCTCGCGGGCCTCCTTGAGGGTGCGCACGAGCCGCTCGTTCTGCGACGAGACCGTGGCCAGGTTGGACTGGAGCTGGAGCACCTTGGTCTCGAGCTCGCGCGACCGCACCGGGGCGTCGGCGAGGCGCTGGCGCAGGGCGGCGACCTCCTCGGAGAGGAGCTCTGCCTGGCGGCGCTCCTCAGAGTGGTCACCCGGGGTGGCGTGATCGGTCATGTCGGCTCCCTCAAGACCTCAGAGTGGCTAACGACTGCTACCGACCGTCGACTGCCCGGCCGATGACCCAACCTAACCCCGATCTACTCCGCTGACGGGGAGGTTTGCGTCACAGAACGGCGAAGCCGACGGATCTTCTTGTCTGATGGGACGCGCTCCCCCATCTCCTCGGCGGTGAAGTCGCTCTCGGCCCCGAAGGCCAGGCCGCTCTCGAGGGCGCCCTCCTCGTCGGTGGACCCCTTCGCCGGGCGGCGCTTGCGCAGCGGCGGGGTGACGCCGGGAGCCAGCCGGCGGCTGGTGATGAGGAACCCGGTGTGGCCGTGCATGCGGTGCTGCGGCCGGACGGCGAGGCCCTCCAGGTGCCAGCCCCGCACCATCGACTCCCAGGCCTCCGGCTCGGTGTAGCCACCGTGGTCGCGCAGGGCCTCGGCCACCCGCGACAGCTGGGTGGCGGTGGCGACGTAACAGATGATGACGCCGCCGGGGGCGAGGGCGTCGGCCACGACGTCGAGGCACTCCCAGGGGGCCAGCATGTCGAGGACGACGCGGTCGACCGACCCCGGCTCCTCCGCCGTGGGCAGCGACTCGACGAGGTCGCCGACGGTGACCTGCCACGCCGGGTGGTCCTGCCCGAAGAAGGTGCGGGCGTTGCCCTTGGCGATGTCGGCGAAGTCCTCGCGCCGCTCGAACGAGTGCACGTGGCCGTGCTCCCCCACGGCGCGCAGCAGCGACATCGACAGGGCTCCCGACCCCACGCCGGCCTCGACGACCCGGGCACCGGGGAAGACGTCGGCCATGGTGATGATCTGGCCGGCATCCTTGGGGTAGACCACGGCTGCACCCCGGGGCATCGACATGACGTAGTCGGACAGCAGTGGCCGCAACGCGAGGTACTCGACCCCGGCGGTGTTGCGCACGACCGACCCGTCCGGGGCCCCGATGAGGTCGTCGTGGGCGAGCCGCCCACGGTGCGTGTGGAACTCGCGCCCGGCCTCGAGGCTGATCGTGTGCAGGCGCCCCTTGGGATCGGTCAGCTGGACCCGCTCCCCGACCGCGAACGGTCCCCTGCGCAGGTCGGCTCCGACGGCGGTGACCCGGGCCTCGTCAGGGCTGTCGTCAGGGCTCTGGTCGGGGGCGTCGCTCATGACCGGCGAGTCTAGTTGCGGGCTGCGGCCTCGTTGACCAGCCGGGCGTGGGCGATGCCGTAGACCCGTCCGTGCCAGGTCAGGACCACGTCCTGGTGGCCGGTCGACTGCATGACCTCGACCACGGCCAGCGCGTTCGCATCGGGTGAGACCTCGAGGACGTTGTCGTCCGGGATGCGCACCACCGCGGAGCTGAGCGGGGCGTCCGGATCCAGACCGGGTGGGGTGCCGCCGTCGGGTGAGGCGAGGAAGAGGCACGGTATGCCGCGCGCGTCCGTCGTGACGACGGCGTCGGGGTGGGCGATGGCGACGCGCAGAGGAGTGCGTGGGTCGAGGAAGACGGCCGGCTCCATCACCTGCGCGACGTGGAGCGCCTCCCACTGGGACAGTGCCTGGCCCCGGCGGATGGACTGCGTGGCGCCGCTCCAGAGCACTGATCCGATGACCAGCACCCAGATGGAGTCGAGACCGATCTGCTCGCCCTGCGCGAGCGGCCGGACGAAGAACCAGAGGACCAGGAGGACGGTCAGCACCCTCCCGCACCACCCGGCGACCACGGAGCCCTTGTTGCGGTTGCCGGTGGCCTTCCAGACCAGGCTCTCGACGACCTGTCCGCCGTCCAGCGGCATGCCCGGGAGGAAGTTCAGCACCGCGAGCGAGCCGTTGATGATGACCAGACCCGTCAGCAGGGTGCTCATGCGGTCACCGGAGGTGGTGAGGAGGAGCAGCCATGCCACCACGGCGAGCACGGCGTTCGAGGCCGGCCCCGCGGCCGCGATCGCCGCCAGCCTCCCGGGGGTGCTGCGAGCGGCCTCGAAGGAGGTGTGGCCACCCCACAGGTTCGCGACGATGCGGATCACCGGCATCTTGAACACCCGAGCGGTCACGGCGTGGGCGGCCTCGTGGACCAGCACGCTGACGAGGAGCAGGAGCGCCTGCGTGACGCCGATGGCGATCCCGGTGCCGACCCTGTCCGGGAAGTAGGGGGTGGCCACGATCGCGACGATCACGGCGGCGATGAGGAACCAGCTGGGGGCCAGGTAGACGGGCACCCCGCCGACGCGGGCGATGCGCACGCCGTGGCCGGACTCCTCCGGCTGTTGCTCGGGAGCCCGCGTCGTCATGCGCAGACCCTACGTGACCGGCCACGACCTCCCGGCCGCCACTAGGCCATACTTGTGCGGTGTCCGACTCCCCCGCGCTGCAGCCCGACGCCACCGACCAGCTGAAGACCGCTCTGACCGAGCGGATCCTCGTGATGGACGGCGCCATGGGCACGATGATCCAGCGCGAGGGGCTGGGCGAGGACGACTACCGGGGCGAGCGGTTCGCCGACTGGGAGAGTGACCTCAAGGGCAACAACGACCTGCTGAGCCTCACCCAGCCGGAGATCATCCGAGGCATCCACGCGGCATACCTCGAAGCGGGTGCCGACCTCATCGAGACCAACACCTTCAACGCCCAGCGGATCTCGCTCGCGGACTACGGCATGGAGGCGCTCGCCTACGAGTTCAACCTCGAGTCCGCGCGGCTGGCCCGGCAGGCCTGCGACGCGATGACCGAGAAGACCCCGGACCGGCCGCGGTGGGTGCTCGGCGCCCTGGGCCCGACCAACCGCACCGCGTCGATCTCGCCCGACGTCAACGACCCCGGCAAGCGCAACGTCACCTTCGACGAGCTGGTCGAGGCCTACCTCGAGCAGGCGCGTGGCCTGGTCGACGGGGGCAGCGACCTGCTCATCGTCGAGACGATCTTCGACACGCTCAACGCCAAGGCGGCGATCTTCGCCCTCGAGACCCTGTTCGAGGAGCACGAGCGCCGCTGGCCCGTGATCATCTCCGGCACCATCACCGACGCGTCGGGGCGCACCCTCTCGGGTCAGGTCACCGAGGCGTTCTGGAACTCGGTGCGCCACGCCCGTCCCCTCGCCGTGGGCCTCAACTGCGCCCTCGGCGCCGCCGAGATGCGCCCGTATGCCGCGGAGCTGGCCCGCGTGGCCGACACCTTCGTCTCGTGCTACCCCAACGCCGGCCTGCCCAACGCGTTCGGCGAGTACGACGAGACCCCCGACGCGATGGCGGGCGTCGTGGGCGAGTTCGCCGAGGCCGGGCTGGTCAACCTGCTCGGTGGCTGCTGCGGCACCACGCCCGACCACATCGCGGCGATCGCCAAGGCCGCCTCGGACCAGAAGCCGCGGGTGCCGGCCGAGGTCGCGCCCGCCCTGCGCCTGTCGGGGCTGGAGCCGCTGACCGTCACCGAGGAGTCGTTGTTCGTCAACGTCGGCGAGCGGACCAACATCACCGGGTCGGCGCGGTTCCGCAAGCTCATCCAGGCCGAGGACTACGGCACCGCGCTCAACGTCGCGCGCCAGCAGGTCGAGTCGGGCGCGCAGGTCATCGACATCAACATGGACGAGGGGATGATCGACGGCGTCGCCGCGATGGACCGCTTCGTCAAGCTGGTCGCGACCGAGCCCGACATCTCGCGGGTCCCCCTGATGGTCGACTCCTCGAAGTGGGACGTCATCGAGGCCGGGCTCAAGTGCGTCCAGGGCAAGTCGATCGTCAACTCCATCTCGATGAAGGAGGGCGTCGAGCCGTTCATCGAGCACGCCCGGCTGTGCCGCAAGTACGGCGCGGCGGTGGTCGTGATGGCGTTCGACGAGGACGGCCAGGCCGACTCGCTCCAGCGTCGCAAGGAGATCTGCCAGCGGGCCTACGACATCCTCACCACGGAGGTCGGGTTCCCCGCCGAGGACATCATCTTCGACCCCAACATCTTCGCGGTGGCGACGGGCATCGAGGAGCATGCGGCCTACGGCACCGACTTCATCGACGCGACCCGGTGGATCAAGGAGCACCTGCCGGGTGCGCTCGTCTCCGGAGGCGTCTCCAACGTGTCGTTCTCGTTCCGCGGCAACAACGCCGTGCGCGAGGCGATCCACGCCGTGTTCCTCTACCACGCCATCCAGGCGGGCATGGACATGGGAATCGTCAACGCCGGTGCCCTGGTCGTCTACGACCAGGTCGACCCCGAGCTCCGCGAACGCATCGAGGACGTCATCCTCAACCGGCGTCCCGACTCCACCGAGCGGCTGCTCGAGATCGCCGACTCGTTCAACACCGGCGACACCAAGCAGGAGGCGATCGCCGAGGAGTGGCGCTCCCTGCCGGTCGGCGAACGCATCACCTACGCGCTGGTCAAGGGCCTCGACGAGCACGCCGAGACCGACACCGAGGAGCTCCGCCAGGAGATCTCGGCGCGCGGCGGTCGACCCATCGAGGTCATCGAGGGGCCGCTCATGGACGGCATGAACGTCGTGGGCGACCTCTTCGGCGCGGGCAAGATGTTCCTGCCGCAGGTGGTGAAGTCGGCGCGGGTCATGAAGAAGGCGGTCGCCTACCTCATCCCCTTCATCGAGGCGGAGAAGACCGAGGCCGAGGTCGCCGAGAACCGGGCCAAGGGCAAGGTCATCATGGCCACCGTCAAGGGCGACGTGCACGACATCGGCAAGAACATCGTCGGCGTCGTCCTCCAGTGCAACAACTACGACGTCGTCGACCTCGGCGTCATGGTGCCGGCCCAGAAGATCCTCGATGCCGCCAGGGCCGAGAAGGCCGACGTCATCGGGCTGTCCGGGCTGATCACCCCGAGCCTCGACGAGATGGTGAACTTCGCGACCGAGATGGAGCGTCAGGGCTTCGACCTGCCGCTGCTCATCGGGGGTGCCACCACCTCACGGGCCCACACCGCCGTCAAGGTGGACCAGAAGTACCACGGCCCCGTCGTGTGGGTGAAGGACGCCTCGCGCTCGGTGCCGGTGGTCGCCCAGCTGCTGTCGGACGAGCTGCGCCCCAAGCTGATGGCCGAGGTCAAGGCCGACTTCGACTCGCTGCGCGCCCGGCACGCCGCCAAGACGACCGAGCGTCCGCTCGTGTCGATCGAGAAAGCCCGCGAGCTGGCCACGCCGATCGACTGGAGCGGCTACCGCCCGCCGGTGCCCCACCTCGTGGCGGCACAGGAGAAGGAGCTGCTGCGCCGTCAGTCGGGCAGCGACCGCAACCGCACGGTCACCCAGTTCGTGCGCACCTTCAAGGACTACCCGATCGCCGAGCTGCGCGACTACATCGACTGGGGCCCGTTCTTCCTGGCCTGGGAGATGAAGGGTCGCTTCCCGGACATCCTCAACAACCCCGCGACGGGCGAGGCCGCGACCCGGCTCTACCAGGACGCGCAGAAGATGCTCGACCAGATCATCGAGCACAAGTGGCTGCGCGCCAACGGCGTCATCGGCCTCTTCCCGGCCAACTCGGTGGGCGACGACATCGAGGTCTACACCGACGAGTCCCGCGAGACCGTGGCCACGACCCTGCACACGCTCCGGCAGCAGGGGCAGCACCGCGAGGGCATCCCCAACCGGGCGATGTCCGACTTCGTCGCGCCCAGCGACAGCGGACGCTCCGACCACGTCGGGGCCTTCGCCGTCACCGCCGGTCTCGGGTCGCACGACAAGGTCAACGAGTTCAAGGCCGCGATGGACGACTACAACGCGATCCTCCTCGAGGCCCTGGCCGACCGGCTGGCCGAGGCGTTCGCCGAGCGGATGCACGAGCGGGTGCGGCACGACTTCTGGGGCTACGCCCCCGACGAGCACCTCAAGAACCCCGACCTGATCGCCGAGAAGTACGTCGGTATCCGGCCGGCGCCGGGCTACCCCGCCTGCCCCGACCACACCGAGAAGGCCCTCCTGTGGGACCTGCTCCAGGTCGAGCAGAACACCGGGATGGAGCTGACCGAGTCGATGGCCATGTGGCCGGGCGCCTCGGTCTCCGGGTGGTACTTCTCGCACCCGCAGTCCCAGTACTTCGTCGTGGGTCGCCTGGGCCGGGACCAGATCGAGGACTACGCCGAGCGCAAGGGCTGGACCCTCGCCGAGGCCGAGCGCTGGCTGGCCCCCAACCTCGGATACCTGCCCGAGGACTGACGGCACGCCGCGGCACCGTTGTCGGCGCCGCGGCATACCGTGTGATCCATGGTTCCCGCCCTCTCACCGAGCCGGGCCTCGGACTTCAAGCAGTGTCCGTTGCTCTACCGGTTCCGCACCATCGACAAGCTGCCCTCGCCGCCCAGCCCTGCTGCGGCGCGGGGCACGCTGGTGCACGCGGTGTTGGAGCGGTTGTTCGACCTCCCGGCCGACGCGCGCACCCCGGCGGCCGCCCAGGCGCTGTTGGGCCCCCAGTGGGCAGCCCTGGTCGAGCAGGAGCCCGAGCTCGCGGCGATGATCGCCGACGACGACAAGCTCACCGAGGCCGGCTGGTTCGGTGACGCGCAGGCCCTGATCGAGACCTGGTTCACCCTCGAGGACCCGACCCGCCTCGAGCCCGCAGAGCGCGAGTTCTATGTCGAGACTGATGTCGACGGGCTGGTCCTGCGTGGCTACGTCGACCGCCTCGACGTGGCCGCCGACGGGGCGATGCGCGTCGTCGACTACAAGACCGGGCGGTCCCCCAGTGAGCTGTTCGAGGGCAAGGCGCTGTTCCAGATGAAGTTCTACGCCTTGGTGCTGTGGCGGCTGCGCGGTGAGATCCCGCGCCTGCTCCAGCTGGTCTACCTCGGCAACGGCGAGGTGGTCCGCTACACCCCCGACGAGCACGACCTGCTCAGCCTCGAGCGCAACCTCAAGGCGGTCTGGACCGCGATCGAACGGGCGGCGACGACGGGCGACTGGCGACCCAAGACCTCGCGGCTGTGCGACTGGTGCGACTACCGCGAGTTCTGCCCGGCCTGGGGCGGCACTCCCCCGCCGCTGCCGCCTGACGCCGCCCTGATCGCGCTCAACCCGGCGATCTCGGGTCAGGTCACGCCGACGGACGAGTGAGCGGCGCCAACCCATGCACCAGGCGAGTCAGCGCCGGTGCTGGAGGGCTTTGTCGACGAGAAGGCGGAGGTCGGCGGGGGTCAGCCCGCGCAGGCTCGGAGCCTGCACCGCGCCGGCGATGATCGGCACCGGCACGACGTGGGGCACCGCCAGCGTGGGCACGCCTGCGGCGACGGCGGACCGGACCCCCGTCGGTGAGTCCTCGATGGCGATGCAGTCGGTCACCTCGACACCGAGGGCCCGGGCCGCTGCGAGGTAGGGCTCGGGGTGCGGCTTGCCGTGCTCCACCTCGTCCCCGGTGATCACCGCGGCGAAGGTGCCCTCGGGGAGAGCCGCGAGGACGCTGTCGGCCAACGACCGCCACGACATGGTCACGAGGGCGTTCGGCACGCCGGCCTCGCGGAGGGCGCTGAGCAGCTCGATGGCACCGGGACGCCACGGCACGTGCTCGGTGACCTGGGCGATGACGCGCCGCAGCAGGTCCTCGACGATCTCGACGGGCTCGAGCGTGATGGGGCTGTTGTCGCGGATGAACTCGGCCGAGACCATGAGGTCGTTGCCGACGAGCTGGTGCGCGTACTCGTCGTTCCAGACCCCTCCGGCCTCCTCCACGATGGCGTGCTCGGCGTTGATCCAGTACGGCTCGGTGTCGACGAGGGTGCCATCCATGTCCCAGAAGACCGCCGCAGGCAGGTCCGCTGCGCGGGAGGTCGAGGGCTCGCTGGCGAGCGGGTGCTGAGACGGCATTGCGGAGGAGCCTTCGTGGTGCGGGAGTGGCGGCGCGCCCGACTATACGCAGCCGTGCGGATGC
Source organism: Pedococcus sp. P2_D7 (assembly GCF_056404295.1). Lineage (NCBI taxonomy): Bacteria > Bacillati > Actinomycetota > Actinomycetes > Micrococcales > Intrasporangiaceae > Pedococcus > Pedococcus sp. P2_D7. The sequence continues at coordinate 383,256 of NZ_JBFUEH010000001.1, forward strand.
CTCCGCACCGCGGACCGTAGGCTGGGCGGGACAGCGGTGCCGCCTGCAGGGGCTGTGTGGATTCACGGCTGCGTATTCTTCAAGGCTGTGTCTCATTCAAGAAGGGAGCGATGGTGATCGAACTCGAAGACGTCCCGGAGCTCAACAACCCCGTCGTGATTGCGGCCTTCGAGGGCTGGAACGACGCGGGCGAGGCGGCCACGGCCGTGATCGACCACCTCATCGACGTGTGGGATGCTGACGCCATCGCGGCGCTCGACCCCGAGGACTACTACGACTTCCAGGTGAACCGTCCGCGCGTCGTCCTCGAGGACGGTCGCCGCCGGATCCACTGGCGCACCACGCGGATCCTGGTGGCCCGCTCTGCCGGGCTGGACCGCGACGTCGTGCTCATCCAGGGCATCGAGCCGTCGTTCCGCTGGCGGGCCTTCACGATCGAGCTGATGGAGTTCGCTCAGGAGGTCGGCGCGAGCACGGTCTTCACGCTCGGCGCCCTGATGGCCGACGTGGCCCACACCCGGCCCATCCCGGTCACCGCCACCTCGGACGACGACGACGTGATCCACCGGTTCGACCTCGAGCCGAGCCGCTACGAGGGACCCACCGGGATCGTCGGCGTCCTCGCTGACGCGGCCACCCAGTCGGGCATGCAGTCGCTCTCGTGCTGGGCTGCGGTCCCCCACTACGCGGGACACTCCCCCTCCCCCAAGGCGACCCTCGCGCTGGTCTCCCGGCTCGAGGAGCTGCTCGACGCCACGATCCCCCACGGCGACCTCGCCGAGGGAGCGAAGGCCTGGGAGCGGGGCATCAACGAGCTCGCCGACACCGACGAGGAGGTCGCCGAGTACGTCCAGTCCCTCGAGGAGGCGCAGGACACCGCTGACCTGCCCGAGGCGAGTGGTGACGCCATCGCCCGCGAGTTCGAGCGCTACCTGCGTCGCAGAGGCCAGGAAGGGCCCGGCTGACCTTTCCCCGTCAGACGGTGCCTCTTCAAAACGGTGGCTCTTCAGACGGTGCCTTTTCAGACGGTGCCTCTTCAGACGCGGACGCCGAGGATGGCGTCGAGCGCGCGGGCGAGCACGCCGGCCGCGGTGCCGTCCGTCCCACCGCGGGTGAGGGTCTGCTTCGCCCAGGCGTCCACGGCCCCCAGCGCGCCAGGGGTGTCGAGGTCGTCGGCGACCCGCGTACGGATGGCTTCGACCACCTGGGCCGAGTCGGGGGCCGAGTTGACCGACAGCGCCGAGCGCCAGGTGTCGAGGCGGGCCTGGGCCCGCTCGAGGACCGCGTCGGTCCAGGACCACTCGGTGCGGTAGTGCTGTCCGAGCAGGGCCAGCCGGATCGCCATCGGGTCGACACCGTCGGCCAGCAGCTTGGAGACCAGGACCAGGTTGCCCTTGGACTTGCTCATCTTCGCGCCGTCCAGGCCCACCATCGCCTGGTGGGTGTAGGTCCGGGCGAACGGTCGCTGGTCGGTCAGCACGACGGCCTGGGTGGCGCTCATCTCGTGGTGCGGGAAGACCAGGTCGGTGCCACCACCCTGGACGTCGAAGGCCATGCCCAGGTGGTCCAGCGCGATCGCGGTGCACTCGATGTGCCAGCCCGGACGACCCTGCGGGAGCCCCTCGACGGCCCACGACGGTTCGCCGTCGCGGGCGGCCCGCCACAACAGGGGGTCGAGCCGGTCGCGCTTGCCCGCCCGGTCGGGGTCGCCACCACGGTCGGCGAAGACGGCCAGCATCTGCTCGCGGGTCCAGTTGGAGACCGCCCCGAACCCCACGTCGGTCGAGATGTCGAGGTAGAGGTCGTCGCCCTCGGAGTCCGGGGTGTCGACCGAGTAGGCGGCGCCACGCTCGAGCAGGGCGCGCACGGCAGCACCCACCGGCTCGATGCTCTCGACGACGCCCACGTAGTGGTCGGGCGGGATGACGGCCAGGGCGGTCATGTCCTCGCGGAAGAGGGCGATCTCCTCCGCCGCCAGGTCCTCCCAGTCGACGCCGTCGCGGGTGGCGCGCTCGAGGAGCGGGTCGTCCACGTCGGTGATGTTCTGCACATACTCCACATCGTGCCCGGCGTCGCGCAGCGCGCGCCCCAGGACGTCGAACGTCACGTACGTCGCCGCGTGGCCCAGGTGGGTCGCGTCGTAGGGCGTGATCCCGCAGACGTACATCCGCGCGGTCGGGCCGGGCGTGATCGCCCGGACCGCTCCGGTCGCCGAGTCGAAGACCTGCACGGGGTGGCCGGTGCCGGGCACGGCGGGAAGGAACGGGGTGGGCCAGGAGATCACAGCGGAAGCCTACGGGGAGGGCTCAGAGCGGCGGCCACGGGATGGCCGGCCAGTCACCGGACGGCACCGGGTATGCCGCGTGGTCGAGCAACGCGACGCACCGGGCCTGCAGGGCGGTCACCTCGACGGGGGTGAGCAACGGGGCGAGGTCGGCTCGCAGGGGGGACCCGCCGTCGGCCAGGGCGTCTCTCACCCGGGTGATCCGGATGAGGTCGTCGTCCGGGAGCGGCTGTCCGGCGAAGCCCCACAGGACGGTGCGCAGCTTGGGGTCCTCGTGCAGGCTCACCCCGTGGTCGAAGCCGCGGAGGCGCTCGCCTTCGCGGACCAGGTGCGACCCCTTGCGGTCGGAGTTGTTGATGACCGCGTCGAACGCGGCGACGGAGCGGACCACCGGGCTGTCCTCGTGGACGACGACCACCGGCCGGCCCCGCTCGTCCTCGCCGCTCAGCACGGCCAGCCAGCCCGGCGGCACCGCGTCGGGCGTGACCAGGTCGACCACGTACTCAGGGGCCGTCTCCGGGTCACCCACCCAGCGCTGCACCGAGCCCGGACCTCGTGGCCCGTCGCGCAGGACCGTCTCGGGCACGACGTCCCACCCGCCGGTCGAGCTGATCAGGTGGGCGGCGACCTCGCGGGCGGCCAGCGACCCGTCCGGGAAGTCCCAGAGCGGTCGTTCGCCCCGGATCGGCTTGTAGATCGCCAGCGGTCCCTCGTCGTCCTCGAGCCGGACCAGCAGCGCGAGGTTCGAGGCGTCGGCCAGCGCTCCCAGCACCACCAGGTCTGCGCGCGTCAGGAGGTCGAGGGAGACCGACGGGCCGCCTGCGGGCTGGGTCAGCGCTTGTACCCGTTCGAGCGCGGGCAGATGTGCCCCTCGGGTTCGAGCGGGCCACCACAGAACGGGCAGGGCGGTCGCCCCGCGGACACGACGGACTGGGCCCGCCTCGCGAATGCGCGGGCCCTGGAGGGTGGCAGCACGACCCGCATCTGTCGCGGCTCCTCGGCGAGGACCTCCGGGTCGACACCCGCCTCCGGGTCGTCAGGGTCGCGGTCGAGGGCCTCGATGATGATCACCTGTCTGTCCTCGTCCCAGGCCAGGCTCAGGGTCGTGACCCGGAAGTCGTCCTCGATGGGGGTGTCGAGCGGCGCGTTGTCGACCACCTCGGCGGTCGCGTGGGCGGCTCCCTCGCCCCCGGCATAGCTGTCGAGCAGGTCGTTGATCCGGTCGGCGAGGACCGAGACCTGCTGCTTCTCCAGCGAGACGCTGGTCAGGCGGCGTCCCTCACTGGCCTGGAGGAAGAAGGTCCGCTGCCCCGGCGGACCGACGGTCCCGGCGACGAACCGGTCCGGTGGATCAAACTCGACGAGCCCCATGGCAAAACTCTAACCGGCTCCCCCACCGACGGTTGCGTCGCCCGACTCCGGGGCCTCCGCCGGTGTCTCCGCCGGGGGCTGGAAACGCGTGAGGTCGGGCGCGAGGTCGTTGGCGGCCAGGAGGAAGGTGTGCCGGCTGCCGTAGCGCACGACCGACACCGAGGCGGGGTCCGCGGTGTAGCGCTGGAAGCGGGCCAGACCCGACCCGGTCGCCTCGGCCAGCGTGGCCTTGAGCAGGTCGCCGTGCGTGACCGCCACCCACAGCGCGGACTCCCCCGACGCGGCCCCCACCTCGGCGTCGTGACGCCGCACGGCAGCGACGACCCGGTCACTCATCTCGCGCAGGCTCTCCGCGGCATACCGGTCGTCGTCGGGGAACCGCGCGACCTCGGGGTCGTCCTGCACGGTCCGCCAGAGCGGCTCCTTGGCCAGGTCCTTGAGCGCCCGGCCGGTCCACGCGCCGTAGGCGCACTCCTGCAGGTCGTCGTCGACCGTGACCTCGACGCCGGCCGCGGCTGCGAGGGGCCCCGCTGTCTCGAGGCAGCGTTCCAGGGGGCTGCTCACCACGCGCACGACAGGGAGGTCACGGAACCGCTCGGCCAGCTGCGCGGCCTGCTCCCGCCCCCGATCGGTGAGGTGTATGCCGGGTAGCCGGCCCGCGAGGACTCCGTCCCCGTTGGCGCTCGAGTGGCCGTGGCGGACCAGCAGGACGGTGGGCACGTGCGCACTCTACGGCGCGCTTCTCGCGGGACCGTCGCGGACGTGGTGAAGTAGCCCCGTGATCGTGGACCAAGCCATCTACCGCCAAGGCCAGCGGCACCCGTGCGGCGACCTCAGCGACGCCCTCGAGGACCTGCGCGGCGGCGACGACCCGCACGCGTTCCTCTGGATCGGGCTGAAGAACCCCACCGACGCCGAGTTCGACCTCGTCAACGACGAGCTCAAGCTCCACCCGCTCGCGGTCGAGGACGCCGTCAAGGGCAACCAGCGACCCAAGGTCGAGCTGTACGACAACACCATCTTCGTCGTGATGAAGACCTTGCGGTACATCGAGGAGACCTCGGACGTCGAGACCGGTGAGGTGATGCTGTTCGTCGGCGACCGGTTCGTCGTGACGGTGCGACGAGGCGAGGCCAACCCCCTCGCGGGGGTGCGCCAGGCCCTCGAGGGCAATGTCGCCAGCCTGCGTCACGGCGCCATCGCGGTCGTCCACGCGGTGATGGACAGCATCATCGACAACTACGTCTCCATCGACGCCGAGCTCCAGAAGGACCTCGAGGACATCGAGGCGTCGGTCTTCTCGGGCAGCAACAAGGTCAGCTCGTCGACGATCTACCGGCTCAAGCGCGAGGTCCTGGAGTTCCGGCGGGCCGCCGTGCCCCTGGCCGCGCCACTCAAGATGCTCCACGACGGGTCGCGCTCACCGTTGCCACAGAAGGAGGTGCGCCTGCTCTTCCGCGACGTGGCCGACCACCTGCTCGCCGTGATCGACCACGTGGAGTCCTACGACCGGCTGCTCACCGACATCCTCAACGCCCACCTCGCCCAGATCTCGGTCCAGCAGAACTCCGACATGCGCAAGATCTCGGCTTGGGTCGCCATCGCCGCCGTACCCACGATGATCGCGGGGATCTACGGCATGAACTTCGAGAACATGCCCGAGCTGAAGTGGCACTACGGCTACTTCATCGTCGTGGGCATCATGGGCGCCGCGTGCCTGGGGCTCTACCGCGCGTTCCGCAAGTCCGGCTGGCTGTAGGACCGCCGGCCGGCCGACCTAGGTGGCGGTCATCCATCCGGCGGCGAGCACGACGACCAGCACGAGCCCGAGGGCGACGCGGTACCAGACGAAGGCCGTGATCTTGTTGCTGCTCACGAACTTCAGCAGCCACGCGATCGACGCGTAGGCGACGATGAACGACACGATGACCCCGACGATGATCGGGCCGACGCCGAGCAGCTTGAGGTGGTCGGTCTCGCTCAGCATCTCGAAGATGCCGGCCGCCGTGAGGGCCGGGATCGCCATGAAGAAGGACAGCCTCGTCGCCGTCAGCCGGTCGAGGCCCCGGAACAGGCCGGCGGAGATGGTCGCACCGGAGCGGGACACCCCGGGCACCAGCGAGGCGCACTGCACGAGCCCGATGACGAGCCCGTCGATGAGGGTCACCTGTCCCTCCCCGCGCTCCTCGCCCCGCGTCGTCAGCATGGCGTGACGACTCTCGGCGAGCCACATGACGGCGCTCCAGGCGATGAGGGCGGCAGCGACGACCCACAGGCTGCGCAGGCCCCCGCTGATCAGGTCCTTGGCCGCGAAGCCCACGATCCCCACCGGGATCGAGCCCACGATGACCGCCCAAGCGAGCTGGTAGTCGTGGTGGGTGCGGGCCTGGGCGCTGCCGAGACCGGCGAACCAGGCGCCGAGCAGCCGGACGATGTCCTTGCGGAAGTAGAGCAGCGTGGCAAAGATCGCGCCCAGCTGGATGACCGCCGTGTAGGCGGTCACCCCGGGGGCGTCGACCGTGAGGCCGAGCAGCTTCTCCGTGATGGTCAGGTGACCCGTGGAGGAGACCGGGAGGAACTCGGTCAGGCCCTCCACGATGCCGAGGATCAGGGCGTCGAGATAGCTCAGGGTCAACGGTCTGCTTTCCGTTCGGTCGGGTGTGGCCGGGAGCGGTGCGGCGCCAAGGTCAGAGGCTAGTCTCCCCCATCAGCTCGGCCATGGTTCGCACGACATGCAGCCGCTCCTCGAGCCCTCCGGCGAACGGCGCGACCGAGAGCGTGCCCGTGCCGGCCTCGGCATACCTCGACATCCGGTCGCGGATCCGGTCCCTCGGCCCGATGAGCGAGGTGGCGTCGATGAACTCGAACGGCACGGCGGCTGCGGCGTCCCGGTGCTGCCTGGCGAGGAAGAGGTCCTGCACCTGCGCCGCCGTCTCCTCGAAGCCCATCCGCACGGCCAGCTGGTTGTAGAAGTTCTGCTCGCGGGAGCCCATGCCGCCGATGTAGAGGGCTGCGTAGGGACGGATGGCGTCAGCGGCCGCCGCCACGTCGTCGGCGATGACGACCGGCACCGACGGTGCCAGGTCGAACCCGTCGAGCGGGTCCTCCTCGGTCCCCTTTCCCGCGCGACGTCGGCCCGACACCACCGACTGCACGAGGTCGCCCGAGTGCTCCGGGCTGAAGAAGATCGCGTGCCACCCGTCGGCCACCTCACCGGCCAGCTCGAGGTTCTTCGGGCCGACGGCCGCGAGGTAGATGGGCAGGTCGGGGCGCGGCGGGTGGACGGTGAGCTTGAGGGCCTTCCCGGGGCCGTCGGGCAGCGGCAGCGTGAAGTGCCGCCCGGCGTACGCGAGGCTCTCGCGGCGCAGCGCCATGCGCACGATGTCGACGTACTCGCGGGTGCGGCCCAACGGGGCGGCGAACGGGACGCCGTGCCACCCCTCGCTCACCTGCGGACCACTGACGCCGAGCCCCAGCCGGAAGCGACCCTTCGACAGCGTGTCGAGGGTCGCGGCGGTCATCGCCGTCATGGCGGGCGTGCGGGCCGGGATCTGCATGACCGCGGCCCCCAGGTCGATCCGCTCGGTCAGCGCCCCGATCCAGGAGAGCACGGTGGGCACGTCCGAGCCGTACGCCTCCGCGGCCCACGCCACGGCATACCCGAGGCGGTCGGCCTCCTGCGCGACGGCCACGTTGTCCTGGTCCACACCCATGCCGAAGTAGCCGAGGTTCACTCCGAGTTCCATGGGAGCGAGGTTAGCGGCGGGTGCGCCGCAGGAACCCGGCGTGGGCCGACTACCGTACGGAACCATGCGTCAGCGACGAATGGGCAGCTCCGGTCTCTCGGTCTCCCGTCTTGCCCTCGGCACGATGACCTGGGGCCGCACGACCGACGAAGAGGGCGCCCGCGAGCAGCTGCGCACGTTCCTCGACGCGGGGGGCACCTTGGTCGACACGGCCCACGGCTACTCCGACGGCACCTCCGAGGAGATCATCGGCCGGCTGATCGAGGACGACGTGCCGCGCGAGGACCTCGTCATCTGCACCAAGTCGGGGATCTCTCGGCGATCGGGTCACCGGGTCGTCGACACCTCACGCCACAGCCTGCTGAGCCAGCTCGACACGTCTCTCGAACGCCTCGGCACCGACCACGTCGACCTGTGGCTGGTCCACACCTGGTCGGACGAGGCTCCCCTCACCGAGACGCTCTCGGCCCTGGAGTGGGCCGTCAACACCGGCCGGGCGCGCTACGTCGGCGTCTCGAACTTCAGTGGGTGGCAGGTCGCCCGGGCCATGTCGCTGCTCGAGCAGGCGCGAGTCCCGTTGGTGGCCAACGAGGTCGAGTACTCCCTGACCAACCGGACGGCCGAGCCGGACCTGCTTGCCGCCGCCCAGGCCCTCGGGTTCGGGCTGCTCCCCTGGTCTCCGCTGGGTCGCGGTGTCCTGACCGGCAAGTACCGCAACGGGATCCCTGCGGACTCCCGAGCCGCGTCACGCGACTTCCCCCGCTTCACCGCCCGCTACCTCGACGACCGCAGCACGGGCATCGTCGAGGCGTTGGCCATCGCGGCCAAGGGACTCGACGTCAGCCCCACCGAGGTGGCCCTGGCCTGGGTGCGCGATCGCCCGGGCGTCGTCAGCCCGGTGGTCGGGGCGCGCACCACCGCGCAGCTGCGGACCTCACTGGCGAGCGAGTCGCTGGAGCTCCCGGAGGAGCTGGTGGCCGCTCTCGACGAGGTGTCGGTTTGAGCCCTCAGGCCTCGTCGTAGTCCGCGTCGTCCAGGCCTGAGTAGACGCTGCCGTCGCCGTCCTCGTCGCCGTGGTCGTCGAGCTCCTCGTCGTCGTCGTCCGAGTCATCGTCGTCCGAGTCGTCGTCCGAGTCATCGTCGTCGTCGTCCTCGTCGTCACCGTCGTAGATGTCGAGCGGCGTCATCTCGCCGTAGGCCTGGAGGAGGGCGTCGTCGTAGGACGCGAACGCGTCGGCCAGGTCGTCGTAGGCCGCGATGACGGTCGGGTCTTCCTCGCCCCGCTTGGAGGCCGACGCCTCGAGGTGCCGCTCGAACGCGGTCATGAGGTTGGCCAGCGCGCCACGCGGGTCTGCGGTCATGGCTCGACGGTATCGGGTTCTGGGGCAAAATGGCGCTCGATGGTTGAGTACGAGTACCGCGTGGTGAGCTTCACCCGAACCGATTCACGATCCGACATCCGGCGGACGTTGACCGAGCATGCCGAGTACGGCCACTGGGAGCTGCACCGCACCCGCATCTACCTGGGTGGCCAGCAGCGGACCTGGTTGCGCCGCAAGATCATCCGCGCACCTCGCCCGCACTGACGGCGTCAGTGCGGGCGAGCCCCACAGCGGTCCTCGGCGCGCGCTCACCGGACGACTGCGAGCAGGTGTGCCTTGCGCAGGAACGCGAGGCCGAGGGCGATCAACCCTCCCGCCACCACGAGAGTCGGCGCGATCTCGGTCCCGGTGAAGGCCAGCGACGTCGGTAGGCCCGAGCGAGGGTCGGCCGGGCCTCCAGAGCCCGGGCCCGTGGCGCTCGGCACGGCCGACTGCTGCGAGGGGGCTGGGTCACCAACGGCCTTCGGGCACGGGACGACGAGCGGCTGCAGCGGCACCCCCGCCTCCACCAGCTCGGCGATGACGTCGTGGTCGAGGACCACGATGGTCGCCCGAACCGGCAGCACGTCCTGGGGGACGCGGGCACAGACGCCGAGGAACTCCGCCACCGCCGCGTCCACAGCGGCGACGTCGTCGTCAGCAGGAGCCCGCACCTCGGCGCTGGCGCCGGGGTCGTCCTGCGCTTCGCCCGACGGGTCCTGGCCCGGGAGCCCGGGAAGTGCGGGTGGTGCCGGCACCGACGGCAGCGCCGGAGGGCCCGGAGGCGGGCTCGGCAACGCGGGAGCGGCAGTGCCACCGAGCAGCCGGGTGACGGCCGCGGTGGCGGGGTCCGTCACCGTGGTCAGCGCACCACCGAGCGGGGCGGGCGGCGTCGCGGCTCCAGCCGCTCCGGCCGATGACAACCAGACGAGGCCGCCCACCGCCACCGCCCCTCCCAGCCGCGCCAGGTGGGGGCCCGAGAACCTGTGTGCCATCTACTGCTCCTGCCGTCGCGTGGACTCTCATGAGGTCAAACGACGGGCACCACCTGCGGGCTACGCCCACGCATGGCAAAGATTCGGTATGCCGCGGGGCCAGCCCCGCGGCATACCGCTCAGCAGGTGGCGATGAAGCGCTGGAGGACGCGCGTGCCGAACTCGAGCGCGGCCACCGGGACCCGCTCGTCGATGCCGTGGAACATCGGCGCGAAGTCGAGGTCGGCCGGGAGCTGCAGCGGCGCGAACCCGTAGCCGGTGATGCCGAGCTTGCTCAGGGCCTTGTTGTCGGTGCCTCCGGACAGGCAGTAGGGCAGCACCTCGGCGCCAGGGTCCTGGGCCAGGAGGGCAGCCTTCATGGCGTCCACCAGCGGACCCTCGAACGGCGCGTCCAGGGCGATGTCACGGTGCACGATGTCGACGGTGACGTGCTCGCCGGCGAGCTCGCGGATGGTGTCGAGGAGCTCGTCGTCGTGACCGGGCAGGAACCGGCAGTCCAGGGAGGCCGAGGCACTCTGGGGGATGACGTTGTGCTTGTAGCCGGCCTCGGCCATGGTGAAGTTCGCGGTGTCCTGGAGCGTCCCGCGGACGAACCCCTGGGCGCCACCGAGGTGGTCGAGCAGCTCGTCGAGGTCCTCGTCGGAGTAGGACGTGCCGGTGAGGTCGGACAGCCCGTCGAGCAGCTCGCGGACCGAGGCGATGTACTCCCGCGGCCACTTGTGCTCGTTGACCCGGGTGATCGCCTCGGCGAGGCGGACCAGGGCGTTCTCGTCGTTGGGCACCGAGCCGTGGCCGGCGCGGCCGTGGGCGGTCAGGCGCAGCCAGAGGATGCCCTTCTCGGCGGTCTGCACGAGGTAGGCGCGGGTCTGGCCCTGGGTGGTCGGGATCGTGACGCTGTAGCCGCCGACCTCGGAGACCGCCTCGGTGACCCCCTTGAAGAGCTCGGGGTGGTGGTCGACGACGTGGTGGCTGCCCTTGACCCCACCGGCCTCCTCGTCGGCGAAGAACGCGAAGACGATGTCGCGCGGCGGCTTGGCCCCACGACGGGCGAGGTCGCGGATGTTGGCCAGGATCATCGCGTCCATGTCCTTCATGTCCACCGCGCCGCGACCCCAGATGCAGTCGTCGCGCAGCTCGGCGGACAGCGGGTCGACCTGCCAGTCGTCCGCGTTGGCGGGCACGACGTCGAGGTGGCCGTGGATGCAGAGGGCCGGCCGCTCGCGGTCCTCCCCCTCGACCCGGACCACCACGCTCGTGCGGCCGGGGTCGCTCTCGACCACCGTGGGATCCAGCCCGACCTCGCGCAGCTGGGCCACGACGTAGTCGGCGGCCTCGCGCTCCCCCGGCCCGCTGCCGTCGCCGTAGTTGGTGCTGTCGATGCGGATCAGGTCGCGGCACAGGCGCACGACCTCGTCGACGGGGCTGGTGGGCTGGCTGCTGGGCTCGGTGACCTCGCTCATGACGTCCAGACTAGGCGCGTCGGGTAGGCCGTGCCCGTGACGTTCACCCGGGTTCCGTTGAGGGCTGGGCCGTTTGGGAGTTGGGGTGGCCTGCGTGCTATCGTTCCGGGTCGCAGCAGGCGCTCCCCAAGGGGCCTGCGAAGCACCTTGTCCGGGTGGCGGAATGGCAGACGCGCTAGCTTGAGGTGCTAGTGCCCTTTATCGGGCGTGGGGGTTCAAGTCCCCCTCCGGACACCACAGCGAGGACCCCGACACCCACCGTGTCGGGGTCCTTCTGCGTGGGCGGGTCAGCCGGCGGAGAAGACGTTGGGGACGGCCCGTTGCCACTCGGTGCCGGCCCGGTCCAGTCGGATCACCGTGCCAGTGGCCGTGCGCGCCACCATGGTCGTCGAGCCACCACCGTCGAGGTTCGTCGCATCCCAGGATCCCAGCGTGGCCAGGTAGTCGGCCATCTGGTGGATGGTGGCGCCGCCGTAGCGCACCCCGTCGACGGTGGCTCGGCCGGAGACGGTGACGAAGAGCAGGTCACCGCTCTTGGTCCACCCGATGGCGGTGCGCGGCCGCAGCAGCTCGTCGCGGCTGGTGCAGGCGCCGCCGTCCTTGACGCCCCGGTTCAGGAACCGGGCTCCGCGCCCGACGGCCTCGTAGACCGGGAACGGGGCGTCGGTGGAGGCGTGGTAGCTGATGGACACGCTCGTGCCGATCCGGAAGGTGGCCAGCCAGCTCCCGGCCGTGCCGGTGGCCGTCAGGATGGTCTGCCCGGAGGCGGCGGCCTGCCCGCGCGTGGTGCCGGTGCGGACCGCCACGACCTTGCCTCCCGCCACGACGACGTCGGCAGTGCCATAAGGACGACGGGCCTTGCCCCACGACGGCGTGTAGGCGTTGATGCCGCTGCCCGACAGGCTCTGCCAGTTGAGCCCGGTCACTGCCCTGTAGCCATGTCCGGAGGCGGTGACGGTGCCCGTGATCCACAGCCGCGACGGGGCGGAGCGCCCGTCCTTGGCGGTCACGATCGCGGGGTCGTGCGTGGACCGTGCCTTGCGGAGCCAGCCGGAGGTCATCTGCGGCAGGTCGGGCATGGCTCCGACGGTCGGGTTGAACACGCCGCCGTTGACCATCACCACCGAGGTCGGTGCCTCGAGGAAGTACGCCGACGGGATGCGTGAGGTGTTGAGGGTCGACGCTCCGCGAACGCGCGGGTTCGCCGCAGTGGAGGCCGGCACGGTGACGGCCACGATCCGCGTCGACGCCTGCGGGTTGCTCGGGGTCGGCCCGGTGTCCCAGATGCGGGCCGTCGCGCCACCGGCGAGCTTGGTCACGGTAGGCGTGCGCGACAGCAGGGTCGGCGTGGCCCGACACGTCGCCGCGTCCGCGGCCTGTGGCGTGGCCAGGGTGACGGCGCCGGTCAGGCCGGCCACCACGGCCACGGCGGCGCTCAGCGCCACAGGCGTGCGCCAGGTGCGAGCAGTCATCGGTACCGGGTCCTTCGTCGTGCGCAGCCCGGGGGTCGGCTGCTTCACCCGGAAGGGTGCCGTACCCGGGCCGGGGCGCACCAGCGTTCCCGGGAATGGGGGCCGAACACCTGAGGGGGCCGCTTCTCGCAGTGGCTAGGGTCGCAGGGTGCTCGAGGCCCTGCTGCTCGTCGTCGCGGCGCTGCTGATCGGGTACGCCAAGACCGCGATCGGCGGTCTCGCGAGCATCAGCGTCGCCATCTTCGCGAGCGTGATGCCGGCCAGGGAGTCGACCGCGGCGATCCTGTTGCTGCTGATGATCGGCGACGTGGTGGCCGTGTGGCACTACCGGCGCGAGGCCGACTGGGGTCTGTTGCGCCGCCTCATCCCCGCGGTGCTCCCGGGACTCGCCCTCGGCGCGGCCTTCCTCGCCGTGGTCGACGACGCCGTCCTGCGTCGGTCCATCGGGGTGCTCCTGCTCGTGCTGGCCGCCCTCCAGCTGGCCCTGCGCTGGCGGTCGCCCGACGTCGGCCGGGTCGGCAGGTCCCGCACGGCCGCGGTCGGCACCGGCATCGCGGCCGGCTTCACGACCATGACGGCCAACGCGGCGGGTCCCGTGACGACCCTCTACCTCGTGGCGCAGGGGGTCGAGAAGCTGCGGTTCCTCGGGACGAGCGCGCTGCTCTTCTTCGGCGTGAACCTCTGCAAGCTGCCCTTCAGCATCGGGCTCGGGCTGTTCGGTCCCCACACCGTGCAGCGCACCCTGCTCCTGGCGCCGTTCGTCCTGCTCGGGGCCTGGGCGGGGCTCCGGACGGTGCAGCGGCTCAGTCAGGAGCGGTTCGACCAGTCCGTCCTGCTGGCGTCGGCGGTGGCCGCGGTCGCGCTCATCGTCCGCTGAGGGCGGTGCGCTTCCTCAGCCGTTCGGCCATTCCCGGTCGTGAACTCGGCTGACCCCCGGCGCGTCCGCCCACGGCGCAATCGTCTGCCTCCTACCGTCGAAGACGTGAGCACGCAGACCATCCACCGCACCACCAGCCACCACCCGCGCGTCCTGCGCGGGGCGCGGGGCTGGCTGTGGGTGTGCGACTGCGGCAGCGCGTCGTGCCGGACCCCCGCCCAGGCCCCGTTGCCCTGGCGCTCGGCCCTGATCGGTGCGCTGCTGCACTCGTCCACCATCGCGCCCTGACCGAGGACTCCGCTCCTAGAGCCAGGTGTGCACCCGCACCGTGGTGCCCGCCACGGACGACCGCAGCTGCACCAGGTCGCACAGCTGGTTGACCATCCACAGTCCGCGGCCGTCGGGCTCCTCGGTGCCCGGCGCGAGCCGGCCCGCCAGGGGATCAGCGACGACCCCGTCGTCGGTGACTTCGCAGACCAGCGTCTGGCTCGTCCTCCAAAGCCTCAGGGTGCCCGTCCCCCGTCCGTGCACGACGGAGTTGACGCCCAGCTCGTGCAGAGCCAACCCGAGGTCGGCGGCGCGGTCGTCGGCGATGCCGCAGACCCGCGCCACGTGCAGCGCCAGGTCTCGCACCGCCCTGATCGTCTCAGGGGTGATGGCCCGCACGATGGTGGCCGACGGAGCCGCCGGCAGCGGCGACGCGAACGCGACGGCCCCCAGGTCGTGGCCGCCGTAGGAGTCATTGGTGCGGGCCGTGCCATCGCTGCCGGCGACCCAGGGGTGCGTGTGCAGGGCTTCCGAGACGACCTCGTCGGTCAGGGCGTCGACCTCGTAGGGGCAGCGCAGCCACAGCGGGGCGGTCGCCGGGATGGCGTCGTTGAGCAACGCCTCGTGCAGCTGGCACTCGGTGACCTCGACTCCGGTGCGACCCGCCCAGAGCGGCTCACCCACCCCGCGTGAGGGCCGGTCACCTGCTTCGGCGACGAAGTCCACCCAGGCCTGGATGATGCAGGCCGGGTTGGACCCGAGCGTCTCCATCTCGGCGAACCGCACCTGCGTGGCGGCCTCCCCGAGCGCGGCCTGCACCGCCCGGAGACGCACGGCGGGAAGAGCCACCAGGGTCGCCTCACCCGCCAGCACTCCCTGCCGCACGAAGTCCGCGGCGGCCGCGACGAAGGACCGCTGTCCCGACCACAGCATCATGTCGTGCACGTAGCCGTCGTGGGCGCGCTCCATCATCGGGCTGGGCGTGCTCGTCATGCTCATGATGACTCCGTGCGCGGTGGCCCCGGGTGACAGCTCCCCGGACTCCCGTCAGGCTACGCCCGCGTCGGGCCGGGCGAGGGGGAAACGCTTCGAGAGGTTTCCGGCTCATCGGCCCCTGCCGTCTGGGAGGCTGAGGTTGGCAGGCTGGCGCATCTCCGCCATTGTTCGAGGACCACTGCAACCCCCTGGAGGCTTTGATGAAGGTCGGCATTCCGCGCGAGGTCAAGAACAACGAGTACCGCGTCGCGATCACCCCGTCGGGCGTGCACGAGCTCGTCGTCCACGGCCACGAGGTCTTCATCGAGAAGGACGCCGGCGTCGGGTCGTCCATCCTCGACGCCGACTACACGGCTGCGGGCGCCACGATCCTCGACACCGCCGACGACGTCTGGGGCACCGGCGACCTGATCCTCAAGGTCAAGGAGCCGATCGAGCCCGAGTACCACCGGATGCGTGCGGGCCAGACCCTCTTCACCTACCTGCACCTCGCGGCCGACAAGCCGCTCACCGAGGAGCTCGTCAAGCGCAAGGTCACCGGCATCGCCTACGAGACCGTCGAGCTGCCCGACCGCTCACTGCCGTTGCTGGCGCCCATGTCCGAGGTCGCGGGGCGGCTCGCGCCGCAGGTCGGGGCCCACACGCTGATGCGTGCCCAGGGTGGCCGCGGCGTCCTCATGGGAGGCGTGAGCGGGGTGTATGCCGCGAAGGTCGTCGTCATCGGCGCCGGCGTCTCCGGCATGAACGCCGCCGCCATCGCGCTCGGGATGCAGGCCGAGGTGCTCCTGCTCGACCGCGACATCGCCAAGCTGCGCCACGCCGACGCGATCTACCAGGGGCACTGCCAGACGGTGGCCTCCAACACCTACGAGATCGAGCGGGCCATCGAGGACGCCGACCTCGTCATCGGCGCCGTCCTCGTGCCGGGGGCCAAGGCCCCCAAGCTCGTGACCAACGAGCAGGTCTCGCGGATGAAGCCCGGCTCGGTGCTCGTCGACATCTCGATCGACCAGGGCGGCTGTTTCGAGGACTCACGCCCGACGACGCACGCCGACCCGACCTACCAGGTCCACAACTCGGTGTTCTACTGCGTGGCCAACATGCCCGGCGCGGTGCCGCACACCAGCACCTACGCACTGACCAACGTCACCCTCCCGTATGCCGTGCAGCTCGCCAACCAGGGGTGGCGTGACGCCCTCGCGGCGAACCGCCCCTTGGCGTTGGGGCTCAACACCCACGACGGTGCGGTCACCTACGCCCCGGTGGCGGAGGCGCACGGGTTCGACTCGACCGACCTGCAGACCATCCTCGGCAAGGCCTGACACCCGGCTGACCCACGGCGCTGTCACCCGCCACGGCTAGGTTCGGATCGTGCTCTTCGCCCACGTCGTCGCCGCCTCGGCGGCAGCCACCGCCACCCGGTCCCGGTTGGCCAAGACTGCCGCCGTGGCGGACGCGTTGCGCGCGGCCGGCCCCGAGGACGCGGCGACGGTCGCGGCATACCTGTCCGGGGTGCTGCCGCAACGACGGGTCGGGGTGAGCTGGCGAGGCCTGGCCACCCTCCCGACCCCCGCGGCGGAGGCCACCGCGACCGTCAGCGAGATCGACGCAGCGCTGGGCAAGATCGCGCTGATCGCCGGCAGCGGCTCCGGGGCCGCGCGTTCCACCGCGGTGCAGGCGCTGTTCGGTCGGCTGACCGAGCAGGAGCAGGACTACCTCCGGGCGCTGGTCACCGGCCAGGTGCGGCAGGGTGCCCTGGACGGCGTCATGCTCGCCGCCATCGCGCAGGCAGCCGACGTGCCCGAGGCCGCCGTGCGCCGTGCCACCATGCTGGCCGGATATGCCGCGCCCGTCGCCGTCGCCGCCCTGACGGGCGGTGTCACAGCGCTCGACGACATCCACCTCGAGGTCGGACGGCCATTGCGCCCGATGCTGGCCGCCTCCGCGCCCGACGTCGAGGCAGCCTGGGAGCAGGTGGGTGACACCTCGCAGGGGGTGGTGGTCGACGGCAAGCTCGACGGCATCCGGCTGCAGGCCCACCGTGACGGTGCCGACGTGCGCCTCTTCACGCGGTCGCTCGACGACATCACGGACCGGCTGCCCGAGGTGGTCGAGGCGGTCCTGGCGCTGCCGGCCTCCCGGCTCGTCGTCGACGGTGAGGCCATCGCCCTCGACGGAGCGGGACGCCCGCTGCCCTTCCAGCAGACCGCTTCTCGCACGATGAGCAGCACCAACGTCGACGAGCTCAGGGCTGCCGTGCCGGTGACGCCCTACTTCTTCGACCTGCTCCACCTCGACGGCGACGACCTGCTCGAGCTCCCCGCGGCCGAGCGCTTCGACCGGCTCGCCGCCCTCGTCCCACCGGTCAGCCTGGTGCCGCGCATCACCGCGGCCAGCCCGGCTGAGGCGACGGCGTTCTTCGACCAGCTCGTCCGCGACGGTCACGAGGGCGTCGTGGTGAAGTCGCCGAGCGCCCCCTATGCCGCCGGTCGCCGCGGCGCCGGCTGGGTCAAGGTGAAGCCACGGCACACCCTCGACCTGGTGGTGCTGGCGATCGAGTGGGGCAGCGGTCGCCGCAAGGGCTGGCTCTCCAACATCCACCTCGGTGCGCGCGACCCGGAGACCGGCGGCTTCGTCATGCTCGGCAAGACGTTCAAGGGCATGACCGACGAGATGCTCCAGTGGCAGACCGAGCGCTTCACCGAGCTCGCGACCGACGGCACCGACGGCTATGTGGTGCCGGTGCGTCCCGAGCAGGTCGTCGAGATCGCCTTCGACGGCATCCAGACCTCGTCGCGCTACCCCGGCGGGATGGCGCTGCGGTTCGCGCGGGTGCTCCGCTACCGCGACGACAAGACGGCCGACGAGGCCGACACCATCGACACGGTTCGCGCGCTGCGCTGAGTCCCGGTCGGGGTCTGCGCGGACGTATCAGGCGCGACCTCACCGTCCTCCTTGAGTCAGGACGTGCCGCGGGGGGCGGCACGGACGAGGGGGACAGAACCATGGGGACACGACACACCACCAGGGGCGACATCGCCCACCACCACCCGCACGTTCTGCGGGTGAACTTCGGCACGTGGCGCTGGCAGTGCGAGTGCGGCGGCGCGTCCTGCCGCAGTGCGATCGTCCAGCTGAGCTGGCGGGAGGCCGTGCTCGGCGCGCTCAACCACGCCACCTGCCTCGCGCCCTGAGTCGCGCCGGGTCACCCCGGAGGTGCATTGCATAGGTTCTCTATGTAATGTGGGGGCCGTGACCGATCGCGACGAGCTGGGCAACAGCGTCCTGCGTTCCGCCGCACGGCTGACCCGCTGGGCCTCCCGCAACGCGACCTTCGACGTCCCGATGGCCCAGACCCGGCTGCTGGCCCTGGTCGAGGAGCTCGAGCCCGCGCGGATCAGCAGTCTGGCTGCCGCCGACCACACCAGCCAGCCGACGATGAGCATCCAGGTGCAGCGCCTCGAGGCGGAGGGCTGGACCAAGCGCGTGCCCGACCCGGCCGACGCGCGCGCCAGCCTCGTCTCGCTCACCGCCGTCGGCCGGGCCGCCCTGGGGCGGGCCCGTCAGGCGCGTCTGGAGGCCCTGTCCCCCGCGTTCGACCAGCTCGACGCCGAGGCCATCAGCCGGCTCGAGCTCGCCGTCGCGGCCCTCGACGACCTGCTCGCCCGCGCGGCGAGCACTGCACCCACCCCCTGATCCCCCACCAGAGAGAAGCCTGAACCCACCATGTGGCGCCAACCCAAGACCGTCTGGTCCGTCGCCTTCGCCTGTGTCATCGCCTTCATGGGCATCGGCCTGGTCGACCCCATCCTCAAGCCCATCGCCGACGACCTCGGAGCCAGCGCGTCGCAGGTCTCGCTGCTCTTCACCAGCTACATGGCGGTGATGGGGGTCGCGATGCTCGTGACCGGCTGGGTGTCCAGCCGCACCGGAGCCAAGCGGACTCTCCTGCTCGGGCTCGTCGTCATCATCATCGGCGCGGGCCTGGCCGGGGCCCAGGACTCGATCGGCGGGATCGTCGCGTTCCGCGCGGTCTGGGGCCTCGGCAACGCGCTCTTCATCGCGACGGCCCTGGCCACCATCGTCAGTGCCGCCCGCGGCTCGGTGGGCCAGGCGATCGTCCTCTACGAGGCGGCCCTCGGCGTCGGCATCGCCACCGGCCCGCTGCTCGGCGGGTGGCTGGGCGGACACTCGTGGCGCTGGCCGTTCTGGGGCGTGTCCGCGCTGATGGCGGTGGCCCTGGTCGCGATCCTCACCACCCTGCCGGCGACGCCACCGACCGGCCCCCGCAGCAGCATCTCCGCACCGCTCAAGGCCCTGTCGCACCGCGGCCTCCTGACCGTGGGGATCACCGCGCTGCTCTACAACTTCGGCTTCTTCACGTTGCTGGCCTTCACGCCCTTCCCGCTCGCCATGGGCGCGCACCAGGTCGGCCTCATCTTCTTCGGCTGGGGCCTCCTGCTCGCCTTCACGTCGGTGGTCGTGGCACCACGTCTGCAGCGCCGGTTCGGGACCCTGCCCGGCGTCATCGGCGCCCTCGTCGGCTTCGCCCTCATCCTGGCGGCGATGGCCATCGGCACCGACCACAAGCCGGTCCTGGTCGTCGGGGTGGTCCTCGCCGGAGCCTTCCTCGGCATCAACAACACGCTCATCACCGAGACCGTCATGAAGGTCTCGCCGGTCGAGCGCGCAGTGGCCTCGGCGGCCTACAGCTTCGTCCGGTTCGGCGGTGGCGCGATCGCCCCGTGGCTGGCCGGAAAGCTCGGCGAACGCTCGGTCCACGTGCCGTTCTGGGTCGGCTCCGCCGCGGTGCTGCTCGGCGTCGCCGTCCTCCTCACCGCACGACGGGAGATCACCGCCGTCGACCGGGAGCACGCCGACGAGACGGTCGAGCAGGCGCGTCCCCTGGAGGCCGCGGCGCTCACGGTCGGCGACGCCTGAGACGAGACGCCCGAGACCGAGTCTTCCGGGCAGCGTGGTTGCCCGCGACCATCCAGGCGGGGCGAGCGGAGAGTTAGTGCCACTGCGTCACCATTCACCAGCGCGGGCGTCCCATCCACAGGGAGGCAATGCAGCCTCCTCAGGGAGGGAAACCGAATGCGACGCGCACTATCCGTGGGGCTCGCCCTGCTGACCATGATCTTGACGGCTGTCGCCGCGGCAGGTTCGGCACAGGCGTGTGACAACACGACTCACTGCTACGCCACCGCGAGCTACACACGTTCCGGCATCAAGGGCCTCCACGCCACCATCGATCCCTATTACCTGACGTCATCCTCGGGTTACTTCACGACGGACGAAATCTGGTTGACGAGCAGCAGCGCCGCGTACTGGGTCGAAGTCGGGTACATCCGCAACTACGCCAACATCGATGGCATCAGCCAGGGCCTCAGCACTTTCTGGTTCGACTCACGACCCGGGGGCGGAACTCACGGCCACGTCCTTCAAACCAACCCGGCCCTGTCGGCGCGGACGTTCTACATCATGCAGTCATCTCCGACCACTAGCTTCGGAGTCGGAGACGGAACGGCGACCGGTACCTCGACGTCCAACACGATGACTCCCTCCTACGCCCAGGTGGGTTCAGAGACAACCACTTCATCGTCGTGCTCGCGAAGCCACGACTATTCCATGGGCTACTCGGTTGGGTCTGGCTGGGTCGGGTTTCCCAGCGCCTCGACGATCATCAACTCACCCCAACGACTTTCGTGGGTCAGCAGACCCACCAACATGGAAGCAGGTGTCTGGTGTTGAAACTCTCCCGTCCGACCCTGCACGTCGCGATCGGCGCCGCGGCGCTGGCCATCGTCGGCGTCACGCTCACCATGACCTCGGTCCACGCGCAGCCATGGTCCAGCTCGCCCAAGGACTGGTCACTGAGCGCCAAGGAGACTGCCGAAGCGCGCAAGGCCCTGATGCTCCTCGTGACCCAGTCACAACCGAACAGCACGAACACGGGTCGCGTGCACGGGGCATGGCCGAAGAACCTGACCTCGGGACGTAGCTGGGGCACAGACCGCGCCACGGCCAATGCGGCCATGGGCACCCCCGGATCCGCGCCAGCCACCGACCACCGCCCGGTCGTCTGCGTGGAAGCAAGAGGAACCTTTTCGACCTCTTCGCTCCCGCGGCCGCCGGGGGCTCCAGTCAAGACGTACAGCTACGTCACCAGCTGTTTCGACCCCACCACCGGAGACACCCTGGACATGGGCTATGACGACAAGCCCGTCACCAAGGCCTTCGCAAGCGCCCGCCCGGTCGACACCGACAGCCCACTCCCATAGCACGTAGAGAAGTCCAGCACACAGTGATGGTGTCCCCGGGAGATCCGCCCATAGCAATCAGCGCCAGTTGCGGCCGCAACTCAGTGCGTTGCAGCGTCAGGCGCACAGGCTGGCAACGGCCACAGCCCGGACCGCGACGCCCAGCCCTCTAGGCTGGCGTCGTGCTCGACGAGGTCACCGCCACGCGCTACGTCACGCCCCTCAAGGAGGGCGGGTCGCTGCCCGGCATCGTCGAGGCCGACGACCTGGGCACCTACGTGCTGAAGTTCCGCGGTGCCGGCCAGGGCCCGAAGGTCCTCGTCGCCGAGGTCGTCGTCGGCGAGCTCGCCCGCTCACTCGGCCTGAGCGTGCCACGCCTCGCCGTGGTCGACCTCCAGGCACCGATCGCCAAGTACGAGGCGGACGAGGAGGTCCAGGACCTCCTCACGGCCAGCATCGGCCCCAACCTCGGCATCGACTTCCTGCCCGGCTCGTTCGGCTACGACGGGTCGCGACCCCCGGCACCCGACACCGCCGCCGACATCCTCTGGCTCGACGCCCTCACGGCCAACGTCGACCGCACGTGGAGCAACCCCAACCTCCTGGTCTGGCACCGCAACCCGTGGCTGATCGACCACGGGGCCGCGCTGTACTTCCACCACGGCTGGCCGAGCCGTGGCGCCGACGCCGAACGGTTCGCCGCCCAGCCCTTCGACGCCAGCACCCACGTGCTGCGCGACGTCGCCTCCAGCCCGGCCGCGGCCCACGAGCGGCACGCACCAGGTCTCACCAGGGAGCTCCTGACCGAGGTGGTGGCGGCCGTCCCCGAGGTGTGGCTGGAGCAGGCACCCGGTCTCGACACCGTCGACGCGGTGCGCACGGCATACGTCGACCACTTGCTGGCCCGCGTCGCGAACCCGCCGGCCTGGCTCCCGGGTGAGGCGTCATGACCCGCCACGGCTACCAGTACGTCGTCCTCCGCTGCGTGCCGCGCGTGGAGCGCGAGGAGTTCCTCAACGTCGGTGTGGTGCTCTACAGCCAGGCCGCCGACTTCCTCGAGGCCGCCTACCGCGTCGACGAGGCGCGCCTGCGGGCGTTCGCTCCCCAGGTCAGCGTCGAGGACGTGGACCAGGCCCTGGAGACGATCTGCCAGGTATGCCGCGGGGTCACCGGCGGTGGGTTGCCCACCCTCGGTGGACTGGGACGCCGGTTCGGCTGGCTCAGTGCGCCCCGGAGCACCGTGGTGCAACCCGGCCCGGTGCACGGCGGCCTCACCGACGATCCGGCCGCGGAGCTGGCCGAGCTGCTGCGTCGACTCGTCGACCAGGCCTAGCTGTCCTGATCTAGCGCTGCGGGCGCAACGCCCAGGCGGCCACGGCACCCGCCGCAGCGACGTTGAGGGAGTCCACTCCCCCGGCCATCGGAATGGTCACGGTGAGGTCGGCCGCCTCGAGCGTGTGGTGCGAGAGCCCGTCGCCCTCCGTGCCGAGCACCAGGGCCAGTCGCTCCGGTGGGTCGGCAGCCAGCTCGTCGAGGCTCACCGCGTCGTCGGCGAGGGCCAGGGTCGCGACCGTGAACCCGGCGGCCTGCAGCTCGGCGATCCCCCCGGGCCACGGGTCGATCCGGGTCCACGGGACCTGGAAGACGGTGCCCATCGAGACGCGGATCGCCCTGCGGTACAACGGATCCGCACACCGCGGCGTCACGAGCACCGCGTCCACACCGAGGGCGGCAGCCGAGCGGAACACCGCGCCCACGTTGGTGTGGTCGACGATGTCCTCGAGCACCAGCACCCGTCGGGCGTCGGCCACCAGGGCCACGACGCTGGGCAGCTCCGGCCGCTGCATCGAGGCCAGCGCACCCCGGTGCAGGTGGAACCCCGTGAGCTGCTCGATCACGTCGTGCTCGCCGACGAAGACCGGCACGCCGTCCGCCTCGGCGTCGGCCACCAGGTCGGCGAGGTCGGTCAGCCAGCGCTCGGCCATCAGGTAGCTGCGCGGTCGGTGACCCGCTCGCAGCGCCCGGCGGATGACCTTCTCCGACTCGGCGATGTACAGGCCGCGCTCGGGCTCGGTGCGCCGTCGCAGCGCGACATCGGTGAGCGACACGTAGTCGGCCAGCCGCGAGTCGGAAGGGTCGGTGATGGCGAGGGGCACGGCGAGCAGGCTAGGCCACCACCGATTTCAGCGAAAAGCCTGCTGAGGGAGATGCCATCGGTCTAGCCTTTCCGCAGCACAGCTGCGACCGACGCAGGGTCGGCGACGGCGGTTGGTACGAGGGGGCTCGCGATGCGTGGACGGGGAATCTGGGCGCGACTGGTGACGGGCGCTGTCGTGGCTGCGCCCCTGGCCCTGGCGGCTGTCACGGCACCGGCCGTGGCCGCCGGTGAGAGCGAGACGTACGTGTCGTACGTCAGCGCGCCGGGCGACTACATCGGTCAGGGACGAAGCGCCACCCTCGCTGCTCCGACCCAGTTCAGCATCCGTGGCACCGCAGGCTCGGTCACGGTCTCCGCCGACGCGGGGTCGGAGTGGTGGGACTTCACGCTCGCAGCGCCCACTGGCCAGCAGCTGACGACCGGGTCCTACGAGAACGCCACCCGCGCTCCCTTCAACAGCACGTACGGCGGCCTCTCGGTCACCTCGACCGGACGTGGCTGCAACCAGGTCAAGGGTCGCTTCACGATCTTCGCGATCAGCGCGGACACCGCCGGACGCATCACGTCGCTCGATGCGACCCTCACACAGTTCTGCGACAACAGCACCGGAAGCCTGTCGGCCACCGTCAAGTACGCAGCCCCCTACGTCATCACCCCTGTCCTCACCTCGTCCAACCCCAGCGTGGTGGCCGACCAGCCCGTGACGCTGACCGCCAGGACGTCACCCGGCACCGCTGGCGGAGTCGTCTTCTACGACGCGACGACGCCCATCGGCCAGGGCTCCTTCGACACGAACGGCACGGCACGGCTCACCACCTCGCGACTCACCCCGGGCGCGCACTCGCTCTACGCGAAGGTCGGTACCGCCACCTCCGCCCGGTTGCTGCAGCAGGTCGCCGTCCCAGACACCTCCCTGTGGTTCGGGAGCGAGGCCGGCGACTACATCGGGCAGGGTGCCTCGGCCAGCTACCTGCCACCCACGGCCACCGTCGACGCCAGCGGTACCGCCGGGTACGCCACCGTCTCGGTGGACTCACCGGGCACCGGCCAGTGGTGGACCCTCGACGTCGCAGCGCCCCCGGGTGAGACGTTGCAGGCCGGCTCCTACACCGGCGCGGTGCGGGCGCCGTTCCGTGGGGCGGGTCAGCCCGGTCTGAGCTTCTCGGGCACCGGGCGTGGCTGCAACACGCTGACCGGTGACTTCACCGTCCACAGCATCGCGACCGACCCTGCCGGGGCGATCACCAGCCTCGACGTGTCGTTCCGGCAGTACTGCGACAACGCCGTCGCCGGGATGTCGGGGCGGGCGAGGTTCCACACCGTCGCCCCGGACCCGCGGGCCGCCACCACGACCACCGTGACCGGCGGCGCGACCAGTGACGGCGGGGTCGCCCTCACCGCGACGGTGACCGGTGGGCCCGCGGTGCCCACGGGCCAGGTGACCTTCCGCGAGGGTCAGACGACGCTCGGGACTGCAGCGCTCGACGGCGGCGGCGCGGCCTACCTGCTCGTGCCCGGGCTCCCGCGAGGGAGCCACACCCTCAGTGCCGACTACGCCGGGAGCACGACGCTCCTGCCGAGCACCGGGACGACCACGGTGGTCGTCCCCGGGATCGCGACCACGACCTCGATGTCCGTCGCCAGGACGGCCAAGACCGGCAAACCCGTGCCGGTGGCGGTCAGCGTGGCGGCCGGCTCCGGCCCCCGGCCCAGCGGGACCGTGCGGCTCTACGACGGGGTCGAGCCAGTGGGGACCGCCGCCACCTTGGTCGACGGCAAGGCCACGGTCGTCTGGACTCCAGTGGCCAAGGGCAACCACAGCCTGACGGTGCGATACCTCGGGAGCTCCACGCACGCCGAGTCGGTGTCGCCGGCCACGGTGGTCAAGGTCACCTGAGCCACGGCGGCGCCATCGGTCCGACCGTCAGCTGAACCAGACGATCTTGATGATGCCGACCAGGCCAACCACGATGATCACGCCGCGCAGGGCGACGGGGGGCAGCCGGCGTCCGACCTTCGCCCCCACGAACCCACCGGCGAACGCCCCGAGCCCGATGAGCAGCGCCACGAGCCAGTCGATCCGGCCCCACGCGACCGCCATGAAGGTGATCGCGGCGACGGCGTTGACGATGGTGGCCAGCACGTTCTTGAAGCCGTTGAGCCGCTGGATCGGCTCGCTCGACAGCGCGCTCATCAGCCCCATCAGGATCACCCCCTGGGCCGCCCCGAAGTAGCCGCCGTAGATGCCCGCCACGAGGACCCCGGCCGTCAGCGCCACCCCGTGCCACGAGGCCGGCGCGACCCCCGCCTCGTGCCGGGCCGCTGCGCGGGCCTGGAGCCTGGGGCCGAGGACGACGAGCAGCAGCCCGAGCCCGATCAGCACCGGGACGATGGCCTGGAACGCCTCTGCGGGCAGGACCAGCAGGAGCACGGCACCGATGACCCCACCGGCCAGCGAGGCCGGTGCCAACCGCCGCAGCGTGCGTCCGGCGCCCTCCAGCTCGGAGCGGTAGCCATGGACTGCCGTCACCCCACCGGCGACCAGCCCCACGGTGTTGGACACGTTGGCCACGACCGGCGGATAGCCGAAGAAGAGCAGCGTCGGGAAGGTGATCAGGGTGCCGGAGCCGACCACGGTGTTGATGGTCCCCGCCGCGAGCCCCGCGAGGAAGATCCCGAAGGCTTCGAAGACGGACACCACGTCACCCTAGCGACGCGGCTCCCCCGCTCCCGACACAGGTATGCCGCCCGCGCACGTGCGCGGGCGGCATACCGAGGTGGGGTGGAGGTCAGGCCGGCGGCGGAGGCTTGGGGTCCTCGTCGGTCTCCAGGGGCGGGACGGCCGGCGGGGTCGGCGGCTCGAAGTCGGGCACCGCGTCGGCCGGCGGCTGCACCGGGGGCTGGACCCGCCGCACCGGTGCCGCGTGCTCGGTGGCCTCCTGGCTCGCCTTGCCGGCAAGCCCGCGCGCCTCGGCGAGGGCCTGCATGGGGTCCTCGAGGACGGTCTCGTCGAAGGCGTCCGCGAGCTGGCCGGGGTCGACCCACTCGTCCTCGCCCCCGTCGTCCGGGCCGTGTGGCTTGTCGGTGGCGCCGAGCGCCCCGCCGATGCCGCGCAGGGCGTCGGTCAGCTCGCTGGGGATGATCCACATCTTGTTGGAGTCACCCCGCGCGATCTGCGGGAGCACCTGGAGGTACTGGTAGGCCAGCAGCTTCTGGGTGGGCTTGCCCCGGTGGATCGCGTCGAAGACCTGCTGGATGGCGCGGGCCTGGCCCTGGGCCTCGAGGATGCGCGCCTGGGCGGAACCCTCGGCCCGCAGGATCTGGCTCTGCTTCTCACCCTCCGCCGTGAGGATCGCGGACTGCTTGGTGCCCTCCGCGTAGAGGATCTGTGCACGACGCTCGCGCTCGGCCTTCATCTGCTTCTCCATCGACTCCTGCACGGAGTGCGGCGGGTCGATGGCCTTGAGCTCGACGCGGTTGACGCGGATGCCCCACTTGCCGGTGGCCTCGTCGAGGACTCCGCGGAGCTGGGCGTTGATCTGGTCACGGCTGGTCAGGGTCTGCTCGAGGTCGAGCGAGCCGATGACGTTGCGCAAGGTGGTGACGGTGAGCTGCTCGATGCCCTGGATGAAGTTGGCGATCTCGTACACGGCGGACTTGGCGTCGATGACCGAGTAGTAGATGACCGTGTCGATGTTGACGACCAGGTTGTCGCTGGTGATCACGGGCTGGGGCGGGAAGGACACGACCTGCTCACGCAGGTCGACGTTGGCCCGCACCTTGTCGACGAAGGGCACCAGGAAGTGGATGCCTCCCTCGAGGGTGCGCGCGTAGCGTCCGAGCCGCTCGATGATCAGGGCCGTCTGCTGGGGCACGATGCGGACCGTGCGGAAGAGCACGATCAGCGCAAAGGCGACCAGGATCAGCAGGACGATGAAGCCTGCTCCGATGCCGTCCACGTCTACTCCGTTTTCTGACCCGCCGTGACGCCGGTGACGATCACGGTGGCCCCCTCGATTGATACAACCCGGACCTCTTGGCCGGGCTGGCATGTGGCATCCCCCTGCGGGGTGCGGGCGGACCAGGTCTCGCCGCCCACCTTGACGCGACCGTCGGTCGCGGTGACTGCTTGGAGCACGCGGCCGCTCCGGCCGACGAGACCGGTGGCCCCGATGCCGTGGCTGGCCTCGGCCACCATGAACTTGCGGGTGATGATCGGGCGCACCAGGAGGAGCAGCAGCCCCGCCACGATGACGGCGACCACCACCTGGGCCGGAAACGGCACCCCGACCGCGGAGGCCGCAGCACCTGCCGCGGCGCCGCCGGCGAGCATGAGGAACACGAAGTCGACGGTGGCGGCCTCGATGGCCGCCAGGATCAGTGCCAAACCGAGCCAAGCCAGCCACGGGTTGTCCGCGAACCAGTCCATGACGCCCCTCCCTCTCCGCAGTTCCACACACCTCAGTGGTCCAGCAACTCTAGGACGAAGGAGGGCTCTCTGACGTTCCTTCGGCGACCTTCAGTCGCGCCGTCCACCGGTCGCCCCGACGCTCGAGCTCGAGCGGCATCCCGAAGGTCTCCGAGAGGTTCGCCTCCGTGAGCGTGATCTCGACCGGCCCCTGGGCCACGATCCGTCCCTCGCGCAGCAGCATGACGTCGGTGAAGTGCGGCGGGATCTCCTCGACGTGGTGGGTGACGAGGATCAGCGCGGGTGCCTCGACGTCTGCGGCGAGCACGCCCAGCCGTCGCACGAGGTCCTCACGACCACCGAGGTCGAGGCCGGCGGCGGGCTCGTCGAGCAGCATCAGCTCGGGGTCGGTCATCAGCGCGCGGGCGATCTGGACCCGCTTGCGCTCGCCCTCGGAGAGGGTGCCGTAGGTGCGGTCGGCCAGGTGGTCGGCTCCCAGCGCAGCAAGCAGCTCGGAGGCCCGGGCGTGGTCGAACGTCTCGTAGCTCTCACGCCACCGGCCGACGACCCCGTAGGAGGCGGTCACCACGACGTTGTGGACGACCTCGTCGAACGGGATGCGCTCTGCCAGGGCCGCCGAGGCGAGCCCGATCCGTGGCCGCAGCTCGAACACGTCGACCGCTCCCAGCACCTCGCCCAGCACGCCGGCCACGCCACGGGTGGGGTGCATGCGACCGGCAGCGAGCTGGAGCAGCGTCGTCTTGCCGGCGCCGTTCGGGCCGAGGATGACCCAGCGCTGCCCCTCCTCGACCTCCCAGGAGACGTCGTCGAGCAGGGTCGCCTGACCCCGGACGACGCTCACTCCTGCGAACTCAAGGACGTCACTCATGGCACCGGACCCTATCGGCTTAGCATGGCGGGATGCCCGAACTCCCTGCGTCCGTGCGGCTTTCGCTGTGGACGACCCACGCCTGGGCGACGGGGAGCCGGCTGGAGGACGCGATCACCCGGGCCCTGCCCGACATCGACCACGTCGCGGGCGACCTCGACCGCCTCGCGCTGTGGCACGACCTCGGGGAGCAGGCCCTCCTCGTGGCCCTGCCCGCGCCGGGCGACCTGGTCGGCCTGCCGGGCGCGTCGGTCGAGGCCCAAGGCGCGGCGGCGGTGGGCGGCGAGTGCGTGTTCGTCCCCGGTCTCGGCGGGATGTTGGTGCCCACGATCTCGACGTACGGCGCCGGTCCCGAGGGCGGGCTGGACGTCGGCACCCGGGTGGACTGGACGGCATACGACGCGCACCCGGTGCCGCGGCACCGCGTGGAGGCCCTGGAGCCGTCACAGCTCGAACGCCACCTGCGCGACGAGATCCGCACGGCCACCGAGGCCATCGACGCGGTGGGTGGGCAGCCGTTCGGCGCCACTGCGGCGCGTGAGCTCGCCGATGCGGCCATGGGTGGTCGCTGGGGGCTGCCGGGCGGCCTGCCCGGCCGGGCGGCTCGCGTCATCGCCCTCGCCGGCACCATCGACTCGGTCGTCGACGTGGCCCTGTCCGCGGGCGACGGCGCCCTCACCGCCGCGGAGGCGGGCGCGCGACACCGCCTGCTGCTGCGCCTCCAGCGCGCCTCGGAGCGCGCCCTCGCCGATGCCACCAACGCCGCCTGTGCGGTGCTCGCAGGCTGGCGGCCGCAGTAACCCACTGGGTCGGACGCGCCCCGCCGATTAGGCTTGGACACCATGGCGGACCCCGCAATCATCCTGGTGTCGGAGCACCACGCCGACACGCTGCTCGAGGAGTTCCAGAGCAGGTACCAGCGCGACTACGACTTGCGCACGGCCGGTTCGTGCGCCGAGGCCGAGTCCATCGCCCGTGAGATCCGTGACCGTGGGGACCACATCGCCCTCTTCGTCACGGACTCGAGGCTGCCCGACGTCGAGAGCGTCCACTTCGCCTTCCACCGCTGGCGCCTGGTCGTCGCGACCGCGCGCCGGGTCGTGGCAGCCCACTGGGACTACTTCCTCGCCGACGCGCCCGACCTGCGGGTCGGCATGGCGAAGGGCAAGTTCGACGCCTACCTCCTCATGCCGCGCGGTCGGCGTGACGAGGAGTTCCACAACGCCATCACGGACCTGCTGTCCGAGTGGACGTCCACCATCCCCCAGCCCGAGGTCGTCGTCGCCAAGGTCATCTCGCCGACCCACGACGCGCTCACGATGGCGATCCGCGACTTCCTCGACCGGATGGGGATGCAGAACCGGCTCTGGCACCCCGACACCCCTGAGCTGCAGGACTACCTGGCAGGGATCCGCGACCAGCTCGGGGTCGACGAGATCCGGTGGCCGCTCGTCGTGGCAGCCAACCGGGTGCCCATCCAGGCGACGAGCGTCCGCGACGTGGCGATCGCGATCAACGGCGCACCGCGCAACTTCGAGTTCGACGGCGTCGTCGACCTCGCCGTCGTGGGAGGCGGACCCGCCGGGCTGGCGGCCGCCGTCTACGGCGCCTCCGAGGGCCTGTCCGTCGTCGTGCTGGAGGCCGAGGCCATCGGCGGCCAGGCGGGCACGAGCTCGATGATCCGCAACTACCTCGGCTTCCCGCGTGGCATCTCGGGCATGCGACTGGCCCAGCGGGCGCGCAACCAGGCCCTGCGCTTCGGGACCGACTTCCTCACCGGGTGGGAGGTCACCGCGCTCCAGCCCGGCACCGACGAGACGCCTCACCTGCTGCACACGGACGGCGGTGACGTCCGGGCCAGGACCGTCCTGATCTCCAGCGGGGTGGCCTACCGCAAGCTGGGGGTGCCCCCACTCGAGGCCTTGGTCGGTGCGGGCGTCAACTACGGAGCCGCCATGACTGCAGCCCGCGAGATGGAGGGCTACGACGTCGTCGTCGTCGGTGGCGGCAACTCGGCCGGCCAGGCCGCGCTGCACCTGGCGCGGTTCGCGGGCTCGGTGACGATCGTGGTCCGGCGCCGTGGTCTCGAGGAGACGATGTCGCAGTACCTCATCGACGAGATCGGCTACAACGAGCGGATCTCCGTGCTGCCCTGCACGAGGGTGGTCGACGGCGGCGGCGAGGGCCAGCTCGAGTGGGTGTGCCTCGAGGACACCACCAGTGGTCGGCGCACGACCAAGCCGGCGCGGGGGCTGTTCCTGTTGCTCGGCGCGGAGCCTCGGTGCGACTGGCTCCCACCCCAGCTCGCCCGCGACAAGCACAGCTTCGTCCTCACCGGACGCGACGTCCCCCGGGACCAGTGGATCGACGACGTGCCACCGGCCAACCTCGCCACGACCGTGCCCGGCATCTTCGCCGCCGGCGACATCAGGGCCGGATCGATGAAGCGGGTCGCGGCAGCCAGCGGCGAGGGCGCCTCGGTGGTGCCTCTCGTGCACGCCTACCTCGCCCCCGCGACCGAGGACGAGCTGGCCTCGGCCCCGGTGTCCTAGCCCGGTCCGGAGCCGGCTAGCCCAACACGTCCTGGTAGACCCGGATCGTGCGGTCACCGATGGTGGCCCACGAGAACGCGTCGACCGCGCGGGTACGCCCGGCCAGCCCCATCGCGGCGGCGCGCGCCGGGTCACTCGCCGCGTCGTTGAGCGCGTGCGCGAGGTCCGCGACGAACCGATCGGCATCGAGGGGTATGCCGCTGCCGTCCTGCTTCTGCTCGATCGGCACCAACCAGCCGGTCTCGCCGTCCACGACGACCTCGGGGATGCCGCCGGTGGCCGTGGCGACGACGGCCAGCTCACAGGCCATCGCCTCGAGGTTGACGATGCCCAGGGGCTCGTAGATCGACGGACAGGCGAAGACGGTCGCGGCCGACAGCAGGGCGACCACCTCGGCGCGCGGCAGCATCTCGGGGATCCACACGACGCCCTCACGGGTGGCGCGCAGCTCCTCCATCAGGCCCTGCACCTCGGCCATGATCTCGGGGGTGTCCGGCGAGCCGGCGCACAGGACCAGCTGCACGTCAGGAGGCAGCTGGGCGGCGGCACGCAGGAGGTAGGGAAGTCCCTTCTGGCGCGTGATCCGACCGACGAAGATGACGGACTTCCCGTCGGGGTCGACGCCGTGGCGGCGCACGGTGTCCTCGTCGCGGTGTCGTTGCCAGAGCTGGGAGTCGATGCCGTTGTGGACGACCTTGACCCGCTCCGGGTCGATCGAGGGGTAGCTGCGCAGGACGTCCTGGCGCATGCCCTCGCTCACCGCGATGACCGCGGCGGCCGCCTCGTAGGCGGTGCGTTCGACGAACGACGAGACCCGGTAGCCGCCGCCGAGCTGTTCGGCCTTCCACGGCCGCATCGGCTCGAGGCTGTGCGCGCTCACGACGTGTGGCATCCCGCCGAGGAGCGACGCGACGTGCCCGGCGAAGTTGGCGTACCAGGTGTGCGAGTGGACCAGGTCGGCGCCGACGCAGTCGCCCGCCATCGCAAGGTCGACCCCCATCGTGCGGATCGCGGCGTTCGCGTCCGCGAGGTCCGGCAGGTCGGCATACCCGCTCGTCCCCTCCTCGACCACGGGCACACCGAACGCCCTCACCCGCGCATCGACGTCGCCCCTGTCGCGCAACGCGCGGACGAGCTCGGCGACGTGGACCCCCGCTCCGCCGTAGATGTTGGGCGGGTACTCCTTGGTCAGGATGTCGACTCTCACGCTCGTGAGATTAGACCCGCGCTGGGGTCGCCGCGAGGGCGTCCATTCCCTAGGGTCGAGGCATGCCGTATCGACGTGGGGTTCCCAGGGTTCTTGCCATCGTCCTCGCCGGCGGTGAGGGCAAACGCCTGATGCCGTTGACCGCGGACAGGGCCAAGCCGGCAGTGCCCTTCGGAGGCATCTACCGACTGATCGACTTCGCCCTCAGCAACGTCGTCAACTCCGGCTACCTCAAGATCGTCGTGCTCACGCAGTACAAGTCACACAGCCTCGACCGCCACGTCACCAAGACCTGGCGCATGTCGACGATGCTCGGCAACTACGTGGCCCCCGTCCCGGCGCAGCAACGCGTCGACAAGAACTGGTACCTCGGCTCGGCGAACGCGATCTTCCAGAGCCTCAACCTGATCCACGACGAGAAGCCCGACATCGTCGTGGTCGTGGGCGCCGACCACGTCTACCGGATGGACTTCTCGCAGATGGTCGCCCAGCACATCGAGACCAAGGCGGGCGTCACCGTCGCGGCGATCCGTCAGCCGATCTCGCTGGCCGACCAGTTCGGCGTGATCGAGGTCGACGATGCCGACCGCCGCAAGATCGCCGCCTTCAAGGAGAAGCCCAAGGACGCCAAGGGTCTGCCCGACTCCCCCGACGAGGTGCTGGCGTCGATGGGCAACTACGTCTTCGACGCCGACGTCCTCGTCGACGCGGTGACCAGGGACAACGACCGCGACGGCAGCAAGCACGACATGGGCGGCGACATCGTCCCCGACTTCGTGAACAACGGCGAGGGCTACGTCTACGACTTCAAGGACAACGTCATCCCCGGCGCGACCGACCGTGACCAGGCCTACTGGCGAGACGTCGGGTCGATGGACTCCTACTGGGAGGCGCACATGGACCTCGTCTCCATCCACCCGGTCTTCAACCTCTACAACTACGACTGGCCCATCTACACCGACTACGGCCCGCTCGCGCCGGCGAAGCTCGTCCAGGGCGCGGCGGGTCAGTTCGGCGAGGCGCACAACTCGGCGGTCTCCCCCGGGGTCGTCATCTCCGGCGCCACCGTGACCAACTCGGTGCTCTCGCCGCGGTGCCACATCCACAGCGGCACCACCATCGACGACAGCGTGCTGCTCGACGGCGTCGAGGTCGGGCGCGGGTGCGTCATCAAGCGGGCCATCATCGACAAGGGCGTGCAGGTGCCGGAGAACACCACCATCGGCGTCGACCACGACCGCGACCGCGCCCGCGGGTTCATGGTCACCGAGTCGGGCCTGACCGTCATCGCCAAGTTCCAGGAGGTCACCGCGTGACGGTTGACCGGCCGATCCGGATCGGGGTCCAGCTCCAGCCGCAGCACGCCGAGTACGCCGCGATCCGTCGCGCCGCGGCCGAGGCGGAGGCGATCGGCGTCGACATCGTCTTCAACTGGGACCACTTCTACCCGCTCTATCGCGAGCCGGACGGTGCCCACTTCGAGTGCTGGACGATGCTCGGCGCCTGGGCCGAGGCGACCTCGCGCGTCGAGATCGGCGCGCTGGTCACCTGCAACAGCTACCGCAACCCCCAGCTGCTGGCCGACATGGCCCGGACCGTCGACCACATCAGCGACGGCCGGCTCATCCTCGGCATCGGGTCGGGCTGGTTCGAGAAGGACTACGACGAGTACGGCTACGAGTTCGGGACTGCTGGTGGTCGGCTGAACAACCTGGCCCGCGACCTGCCCCTGATCAAGTCGCGGTGGGCGAAGCTGAACCCCCCGCCGACGCGCGACATCCCCGTCCTCATCGGCGGCGGTGGCGAACGCAAGACGCTCAAGATCGTGGCCGAGCACGCCACCATCTGGCACGGCTTCGGCAGCGCCGAGACCATCGCACACAAGCACGCCGTCCTCGACGAGTGGTGCGCCAAGCTGGGTCGCGACCCCGCCGAGATCGAGCGCTCCTCGGGCGTCTCCCCCAAGCCCGGTCGCCTCCCCGAGGACGTCAGGGACTACGCCGCCGGCGCCGAGGCCTTGTATGCCGTGGGCACGCGACTCTTCACCGTCGGCATCGGGGGCCCCAGGTACGACCTCGGCCCGATCCGGGATCTCGTCGCCTGGCGCGACGCCCACCAGACGACCTGACCTTCGGCCGTAACTGGGCACGGTCGGCCGGCCTCTGGCGTTGGAGGTTGGCCACGGGCCGAGGTGATCGAGATGGCTCTCGACAGCGTTTGGAGCCAAGACGAGTTCTGCGAGCCACTGAGCAACGCCCTACAGACAGAAGCCCTCCGATATTTCGGGAGGGCCTCTGTGGTCACCGCACTCGCTGCGCGCGTCGGCGGCGACCTCGTAGCCATTCACCAGTCAGGTAGGTGACCGTTCCCACTGACAGACCGAGAAGGAGCCCCGAAGTCCGGTGCTCGGGCTCGAGGATGAGATAGCCGAACACGGCGAGAGCGACAAGCCACACGACGAGTCCGATGAGGGTTCGCTTCATGGCCACATTCATGAGTGTGGCCTCAGACTCGACACGTCACAAGCGCCAACTGAGTGAGGCCCATGTCCGCCAGCGGAGGCGCAGCCATTCGAATGCGGATGCACTTCTTCTGGTTCAGCCCGGACTGGATGAGGTTCTTGAGCGGCAGGTAGAAGACCGCAACGATGCTTCCACAGGCGGCGGAGAGCACACCGGGAAGCCACGCACACGCCGCAGCGGACAGCATGTTGATGTAGTCCCAATGGTCTCTCAGCCACCACATCCATGACCAGGAGTAGCGGAGGTAGACGACTGTCCTGATCTGGCCAACGGTGTTGACGGCGACTCCATACCAGTAGTCACTGCCCTTGGCTGCAGAGACGACCACAGACGCCGCCGCAAGCTGCTCGACCTGCCTTTCCGCGTCCTTGGCCGCCGCCAATGCGCGTCCTGACTCGACGCCCTCGACGTAGACCTTGCCGCCCCGGACGATGGTGGCAGGGTCGGTCGCGACCTTTGCGGCCAGCTCGGCCGGCATCCCTGACTCATGAGGATTTTGGCGGCCTTTGAGTCCGACGGGGTCACCGCCCCGGCCGGGGCCGCGGAGAGGATCACCAGGGCAAGCCCTGCGACCGCCGCCACGATGTTGCGTTTCATGTGTCCCCCTTCAAATAGCCGGCTCGTTGGTCGAGCTCGGGCTAGCAGGGAGGGTACGAAAGTAGTCACATCCACGCACGTGACTGGATGTGACTACCTATATCTGTACAGACTCTTTACTCAGGATCGCGGGCAGGCGTTCCTGTCGGGCCGCGCGGGCGGACGGTCGGATGGCGAGACTCCCGCCGACAGCATGGACGGCCGTCGATAGTGTGGCGAGGTGCCCGACCTGACCGCGCAGACGCTCCTCGTGACCATCTCCGGTGAGGACCGGCCGGGAGTCACCAGCACGTTCTTCGACGCCATCGCCGACGTGGGCGCAGAGGTCCTCGACCTCGAGCAGGTCGTCGTCCGGGGCCACCTGACCCTGGCGATGCTGCTCGCGGCCGGCGAGGCCCACGAGCGGCTGCGGGCCGTGCTCACGACGGTCGGGCGCGACCTCGACCTGAAGGTGAAGATCAAGTCGGGCACCGGCGACAGCCGTCACCGTCGGGGTGGCCGGGCGGCGGTCGTCGTGCTGGGGGCGCCCCTGCGCGCCAGCGGGGTCGCGGCGATCACGGCCAGGATCGCCTCGCACGGCGCCAACATCGACCGCATCCGACGGCTGTCGCGCTACCCCGTCACGACGGTCGAGTTCGACGTCTCCGGCGCGGATGTCGAACGGCTGCGCCGTGAGCTCGCCATGGAGTCGAGCGTCCACGGTCTCGACATCGCGGTCGCCGCCGGGGGCTTGGCCCGGCGCGGTCGGCGGCTCGTCGTCATGGACGTCGACTCGACGCTGATCCAGGACGAGGTCATCGAGCTGCTTGCCAGCCACGCCGGCCGTGAGGCCGAGGTGGCGGCAGTCACCGCCGCTGCCATGCGCGGCGAGCTCGACTTCGCCGACAGCCTGCGCGAGCGGGTCGCCGCCCTCGAGGGCCTTCCCGTCTCCGTGCTCGACGACGTGCGAGCCGCGGTCCAGTTCACCCCGGGCGCCCGCACCCTCGTCCGCACCCTCAAGCGCCTCGGCTTCACCGTAGCGATCGTCTCGGGTGGCTTCATCGAGATCGTCGAGGACCTCGCCCGCGAGCTCGGCATCGACCACGCCCACGCCAACCGGCTCGAGGTGCGCGACGGCATACTCACCGGACGCTTGGTCGGGGACATCGTGGACCGGGCCGGAAAGGCAGCCGCACTGCGCCGATTCGCTGCCGAGGCCGGCCTGCCGCTGTCGCGCACGGTCGCCATCGGCGACGGGGCGAACGACCTCGACATGCTGGAAGCCGCCGGACTCGGGGTGGCGTTCAACGCCAAGCCGGTGGTGCGCGAGCAGGCCGACACTGCGGTCAACGTGCCCTACCTCGACGCAGTGCTCTACCTGCTGGGGATCACCCGTGAGGAGATCGAGGAGGCGGACGAGGCCGACGGCACGCCGACCCCCGCTCCGCCGATCCCCACCCCCTGACTCCTAGGCTGACGCAATGGCACGTACGCAGGGCCGCAAGGTCCCCACCCTGTTCATCATCGGCGGAGCAGAGGACCGGGTCGGCAAGGCGACCGTGCTCCGCCGGTTCGTGCGCCTCGCGGGTGGCAAGCGCGCTCGGATCGTCCTCATCCCCACGGCGTCGTCGTTCGAGAACGAGGTCGTCGAGTCCTACCGCGAGGTCTTCACCCGCCTGGGCGCCCCCGAGATCCAGGTCGTGAACCCGCCGAGCCGGGTCTCGGCCCACGACCTGGAGCTGGTCGCCCTGCTCGACCAGGCGACGGGCATCTTCATGAGCGGGGGCAGCCAGCTCAAGCTCAGCCAGCGGTTCCCCGGCACCCCGCTGGGCGACGCCCTGACCCGAGCCCACGAGCGGGGCACCGTCATCGGCGGGACCTCGGCCGGTGCCTCGATCATGAGCCAGTTCATGATCTCGATGGGCGAGGAGGGCGTCACACCGCGGCAGCGCTACGGCCAGCTCACCGCCGGGCTGGGGCTGATCGACGGCGTCATCATCGACCAGCACTTCGCGCAGCGGTCTCGCTACGGCCGGCTCATGTCGATGGTGGCGGCCTCCCCCAACCTGATCGGGGTCGGCATCGACGAGGACACCGCCATCGAGGTCCGCGACCGGCGCTTCTTCACGGTGCACGGCAGTGGGGTCGCCTTCGTCCTCGACTGCCGCAGCGCCGAGTCCGACGCGCCCGAGGCCCGACGGGGCGCACCCCTCATGGTCTCCGGCGCAGTCGTGCACTCGCTGCCCGCAGGCGCTACGTTCGACCTCTCGGAGGTTTGCCTCGTCGACTTCGTCGAGAAGCACCCCGATGTCGCGGTGGCCCTCGCGACGGCCAAGGCCTGACCCCACCGCCTCGCACTGCCCGACCCGCAAGGAGATCCCATGGCAGATCGCCCCACCCCCACTGGTCCTGCTGCACCCGAGCTCTCGATCGTGGAGTCGCGGGTCTATCGCGGCGGGAACATCTGGTCGTACAGCCCGGCGATCCACCTCATCGTCGACCTCGGCGTCCTGGAGGCCTATCCCACGGACACCATCGACGGGTTCACCGACCGGCTGGTCGAGCTGCTGCCGAACCTGCAGAACCACACCTGCTCGCGGGGCGTGAAAGGCGGCTTCATCGAGCGGATGCGCGAGGGCACCTGGCTCGGCCACGTCGCCGAGCACGTCGCCCTCCAGCTCCAGCAGGAGGCCGGGCACGACCTGCGTCGCGGCAAGACCCGGGCGGTCAAGGGCCAGACCGGCGTCTACAACGTCATCTACGACTACGCCGACGAGGCGGTCGGCCTCGCCGCCGGCACGCTCGCCGTCCGGCTCGTCAACCACCTCGTGCAGGCCGAGGAGGGCTTCGACTTCCCCGAGGAGCTCGACGTCTTCCTGCGCCGCGCGCAGCGCACCGCGTTCGGGCCGTCCACGGGCGCCATCCTCGAAGAGGCGATCTCGCGCGACATCCCCTACATCCGCCTCAACTCGGCGTCCCTCGTGCAGCTCGGGCAGGGCGTCCACGCGCAGCGCATCCGCGCCACCATGACCTCGAAGACCGGCGCTCTCGCCGTCGACATCGCCAGTGACAAGGACATGACGACGCGGCTGCTCGGCTCCGCCGGTCTGCCCGTGCCCAAGCAGGAGACCGTGCGCACCGCCGACGGCGCTGTTGCCGCCGCGAAGCGGATCGGCTACCCCGTCGTGGTGAAGCCGCTCGACGGCAACCACGGCCGAGGGGTCTGCCTCGACCTCACGACCGATGAAGCCGTCAGGGCGAGCTTCGTCATCGCCGAGGGCGAGTCACGACGTGGCCACGTGATCGTGGAGTCCCACGTCACCGGCCGCGACTACCGCTGCCTCATCGTGGGCGGCCGGATGCAGGCCATCGCGGAGCGCGTCCCGGCCCACGTGGTCGGCGACGGCACCCACACCGTCACCGAGCTCGTCGAGATCACCAACGCCGACCCGCGGCGCGGTGTCGGTCACGAGAAGGTGCTCACCCGCATCAAGGTCGACGACGCGGCGATCGGGCTGGTGCGCGACCAGGGCTTCGAGCTCGACGACGTGCCGCCCAAGGACCAGATGGTCAAGCTCGCCCTGACCGGCAACATGTCGACCGGTGGCATCTCGGTCGACCGGACCTTCGACGCCCACCCCGACAACGTCGAGATCGCCGAGGAAGCGGCTCGGATGATCGGGCTCGACGTCGCCGGCATCGACTTCATCTGTCCCGACATCGCCTCCCCCGTGCGCGAGACGGGTGGCGCGATCTGCGAGGTGAACGCAGCTCCGGGGTTCCGGATGCACACGCACCCGACGGTGGGTGAGCCGCAGTTCATCGCCAAGCCCGTGGTCGACCTGCTCTTCCCGCCCGGCTCCGCGTCGCGGGTGCCGATCGTCGCCGTCACCGGCACCAACGGCAAGACCACGACATCGCGGATGATCGCCCACATCTTCAAGGGAATCGGCCACAAGGTCGGCATGACGTCGACAGACGGCATCGTCATCGACGAGCGTCTGGTCTACAAGGCCGACGCCTCCGGTCCGCGGTCCGCGCGGATGGTCCTGCAGAACCCGCGGGTCGACTTCGCCGTGATGGAGGTGGCGCGCGGAGGCATCCTCCGGGAGGGCCTGGGCTACGACCGCAACGACGTCGCCGTCGTCACGAACGTCGCCCCGGACCACCTCGGCATGAAGGGCATCGACACGCTCGCACAGTTGGCCGACGTCAAGGCCGTTGTCGTGGAAGCGGTGCCGCGCAACGGTTTTGCGGTGCTCAACGCCGACGAC
This sequence comes from Pedococcus sp. P2_D7, assembly GCF_056404295.1. Lineage (NCBI taxonomy): Bacteria > Bacillati > Actinomycetota > Actinomycetes > Micrococcales > Intrasporangiaceae > Pedococcus > Pedococcus sp. P2_D7. The sequence continues at coordinate 422,934 of NZ_JBFUEH010000001.1, forward strand.
GACCTCGTCCGCAAGATGCGCCGGCGCTGCTCCGGCGGGATCGTCTGGTTCTCGTTGCAGCCGCCCGGCAGCAAGGTCCGCGAGTTCGTCGAGGACTACTGTCGGCGCGGCGGACGCGCCGTCGTGCTCGACCACACCGACCGCGGCGACATGATCGTCATCAAGCACGGACGACGCTCGATGCAGCTGGCCTGGACCCACCTCCTGCCGTCGACCTTCGGTGGCACGGCGAAGTTCAACGTCGCCAACGCCATGGCCGCAGCCGGTGCGGCGTTCGCTGCCGGCGCCGGGCTCCACGAGATCCGCCAGGGTCTGCGCACCTTCACGACGAGCTACTACCTCTCCCCCGGACGCATGAACCTCGTCAACGTGCACAACGTCGACGTGTTCGTCGACTACTGCCACAACGCCCCCGGCATGCGGGTGCTCGGCGAGTTCGTCGAGTCGTATGCCGACCAGAAGGCCGGTCAGTCCGACCTCGGCAAGGTCTCGCGCATCGGCATGATCTCCACGGCGGGCGACCGGCGGGACGACGACATGCGCGAGCTCGGGTCGCTGGCAGCGCGCCACTTCGACGTAGTCGTGGTGCGCGAGGACGAGCGCAAGCGCGGTCGTCCGACGGGCCAGACCGCCGACCTCATCGCCGAGGGGGCCAAGGCCGAGATCGGCAAGGAGGGCGTGCGCTGCCGCCAGGTCGAGATCGTCCTCAACGAGGTCGACGCGGTGCGGCACTGCATGGCGCGCGCGAACCCCGGCGACGTCGTGGTGCTCTGCGTCGACCAGCACGCGGAGGTGCTCGGCGAGCTCGAGCAGATGACCAAGCACGCCCAGGCGGGTGCCCACAACAAGGAGGGCATCGGCGACCCCGACCTCGACCCGGTCGAGATGCAGTCCGAGGCGCAGCAGTCCGGTGACGACGCCGCAGTGTCCGAGGCATCCGAGGTCGAGCCGGCCACCACCTGACGACCACCCCCAGTAGTTCGGAAGATGCACCGCGTCAGGACCCGGTGCATCTTCCGAACGACGGCCTTGGACCCGGCACATCAGCCGAGGTGGGGCTCAGCGGTCGCGCAGCTCCGCGGCATACCCCGACAGGGCACGCTGGTAGGCGAGGGCGTCCTCGTCACCGGCGTGGTGCAGGAGCACCTCGATGAGGTCGGCGACCGACGACTCGGCGTGCCCGCTGTCGACTCCGGCAAGGGCACGGAAGGCCTCGACGGCGACGCTGCCTGGGCGCTCGGCGCTGAGCTCGGTCAGGAGCGAGTAGGCGAGCTCGGGCTGTCCCGCGACCCGCAGGCTCGACGCCAGCTGGATCCTGGCGCGGTGCCGCTGCGGCTCGCGCAGACCGGCTGCGAGGCAGGCGCGGTAGAGCGGGATGGCGTCCTGCTCCTTGCCCGCGGCGTCGAGCGCACTCGCGTGCTCGAAGACCAGCCGCGGGTCAGCCGGGCGCTGGCTGCGCAGCCGGGCTGCGGCGTCGATCCGCTCCTGGTCGTCGGCCAGCTCCCACAGCTCGGCGATGTGGGCCTCGAACTCGTGCTCACCGCGCGCGGCCACCACCTTGCGGCGGATGTCGTCCGGGGTGTCGGCCCTGGCGCCCTGCTCGGCCAGCCACGACGCCACCTGGGAACGCTCGGCGTGGCACATGAGCGCCACGACGTCGCCGTCGGCTGCGCCCGGCACGAGCGCCTGCAGACCGCCCAGCTCGGTCTCGTAGGAGTCGATGTCGGACACCCCGGCGCGGGCGAGACCCGCGCGCAGGTGCGACTCCAGCTCCTCCATCGTGCGCCCGCGAAGGTAGTGCGCCTTGTGGGCGGCGACGACCCGGTCGGCCCGCAGGCCGGCTACCTCGCCGATCGACTCCAGCAGGTCGTCGGTGCGGTCGCCGGCCAGCCCGAGACCCAGGTGCACCTGCCCGCCGGGCACCTTGAGGCCGTGCGCGACGTCCATGAGCGCCTCGAGCCCGGCCTCGTTGTGCGCGAGGTCGACGATGACCGTGATGGCCGCGCCGTCCTCGCGCCGCAGGGTGTAGGTGTTCATCCGGCCCGGGTTCAGCTTGTCGTCGGGGACGAAGGTGCGCAGCCCGTCGACGACGGCCGCCCGCGGAAGCCCCAGCCCCAGGGCGGCTGCTGCACCAGCGAGGGCGTTGGCGATGTTGTGGTGCGACAGCCCCGACAGGGTGGCAGGGACGTCGAGGATGCTGATCAGGCGGTCGGGGTCCTGTCCGTTCTGGAGGACCGTGATCGACCCGTCGAGCACGGTGATCGCCCGACCGCCCAGGTCGAGTGACTCACGGATCGCCGGGGCGTCGGCGCGCAGGGTGAAGACCCACGGCTTGCCCTTGATGCCGTTGCGCATGGCCCAGACCCGCGGGTCCTCGCCGTTGAGCACGACCCAGCCACCGGGCCTGGTGGCCTTGGTGATGATGGCCTTGACCTCGGCCAGCTGGTCGACGGTGTCGATCCCCTGCAGGCCCAGGTGGTCGGCCGAGACGTTGGTGACGACGCTGACGTCGTTGGAGGTGACGCCCATTCCCTTGAGCAGCATGCCGCCCCGGGCGGTCTCGAGGATGCCCAGCTCGACGCCGGGGGCAGTCAGCACGCCACGCGCCCCAGCCGGCCCGGAGTAGTCCCCCGCCTCGATGACCTCGCCCTGGACGACGACCCCGTCGGTCGAGGACCAGGCAGTCCGCAGCCCGGCGGTCATGCCGATGTGGCCGAGCAGGCGGGTGGTCGTGGTCTTGCCGTTGGTGCCCGTGATCGACGCGACGGGGATCTGCGGCTTGAGGATCGACGGACGGTCACCGGGTTCGGTGCGCCCGACCACCAGCCCCTCCTGCTCGATCACGTCGCCACCCTCGAGCCAGGCCCGGAGGACCGGGCCGACACCCTGCCCGAGCGCGCGCGCCCGGGTGCGTCGGCGCCATACGAAGGCCATCACGACCGCCTCGGGGGCACTGCCCGGACGGACCCGCACACCCAGTCGCGTGGTGCCGCTCGCGGCGGCCAGCCGGCGCACGGCCCGCTCGACCAGGCGCATGACGAAGCGCTGGCGCTGCTCGGTGCCGGGGGCCCCCGGGCGCGCGCTGCGCATGCCCACGCGGGTGGCCAGGTCGGTGAGGGTCCGCTCGTCCGCCGCGAGGTAACCCGGCAGCTCGAGGCTCACCTTGATCGCCGGCTTGGCGAAGTAGAGGTTCGGGCCTTCGAGGACCCGGACCTCCGTCACCGCAACGGCGGGCTGGGTGAGGGATTCGGGCTGGGCGACGGCGGGGGAAGACGTCATGCGGCGAGCCTAGTAGCGGCGGAGCGCGGTAGGAGTGGCAGTGCGGCGGAGCGCGGTAGTAGTGGCAGTGCGGCGGTCACTGCCCCATCGCGTGGACGCCGCCGTCGACGTGGACGATCTCGCCCGTGGTCGCCGGGAACCAGTCGGAGAGCAGCACAGCGCATGCCTGGGCAGCCGGGACGGCGTTGTTGACGTCCCACCCGAGGGGCGCCCGCTCGTTCCAGGTCTCCTCGAAGGTCTGGAAGCCGGGGATCGACTTCGCGGCCGTGGTGCGGATCGGTCCGGCGGCCACGAGGTTGCAGCGCACGCCCTTCGGTCCGAGGTCACGGGCGAGGTAGCGGTTGGTGGACTCGAAGGCAGCCTTGGCGACGCCCATCCAGTCGTAGACCGGCCAGGCGAACTTCGCGTCGAAGGTCAGGCCCACGATGCTGCCGCCGTCCTTCATCATCGGCAGCGCCGCGACCCCGAGCGACTTCAGCGAGTAGGCCGAGGCGTGCATCGCCGTCGCGACGTCCTCGAAGGTGCCCTCGAGGAAGTTGAACGCGCCCTGGGGGGCGAAGCCGATGGAGTGCAGGACGCCGTCGAGGTGGTCCACGTGCTCGCCGAGCCGCTCCGAGAGGCTGTCGAGGTCGTTCTGGTTGGTGACGTCGAGCTCGATCACGGGAGGCGTGGTGGGCAGCCGCTTGGCGATCGTCTGGGTGATCTTGAACGTGCGACCGAACGACGTGAGCGCCACCTCCGCCCCCTGCTCCTGCGCGATCTTCGCGACGTGGAAGGCGATCGAGGAGTCCATGAGGACACCGGTGATCAGGAGCTTCTTGCCCTCGAGCAGCATCTGGGTGCCTTTCGCTGTGGGTGTGGGGGCTGGTGCTGTGGGTTGGGTGGGTTGAGTCGTGGGCGCGGGCTCAGTGGCCCATGCCCAGCCCGCCGTCGACGGGGATCACCGCACCGGTGATGTATGCCGCGTCGTCACCGGCGAGGAAGCGCACCGCTGCCGCGACCTCCTCCGGCTGGGCGAACCGTCCCGCGGGGATGGTTGCCTGGTAGGCCTTCTTGCGGTCCTCGGGCAGCTCGGCAGTCATGTCGGTCTCGATGAAGCCCGGCGCCACGACGTTCGCGGTGATGCCGCGGCCGCCGAGCTCACGGGAGATGGACCTGGCCAGCCCCACGAGACCGGACTTGCTGGCGGAGTAGTTGGTCTGGCCGGGCGAGCCGTAGAGGCCGACGACGCTGGAGATGAAGATGATCCGGCCGTGGCGCTGCTTGATCATGCCCTTGACCGCGCGCCGCGCGCAGCGGAAGGCCCCGGCGAGGTTGGTGTCGATGACGACGTCGAAGTCCTCGTCGGACATCCGCATCAGCAGGGTGTCGCGGGTGACCCCGGCGTTGGCCACGAGGACCTCGACCGGGCCGCCGAGGATCTCCTCGGCCTCGGTGAAGGCCTGGTCGACGGACGCCGAGTCGGTCACCTCGCAGCGCACACCGCGCAGGCCCTCCGGTGGCTCACCCGACCGGTGGGTGATGACGACGTTGTCGCCGCCCTCCATCAGGGCCGTGGCGATGCTGAGACCGATGCCGCGGTTGCCGCCGGTGACCAGCACGTTGCGTCCTGCCATGGATGTCCTCCGGGGGTTCTCGACGATGCTCCGGGCCGGGCGCACACGCACGCTGCGCCTTCGCCGCGACCTTATCGACTACCCATGGGTACACCGCATCCGAGGACGCCTATCGTGGACATGTGCCCCGCCCCCACCGCCACCACCACCACGACGAGCCCGTCGTGCAGTCGGTGACGTCGGTGCCGGAGTCACTGGCCGATGAGCAGGCCGGCCGGATCCGCCGCTACCTGGTGACCATGGGCATCCGCACGGTGTGCTTCGTCCTCGCTGCCGTGACCGCCACCAAGGGCGCCCCCTGGTGGCTCTGGGGCAGCTTCGCCGTGGCAGCCATCGTGCTCCCCTACGTCGCCGTGGTGCTGGCCAACGCCGTGCGCCCTCGGCCGCCGGGGTCGTCCGCGCCGGTCACCCCACGGGGCGATGGTCCCGACCAGATCGGTCACTGATGGAGTCCTTGGTCTGCAGCGCGAAGGCGTGCCGCAACACCGCCGCCTGGGCCCACCTGTGGAACAACCCGAAGCTGCACACGCCCGAGCGCCGGAAGGTCTGGCTGGCCTGCGACGACCACCGCACCTCGCTCGGCGAGTTCCTGTCGATCCGTGGTTTCCTCGTCGAGACGGTGGCAGCGGACGCGATCCCCGAGACCGCCGGCTGACCGGGCGGCTGACCCGGCGACAGCGGTCGGTCAGCCGCCGATGGCCGACATCGGCCGGTCGGGCTGGACGAAGTCGGCCGTCCCGATGCCGTGGCCGGGGAGCTTGCGCCACATCTCGCCCTGGATGAGCGCGCCGAGCTCCTCGTCGCTGGCTCCCTCGCGCAGCGGTCCGAGCAGGTCGGTCTCCTTCTGCGAGAACAGGCAGTTGCGCACCTGGCCGTCTGCGGTGAGCCGGGTGCGGTCGCAGGCCGCGCAGAACGGCGCACTGACGCTCGCGATGATGCCGACCGTGACCGGCCCGCCGTTGACGAGGAACCGCTCGGCCGGCGCACTCCCCCGGTCGGCGGCAGGCAGCGGCGTCAGCTCGAAGCGCTCGGTCAGGCGCTCGCGGATCTCGTCGGCGCTGATCATCGTCGAGGCGTCCCAGCCGTGTTGGGCGTCGAGCGGCATCTGCTCGATGAACCGCAGCTCGTAGTCGCGGTCGAGGCACCACTGCAGCAGGTCGGCCACCGAGTGGTCGTTGATCCCCCGCATCGCGACGGCGTTGACCTTCACCGGAGTCAGCCCCGCCGCGGCCGCGGCCTTGAGCCCCAGCTCGACGTCGTGGAGCCGGTCGCGACGGGTGAGGTCGGCGAACTCCTGCGGGTCGATCGTGTCGAGGCTGACGTTGACCCGGTCGAGTCCGGCGTCGGCCAGCGGCTGGGCCAGCCGGTCGAGCCCGATGCCGTTGGTGGTCATGGCGATCCGCGGGCGTGGCTCGAGGGCGGCGACGCGTCGTACGACGTCGACCAGCGACCTGCGCAGCAGGGGCTCGCCACCGGTGAGCCGGATCTGCTGGACACCCAGCCCGACGAAGACCCCGATGACCCTCACGAGCTCGTCGTCGGTGAGCATCTCGGGCTTGGCCAGCCACGGGAGTCCTTCGGCGGGCATGCAGTAGCGGCAGCGCAGGTTGCACCGGTCGGTCACGGAGACGCGCAGGTCGCGCGCCACCCGGCCGAGCTGGTCGGGCAGGCCCACGGTCCCCGCCGGAGCGCGCGAGTCACCGCGCACACTGGGGAAGGGAAGGCCGGTCATGCCCCCTAGCCTAAGCCGGGTACCGTGAAGCAGTGGTCAAGGTGCTCACATCGCGTCGGTGGCTGGGTGCCTTTGGGGTCGCCCTGGCCTTCGCGGTGGCCGCGTACTTCCTCGGCCAGTGGCAGTGGCACCGCTACGAGGCCAAGGCGGCGCGGGCCGACCGGATCCACAGCCACTACGACGCGAAGCCGCAGCCGGTCGCTGACGTGCTCGGGGCAGCCCCCCTGCCGTTGTCCCGCGAGTGGACCCGCATCACCATGCAGGGCCGGTATGCCGCGGACGCCACCCTCCTGGTCCGGAACCGTCCGTTCGACGGCACCTACGGCTACGAGGTGCTCGTGCCTTTCCGGGACACCTCCGGGGGCACCGTGCTCGTGGACCGCGGCTGGGTCCAGAACGCCCAGACCGCCGAGACGCTGCCCGATGTGGTCCCGGCACCGACCGGGGACCTGACCGCGACCGGCTGGCTGCGTCGCTCCGAGCCGTCGCTGGGCAAGTCACTCCCCCGCGGCCAGCTGGCCAGCATCAACCTCGCGGAGGCCAGCAGCCAGGTCGGCAGCCCGCTGCTCGGTGCCTACGTCATCCTCGAGGTCGAGCGTCTCCCGGACGGGACCGCTCCCCCGCGACCGACCGCCCTGGAGGCACCCGACACCGACCTCGGACCGCACCAGGCCTACGCCTTCCAGTGGTGGCTGGGGATGGTGGCCGGGTTCGTCCTGGTCTGGTTCGGGGCGCGACGGGAGTACCGGGAGGGTCTCGAGCAGATCGCTCCCGAGGGCACCCCCAGACCGGTCAGAAAGGTGCGGATCTGGGACGAGGAGGACGCCTGAGCCGCTCGTCGCGTCAGGCCGGGACGTCAGTCGTGCGGCTCTCCTGGTCGGCGAACTGCGTCGTGTAGAGGTCGTTGTACAGGCCGCCGCGCTCGAGCAGCTCGCGATGCGTGCCGCGCTCGACGATCCGCCCCTGGTCGACCACGAGGATCTGGTCGGCGCCACGCACGGTCGAGAGCCGGTGGGCGATCACGATCGCCGTCCGCCCCTCGAGGGCGGTGTCGAGGGCACGCTGCACCGCGGCCTCGGACTCGCTGTCGAGGTGGGCAGTGGCCTCGTCGAGGACGACCAGGCCGGGGCCCTTGAGCAGGAGCCGCGCGAGGGCCAGTCGCTGCTTCTCGCCGCCGGACAGCCGGTGTCCACGGTCTCCGACGACGGTGTCGAGCCCCTCGGGCAGCGAACCCACCAGTGACCAGACCTGTGCGGCCTTGAGTGCGTCGACGAGCTCGTCGTCGGTGGCCTCGGGAGCGGCATAGCGCAGGTTGGCGCGGATGGTGTCGTGGAACAGGTGGGCTTCCTGGGTGACCATGCCGACGGTGCGGGTCACGGACTCCAGCGCGGCCTCGCGCAGGTCGACCCCGTTGAGCCGCACCGAACCCGTCGACGGGTCGTAGAGGCGCGCCAGCAGCGACGTGATGGTCGTCTTGCCGGCTCCGCTCGGGCCGACCAGCGCCACCAGCTGACCCGGCTCGGCGACGAACCCGATGTCCCTGAGCACGACTCCCCCGCCCTTGCGGTCGCCGGTCGCGACGCTCTCGAGGGAGGCCAGCGACACCTCGTCGGCCGAGGGGTAGCGGAACGCGACGCCGGACAGCTCGACCCGCACCGGCGCGGCGGGGATCGGTCGGGCGTCGACGCGCTCGGTGACCAGGGGCTGGAGGTCGAGCACCTCGAAGACCCGCTCGAACGAGACGAGGGCGGTCATCACGTCGACGCGCACGTTGGACAGCGAGGTGAGCGGGCCGTAGAGCCGTGCCAGCAGCGCCGTGAGGGCGAGCAACGTGCCGACGGTGAGCGAACCGCTCACCGCCATCAGGCCGCCGAAGCCGTAGACCATGGCGGTCGCCAGCGACGCGACGAGGGTGAGGGCGACGAAGAAGATGCTGCGGTTGAGCGCGATCCGGACACCCATGTCGCGGACTCCGGCCGCCTGCTCGGCGTACTCGCGGTCCTCGCGGTGGGGCTCGCCGAAGAGCTTGACGAGGAGCGCGCCAGCCACGTTGAACCGCTCGGTCATGCGTGAGCCGAGGTCGGCGTTGAGGCCCATCTGGGCATGGGTCAACCCCGCCAGGCGTCGTCCCATGAGCCGCGCCGGGAGCAGGAAGAAGGGCACCAGCGCCAGCGACGCGAGCGTCAGCTGCCACGACAGGGTCGCCATGGTGACGATGATCAGGACCAGGGAGACGACGTTGCTCACGACGCTGGACAGCACCGAGGTGAACGCCTGCTGCGCCCCGATGACGTCGCTGTTGAGCCGGCTGACCAGCGCGCCGGTCTGGGCGCGCGTGAAGAAGGCGATCGGCTGACGCAGCACGTGGGAGAAGACCTCGGTGCGCAGGGAGTAGATCAGGCCCTCACCGATCCGGCTCGAGAACCAGCGCTCGACGAGCGTGAGGGCCCCGCTCACGACCGCCAGGGCTGCCACGACCAGGGCGAGCTCGATGACGACGCCGCGGTCGCGCGGGGTGATCCCCCTGTCGATCAGCTCCTTGAGCAGCAGCGGGGTGGCCACGACCAGCGCCGAGTCGATGACGACCAGCACGAGGAACAGCCCGATCTCACGACGGAACGGCTGGGCGTAGGACGCCACCCGACGGGCGGTGCCGGGCGCGAGCTTGCGGTCCTTGACCGAGTCGTCGCGCGTCAGCGACCGCATGGCCATCCAGCCAGCGTGGCTCACGGGGCTTCACTCCTGTGCATCGTGCGTCTCCTGCTCACGGCCGTGGAACGCCACCCGGGCGACGGCTCATTCCCCATCATGGGGCCGGGCACCGACATTGCGCCGAGCGCGCAACGGCGAGGTCGGTGCTGGTCAGCGGGCCAGCTGACCGGCGATGCCGTGCAGCAGCCGGCCCTGCGCCTCGCGCTCGAGCCGCAGCTGGGCCTCCCCCTCCGCCCCCACCGCGCCGCGCAGTAGTGGCTTGAGCTCGCGCAGCGCCGCCGCCGGTGCGGCGAGCAGGGCCGCGACGAGGTCGTCCGTGGTCTCCCGAAGCGCGTCCGCAGGCACCGCGACGTTGGCCAGGCCGATGGCGACGGCCTCGGACGCTCCCACGAACCGCCCCGTGGCGCAGATCTCGAGGGCCCGGGCCACCCCGACGAGGGAGACCAGCGGACCGGTGCCGCCCAGGTCGGGCACGAGCCCGAGCGAGGTCTCGCGCATCGCGAACTGGACGTCGTCGGCCACCACGCGCAGGTCAGCGGCGAGGGCGAGCTGGAAGCCGGCGCCGATCGCGTGGCCCTGCACTGCGGCCACGACCACGGCCGGCACCTCGGCCCAGGCGGAGAAGCCGCGCTGGAAGGACTTGATGGTGTCTGCGGCTCCCTCGGCGCTCTCGACGGCCATCGCGATCATGTCGGTCTCACCGGGCACCCCGCCGGGTGCGAGCATCGCCCGGTCGAGGCCGGCCGAGAACGACGGTCCCTCGCCGCGCAGGACGACGACCCGGACGTCGGGGTCGAGACTCGTGGCGAGCTCCGCGAGGGCCAGCCACAGGCTCGGGGTCTGGGCGTTGCGGCGGTCCGGGTGGTCGAGACTGACGGTGAGGACGGCCCCGTCACGCGCGACGGACAGGTGCGGGTGGGGCTGGGCTGCGTCGGTCACACCGGCAGGCTATCCGCCCGCTCGAGGACGAGGTGGGCGGCCGCCGACGTGCGGGCCAGGGCACCGGGCACCATCGACACACCGGCCCGGCCGCACTGCTGGGCCATCCGGTCGCGCAGGACCCCCTCGGCCACCGTGAACGACACGGCCACCGTGCGCTCGACCTCGTCGGGCAGCCGCCGCAGGACCTGGTCGAGGGTCGACCCGCCGTCGAGGGCAGCCACTCCCCACGGACCCCAGCCCGCGCGCGGGTGCTCGGCGATGGTGTGGCCCACGGTGGCGACGGCTTCGCTGTCGCTCGACCCCGCGGCATACAGGACGACGGCGGTGGTGGGGTCGGGGGCGATGCCCTCGGCGGCCAGCAGCTCCTCGACGGCCTCCAGCAGCAGCTCGTGGGGACCGAGCGGGGCGGCAAGCGAGACCGAGGAGCCGGAGGCGGCCGCGAGCTCGTTGACAGCGGCCGGGACGTCGACCTTCGCGTGGTAGGCGGGCGTGACCAGCACCGGGACGACGACCACGTGCTCACCGAGGTCGGCCCCCGCCTCGGTCGCGTTGGGACCGTGGTGGTCGAGGTATGCCGTGTGGACGGTCCGGTGCGGAGCCAGCTCGCGCACGTGGGTGGCCAGGGTCTCGACACCCTGCGCGTGCCGGGGGTCCGGCGAGCCGTGGGCGAGCAGCACGATGTCGGTGTCGGTGGTCACGCCGTGACGTTACTCCCCGCGAGGTCGCCGAGGTGCTCTCGCAGGGCCACAACCTGTCCGACGACGACGACGGCCGGGGCCCGCACGCCGGCCGCCTCGGCATCGGCCGCCGCGGTGGCCAGCGTGGTGGTCGTCGTGCGCTGCTCGGGCGTCCAGCCGCGCTCCACGAGGGCCACCGGCGTGTCGGAGGGGCGCCCGGCGGCGATGAGTGCCGCAGCGGTCTCCGCGAGTCGGGTGACGCCCATCAGGAGGACGAGCGTCGCGTCGGGAGCCGCGTCGGCGGCTGCCGCGAGCACGTGGTCGGCGCCCTCGTGCGCGGACGCGACGACGAAGGACGCCGCCACGCCGCGGTGGGTCACCGGGATGCCTGCTGCCGCAGGGACCGAGACGGCCGACGTCACCCCGGGCACGACCTCGACGGGCACGCCGTGAGCGAGGCAGTGCATGGCCTCCTCGCCACCCCGGCCGAGGACGAACGGGTCGCCGCCCTTGAGCCGCACCACCCGCTTGCCGAGCCGGGCGTGGTGCACCAGCAGCTCGTTGATGCGCTCCTGGGTGACCGGGTGGTTGCCGGGGGTCTTGCCGACGTCGACGACCTCGACCTCGGAGGCGAGCGTCCGGAGCAGCCCGCGCGGGCCCAGCCGGTCGGTGACCACGACGTCCGCAGCGGCCAGCAGGGCTCGTCCGCGCACCGTGATGAGGTCCTCGGCTCCGGGGCCACCGCCCACGAGCGCCACGCGACCCACGCTGCCGGGTGCGCCGTCCGCATTGGCCGACTCCGCGCGTCGGACCCGGCGGACCGGCAGGGTGCCGCTCTCGAGGGCCGCGAGCACCGCGTCGCGGACAGCCGTGGCCCGTCGTGGGTCGGCACCAGCGCTCACGGCAACGGTCAGCCCCTCGCTGGCCGTGCCTGCGGTCCCCCGCGCGACCGCAGGGGTCCACGCAGTCGAGGCAGTGGCGTCGTCGGCGCGGACGCACCAGATGCGTGCGGCCTCGGCCTCACGCGCAACCTGGGCGTCGACCTGCGGCTCTCCGGTGGCCGTGTGGATCAGCCACGCAGCCGTGGGGTCGAGCAGGTCGCCGGCCACGTAGTCGCGCTCCTGCCAGCCGAGCCGGCCAGCGGAGACGAGGGCGGCGAGGTCCTCGCAGACGAAGGGGGCGATGACGTCGACCAGGGCCCCGGCCTCGACCAGGGCCGAGGCCTTCCGGGCTGCGACCGGCCCTCCCCCGACCACGACCACCCTGCGACCGGTGAGGTCGAGGGTCAGGGGGTAGGACGGCGAGCCCATCAGATGCCCTCACCGATGCTGCGGTCCGGGGCGTCCGCCATGCCTGCGGCCAGGGTGGAGCCGTCTGCGTCGTCGATGAGCAGGAAGGCGCCGGTCCGGCGCAGCGTGCGGTAGTCGTCGATCGCGATGTCGTCCGCGAGGCGGATGCGCACGCGGCCGATCGCATTGAGCGCCAAGCCATCCGGGGCAGTCCGCTGCTCCATGGTCGCGATGTCGAGCTGGTCCACGACGTCGTCGACGAGGGCTCGGACGGTGCGCGTGCCGACCCTGAGCAGCACCCGGTCACGCTGGCGCAGCGGACGCTCCGACAGCACTGCGACGGTGCCGGACAGGTTGCGGGTCGTCAGGCTCGGCTCGTCTGCGGCGGCGAGCAGGTCGCCCCGCGACACGTCGAGGTCGTCGGTCAGGCGGAGCACCACCGACTGCGGCGCGAAGGCCACGTCGAGCGACTCCAGCGAACCGTCGGCTCGAGCGCGGTCGATGCCGGCGACGGTGGTGCGGGCACCACCGGGCAGGACCGTGACCTCGTCGCCGGGGCGCACCACCCCGGAGGCCAGCCGACCGGCATACCCGCGGTAGTCACGGTGCTCGGCGCTCTGCGGACGGATGACGTACTGCACCGGCATGCGCAGGGGCTGGGCCGACGGGTCCGTGCCGACGGGCACGGACTCGAGGTGCTCGAGCAGGGTGGGTCCGGTGTACCAGCCGGCCCGGTCGGTGCGGTCCACGACGTTGTCGCCGAAGAGGGCCGAGACGGGCACGGCCACGACGTCCTCGATGCCGAACCGCGTTGCGTGGCGGGCGAACTCGGCCACGATCTCGTCGAACCGCTCCTGCGACCAGTCGACCAGGTCCATCTTGTTGACGGCCACCGCGACGTGACGCACCCCGAGCAGCCCGGTGACCGCCAGGTGGCGGCGGGTCTGCTCGACGACCCCGTGGCGGGCATCGATGAGGATCAGGGCGAGCTCGGCGGTGGAGGCGCCGGTGACCATGTTGCGGGTGTACTGCACGTGTCCGGGCGTGTCGGCCAGCACGTAGGAACGCGTCGCCGTCGAGAAGTAGCGGTAGGCGACGTCGATGGTGATGCCCTGCTCGCGCTCGGCCCGGAGGCCGTCGGTCAGCAGGGCGAGGTCGGCGGCGTCCAGACCCCGCTCCCGGCTGACCCGCTCGACCGCGTCGAGCTGGTCGGCGAGGACCGACTTCGTGTCGTAGAGCAGCCGGCCCACGAGCGTCGACTTGCCGTCGTCGACCGAGCCGGCGGTGGCCAGCCTGAGCAGGTCGTGACGGTGCGCGGGTGCCAGGTCGTCAGCGGTGGCGAGGGTCACGGCAGCATCCGCCTCACGGGTCGCAGTCATCAGAAGTACCCCTGCTTCTTCCGGTCCTCCATGGCAGCCTCGGACATCCGGTCGTCCGCCCGGGTCGCGCCCCGCTCGGTGAGGCGGGACGCCGCGAGCTCGAGGATCACCCCGGCCACGTCGGCCGCGGCGGAGTCGACGGCGCCGGTGCAGCTCATGTCGCCGACGGTGCGGTAGCGGACCGTCCGGCTCTCGACCCGCTCGGAGCCCTGTGGACCGCCCCAGTCACCGGGCGAGAGCCACATGCCGTCACGGGCGAACACCTCGCGCTCGTGGGCGTAGTAGAGGTCGGGCAGGGCGATCCCCTCCCGCTCGATGTAGCGCCAGACGTCGAGCTCGGTCCAGTTGGAGAGCGGGAAGACGCGGACGTGCTCTCCCGGTGCGTGCTTGCCGTTGTAGAGGTCCCAGAGCTCGGGTCGCTGTCGACGCGGGTCCCAGGCCCCGAACGAGTCGCGGAGGCTGAAGACGCGCTCCTTGGCGCGGGCCTTCTCCTCGTCGCGGCGGCCGCCGCCGAAGACGGCGTCGAACTTGCCGGCCTCGATGGCGTCGAGCAGCGGGACGGTCTGCAGCGGGTTGCGGGTGCCGTCAGGTCGCTCGCGCAGCCGGCCGTCGTCGATGTAGTCCTGCACGTGGGCGACGACGAGCCGCACCCCCAGCCGCTCCACCGTCGCATCGCGGTAGTCGAGCACCTCCGGGAAGTTGTGGCCGGTGTCGACGTGCAGGAGCGCGAACGGCAGCGGCCCGGGCGCGAACGCCTTGAGCGCCAGGTGCACCATGACGACCGAGTCCTTGCCTCCCGAGAACAGGATGACCGGTCGCTCGAACTCCCCGGCCACCTCCCGGAAGATGTGGATCGCCTCGGACTCCAGGTGGTCGAGGTGGTCGAGGGTGAAGTGGTCGGGCAACGCCCGCGCGGCAGTCGTCATGTGTGCAGCCCGCATTCGGTCTTGTCCTGACCGGCCCAGCGGCCGGCCCTGGCGTCCTCGCCCTCGGCGACGGGGCGGGTGCAGGGGGCGCAGCCGATCGAGGCGTAGCCCTCCTGGCGCAACGGGTTGAGGAAGACCCCGTGCTCCGCGACGTAGCGGTCGACGTCGTCGTCGGACCAGCCCGCGATCGGGTTGAGCTTGACCATCTCGCGCTTCTCGTCCCAGCCGACGACCCCGATGTCGGTGCGGGTCGGGGCGTCGACGCGGCGCATGCCGGTGACCCAGGCCTGGTGCGTGGACAGCGCGCGGTTGAGCGGCTCCACCTTGCGCATCGCGCAGCACGCGTTCGGGTCGCGGTCGTGCAGCTTGGCGCCGTACTTCTCGTCCTGCTGGGGCACGGTCAGCAGCGGGAGGATGGTGCGGATGTTCAGGGGCAGCATGGCCTCGTAGGCGTCCCGGGTGCCGAGCGTCTCGACGAAGTGGTAGCCGGTGTCGAGAAAGAACACGTCGGCTCCGGGGATGGTCGTCCCGACGAGGTGCACCAGCACCTCGTCGCCCATCGACGACGCCACGGTCAGGTGCTCGCCGAACGTCTCGTGCGCCCAGCGCAGCGCTTCCCGCGCCACCTCCACGCGATGCTCGTATGCCGCGGCGTCGCCCTGCGCCTCCAGCGCGCCGAAGCGCTCCTCGCCTGACTGGGCCAGGGCCCTCAGCTCCTCGACGGAACGGGTGTCGGTGGTCGTGCTCACGCTTCCACTCCTCCCCGGAGCTCGGCTTCCTCGCGGAGGCGACCCGGGATGCGGGTCGTGTCGAGCGT
Organism: Pedococcus sp. P2_D7; assembly: GCF_056404295.1. NCBI lineage: Bacteria > Bacillati > Actinomycetota > Actinomycetes > Micrococcales > Intrasporangiaceae > Pedococcus > Pedococcus sp. P2_D7. Next base: position 438,303 of record NZ_JBFUEH010000001.1, read on the forward strand.
GGCCATCTGCACGGTGAAGACGCGGGCGCAGGCGTTGCAGCGCCACCCGCCCTGGGGCTCCTCGACCGGGCGGAGGTCTTCCTCGGCGCAGAACGGGCAGTAGTAGATGATGCTGGCGCGGGGGCTGTCGCTCATCGCAGGTCGTCCTCCTCGGCGCGGTGGGCCCAGTGCGCGAACGACTCGTCGTCCTCGCGCTGCGCGACGAAGCGGCCGGCGAGGCGCTCGACGTAGTCGGGCAGGTCCTCGGCGCGGACCTTGAGCGCGCGGGTCTTGCGGGCGAGCTGGGGCTCGGTGCCGAGCCCACCCCCGAGGTGCACCTGGAAGATCTCGACGAGGTTGCCGTCGTCGTCGGTCTGCACCATGCCCTTGAGGCCCACGTCGGCGACCTGGGTGCGGGCGCACGAGTTGGGGCAGCCGTTGATGTGGATCGAGAACGGGACGTCCCAGTCGGGCAGGCGCCGCTCCATCTCGGCGATGACGGTGTGGGCCCGCGCCTTCGTCTCGACGAGGGCCAGCTTGCAGAACTCGATGCCGGTGCACGCCATGAGACCGCGCCGCCACTCGCTCGGGGCGGCCGGGAGACCGATCTCGTCCAGGGCCGCCGTCAGGGCTGCGACCTGCTTCTGGGGCACGTCGAGCACGAGCAGCTTCTGGTGGGCGGTGAGCCGCACCCGACCCGAGCCGTGCTTGGCAGCCAGCTCGGCGACGGCAGACAGGGTCGTGCCGCTCACGCGGCCGGCGATCGGGGCGACGCCGACCCAGAAGTTGCCGTCCTGCTGGGGGTGCACGCCCACGTGGTCGCGGCGGTGGGCGCTGGGCGCCGGGGGCGCCGGGCCGTCGAGGAGCACGCGCTTGAGGTACTCGTTCTGGAGGACGTCGCGGAACTTCTCGGCTCCCCAGTCGGCCATCAGGAACTTCAGCCGGGCGCGGTTGCGCAACCGGCGGTAGCCGTAGTCGCGGAAGATCGAGACGACGCCCTTCCAGACGTCGGGGATGTCCTCGAGCGGCACCCAGGCGCCCAGGCGCTGCGCGAACATCGGGTTGGTGGAGAGTCCACCGCCGACCCAGACGTCGAACCCCGGGCCGTGCTCGGGGTGCTCGACCCCGACGAACGAGATGTCGTTGACCTCGTGGGCGACGTCGAGGCTGGGGCTGCCGGAGATCGCAGTCTTGAACTTGCGGGGCAGGTTGGAGAACTCCGGGCTGCCGATGTAGCGGTCGAGGATCTGGCGCACCGCCGGCGTGCCGTCGAGCACCTCGTCGGCCGCGATGCCGGCGACCGGCGAGCCGAGGATGACCCGTGGGGTGTCGCCGCAGGCCTCGGCAGTCGTCAGGCCGACCGCCTCGAGGCGCTGCCAGATCTCCGGCACGTCCTCGACCCGGATCCAGTGCAGCTGGATGTTCTGCCGGTCGGTGACGTCAGCGGTGTCGCGCGCGAACTCGCGGCTGATCTCGGCGACCGTGCGCAGCTGGTCGGCGTCGAGCGCCCCGCCGTCGCTGCGGACGCGCAGCATGAAGAACTCCGCGTCAAGCTCGCTGGGGTCGAGGGTCGCCGTCTTGCCGCCGTCGATGCCGGGCTTGCGCTGCGTGTAGAGACCCCACCACCGCATGCGGCCACGCAGGTCCTCACCCGGGATGCTCGCGAAGCCCTCCTTGGCGTAGACCTCCTCGATGCGGGCCCGCACGTTGAGGCCGTCATCGGCCTGCTTGAACTCCTCGTTGGCGTTCAGTGGCGTGCGATCGCCGTCGGCCCAGGCGCCGGTGGCCTTGCCTGCCTGCCGCTGGGGACGGATCGGGGTCTGCGTCACCCCACCATTCTGCCAGTTTGCTTATGCGATGCATAACCGTCCATTATCCGACCGCAATCCCCACCAAGCCGGTGGGTATGCCGCGGGCGGACGCGCGGGGTGCCGCGCGGCTGGACTCCGGCTCAGGCGAGCGAGATGAGGTCGAGGTAGTCCTGGCCCCAGTGGTCCTCGACGCCGTCGGGCAGCAGCAGGATCCGCTCCGGCTCGAGCGCCTCGACCGCGCCCTCGTCGTGCGTCACGAGGACGACGGCGCCCTTGTAGGTGCGCAGCGCGCCGAGGATCTCCTCGCGCGACGCGGGGTCGAGGTTGTTCGTGGGTTCGTCGAGCAGGAGGACGTTGGCGCTGGAGACGACCAGCATGGCCAGGGAGAGCCGGGTCTTCTCGCCACCGGAGAGCACGCTGGCCGGCTTGTCGACGTCGTCACCGCTGAAGAGGAACGACCCCAGCACCTTGCGCACCTCGGTCTCGCCGAACGAGTCCGGCGCGGCCGTCTTCATGTTGGCGAGCACGGTGCGGGTGATGTCGAGGTTCTCGTGCTCCTGGGCGTAGTAGCCGAGCTTGAGTCCGTGCCCGGGCTCGACCTGGCCGGTGTCGGGCTCGTCGGCCCCCGCGAGCATGCGGAGCAGGGTGGTCTTGCCGGCGCCGTTGAGGCCCAGCACGACGACCCTCGAACCCCGGTCGATCGCCAGGTCGACGTCGGTGAAGACCTCCTGGCTGCCGTAGGAGCGCGAGAGTCCCGAGGCACGCAACGGCGTCTTGCCACAGGGTGCGGGGTCGGGGAACCGCAGCTTGGCGACCTTGTCGCTGGTCCGCTCCCCCTCGACTCCCGCGAGCATCCGCTCGGCGCGCTTGATCATGTTCTGGGCGGCCACCGCCTTGGTCGCCTTGGCCCGCATCTTCTCGGCCTGCTCCATCAGCGCGGCGGCCTTCTTCGTCGCGTTGGCGTACTCGCGCTTGCGGGCCCGCTCGTCGGTCTCGCGCTGCTGGAGGTACGGCTTCCAACCCACGTTGTAGAGGTCGAGCTCCCCGCGGTTGGCATCGAGGTGGAACACCCGGTTGACCACGGCGTCGAGCAGCTCGACGTCGTGGCTGATCACGACCAGCCCGCCCTGGTAGCCCTTGAGGTAGTCGCGCAGCCAGCCGATCGAGTCGGCGTCGAGGTGGTTCGTGGGCTCGTCGAGCAGCAGCGTCGCGGCACCGGAGAACAGGATCCGCGACAGCTCGACGCGACGGCGCTGGCCACCGGACAGCGTCCCCAGGGGCTGCCCCAGCACCCGCTCCTCGAGCGACAGCGCACTGGCGATGGTCGCGGCCTCGGACTCCGCGGCATACCCGCCCTCGGCGGTGAACTCCGCCTCGAGCCGCGAGTAGCGACGCATCGCCTTGTCGCGGGTCTCGTCGTCGGCGCTCGCCATGGCGCCCTCCGCCTCCCGCATCTGCGTGATGATCCGGTCGAGGCCTCGGGCCGACAGGATGCGGTCGCGGGCCAGCACGTGCAGGTCACCGGTGCGGGGGTCCTGGGGCAGGTAGCCGACCTCGCCGGTGGCGGTCACCGAACCCGCGGCGGGCTGACCCTGACCGGCGAGCACCTTGGTGAGCGTGGTCTTGCCGGCGCCGTTGCGGCCCACCAGCCCGACGCGGTCGCCGGCAGCGATCCGGAACGTCGCGCCGTCGAGGAGGAGCCTGGACCCAGCACGCAGCTCGATCCCACTGGCGGCAATCACGACGGAACTCCAGACATCACAGGCGGGGGTGGGGGCGCTCCGACGAGTTGCGGATGCGCCGCTCAGAGGCTGAGATCACTAGTCTAACTTGCACAGTTGCCCGGCCAGGACAACTGCACCGGGGAGCGACGCACCCACGACCGCGGAGGCCAGATGAGCTTCAACGACGACGTCAACATCGGCGGCTCACAAGTCGGGTCCGGCGGCAGCGGCGGCGGCCCCGGTGGCATGGTCGTCGGCGGCGGCATCGGCGGCATCATCCTGCTGATCATCGCGCTCATCTTCGGCATCAACCCCAGCGACCTGCCCACGAACCCCGGTGGCGGCGGGAGCGACCAGGGCCAGGTCCAGCCAGGTGGCACCGAGCAGGACTCCGAGCTGGCCAACTGCAAGACCGGCGCCGACGCCAACAAGAGCGACGCCTGCCGCGTCAAGGCGACCGTCCTGGCCGTCAACACGTTCTGGTCGCAGGAGCTGCCGAAGTACAAGCGCGAGTACACCCCCGCCACGACGATCCTCTACAACGGCTCGACCCAGTCGGCCTGCGGCACGGCGAGCAACCAGGTAGGGCCGTTCTACTGCCCCCTCGACAAGCAGGTCTACATCGACGCGAGCTTCTTCCAGATCCTCAGCGACCAGTTCGGGTCGAGCAGCGGCCCGCTGGCCCAGGAGTACGTCGTGGCGCACGAGTACGGCCACCACGTGCAGGACCTCCTCGGTCTGCTGGACGAGGCACAGAAGGACCCCAAGGGCGAGCAGAGCGGCGGGGTGCGCATCGAGCTGATGGCCGACTGCCTCGCCGGCGTCTGGGCCAACCACGCCACCGAGACCAAGGGCCAGAGCACGAAGGGTGGCGACGTGGCGTTCCTCAAGCCGCTGACCGACCAGGACATCAAGGACGCCCTGTCTGCGGCCTCCTCGGTGGGTGACGACCGGATCCAGGAGAAGACCCAGGGACGGGTCAGCCCCGAGTCGTGGACCCACGGCTCGGCCGCCGCCCGCCAGAAGTGGTTCACCACCGGCTACACGTCAGGCGACCTCAACCAGTGCGACACCCTGAGCCCTGACACGGTCGAGTAGCCGACCCTCCGCCCAGGTCGCAGCCCAGGGCGCAGCCCAGGTCGCGGCGGCTCAGTCGCCCTTGGCGCCAGGGTGCGCCTTGTCGAGCTCCTGCAGCAGGCGGTGCGCCGCCAGCTCGACGTCCTTGTGGCGCCACTCCGCGGCCCGGTAGACACACGCGATCAGCCCGCTGCGGTGGACCTTCGTGAAGTCGCCGTAGGCGAAGGCGTGCCGCGCCTTGGTCTCGTCGTTGGCGCCCTCGGTGAGCCCGAGGAACCAGAGCGGGTACTCGTCCCAGCCGTGCTCCTCGAGGAACCCGTTCTCGGTGTCCGCGTCGGGCTGCACCGCGCCCCACTCGCTGTCGAGCACGACGTTGCCGGCCTTGATCAGGTCGCGGCAGTGCCGGACGGCTGCCCGGTTGACCTTGTACTTCGCCATGCCGCCATCATGCGACAGGTCAGTCCTCGATGGTCACCCGAACGGCCCGGCCGCGGCGCAGGGCGTCCTCCAGGACACCGCGCCTGGGGTCGGGGAGGTCGTAGAGCTCGCGTCGCGGGAGGGCGTCGAGGTGCGCCAGCCGGGGGTCGTCGAGCACCGCGCGCACCAGCGCCTTGTCTCCCCCGACGACCAGACCACGAGGTATGCCGCGCGGCAGGATCCGCAGCGCGTGCTCGGTGACGGCGCGCACCAGCTCGTCGGCCTGGTTGCCGCGTCGCCGGGCGAAGCGTTGCTGGGACCAGCCGCCGGCGGCGGTCCGGGACTGGACGTGGCGCTTGCCGACCTTGGACTCGCTGAACGCGCGCCCCTTGGCCAGCCCCACGGCATACCCACCGCGACGGATGAGGAGGACCCCGACCGGGTCGTGCGGGAAGTCCTCCCGTCCGGTGACCCGCTGGGGCGACTCGGCTCCCGCGTTGTTGGCGGCGAAGCGCTCGAGCCAGCCGTCGATCCGCTCGGGAGCGACCTCGACCACGCGGGGCCGGGGGTCAGGCGGGGAAGGGCTCAGAGGTTGAACCCGAGGGCGCGCAGCTGCTCGCGGCCGTCGTCGGTGATCTTGTCGGGGCCCCACGGCGGCATCCACACCCAGTTGACGCGGTAGGACGCGACCAGGCCCTCGAGCGCCTGCGCGGTCTGGTCCTCGATCACGTCGGTCAGCGGGCAGGCCGCCGAGGTGAGGGTCATGTCGAGGACGGCGTGCCGCTGGGCGTCGACGGTGATGCCGTAGACGAGCCCGAGGTCGACGACGTTGATGCCGAGCTCGGGGTCGACCACGTCGCGCATGGCCTCTTCGACGTCGGCGACGTTGGGGGTGGCAGTGGTGGTGTCACTCATGACTCGTCCTTGCTGGTCGTCGTGCTGGTGGTGTCGATGCCTGCTTGGTGCAACGCGTCGGTGAAGGCCATCCATCCCAGCAGAGCACACTTCACGCGTGCTGGGTACTTGCTGACGCCGGCGAAGGCCACCCCGTCACCGATGAGCTCCTCGTCACCGACGTCCGCGCCCTTGGAGGTGAGCATGGCGCGCATCGCCTCGTGGGTGGTCATCGCCTCGGCCACGGTGTGCCCGATGACCTCCTCGGCCAGCACGCTGGTGGAGGCCATCGAGATCGAGCAGCCGAGTGCGTCATAGGAGATGTCGCGGACCACGGCACCGGCACCGGTGCCCTCGACGTGGACGCGCAGGGTGACCTCGTCGCCGCAGGTGGGGTTGACGTGGTGCACCTCGGCGCCGAACGGCTCGCGCAGCCCGGCGTGGTGCGGTCGCTTGGAGTGCTCGAGGATGAGCTCCTGGTAGAGGTCCATCAGCTGGCCACCCCGAAGATCGCGGGCACCCGGTCGAGCGCGTCGAGCATGGTGTCGACCTCGACCGGCGTGGTGTAGGCGGCGAGGGTGGCCCGCGTCGTGGCGGTGACGCCCATACGGCGGTGCAGCGGCCACGCGCAGTGGTGGCCCACGCGGACCGCGACGCCTTCGTCGTCGAGCACCTGCCCGACGTCGTGGGCGTGCACCCCCTGCACGTCGAAGGCGACGGCCCCGACCCGGTCGACTGCGAGGGCGGGTCCGACGACCCGCACCCACGGGCGCTGCGCCAGGCCGGCCAGCAGGCGCTCGGTGAGGGCGTGCTCGTGGGCGGCGATGCGGTCGAGGCCGAGCTCGTCGAGGTAGTCGATGGCGGCACCGAGACCCACGACCTGAGCCGAGTTGGGCGACCCGGCCTCGAAGCGCTGCGGCGGCGGGGCGTAGGTGGTCGCCTCCATCCGGACCGTCTCGATCATCGAGCCACCGGTGATGAACGGCGGCATGGCGTGCAGCAGCTCGCGACGACCCCACAGCGCGCCGACGCCGGTGGGCCCGAACATCTTGTGGCCGGAGAACGCCGCGAAGTCGACACCGAGGTCGGCCACGTCGAGCCGCAGGTGCGGCGCGGACTGGCAGGCGTCCAGGACGGTGAGCGCCCCGACCGCGCGGGCTGCGGCGGTGAGCTCGCGGACCGGGTTGATGGTGCCGAGCACGTTGGACACGTGGGTGAACGCGAAGACCTTGGTGCGCTCGGTCAGCAGCTCGCCGAGCGCAGGTCCGTGCACGCCCTCGAGGTCGAGCCGGCCCTCGTCGGTGACGCCGATCCAGCGCAGCGTCGCGCCGGTGCGCCGGGCCAGCTCCTGCCACGGCACGAGGTTGGCGTGATGCTCCATCTCGGTGATGAGGATCTCGTCGCCCTCGTGCAGGTCGAGCCGGGGGTCCTTGGCCTGGCCCGCCACGGAGTTCGAGAACGCGTAGGCCACGAGGTTGAGGGACTCGGTGGCGTTCTTGGTGAACACCACCTCCTCGTCCGCTCCCCCGACGAACCGGGCCACCGTGGCGCGCGCACCCTCGTAGGCGTCCGTGGCCTCCTCGCTGAGCTGGTGGGCTCCGCGGTGCACGGCACTGTTGACCTGCTCGCTGAAGGCGCGCTCGGCGTCGAGCGCACCGGCATACCGCTGCGACGTCGCCCCGGAGTCGAGGTAGACGAGCGGCTTCCCGTCTCGCACCGTGCGCGACAGGATCGGGAACCCGGCCCGGATCCGGGCCAGCTCCGCGTCGGTGAAGGTCGTTGCGCTCATGACAGCTGCCGGTGGCTCGTGGTCGGCCCTCAGGCCTGGGTGGCGAGGTAGCGGTCGTAGCCCTCGGCCTCGAGGCGGTCGGCCAGCTCGGGGCCGCCCTCCTCGACGATCTTGCCGTCGACGAAGACGTGCACGAAGTCGGGCTTGATGTAGCGCAGGATGCGCGTGTAGTGCGTGATCAGCAGGACGCCGACGTCGGTGCCCTCCTTGGCGCGGTTGACGCCCTCGGAGACGATGCGCAGGGCGTCGACGTCGAGACCGGAGTCGGTCTCGTCGAGGATCGCGACCTTCGGCCTGAGCAGCTCCATCTGGAGGATCTCGTGGCGCTTCTTCTCGCCACCGGAGAAGCCCTCGTTGACGTTGCGCTCGGCGAACGCGGGGTCCATGCGCAGGGCGTCCATCGAGCCCTTGACGTCCTTGACCCAGGTGCGCAGCTTGGGCGCCTGGCCGTCGATCGCGGTCTTGGCGGTGCGCAGGAAGTTGCTCACCGTCACGCCGGGGACCTCGACGGGGTACTGCATCGCGAGGAACAGGCCCGCGCGGGCGCGCTCGTCGACCTTCATGGCCAGCACGTCCTCGCCGTCGAGGGTCACGGTGCCGCCGGTGACGGTGTACTTCGGGTGCCCGGCGATCGAGTAGGCCAGCGTGGACTTGCCCGAGCCGTTGGGACCCATGATCGCGTGGGTCTCCCCCGACCTCACGGTCAGGTCGACACCGCGCAGGATCTCCTTGGTGCCCTCCTCGACGTCGACGGTCACGGTCAGGCCGCGGATCTCAAGTGTTGCCATGGTGATTCAGTTCCTCATTCTGTTCGAAGACGTCAGGCGTTCATGGGGGTCGTGCCGACGAAGACCTCGTCGTTCTCGACCCGCACCGGGTAAACGTTGATGGGGATGATCGCGGGCGGGCCCGAGGGCTCACCCGTGCGGATGTCGAACCGCGAGCCGTGCAGCCAGCACTCCAGCGTGCAGCCGTCGAGCTCACCCTCGGAGAGGGAGACGTTCGCGTGGCTGCAGGTGTCGTCGACCGCGTGGATGGAACCGGTCTCGGTGCGGATGATCGCGACGATGGTGCCGTTGATGTCGGCCGCGGCCGCACCCTTCTCCGGCAGCTCGTCCACGCGGCAGACCCGCACGAAGTCGGCGTCGTCGGTGACCAGCTCGGGGGCGGCGCTCACGCGACGTCCTCGGTGGCGATGCCGGGCACCGCACCGAGCTCGGCGTCGATGACCTCCATCAGGTGCTCGGAGATCTCGGGCACGCCGATCCGCGCGACGATGCTCGCGAAGAAGCCACGGACGACCAGGCGGCGGGCGACGTCCTCGGGGATGCCCCGGGCCTGCAGGTAGAACAGCTGCTCGTCGTCGAAGCGACCGGTGGCCGAGGCGTGTCCGGCCCCGACGATCTCGCCCGTCTCGATCTCCAGGTTCGGGATCGAGTCGGCGCGACCACCCTCGGTGAGGACGAGGTTGCGGTTGAGCTCGTAGGTGTCGGTGCCTTCGGCGCTGGCGCGGATGAGGACGTCGCCGACCCAGACGGTGTGGGCGGTGTTGCCCTGGAGGGCGCCCTTGTACTCGACGTTCGAGTGGCAGTGCGGCGCCTCGTGGTCGACGAAGAGACGGTGCTCCTGGTGCTGCCCGGCGTCGGCGAAGTAGACGCCGAGGCCTTCGAACGAGCCACCAGGGCCCGAGTAGCGCGCGTTGGTGGAGACGCGGACGATCTCGCCGCCCAGCGTGACGGCGATGTGCCGCAGGCGGGCGTCGCGGCCGATCAGCGCGTCGTTCTGGGTGACGTGGAGCGCGTCGTCGTCCCACTCCTGCACGGTGACGAAGGTGAGGTCCGCGCCGTCGCCGACCCGGATCTCGACGTTGGCGCCGCACTCGGCCGAGCCGCGGTGCGTCAGCACGACGGTGGCCTTGCTGTGCTGCCCTGCGTCGACGACCAGGTGGCCGTTGACGCGCGCCAGGTCAGTGGCAGTGATGGTGATGCGCACCGGCTCGGTGAGCTCGGCCTCGGCCGGGATGCCCACCCGGGTCGCCTGCGCCTCGCCGGCGAAGGCAACCACGGACGCGCGGTCGGCCGGCACGAGCACGCCGGCGGACCGGGGGTCGACCTGCGACACGGTCACGCGAGCGGGCGACTGCACGTCGACCGTGACCTTCCCGGTGTCGGTCGGCGCGACGTGGAACAGCGACGCGAGGCGGTCGACGGGGGTGAACCGCCACTCCTCCTCACGGCCACCGGGGACGGCGAAGTCGTCCACGGCATACGAGGTCTTGCGCTCGGCTCGCGACTGGTCGGGGACGAACGCGACGGCGGAGTCCTCGTGGGACCCCACCGGCGCATCGGGGTTCTTCTGGGCCAGCAGGCTCAACCTACGGCTCCTTCCATCTGAAGCTCGATCAGGCGGTTCAGCTCGAGGGCGTACTCCATCGGCAGCTCGCGCGCGATGGGCTCGACGAACCCGCGCACGATCATGGCCATGGCCTCCTCCTCGGTCATCCCGCGGGACATGAGGTAGAACATCTGGTCCTCGGACACCTTGGAGACGGTCGCCTCGTGACCCATCGTCACGTCGTCCTCGCGGATGTCGACGTAGGGATAGGTGTCGGAGCGGCTGATGGTGTCGACCAGCAGCGCGTCGCAGACCACGCTCGACCGGGAGCCGTGGGCGCCCTCGAGGATCTGCACGAGACCGCGGTAGGACGTCCGGCCACCACCACGGGCCACCGACTTGGAGACGATGGTGCTCGAGGTGTTCGGAGCGGCGTGGACCATCTTGGCGCCGGCGTCCTGGTGCTGGCCCTCGCCCGCGAAGGCGATCGACAGCGTCTCGCCCTTGGCGTGCTCGCCGAGGAGGAAGACGGCCGGGTACTTCATGGTGACCTTGGAGCCGATGTTGCCGTCGATCCACTCCATCGTCGCGCCCTCGGCGGCGGTCGCCCGCTTGGTGACGAGGTTGTAGACGTTGTTGGACCAGTTCTGGATGGTCGTGTAGCGCACGCGGGCGTTCTTCTTCACGATGATCTCGACGACCGCGGAGTGCAGCGAGTCGGACTTGTAGATCGGCGCGGTGCAGCCCTCGACGTAGTGCACGTAGGAGCCCTCGTCGGCGATGATCAGGGTGCGCTCGAACTGGCCCATGTTCTCGGTGTTGATCCGGAAGTAGGCCTGCAGCGGGATGTCGACGTGGACGCCCGGCGGCACGTAGATGAACGAGCCGCCCGACCAGACCGCCGTGTTGAGCGCGGCGAACTTGTTGTCACCGGCCGGGATGACCGACGCGAAGTACTCGCGGAACAGGTCCTCGTGCTCGCGCAGGCCGGTGTCGGTGTCGACGAAGATGACGCCCTTCTCCTCCAGGTCCTCGCGGATCTGGTGGTAGACGACCTCCGACTCGTACTGCGCCGCGACGCCGGAGACGAGGCGCTGCTTCTCGGCCTCCGGGATGCCCAGGCGGTCGTAGGTGTTCTTGATGTCCTCGGGCAGCTCGTCCCAGCTGGTCGCCTGCTTCTCGGTGGACTTCACGAAGTACTTGATGTTCTGGAAGTCGATGCCGGTGAGGTCGCTGCCCCAGTTGGGCATGGGCTTCTTGCCGAACAGCCGCAGTGACTTCAGGCGCAGGTCGAGCATCCACTGGGGCTCGCTCTTGCGACCCGAGATGTCGCGCACGACGTCCTCGTTGAGGCCACGCTTGGCGGTCGCGCCAGCGGTGTCGCTGTCGGCCCAGCCGTATTCGTAGCGGCCCAGGTCCTTCAGACCCGGGTTCAGCTCCTCGATGTGGGTGCTCATCGCGTGGATGCCCCTTCAGTTGCAGTTGGTGTGACAGCGGTTGGTGTGACAGGTGTGGTGGATGGCTTGCTGGTGGGGATGAACGTGGTGCACACGTGGTCGCCGTGCGCGAGCGTCGCCAGCCGCTGGACGTGCACGCCCAGCAGGCGCGAGAACGCATCAGTCTCAGCGTCACAGATCTCGGGAAATTCCCGGGCCGCGTCCTGCACGGGGCAGTGCCCCTGGCAGAGCTGTATGCCGGTGAAGGGGCTCTGGGAGCCCGGCTCGCCGACCGGTCGGGCCGAGGCGGCGAACCCGTCGCGCGTCAGGGCGGCGACGAGGGCGTCGACCCGGGCGGCGCGGTCGGTGCCCGCGGCCGCGAGCTGCGCGGCATACCGGGTCTCGACCTCGGCGACGCGGCTCTCGGCGAAGCGGCGCACGGCCCCGTCGCCGGCTTCCTGCGCCAGGAAGCGCAGCGCCTCCGTGGCGAGGTGGTCGTAGTCGGACTCGAGCGCGTGGTGGCCCGCGTCGCTGAGCACGAAGGACCGGGCGGGACGTCCGCGCCCACGGATGCCGGGGGCCGGCTCGCGCGCGGTGATCAGGCCGGCCTCCTCGAGGTTCTCGAGGTGGCGCCGCACGGCGGGTGCGGTGAGGCCCAGGTCGTCGGCCAGCGTGGCCGCGGTGATCGGGCCCCGTTCGCTGATCGCCTGGAGCACCCGGTCGCGGGTGCGCGACTCGAGCACCAGTGGCGCGTCGTGACCCCGAGCATCCGTCGCGCGGGGCGACACGGAGGCGGCAGGGATATTCACAACACCGATGTTACGTAAATGCTGGTGCCCCTGCCTAGCAAGGTCTACCTAACCTCCCGAGGACCCGCTTCGAGGTCAGTCGAGCAGGCCGCGGTCGCGGGCCACCGCCACGGCCTCGCCGCGGCCGGTGACCCCCAGCTTCGCGATGATGTTGGAGACGTGCACGCTCGCGGTCTTCGCGCTGATGAACAGCTGGGTGCCGATCTGGCGGTTGCTGCGCCCCAGCGCGACCAGCGCGAGGATCTCGGCCTCGCGGGCGGTCAGCGACTCACCCTGGCGCGACGCGGCCTTCGCGGTGGCGCGCGCTCCCCCGCCCTGGCGGATCTCGGCCCGGAGGGGTTCGGCCCCCAGGCGCTGGGCGACCTCCAGGGCTGCGGTGAGCTCCTCGGACCCGCGCGGGTCGCCGACGGACTTGAGGACGGCGCCCAGGCGCGCCCTCGACCGGGCCGTCTCGTAGGGATGTCCGTAGGCCTCGAACGCGTCGACCGCGCCCTGCCACGCCTCGACCAGGCGAGCAGGGTCGACGTCGGCCCCGCCGAGCCACTGGAGGCGCAGCGCCTCGGCCGCGGCGCGCGCGAGCCAGGCCGTCGACTCGGGCCCGTCGTTGCCCGGTCGCGCGGTGGCGCGGTCCCAGACCTGGGTGGCGGACTCGGCGAGCTGCGCTCCCCTGGCCAGCAGGGCCGGCCGCTCGGAGCTGGGCACCCGCTGGATGTGGCTGCCGAGCTGTCCGAGCAGCAGGGCGTCCAGCCGCAGCTGGCCCTGGAACAACGGGTACCAGACCCGGGTCAGCACCTCGACGACCTCGTCGTGCACGGCGATGGCCTGGGCGAGGTCGTCGGCATGACCGTGCAGGTCGATGGTGGCGCTGCCGGTCAGCAGGGGGACGAGTCCTTCGCTCTCCCACCAGGGGCGGGAGACCTCGTAGCCCGAGACCGCGGAGTAGTCGCCCTGGGCGGCCGCGACGTACATCCGGGCACCGAGCAGGAGCGAGCGGGCCGGCTCGGGCGGGACCTCGTGGGACACGTCGAGGATGTCGAGCGCCTCCGGCCAGCGACCCCGCTCGTAGGCGGCGATGCCGGCCAGCAGGCGACCGTCGAACGCGTAGGGCGCCCAGGGACGTCCTGCTCCCCTGGCCCGCTCCACCCCGCGTCGGTAGACGTCGACGGCCTCGTCGAGCCGTCCGGCACGGTGGTGCAGCCACCCGAGGTGGTGGTAGGCCCGGACCTCGGCCGGGTCACCAGGCGCCCTGGACTCCGCGATGATCCGCTCGAGGGTGCGACGGGAGGTCTCGGGGTCGCCGGCGCGCTCGAGGATCCGGGCCTCGACGACGCGCACCTCGTCGGCGACGTCACGCAGCCCCGCAGCCTGGGCCGCTGCCACCGACTCCTCCACTCCCGCGAGGGCCTCGCCGTCGCGACCACGATCGGCCAGCGCCTGGACCTTGGCGGCGAGCAGCCGGGCCCTGGTCTGCGGGTGGTCGAGGTCTGCGGCGTCGAGCAGCCCGAGCCCTTCCTTGGTGGCGGCAAGGGTGTCGAGGGTGCTCTCGGTGATGCGGGCGGTGGTGGCCAGCGCAGCCAGCAGCTCGGCGCGACCGGCCGGGTCGGCGCCGGTCGCGCGGCGAGCGAGTCGGTCCTCGAGCAGCTCGAGGGCCTTGAGCGTCTGGCCCACCGCGGTGGCCGCCGTGGCGGCCCGCAGGGTGACGCCGTCGACGTCGGAGTCGGTCTCGGACATCATCGCCAGGGCGTTCTTGAAGTGCCGGAAGGCCTCCTCGGGGCCGGCCATCCGCATCGCGGACTCGCCGGCCTGGACGCTGGCCTCCCGGGCCTGCTCCCGCAGGCCGGCCGCCGTGGCGTGCCGCGCCAGCTCGGCCCAGGTGCCGAGCGTGCGGTCGTCGGCCAGCGCCGCGGCATACCGCTCGTGGGCCCTGACCCGCTCGCCAGGCAGGAGGTCGTCGTAGACCGTCTCGCCGAGCAGCGCGTGCCGGAAGGCGTAGCCACCGCTGTCGGTGGGGACGAGGACATGGTGCTCGACCGCGTCGCGCAGGCCGGCGTCGAGCTCGGCCTCGCCGAGCCCGGCCACCGCGGCCAGCAACCGGTGCGAGACGTGGCGACCCGCGGCGGAGGCGACCCGGACGACGTGCTGGCCGGCGGTGTCGAGCTGGTCGAAGCGCACGAGGAGCAGGCGGGAGAGGTCCTCGGCCAGCCCGGAGCCGCCCAGCGCGGTGGCGGCGACGAGCTCCTCGGCGAAGAAGGCGTTGCCCTCGGCCCGTGCGACCACCTCCCTCACCTGCGCCTCGGGCAGGGGCTGGGACTGGAGGCCACGCACCAGCTCGCGCACGGCTCGGTCGGGCAGCGGCGCGAGGTCGAGGCGCTCGACGTCACCGAGCCGGGCCCAGTGGGCCAGGGTGGTGCGGAGCGGGTGGCGCCGGTGGAGGTCGTCGCTGCGGTAGGAGGCGACGATGCTGACGCGGCGCGCGAAGCCGCGCGTGAAGAGCAGGGTGAGCAGGTCACGGGAGGACTGGTCGGCCCAGTGCACGTCCTCGACGACGAGCAGGAGCGGTGCGTCGCTGGCCAGGTCGTCGAGCGTCGCGTGGACCGCCTCGACGAGGTCGCCACGGTCGACCACCTCGTCGGCGGGGTCGTCGGGGTTGGGCTCGTGACGGCGCGACGGGACCAACCGGCTGAGCCCCGGGTGGGCTGACACGACCCGGTCGAGCAGGTCGGGCGAGGTGCTCTCGAGCCGGCCGAGGACCTCGATGAAGGGGAGGTAGGGCAGCGCCTGACCGGCCTCGCCCAGGCAGTGCCCGATCAGGACCGACCACCCGGCTTCGCGGGCCCGGCCGGTGACCTCGGCGAGGATGCGGGTCTTGCCGATGCCGGCGTCTCCGGAGAGCAGCACCAAGCCGGTGCCGTCGGGGTCGGCGCTCGCGAGGCCCAGCAGACGGGCGAGCTGGGCTGCCTCGTCGTCACGCCCGACGAACAACCCGGCTGCCGAACGCTCGAAACCCACGGCACCGATTATGTCGGAGTGGTCCGACACGGTGTCGTGGGTCTCGGGAGGTCGGGCGGTCGTCAACGGCACGTCGAGCGCGGTCGCCATCGGGCGGCCGGGTCAGGCGACGCGAGCCGCGTGCTGACGGGCGGTGTGCCGTCCGTGCCCGTGCGGGTGGCGCACCCGCTGGATCGCGGCGCGGATCGCGCGACCGTGGTGCCTCGGCGACGAGGCGTGGGCCAGTCCGGCCGAGAGGTTCTCGGTGCGCCACTGGACCTCGGCGGCGACGAACAGCGGGTCTGCGGTGATGCTCATGGTGTGCTCCTTCGTGGTGGTGGTGACTCGGTGTCTCTCGTGATGTCTCAAACCTGATGCCCTGAGGTGGGCGTCCACATGGGGCGAGTGCCTTATCTCCGTCCGGACGCCCTTCGGGGGGCCTTAGACGGGCCGCGGCGTGTGCCGGGTCAGCTGTCCGAGCGGCCGCGGCAGGTGCCAGTCGATGCGGCGCCGACGGATCCGGCGACGCTGGCTGGAGCGGTGTGCGGCGAGGTTCGCGCCGGACAGGCTCTCCTGCTTCCACCGCTGCTCGGCGAGGACGACGTAGGGGTGTGCGGTGAGGCTCATTGCTCTGCTCCTTCGAGTGGTGCTGGTCGGGTCCTGCGGATGACTCCACAGTTCGCTCCTGAGGTACCCCCTGACATGGGGAAGTCGCCCATGCCTGCAGCGCCGTGGGCCGGTCTGAGGCCCTCAGGCCCGCGACCGGGCCGCGGTGGGCCGCGACCTACACTCAGTGCGTGCCACCCGCCGTCCACGTCTCCGGTCTCGCCAAGCGCTACGGCGGTGTTGTCGCCCTCGACGGCGCCACCTGGCAGGCCTCAGCAGGAGCCGTCACGGCCGTGCTCGGACCCAACGGCGCAGGCAAGACGACGATGGTCGAGTGCTGCGAGGGCCTGCGACGCCCCGACGGCGGACAGGTGCGGGTGCTCGGCAGCGACCCCTGGAACGCGTCACCGGAGCACCGGGCCCGGGTCGGCGTGATGCTCCAGGACGGTGGTCTCCCCGCGTCCGCGCGTCCCCTCCGCCTGCTGCGTCACCTGAGCGCGATGTATGCCGCGCCCGCACCTCTCGACCCGATCGTCCAGCGGCTCGGGATCGACCGGTTCGCCGACACCACGGTGCGCCGGCTGTCCGGGGGGCAGCGCCAGCGGGTCGCGCTCGCGGCCGCGCTGGTCGGTCGCCCCGAGGTGGCCTTCCTCGACGAGCCCAGTGCCGGCCTCGACCCCCATGCCCGGCTCGACGTGTGGGACCTGGTGCGGTCGCTCGCGGACGACGGGGTCGCCGTCGTGCTGACCACGCACTCCTTCGAGGAGGCCGAGCGGCTGGCCGACCACATCGTCGTCGTCGCGGGTGGTGCGGTCGTCGCCGAGGGGTCGCTCGCCGACGTGACCGGGGGCGACCGGCTCGAGGACCGCTACTTCGCGCTCACCCGCAGGTCCGTCGCATGACGACCGTCGACCCGGCCGTGACCTCGGCAGGCCCCGCGTCCCCGGTCGCACGCGTGCTGGCGCAGGCGCGGTTCGAGGCGACGACCCTGCTGCGCAACGGCGAACAGCTCCTGGTCGCCGTCCTGCTCCCGGCTGCCGTGCTGGTGGGCCTGGTGCACGCCGAGTCGATCTCGCTGGGTGACGGTCGCCGGGTCGACCTGGCGGTGCCCGGGGTGCTGGCCCTGTGCGTCATCTCCTCGGCCTTCACCGGCCAGGCCATCTCGACCGGGTTCGACCGCCGCTACGGCGTCCTGCGGCTGCTCGGCGTCACGCCACTGGGTCGCACCGGGCTGGTGCTGGCCAAGGCGGTGGCCGTGCTGGCCGTCATCGCCGTGCAGGTGCTGCTGATCGGCGCCCTCGGCGCGGCGCTCGGCTGGGAGCCGGCGCCGCGCGGCATACCCGCTGCGGTCGTGGCCCTCGCCCTCGGGACGTGGGCGTTCACGGCCCTGGCCCTGCTGCTCGGCGGCACCCTGCGCGCCGAGGGCGTGCTCGCCGTCGCCAACCTGGTCTGGGTGGCCCTGCTCGGTCTGGGTGGGGTGGTGGTCGCCGGCACCGAGCTGCCCGACGGGTTCGCGACCGTGCTGAGGGTGCTGCCCTCAGCGGCGCTCGGTGACAGCCTGCGCACGGCGCTGGTCGACGGCCGGGCCGCCCCAGGCGCGTGGCTCGTCCTGGCCGGCTGGGCGATCGTGGCGACGCTGGCGGCGCGCCGGTTCTTCCGCTGGAGCGACTGACCCGGCTCGCGGGCACTGGCCCAGCAGGCGGTGGCCGCGACGGCCAGGCCGGTCACGAGCCAGCCGGGTCGAGCCGTCAGGGCCGCCACCGCGAACAACGCCGCGTAGCCGACCGCGACCCCCGCCCGCCACGTGTTCGTCACCATGGGTCAAGTCAGCCAGCGAGCGAGCCCGCGCACCATGAGGGGACTCCCCCAACCGCGTCAGGGTCCACCCTGAGCCGTACCCTCGTGCCGTGACCGCCGCACCCGTCCCGACGTCAGCCCCAGCTGTCGCTGAGCCCACCACCGGCGCCGTCTGGCTCCCGAGGATCCTGCTGGCGAACCTCGTCGTCGAGGTGCTCATCGTGGTCACCGGCGGCCTGGTCAGGCTGACCGGCAGCGGGCTCGGCTGCCCGAGCTGGCCGGAGTGCGTGCCCGGGTCCTACACGCCGGTCCCGCACCAGGCCGAGGGCTGGCACCGCTACATCGAGTTCGGCAACCGCACCCTCACCAGCGTGGTGAGCCTCGCCGCCATCGCCACCGTGTATGCCGTGTGGCGCTGGGCCGCCGGCCGTCGCGACCTGCTCGTCCCCGCCGTCGGCGTGCTCGTGGGGGTGGGCGTCCAGGCGGTGCTCGGCGGCATCACGGTCCGCACCGGGCTCAACCCGGTCACGGTCGCCGCCCACTTCCTGGTGTCGATGTGCCTCGTCGCCACCGCCACCTACCTCGTCGTCCGGGCGCAGGAACCGGTCGGTCCGCGGCCCCTGGTCGTGCACCCCCTGGTCGAGCGGCTCGGCTGGGCCACCTGCGCGGTGGCCGCCGTGGTGCTGGCCCTCGGCACCGTCGTGACCGGGTCCGGGCCGCACTCGGGTGACGCCGACGAGCCGGCCCGGTTCGGCTTCGACCCGCGCACCATCTCGTGGCTGCACGCCGACGCGGTGATGCTCTTCGTCGGGCTCGTGGTCGCCGTGTGGGTGGCCAGCCGGATCACCACCGAGACCGCCCTTCCCGGCCGGGCCTGGGCGGCGGTCTTCGTGGTGACCCTCGCGCAGGGCGTCGTGGGCTACACGCAGTACGTCACCGGGCTCCCGTGGGTCGTCGTGCTGGTGCACATGCTCCTGGCGACGCTCCTCGTCGTGGCGCTGACCCGCGCGATGGTCCGCCTCCGGTCCGCCGCCTGACCCGCTTCCCCTTCTCCAGTTACACAAGGCGTCTTGTGCAATTAGCTTTGTGCAATTACTCTTGTGCGTATGAAGCCCGCAGCCAGACCCGGTATCCGCACGGTCACCGACGCCAAGGCCCTCTCGGCGATGGCGAACCCCTTCCGCTCGCGGATGATGGACGCCCTCAAGGTCGACGGTCCGTCGACCGCGTCGGCCCTGGCCACCCGCACCGGGCAGGCGGTCGGGAGCGCGAGCCACCACCTCAAGGTGCTCCACGAGGCCGGTCTGGTCGAGGAGGCGCCCGAGCTCGCGAAGGATCGCCGTGAGCGGTGGTGGCGCCTCGTCGACGCCGGCACCCGGTGGTCGCGAGCCGACTTCGCCGACGACACGGCCGCGGTGACCGCGGCGTATGCGGCGGAGGCCCTGGGTCTGCAGCGGCAGTTCGAGCGCACCCAGGAGTGGAACGCGAACGCGTCGTCGGCACCCGAGTGGGACGCCGCCGCCTTCGCCACCCAGAACTGGATGCGGCTGTCGCCGGACGAGCTCACCGACGTGGCCAACGAGATCATCGACGTGCTCCTGCGCTGGTCGAGCCGACCCGTGCCCGACGACGGCGTCGAACGCGAGTCCGTCTACGTCTTCGCCCGAGGGTTCCCGGCCCAGCCATGACGACCCACACCACACCGGTTGCCCAGCCTCTCCCACTGGCCCGCAACCGGAACTTCGGCCTGCTCTGGTTCGGCGAGGGCGTCAGCGTCCTCGGCAACGCCACCACCTCCGTGTTGCTCCCCCTTCTCGCCGTCGTCGGCTTCGACGCGGGCGCCGGGTGGATGGGTGCGCTCACGGCAGCGGCCTGGGTGCCCTGGCTGGTCATCGGTCTGCCGGCCGGCGCCTGGGTCGACCGGCTCCCGGTGCGCCGGGTCATGGTCGTCAGCGACCTGGTCGCGGCCCTGACCCTCGCGAGCGTGCCGGTCGCCTGGCTCCTCGACGTGCTCACCCTCCCCCACCTCGCCGTCGCCGCGTTCTGCAACGGCGTCTGCACCGTGTTCTTCCGGGCGGCCTACCCCGCGCTGGTGCGACAGGTGGCCCCGCGCGACCAGCAGGAGCAGGCCTTCGCGCGGTTGTTCGGCACCGAGTCGGCCATGCAGGTCGCCGGCCCCGGTGTCGGCGGGCTCCTCGCCCAGGCGACCTCTACGGCGGGAGGGCTGCTCGTCGACGCCGTCAGCTTCCTCGTGTCGGCGGTCTGCCTGTGGCGGCTTAAGCTCCCGGCCGCCGAGCCGCAGCCGACGGCCGGCACCGAGGTCGCCTCGCTGGGCCAGCGCATCCGTGAGGGCATCGACTACATCCGCCACGACCGGATCCTGCGCTTCTTCACGGTGATGGGCGGCCTGAGCAACTTCGGCCTCACCGGCTACGCGGCGCTGCTCGTGCTGTTCCTCGTCCGCGAGGTGCACCTGGGATCCGGTGCGGTCGGGCTGGTGATGGCCGTGGGCTCACTCGGCGGCGTGATCGGGGCGACCATCGCGACGCGGGTCTCGCACCGGCTCGGATCGGCTCGCGCCCTCCTCGCGCTCCAGGTCCTGGCCGGGCCGCCGGCGCTGTTGGTGCCGCTGGGTGCACCGGGCGCCGGGCTGGTGGCCATGGTCGCCGGCATGCTCCTGGTCGGCACCGGTGTGGTCGCCGGCAACGTCGTGAGGGGCGCCTGGCGCAACCGCTACGTCCCCGAGCACATGGTGGCCAGGCAGGTCACGACGGTCCAGGTGATCAACTACGGGACCATGCCGCTGGCCGGCATCGTGGCGGGCGCGATGGGCAGCACCCTCGGACTGCGACCCACCATCGCGGTGATGGCGGCCATCCACGTGCTCGCGTGCGTGTCGATGTTCTGGAGCCCGCTGCGCGGGCTGCGGGACATGCCCGCGGGAGCCGACGCCGACGTCAGCGCGAGATGACGGGCAGGTAGACCAGCGGGTCGATCGCGACCCCGAGGAACAGGATCCCGACGTACGTGATCGAGAAGTGAAAGAGCCGCATCGGCTTGAGCACCGTGGGTCCGGCGCCACTCCTCGCGGCGCGGAAGAGCCGGTGGGCCTCGGCGAGGAACAGCGCACCGGTGACGACGGCGGTGCCCAGGTAGACCAAGCCCATCGGGTTGACCCAGACCAGCGCCAGCGACACGACGACCATCGCCCACGAGTAGGCGACGATCTGTCGGGCCACGACGACGAACTCCTCGACGACCGGCAGCATCGGCACGTGGGCCGCGGCGTAGTCGTCCTTGAACTTCATCGACAGCGGCCAGTAGTGCGGGGGCGTCCAGAAGAAGATGACCAGGAAGAGCATGACGGCCGACCACGACAGCGAGTTCGCGACCGCGGACCAGCCGATGAGGACGGGCATGCACCCGGCCGCCCCGCCCCAGACGATGTTCTGTGCGGTGCGGCGCTTGAGGATCATCGTGTAGCCCACGGCATACATGACGATCGCCCCGAGCGAGAGGGCCGCCGACAGCCAGTTGGTGAAGACCGCGAACCACGCGGTCGAGGCGACGGTGAGGACGACGCCGAAGACGAGGCCCTCGCGCGGGCTGATCTCTCCGGTGACCATCGGTCGGCTGCTCGTGCGGTGCATCTCGGCGTCGATGTCGCGGTCGTAGACACAGTTGAACGTGTTGGCTGCGCCGGCACTCAGCGCGCCACCGACGAGGGTCGCGACGATCAGCCAGAGCGACGGAATCCCCTTGTGCGCCAAGAACATCACCGGGATCGTCGTCACGAGCAACAGCTCGATGATCCGCGGCTTGGTGAGCGCGAGGTAGGCCGCGGCCTTGCTTCGGCTCCCGGGAGACGGGGACGCGGAGATCCGGGCAGTCGGATCGAGTGCGGTCACGGCGTCCTTCACGGTGGTGCAGGGGCGGGCGGGGTGGAGCGGCGGCCAGTCTATCCCCGCCCGTGACCTGTCTGGTGGACGGGACTGGATGCGACGCGGGTCACCCTCGGGACTAGTCTCGGATCGTTGCCGTGCGACGCCTGTTCAGCTCAGTGTGAGGAGACCCATCCGTGCCCACCTCGACCCGCTCCGCCAAGTCAACGCCCGCGCGGAAACGCAGCAGCTCGCTGCGTCCGCCGGTGGCGCGAAAGGCCGGCTGGACCGACCTCGACGTCCGCGCCGTGGACACCGTCAGGGTGCTCGCCGCCGACGCCGTGCAGAAGGTCGGCAACGGCCACCCGGGCACGGCCATGAGCCTGGCTCCCGCGGCATACCTGCTCTACCAGAACGTGATGCGCCACGACCCGTCCGACTCCCACTGGCTGGGGCGCGACCGGTTCGTGCTCTCCTGCGGGCACTCCAGCCTCACCCAGTACATCCAGCTCTACCTGTCCGGCTACGGCCTCGAGCTCGCCGACCTCCAGGCCCTGCGCACGTGGGGTTCACTGACCCCCGGCCACCCCGAGGTCCACCACACCAACGGGGTCGAGATCACCACGGGTCCGCTCGGCTCCGGGCTGGCCTCCGCGGTGGGGATGGCGATGGCCCAGCGGCGCCAGCGCGGTCTCTTCGACCCCGACGCGAAGCCGGGCACCAGCCCGTTCGACCACCACGTCTGGGTGCTCGCGTCGGACGGCGACATCATGGAGGGCGTCTCGCACGAGGCCTCTGCCCTGGCCGGTCACCAGGAGCTCGGCAACCTCACGGTCATCTACGACCAGAACACCATCTCGATCGAGGACAAGACCGAGATCTCGTTCTCCGAGGACGTGGGCAAGCGCTACGAGGCCTACGGCTGGAACGTCGTCACGATCGACTGGCGCGGCGACGGCACGAGTGGTGGCTACGTCGAGAACGTCGACCAGCTGCTGGCCGCCCTCGAGAAGAGCCGCACCTCGCGCAAGCCCACCTTCGTGGTGCTGCGCACGATCATCGCCTGGCCTGCGCCCACCAAGCAGGACACCGGCAAGTCGCACGGCTCGGCCCTGGGCGACGCCGAGATCGCCGCCACCAAGGAGCTCCTCGGCTTCGACCCCACGAAGACCTTCGAGGTTCCGCGGCCCCTGCTGACCCACACCCGCAAGGTCGTGGCGCGCGGCAAGGCCGCCCACAAGTCCTGGGACAAGACGTATGCCGCGTGGCGCAAGGCCCAGCCCGAGCGCGCCGCACTGCTCGACCGCCTCGTCGCGGGCAAGCTGCCCGACGGCCTCGACAAGGCCGTCCCGACCTTCGCCGCAGACGCCAAGGGCATCGCGACCCGCGCGGCCTCGGGCAAGGTCCTCGGCGCCCTCGCCGACATCGCCCCGGAGCTGTGGGGCGGCTCGGCCGACCTCGCCGAGTCCAACAACACCACCATGGAGGGCCAGCCCTCCTTCATCCCGAAGTCCAAGCAGACCCGTGAGTGGTCGGGCGGCCCCTACGGCCGCACCCTCCACTTCGGCATCCGCGAGTTCGGGATGGGCCTGATCCTCAACGGCATCGCCCTCGAGGGACTGACTCGCCCCTACGGCGGCACGTTCCTCGTCTTCTCCGACTACATGCGCCCCGCCGTCCGCCTCGCCGCCATCCAGCAGGCGCCGGTGACGTTCGTGTGGACGCACGACTCCATCGGACTCGGCGAGGACGGACCCACCCACCAGCCGATCGAGCACCTCGCCGCCCTGCGGGCCATCCCGTCGTTCGACGTGGTGCGGCCGGCCGACGCCAACGAGACCGGCGCTGCGTGGCTCGCCATCCTCAGGAACCGACGCCCGGCCGGCTTGGCGCTCAGCCGCCAGAACCTCCCCATCGTCGACCGCTCCGGCGCCGACGGAGCAGGCAAGGTCAGCGGGGTCGCCAAGGGCGCCTACGTCCTCTACGACTCCAGCAAGGCGACCCCGGACGTGATCCTCGTGGCCACCGGCTCCGAGGTGCAGCTCGCCGTCGCGGCGCGCGAGACGCTCGAGAAGTCGGGGATCGCCACCCGAGTCGTCTCGATGCCGTGCCGCGAGTGGTTCGAGGACCAGACCCCGGCGTACCGCGAGAAGGTCCTGCCGGCCGCGGTCAAGGCGCGCGTCTCGGTCGAGGCCGGGGTGCCGCAGGGCTGGCGCGACATCGTCGGTGACGCCGGCGAGATCATCGGCATCGACCACTTCGGTGCGTCCGCCGACGCCGCCACGCTCTTCCGCGAGTTCGGATTCACCGCGGCTGCCGTCGTGGCCGCGGCCAAGAAGTCCCTCAAGACCGTCAAGGGAAAGTGAACAGCCATGACTGACAACGCAGCCCTCAAGGCACTCGCCGACAACGGCGTCTCCATCTGGCTGGACGACCTGTCGCGTGAGCGCATCGAGACCGGCAACCTGCAGGAGCTCATCGACACCAAGGGTGTCGTGGGCGTGACGACCAACCCGTCGATCTTCCAGGCCGCGCTGGCCAAGGGCGAGCGGTACGACGCCGACCTGCGGAAGTTCGCCGCCGACGGCAAGACCGTCGACGAGACGGTGTTCGGCCTCACCACCGAGGACGTCCGCAACGCCTGCGACATCCTCAAGCCGGTGTACGACGCCACCAACGGTGTCGACGGCCGGGTCTCCATCGAGGTCGACCCCCGGCTCGCCCACGAGACCGGCAAGACGGTGGCCCAGGCCAAGGAGCTCGCGGCCGCCGTCGACCGCGACAACGTCCTCATCAAGATCCCCGCGACCGTCGAGGGCCTGCCGGCCATCTCGCAGGTGCTCGCCGAGGGCATCAGCGTCAACGTCACGCTGATCTTCTCCCTCGACCGCTACCGCGGCGTCATGAACGCCTTCCTCACCGGTCTCGAGCAGGCCCGCGAGGGCGGCAAGGACCTCTCGAGGATCCACTCCGTCGCCTCGTTCTTCGTCTCGCGCGTCGACACCGAGATCGACAAGCGGCTCGACGCGATCGGCACCGACGAGGCCAAGGGCCTCAAGGGCAAGGCGGCCGTGGCCAACGCGCGACTCGCCTACCAGGCCTTCGAGGAGGTCTTCGCGACCCCGCGCTGGAAGAACCTCGCCGACGACGGGGCCAACGCCCAGCGTCCGCTGTGGGCCTCCACCGGCGTGAAGGACCCGGCCTACTCCGACACCCTCTACGTCACCGAGCTGGTCGCGCCGCAGACCGTCAACACGATGCCGGAGAAGACGCTGGAGGCCGTCGCCGACCACGGCGAGGTCACCGGGGACACCATCGCCGGCACCTACGAGGAGGCCGGCGGCGTCCTCGACGCGCTCGAGGGCCTCGGCATCTCGTACGCCGACGTCACGGCCCAGCTCGAGCGCGAGGGTGTCGACAAGTTCGAGGCCGCCTGGGGCGAGCTGCTCGACGAGGCCCAGTCCGACCTCGACCTGGCCCGCGCCGACGTCGCCGAGGCTGGCGACAAGTGAGCTCACTCGGCGTGGTTGCATCGGGCGCGGCGGCCGACGCCATCGCCAGCAAGGTCGCCGACCTCGTCGAGGCCAAGTTCGCCAGCCGGCTCTTCGCCCAGGACGCCACGCTGTGGGGTCCGGACGCCGAGTCCGAGTCGGCCATCCGGCTGTCCTGGGTCAACCTGCCGCGCTCGTCGCGACCGCTCCTCGGTGAGATCGCCGCGCTGCGCGAGCAGCTCACGGGCGACGGCGTCGACCGGGTCGTCCTCTGTGGGATGGGTGGTTCGTCGCTGGCGCCCGAGGTCATCTGCGGCACCGCCGGCGTCGACCTGGTGGTGCTCGACTCGTCGCAGCCCGACATGGTGCGCGCAGCCATCACCGACCTCGACCGCACCGTCGTCGTGGTCTCGAGCAAGTCCGGCTCCACCGTCGAGACCGACTCGCAGCGGCGTGCCTTCCAGGCCGCCTTCTCCGAGGCCGGCATCGACCCCACGGCCAGGATCGTCATCGTCACCGACCCGGGCAGCCCGCTGGACGAGGAGTCCCGCACGGGCGGATACCGCGTCATCAACGCCGACCCGAACGTCGGCGGGCGCTACTCGGCCCTGACCGCCTTCGGGTTGGTGCCCTCGGGGCTGGCCGGAGCCGACATCGAGGCACTGCTCGACGACGCCGAGGCCGTGGCCGACGTGCTGAGCGCCGACGACGACGGCAACCCGGGTCTGCGCCTCGGCGCGGCCATGGCCGGGACCGACCCGTTGCGCGACAAGTTCGTCATCGTCGATGACGGCTCCGGGATCGTCGGGTTCGCCGACTGGGCCGAGCAGCTCATCGCCGAGAGCACCGGCAAGCAGGGCACCGGCGTCCTGCCCGTGGTCGTGGGCGGCGACTCCGACCCCGAGGTCCGCTGGCCTGCCGCTGACGTGACGGTCGCCCGGCTGGTCGGCGACTCCGACGACGACCTCGACGCCCTCGGCTCGGGTCCCGACGGCGAGGCCGACGGCAGCCGCTCCGAGGTGGCCGTCAGTGGCACCCTCGGCGCCCAGCTGCTCCTCTGGGAGGTGGCCACGGCCGCGGCGGGTCGTCTCCTCGACATCAACCCGTTCGACCAGCCGGACGTCGAGAGCGCCAAGAAGGCCGCTCGTGCGTTGCTGGACAAGGGAATCGGCGACTCCGAGGCCCCCGCCGCCACCGACGGAGCTGTCGAGATCCACTCCTTGGGTGGTGACTGGCTCGGCGCCGCGAGCACCGTGTCCGACGCGCTGGGGGCACTGTTCGCCCAGCTCGACCCCGCGCGCGGCTACGTGTCCGTGATGGCCTACCTCGACCGGATCACCGACGCGGCCCTGGCCGACGTGCGGCCCGGGCTGGCGCGGCACACCGAACGACCCACCACGTTCGGCTGGGGGCCGCGGTTCCTGCACTCGACCGGACAGTTCCACAAGGGCGGCCCGGCCACCGGCGTCTACCTGCAGATCACGACAGCGCCCCACGAGGACCTCGCGATCCCGGGTCGGGAGTTCACCTTCGGTGACTTCATCGCCTCGCAGGCCGCCGGTGACGCCCAGGTCCTCGCCGAGCACCAGCGTCCGGTGCTGCAGCTGCACCTGACCGACCACGACGCCGGGCTGGCGCAGGTCACCCGGGCGCTGACCGACCTGTCCCCCACGGAAGGCAACGCATGAGTCCGACGCGGGTGACGCAGGACAGCAACCCCCTTCGCGACCCTCGCGACAAGCGGCTCCCCCGCATCGCCGGCCCCTGCGGGCTGGTCCTGTTCGGGGTCACCGGCGACCTGGCCCGCAAGAAGCTCATGCCGGCGATCTACGACCTGGCCAACCGTGGGCTCCTGCCACCGGGCTTCTCGCTGGTCGGGTTCGCCCGACGCGACTGGGCCGACCAGGACTTCGGCAAGATCGTCTATGACGCGGTCAAGCAGTATGCGCGCACGCCGTTCCGGGAGAGCGTCTGGCGCAACCTGGCCGAGGGCTTCCGGTTCGTCCCCGGCACGTTCGACGACCCGACGTCCTTCGACCTGCTGGCCGCGACCGTCAAGAACCTCGAGACCGAGCGCGGCACCGGCGGCAACCTCGCCTTCTACCTCTCGATCCCGCCGTCCTCGTTCTCAGTCGTCTGCGAGCAGCTCGAGCGCTCCGGCCTGAGCCGGCCGGAGGGCGACGCCTGGCGACGGGTGGTCATCGAGAAGCCGTTCGGGCACGACCTCAAGAGCGCCCGCGAGCTCAACGACATCGTCGAAGGGGTCTTTCCCCCCGACGCCGTCTTCCGGATCGACCACTACCTCGGCAAGGAGACCGTCCAGAACCTGCTGGCCCTGCGCTTCGCCAACCAGATGTTCGAGCCGGTCTGGAACGCCAACTACGTCGACCACGTGCAGATCACCATGGCCGAGGACATCGGCATCGGGGGACGCGCCGGCTACTACGACGGTATCGGCGCGGCCCGCGACGTGATCCAGAACCACCTGCTCCAGCTCCTCGCACTGACCGCGATGGAGGAGCCGGTCTCGTTCGCGGCCGAGCACCTGCGCTCCGAGAAGGAGAAGGTCCTCTCGGCGGTGCGGCACCCCAAGGACCTCGGCAAGTCGACGGCGCGCGGCCAGTACGCCCCCGGCTGGCAGGGCGGCGAGCAGGTCGGCGGCTACCTCGACGAGGACGGCGTGGCCCCGGGCTCACGCACCGAGACGTATGCCGCGATGAAGGTCGAGATCGACTCGCGCCGCTGGGCCGGGGTCCCGTTCTACCTGCGCACCGGCAAGCGCCTGGGCAAGCGGGTCACCGAGATCGCCGTGGTGTTCAGGAAGGCGCCCCACCTGCCGTTCAACGACACCGCCACCGAGGAGCTCGGGCAGAACGCGATCGTCATCCGGGTGCAGCCCGACGAGGGCATCACCATGCGCTTCGGCGCCAAGGTGCCGGGCGCGCAGATGGAGGTGCGCGACGTGACGATGGACTTCGGCTACGGCCGCGCCTTCACCGAGTCGAGCCCCGAGGCCTACGAGCGGCTGATCCTCGACGTGCTGCTCGGTGACCCGCCGCTGTTCCCCCGCCACGAGGAGGTCGAGCTCTCCTGGGAGATCCTCGACCCGGTCGAGGACTACTGGTCGAAGTCTCGGGCGAAGCTCGAGCCCTACACGGCGGGCGGCTGGGGACCGGCCGGCGCCGACGAGATGATGCGCCGCGACGGCCGTGTCTGGAGGATGCCGTGATCGTCGACCTGCCCAGCACCTCGACCGTGGCGATCAGCAAGAAGCTGGTCGCGCTCCGGCAGGACACCGGGGCGATGGCCCTCGGCCGGGTCCTCACCCTCCTGATCATCGTCGACGAGCAGGACGCCGAGGAGGCGATCCAGTCTGCCAACGACGCCAGCCGCCAACACCCCTGCCGCATCATCGCCGTCGTCATCGGCAACAAGCGTGGACAGTCGCGGATCGACGCGCAGATCCGCGTGGGCGGCGACGCCGGCGCCAGCGAGGTCGTGGTGCTGCGGCTCTACGGCGCGCTGACCGACCACGGGCGCAGCGTCGTCATCCCGCTCCTCCTGCCCGACTCCCCTGTCGTCGCGTGGTGGCCCACCGACGCCCCGACGCACGTCGCGCAGGACCCGATCGGCTCGATGGCCCAGCGACGCATCACCGATGCCGCAGAGTCGAAGAGCCCCCGCGCGACACTCAAGTCGCGCGCCGAGGCCTACACCCGAGGTGACACCGACCTCGCCTGGACCCGGGTCACGCTGTGGCGTGGGCTGCTCGCCGCCGCCCTCGACCAGCCGCCGTTCGAGCCGGTCATCGAGGCGACCGTCACGGGAGGCTCGGACTCGCCGTCCACCGACCTGCTGGCGGCCTGGCTGGCCCTGACCCTGCGGTGCCCGGTGCGCCGCGCCCGGTCCCGCACCGGGACCGGCATGGTCAGCGTGCGGCTCGAACGCCGTAGCGGCGCCATCGACCTGGTCCGCCCCGACGGCTCGATCGCGACCCTCAGCCAGCCGGGACAGCCGGTCCGCCGGATCTCGCTGGCTCGCCGCGCGACCGCGGAGTGCCTTGCCGACGAGCTGCGACGGCTCGACCCCGACGAGATCTACGAGGAGACCATCCGCAACGGGCTGGCGAAGGTGGGCACCAAGTCGGTGACGGCCAGCGAGGCCGTCCGCGAGGGCGAGGCCCCGTCCGTGAAGGAGGCCGAGCGCGCGTCGCGCCGGATCGCCCGGAGCGCATCGAAGGCCAGCAGCGCCGAGATGGTGCAGGTGCCACCCCCGGCACCGAAGGCCGACACCGCCGTCGTCAAGAAGGCGGCCGCCCGCAAGCTGGCCAAGACGAAGTCGACCACGAAGGACAACGGATGACTTCCGCCCCGGTGGTCGTGGTCCACCCCGACAAGCAGTCCGTCGCCGACGGCGGCGCGGCCCGGCTGGTGACGACCCTGCTCGACCTGCAGGCCGCGGGACGGGCCCCGCACGTGTCGCTGACCGGCGGCTCGCTCGGCTCGGCGATCATCGCCTCGATCCTCGAGGTGCCGGCCCACACCGCGGTCGACTGGTCGAAGGTCTCACTGTGGTGGGGCGATGAGCGCTACCTGCCGGCCGGGGACGCCGACCGCAACGACACCCAGAACGACGCGGCCGGGCTCGACCGCCTCGGGCTCGACCAGGCCAACGTGCACCGCGTCGCGGGCCCCGACGCCAGCGACTCGGCCGAGGACAGCGCCGAGCTGTACTCGGCTGCGGTCCGAGGCAGCGGCGGGGGCGAGTTCGACATCATGATCCTGGGTGTCGGTCCCGACGGCCACGTCGCATCGCTCTTCCCCGGGCACCCCGCCCAGCTGACGACCGACGCGATCGCCGTAGCCGTGCACGACTCCCCCAAACCCCCGCCGGACCGCGTGTCACTCACCTTCGAGTGCCTGAGCCGCTCCGACCGCGTCTGGTTCCTCGTCGCCGGAGCGGACAAGGCGGAGGCCGTCCGCAACGGAGTCGAGGGGGCCGGGCCCGAGCTGTCCAGCGCGGCCCAGGTGCGCGGCATACGCGAGACGATCTGGCTGGTCGACGCCGACTCCGCCACCGACCTCCCTGCTACTGGATGAGCTTGCGCTCCCGCAGCGTGGCCAGGGCCTCGTCGAGGATGGCCTTGCCGTCGGCGTCGGAGCGACGCTCCTTCACGTAGGCCAGGTGCGTCTTGTAGGGCTCCACCTTCGGCGGGGCCGGCGGGTTGGCCTCGTCCTGCCCGGCGGGGAAACCGCAGCGGGGGCAGTCCCAGGTCTCGGGGACGGCCAGACCGGGCTCCTCCGCGAACGAGGGGCGCGTCTGGTGGCCGTTGGCGCACCAGTACGAGATGAACACCCGGGGGGCCGCCTCACCGCGCTCGGCCTCGCCCATCGGGCCTGCGCCGACTCGGCTACCTCGGATTGCGTTGCCACCTGCCATGTGCGAATGGTCCTTATCTGGTCAGGGAAGTGAGGGTCTGGGTTTCGTTCGCCGTGCTGGCCGGGTCAGCTGGAGAACCGGTCGATGAGACCGATCCCCACGATGCACGCGAACCAGATGATGCCCACCGCGACGGTGAACCGGTCGAGGTTGCGCTCTGCGACCGACGAGGAGCCCAGTGAGGTGGACATGCCACCACCGAACATGTCGGACAGGCCGCCGCCCTTGCCCTTGTGGAGCAGGACCAGCAGCGTCAGGAACAGACCACCGATGACCAGCAGGACCTGCAGGCCAATGCGTACGGCTTCCACGGAGCACCCATCTCGAGTCGACGTCAGTTGTCGCTGCGAAAACGCAGCAGGGGTCAGGATACCTGTTCGATGCTCAGGAGGTCGCCAGGTGGTCCCGGTAGCGGCAGATCGAGGCGAACTCCGCCGGGTCGATCGACGCGCCACCGACGAGGGCGCCGTCGACGTCCTCCTGCGCCATGATCGCCGCGACGTTGCCGGCCTTGACCGACCCGCCGTAGAGCACGCGCACCCCGTCGGCCAGGTCACCGGAGTAGAGCTCGGCCAGCTTGGTGCGGATCGCCGCGCAGACCTCCTGCGCGTCCTGGGGGGTCGCGACCTCGCCGGTGCCGATGGCCCAGACCGGCTCGTACGCGATGACGATGGTGGCGGCCTGCGCCGCGGTGACGTCGACCAGGCCTGCCTCGAGCTGCATGAGCACGTGGTCGAGGTGGGTGCCGGCCTGGCGCACCTCCAGGTGCTCGCCCACGCAGAAGATCGGGGTCAGGCCGTGTCGGAGGGCGGCCTTCACCTTGGAGTTCACGATCTCCTCGGTCTCGTGGTGGTACTCGCGGCGCTCGCTGTGGCCGGCCAGCACATAGGTGCAGCCGAGCTTGGCCAGGAAGGCACCCGAGATCTCACCGGTGTAGGCACCGCTGTCGTGGGCCGAGAGGTCCTGGCCGCCGTGCCGCAGGTCGAGCCGGTCGCCGTCGATGAGGGTCTGCACCGAGCGCAGGTCGGTGAACGGCGGCAGCACCGCCACCTCGACGGCGCCGAAGTCGTGGCGACCGTCGCGCAGGGTCCAGTCCAGCTTCTGCACCAGGTGGGTGGCCTGCAGGTGGTCGAGGTTCATCTTCCAGTTGCCCGCCATGAGGGGCGTGCGGCCGGAGGTCTTGGCTGCCATCAGGTGTCGTCCTTGGGAGTATGCCGGTGGGCCGGGCACTGGGCCCGGCCCACCGAAACGGTCGTTGGTCTGGTGCTGGGTGGTCGGCGGTGGTTCAGGCGCTCGGCTCGTCGAGCACCGTCAGGCCCGGGAGCTGCTTGCCCTCGAGGTACTCCAGGCTCGCCCCACCACCGGTGGAGATGTGTCCGAACTGGTCGTCCTCGAACCCCAGCTGTCGGACGGCCGCCGCGGAGTCGCCACCGCCGATGACGGTGAGTGCCCCCTTCTCGGTGACCTCCACCAGGGCCTCGGCGACGGCAGCCGTGCCCTCGGCATACGGGGCCATCTCGAACGCGCCCATCGGGCCGTTCCAGAACACCGTCTTGCAGTCCTTGAGCTTCTCGGCGAACAGCACGCCGGACTCGGGGCCGATGTCGAGGCCCATCCGGTCGGCCGGGATCGCGCCGGCCGGGACGACCTCGTGGTCCGCGTCGGCCGAGAAGGCCGTGGCCGCCACGATGTCGACGGGCAGGACGATCTCGACGCCACGCTCCTCGGCCTGGGCGAGGTAGCCCTTGACCTGCTCGACCTGGTCGGCCTCGAGCAGGCTGGAGCCCACTTCGTAGTCCTTGGCGGCGAGGAACGTGAAGACCATGCCGCCCCCGATGAGCAGGCGGTCGGCGGTCTGGAGCAGGTTGTCGATCACGCCGAGCTTGTCGGAGACCTTCGCCCCGCCGAGGACCACGGCATACGGGCGCTCGGGGTCCTCGGTGAGGCGCTTGAGCACGCCGACCTCGGTCTCGACCAGCCCGCCGACGGCCGACGGCAGCAGCCTGGCGACGTCGTAGACGCTGGCCTGCTTGCGGTGCACCACCCCGAACCCGTCGGAGACGAACACGTCGGCCAGGGCCGCGAGCTGCGCGGCGAACTCGGCGCGCTCCTCGTCGGTCTTGGCCGTCTCCCCCGGGTTGAACCGCAGGTTCTCGAGCAGCACGACGTCGCCGTCCTGGGCCGCCTCCACCGCGGCCCGGGCGCTCTCCCCCACCGTGTCGGTGGCGAAGGTGACGTCCTGGCCGAGCAGCTCACCCAGCCGGGTCGCCACCGGGGCCAAGGAGTACTTGTCCTCCGGTGCGCCCTGGGGACGGCCCAGGTGGGCGCACACGACCACGCGCGCCCCCGCCTCGGCCAGCGCCTTGATCGTGGGTGCGGACGCGCGGATCCGCCCGTCGTCCGTGATCGTGCTCCCGCCTGCGTCATCGTCATGCTCGAGGGGCACGTTGAGGTCGGAGCGGACGAGGACGCGCTTGCCGCGCAGGTCGCCCAGCTCGGAGATGGTCTGCATCAGGACTGGCCCCGGCCGGGTCAGAGGGTCTGGCCGACGAGGACCACGAGGTCGGCGAGGCGGTTGGAGTAGCCCCACTCGTTGTCGTACCAGCCGATCACCTTCACCTGGTTGCCGATCACCTTGGTCAGGCCCGCGTCGAAGATGCAGGAGGCCGGGTCGGTCTCGATGTCCTTGGAGACGATGGCGTCCTCGGTGTAGACGAGGATGCCCTTGAGCGGGCCCTCGGCAGCCGCCTTGACCGCCGCGTTGACCTCCTCGGCCGTCGTGTCGCGGCCGGCCTCGAAGGTGAGGTCGGTTGCCGAGCCGGTGGCGATCGGGACCCGCAGCGCGAACCCGTCGAGCTTGCCCTTGAGCTCGGGCAGCACGAGGCCGATGGCCTTGGCGGCTCCGGTCGAGGTGGGCACGATGTTGAGGGCGGCGGCCCGGGCGCGACGCAGGTCCTTGTGCGGGGCGTCCTGGAGGTTCTGGTCCTGGGTGTAGGCGTGGATCGTCGTCATCAGGCCCTTGACGATGCCGAACTCGTCGTTGAGCACCTTGGCCATCGGGCCGAGGCAGTTCGTGGTGCACGACGCGTTGGAGATGATCGTGTGCTTCGCGGTGTCGTAGTCACCATCGTTGACACCCATGACGATGGTGATGTCCTCGTTGGACGCCGGCGCCGAGATGATGACCTTCTTGGCCCCACCGTCGATGTGCGCCCTGGCCTTGGTCGCGTCGGTGAAGAACCCGGTGGACTCGACGACGATGTCGGCACCGACGGAGGCCCAGTCGATCTTGGCCGGGTCGCGCTCCTCGAAGACCTTGAACGTCTTGCCACCAGCGGTGATCGAGGTGTCGTCGTAGCTGACCTCGCCGGGGAAGCGACCGAGGATCGAGTCGTACTTGAGCAGGTGGGCCAGCGTCTTGTTGTCCATCAGGTCGTTCGTGGCGACGACTTCGATGTCGGCGCCCGACGCCTCGATGGCGCGGAAGAAGTTGCGGCCGATGCGGCCGAAGCCGTTGATACCTACGCGAACAGTCACGATGCCAAGTCCTTCTGGGATGGGGACGGTATGCCGCGTGCTCGCGGCACGGTGTTGCTCAGCGGTGAGCCTATTGGATGGGTTGGGCCCGCAGGCAGGGCGGTCCGGCGTACGGGCGGGTAACCCCCGGGTGACTTCGCCCCGGTCAGGAGTCGCCGCCGAAGAGGTCGCGGGTGTAGACCTTGTCCGCCACTGGCTCGAGCTCGGCCACCATGCGGTTGGCGACGATCACGTCGGAGAGCTCGGCGAACTCGTCGAGGTCGCGGATCACCCGTGACCCGAAGAAGGTGTCGTCGGCCAGGGCGGGCTCGTAGACGACCACCTGGACACCCTTGGCCTTGATCCGCTTCATGATCCCCTGCACGCTGCTGGACCTGAAGTTGTCGGAGCCGGACTTCATGATGAGCCGGTGGATGCCCACGACCTGGGGCCTGCGGCGCAGGATGTCGGTCGCCACGAAGTCCTTGCGCGTCGTGTTGGCCGTGACGATGGCCTCGATGAGCGACTGCGGGACGTCCTGGTAGTTGGCGAGGAGCTGCTTGGTGTCCTTGGGCAGGCAGTAGCCGCCGTACCCGAACGACGGGTTGTTGTACCCGGGCCCGATCCGCGGGTCGAGGCCCACGCCCTCGATGATCTGGCGGGGGTCGAGGTCGTGGGTCAGCGCGAAGGTGTCGAGCTCGTTGAAGAAGGCCACCCGCATGGCGAGGTAGGTGTTGGCGAACAGCTTGACCGCCTCGGCCTCGGTGCTGTCGGTGAGCAGCACCGGCACGTCCGGCTCGAGGGAGCCCTCGACGAGCAGGTCGGCGAAGGCCCGCCCGCGCTCGCCCAGGTCGCCGACCACGATCCGGGAGGGGTGCAGGCTGTCCCAGAGCGCCCGTCCCTCGCGGAGGAACTCCGGGCTGAAGATGAGGTGGTCGGTGCCCAGCCGCTGGGCCAGGGCCCGGGTGAAGCCCACCGGCACGGTCGACTTGACCACCATCACGGCGGTCGGGTTGGCCGCAGCCACGTCGGCCGCCACCTTCTCGACGGTCGAGGTGTTGAAGTAGTTGGTCACCGGGTCGTAGTCGGTGGGGGTCGCGATGACGACGAAGTCGGCGCCCGAGTAGGCCTCGTCGGAGTCGTCGGTGAAGGTGAGCCGCAGCTCCCGGTGGGCGAGGAAGTCCTCGATCTCGGCGTCCTTGATCGGGCTGCGTCCCTCACGTAGTCCCGCGACCCGGTCGCGGTCGATGTCGAACGCGACGACGTCGTGGTGCTGGGCGAGCAGCACGGCCATCGACAGTCCGACGTACCCCGTGCCGACGACGGCGATCCTCGTCATGCTGGCTCCTCGTGGGTGCGTGCGGCAGCTGGCTCAGGCGTCGAGCATGTCGGGCGTGAGGTTGGCCTCCGTGCCCGGGATGCCGAGGTCCTGCGCGCGCTTGTCGGCCATCGCCAGCAGCCGCCGGATCCGGCCGGCGACGGCGTCCTTGGTCATCGGCGGCTGGGCCAGCTGGCCGAGCTCCTCGAGCGAGGCCTGCTTGTGCTCCAAGCGCAGCGCCCCGGCCTCCTTGAGGTGGTCGGGGATGTCGTCGCCGAGGATCTCCATGGCCCGGTGCACCCGGGCCCCGGCGGCGACCGCGGCACGCGCCGACCGGCGCAGGTTGGCGTCGTCGAAGTTGGCCAGCCGGTTGGCCGTGGCGCGGACCTCGCGGCGCATCCGCCGCTCCTCCCACGCCATCACGGCGTCGTGCGCCCCGAGTCGCGTGAGCATGGCCCCGATGGCGTCGCCGTCGCGGATGACGACGCGGTCGACGCCGCGCACCTCGCGGGCCTTGGCCTGGATGCCGAGCCGACGGGCCGCGCCGACCAGGGCCAGGGCTGCCTCCGGTCCGGGGCAGGTCACCTCGAGGGCCGACGACCGGCCGGGCTCGGTGAGCGAGCCGTGCGCGATGAACGCCCCGCGCCAGGCGGCCTCGGCGTCGCACGCCGAGGCGCTGACGACCTTGGGCGGCAGACCACGCACCGGACGACCACGGGCGTCGATCAGCCCGGTCTGGCGGGCCAGTGCCTCGCCGTCCTGGACCACGCGGACGACGTAGCGGCTGCCCTTGCGCAGCCCACCGGCCGCGAGGACGAGCACCTCGGACGGGTGGCCGTAGAGGTCACTGATGTTCTTGCGGAGCCGACGGGCCGCGTTGGCGGTGTCGAGCTCGGCCTCGACCACGATCCGGCCCCCGACGATGTGCAGCCCGCCCGCGAAGCGCAGGGTCGCGGCCACCTCGGACTTGCGGCAGCAGGGCTTCGTGACGTCGAGTCTGCTGAGCTCGTCCTTGACCCGCGCCGTCATCGCCATTGCTTCATCCTGCCATCTCGCTGTCCTGCCCTGGTCCGCTGGCCTGCCCTGATCCGCTGTCGTCCCATGCTCCGCCGTCTCCCCCGTCCGGTGTGCCCGAGGGCACCGGCACCTGCTCGTCCGACTCAACCACGTCCGTCAAGCATGTCGGCCGACGAGGACCCGAAGAGGTCACCCGAAGAGGTCACGGTATGCCGCGGCGAGCCGCAGCGAGTCATGGTGCCCCGGCGCACTGCGTTGCGCCACCGGGGCGAGGACGAGGTCGGCGCCGAGTCGGCCGGCTGCGGCCCGCAACCCCGCCTCGTCGTCGACCGCCGTCGGGTCGGCCAGGACCGCGTCGAGGCGCATCCGTGGCGCGTGGTCGACGAGGGCCTCCACCTGTTGCGCCGCGGTGAAGCCCGCCGTCTCACCGGAGTGCTCGAGGTTGAGCGTCAGCAGGCGGCGGGCGGTGGTGTTGTGCAGGGCCTCGCGCAGGGCCGGGACCATGAGGTGCGGCATGACGGAGGTGAACCACGAGCCCGGGCCCAGGATGAGCCAGTCGGCCTGGAGGACGGCGGCGATCGTCTCGGGTGCGGACGGCGGGTCCTGCGGCTCGAGCGCGATGCTCACCACCGTGCCCCTGGTCGTGGCCACGGCGACCTGACCGCGCAGGGTGGTCAGGCCGTCCGGGTCGCCGGCGTCGAGCCCGTGGACCCGCGCCGTGATCTCCAGTGGCACCGCGGCCATCGGCAGCACCCGCCCGCGGGCGTTGAGGAGGCGTCCGACGAGGTCCAGCCCGACGACCGGGTCCTGGTGGACGTCCCACAGGGCGGTGATCAGCAGGTTGCCGAGCGCGTGGCCGGCGAGCGGGCCGTCGCCGCGGAACCGGTGTTGCAGGACGTCGCGCCAGGTGTGTCCCCACTCCGTGTCGTCGCACAGCGCGGTGAGGGCCATCCGGAGGTCGCCGGGGGGCAGGACGTCGAACTCGTCGCGCAGCCGGCCCGACGACCCGCCGTTGTCGGCCACCGTGACCACGGCGGTGATGTCGTCGGTGACGAGCTTGAGGGCCTCGAGCGAGGCCGCGAGACCGTGGCCACCCCCGAGGGCGACGACTGCCGGCCCGCTCACTCCTGCCCCAGGTCGCGGTGCACGACGAAGGTCGCGATGTCGTCGCTGCTCAGCCGGGTCCGCAGGGCTTCCGCGACTGCGACCGAGCGGTGCTTGCCGCCCGTGCAGCCGACCGCGAGCGTCACGTAGCGACGGCCCTCCCTGATGTAGCCGGCGGTCACCGGCTCCATCAGGTCGACGACGCGGTCGACGAACTCGGGAGCCCCTTCCTGCGCCATGACGAAATCGGCCACCGGGGCGTCGCGACCCGTGAAGTTGCGGAGCTCGGGGATCCAGAACGGGTTCGGGAGGAAGCGCATGTCGAAGACGAAGTCGGCGTCGAGCGGCACGCCGTACTTGAAGCCGAACGACATCACGGCGATCCGCACCTTGTGCCCGGAGTCGCCGGAGAAGACCGGGTGCACCTTCTTGGCGAGCTGGTGGACGTTGAGGCCCGAGGTGTCGATGACGACGTCGGCCCGGGCCCGGAGGTCGGCGAGCATGGCTCGCTCACGGATGATCCCGTCGAGCAGGCGACCGTCGCCTTGGAGGGGGTGGGGGCGGCGGACCGACTCGAAGCGCCGCACGATCGCCTCGTCGGTGGCGTCGAGGAAGACCAGGTTGGGCCGCCAGCCGCGGGCGCGCAGCTCGTCGAGCGCCGTCTGCAGGTGGTCGAAGAAGCCCCGCGCGCGCACGTCGACGACGGCGGCCAGGCGCGGGATGTCGCCCCGACGGGGCGCCTCGTCGGCGAGGTCTGCCAGCGAGACCAGCAGGTGCGGCGGCAGGTTGTCGATGACGTACCAGCCGGAGTCCTCCAGCACGTTGGCCGTGGTCGACCGGCCCGCGCCGCTCATGCCCGTGACGATCACGAGCTCGGCGGGGTCGTGACCTGCGTCGGTGGGACCTGCGTCCGCGACCTCGCTCTCGGACCGCTCGTCCTCGGTCATCCCTGCTCCGTCTCCTGGTTCGTCGCGGTCAGTCATCGTCGAGGATCTCTCCGGTCATCAGGTTGACCGCCGGGGCAGGCGTGCCCGCCGAGACCAACTCTGCCGCAATCGTGGCCGCCAGCGCAGGTCCGATCCCCGAAACCTCCTGCAGCTCCTCGACCGAGGCGGCCCGGACCTTCTTCACCGACCCGAAGTGCCGGAGCAGCGCCTTGCGCCGCGTCTCGCCCAGCCCGGGGATGCCGTCGAGGACGCTGCTCGTCATCGCCTTGGAGCGGCGCTGCCGGTGGAACGTGATGGCGAAGCGGTGCGCCTCGTCGCGGACCCGCTGGAGCAGGTAGAGCCCCTCGCTGGTGCGCGGCAGGATCACGGGGTAGTCCTGGCCCGGCACCCAGACCTCCTCCAGACGCTTGGCCAGCCCGACGACGGCGACGTCGTCGATGCCGAGGGCGGTGAGCGCGGCCTGCGCCGCGTTGACCTGGGGCAGCCCACCGTCGACCACGACGAGGTTGGGTGGGTAGGCGAACTTCTTCGGCTTGCCGGTGTCGGGGTCGATCCGCTCCGGTCCCGCCTCCGGGTCCGGCCCGAGCTCGACGTCGGAGGCCTGGTCACGCTCCTCGAGGTAGCGCTGGAAGCGGCGGGTGAGGACCTCGTCCATCGCCGCGGTGTCGTCGACCTGCTCGCCACGGATGACGAACCGGCGGTACTCGGACTTGCGCGCCAGGCCGTCCTCGAACACGACCATCGACCCGACCACCTGGGAGCCCTGGATGTGGCTGATGTCGTAGCACTCCACCCGCAGCGGTGCGTCTGCCAGGTCGAGGCTGGTCTGCAGCTCCTGCAGCGCCTGGCTGCGGGCGGTGAGGTCGCCGGCGCGGGCGAGCTTGTGCCTCGCGAGGGACTGCTTCGCATTGCGGTGCACCGTCTCGAGGAGGGTGCGCTTGTCGCCCCGCTGGGGCACCCGCAGGTCGACGGCGGAGCCGCGCAGCGACCCGAGCCACACGGCCACGGCGTCGGCCTCGTCGGGGAGCACCGGCACCAGGACCTCGCGCGGGACGCTGTCGCCGGACTCGCCGCCGTAGACCTGCTGCATGAGGTGACCGACGATCTCCGGGACCGTCTCGGCGTCCATCTCGGCGACCCAGCCCCGCTGGCCCCGCACCCGGCCACCGCGGACGTGGAAGACCTGGACCGCGACCTCGAGCCCGTCGTCCTCGAGCGCGAACACGTCGGCGTCGGTGCCGTCACCCAGCACGACCGCCGACTTCTCCAGGGCCTTCCCCAGGGCCACGAGGTCGTCACGCAGCCGGGCCGCCTGCTCGAACTCCAGGGACTTCGACGCGGCCGCCATGTCGCGCTCGAGGCGCTTGACGAAGCGGGTGGTGTTACCGGCCATGAAGTCGCAGAAGTCCTCCGCGATGGCGCGGTGCTCCTCGGGCGTGACCCGACTGACGCACGGCGCCGAGCACTTGTCGATGTAGCCCAGCAGACACGGTCGCCCCACCTGACCGGCTCGCTTGAAGACCCCCGAGGAGCAGGTGCGCAGCGGGAACACCCGCAGCAACAGGTCGAGCGTCTCGCGGATCGCCCAGGCGTGGGCGTAGGGCCCGAAGTAGCGCGTGCCCTTGCGCTTGGCGCCCCGCATCACCTGCGCCCGCGGGAACTCCTCGCCGAGGGTCACGGCGAGGTAGGGGTAGGACTTGTCGTCGCGGTACTTGACGTTGAACCGCGGGTCGTACTCCTTGATCCAGGAGTACTCCAGCTGGAGTGCCTCGACCTCGGTGGACACCACGGTCCACTCGACGCTCGCCGCACTGGTGACCATCGTCGCCGTGCGCGGGTGCAAGGCGGCGATGTCCTGGAAGTAGGAAGACAGCCGCGGGCGCAGCGACTTGGCCTTGCCGACGTAGATGACCCGCTTGGCCGAGTCGCGGAACCGGTAGACCCCCGGGTCGACGGGGATCTCCCCCGGCGCCGGGCGGTAGGTCGACGGGTCAGCCACGGCTCCACTCTATGGAGGGTCACCGACGGCCCGCCCCGCGGGCCACAAGGTATGCCGCGCGGTGACCGCGCGGCATACCTCCCCCTGCGCTCGTGGTGGGCAGGTGGGTCAGGTGACGCTGATCCCGTCGCCGCTCACGGTGACCGTCTTCTCGGGCAGCGCCTTGGTGGCCGGCCCCTGCTTCACGGCGCCGGTGGAGATGTCGTACTTGCTGCCGTGGCAGGCACAGTTGATCGTCCCGTCGGCCACCCCGCTCACCAGGCAGGCCTGATGGGTGCAGACCGCGCTGAACGCCTTGAAGTCGCCGGAGGTGGGCTGCGTGACGACGATCTTCTGGTCGGCGAAGATCTTCCCGCCGCCGACCGGGACGGTGGCCTTGGAGATGGCCTCCTTCGCCGCGTCGGTGACCGAGCTGGCGGCGCCCGTCGCTGCATCCTCGGCGGCACCACACGCGGCCAGCGCGGTCGCGCCGACCCCGGCGAGCCCGACGGACGCCAGCACGGTGCGGCGTGAGGGCCCGGACGCGGGGGCGGCTCCGGGGACCGACGTCGGCTCGGAGACAGGGGTGGGGGTCGGGGTGTCGGGTGGGGTGTCGGGTGGGGTGTCGGGCGGGGTGGTCATGCGCGCGCCTTTCGGTGGAGGTGCCCCCTGCCGGGGGGACTGACCAAGGGGGCCCGGTGGGTGGGCCTGACATGGGTACTACGGGTGACGCTGCCATGACGTTCATGTGCATCTGTCCGTCGGGGTGATAACGACACGGTCACGCATGACGGCGATGTGCCCACATGCGCGGGGAACGGCGGCATAGTCTGCACACACCCCAACCGGGGTGACCCGCGGGCGCAGGCTGTCCCGCGTGCTTCAGATGACTTCAGGAGGAGTCTTGCGTTCCGTGTTCAAGATTGGCGCGCCCCTCGTGGCCGCTGCCCTCGCGCTGACTGCTTGCGGAGGGACCACCGGCGACAGTGGCTCCGGCTCCGGCAGCAAGGCGTGTGACCTCAAGATCGGCTACTTCGGTCCGCTGACCGGAGATGCCGCCAACCTCGGTATCAACATCAAGAACGGCGCCGAGCTCGCCGTCAACGAGTACAACGCCAAGAACGCCGACTGCAAGGTGACGCTGACCTCCTTCGACAGCCAGGGCGACCCCTCGATCGCCCCCGGCCTGGCCCAGAAGGCCGTCACCGACAAGAAGCTGGTCGGCATCGTCGGCCCGGCGTTCTCCGGTGAGTCCAAGGCAGCCGGCCCGATCTTCGCCCAGGCCGGCCTCAACACCATCACCGCCTCGGCGACCAACCCGGCGCTGTCCGAGAACGGCTGGAAGACCTTCCACCGCATCCTCGGCAACGACGCCACCCAGGGTCCCGCTGCCGCGAAGTACATCAAGGACATCCTCAAGGCCGACAAGGTGTTCGTCAGCGATGACACCTCCGAGTACGGCAAGGGCCTGGCCGACATCGTCAAGAAGGACCTCGGCTCCGCCGTGGTCGCGACTGACCAGACGGCAGCCGACGGCAAGCAGGACGACTTCTCGCCGACCGTGACCAAGGCCAAGGCCTCGGGCGCGACCGTGTTCTTCTACGGCGGCTACTACTCGAACGCCAGCAAGCTGGTCAAGCAGCTGAAGAGCGGTGGCTTCACCGGTCAGTTCGTCAGCGCCGACGGCGTCAAGGACGACGGCTTCATCAAGGGCGCCGGCGCGGCGTCCGAGGGCACCATCGTCACCTGCCCGTGTCTCCCCCCGGACCAGGCCCCCGAGTTCGCTGCGGCGTTCAAGAAGGCCTACAACTCCGACCCGGCCACCTACTCGGCCGAGGCCTATGACGCCGCGAACGTCTTCCTCGCTGCGATCAAGGACGGCAAGACGTCCTCCGCGGACATGATGTCGTTCATCAGCTCCTACAGCGCCAAGGGCGTGACCAAGACGGTCAAGTTCGACGCCAAGGGCGAGCCGGCCGAGGTCTCCGTGTGGGCCTACAAGGTCACCGGCGGCAAGATCGTTCCGGACCAGGAAATCAAGTAGTTAGACCGGTTGCGGCCAGGACTCTCGGCAACGGGAGTCCTGGCCGCTACCGTGTTCCCGTCCGGACCCGGACCCGGTCGGCCCTGCTGCGACGGTCCCTCACCACGGAGGTCTGATGGAGCTTCTCCTCAGCAATTTCTGGGCGTACACGATCGGCGGTCTGGCCTTCGGTGCCATCTACGCGCTGATCGCGCTCGGCTACACCCTTGTCTACGGCGTGCTGCGACTGATCAACTTCGCGCACTCCGAGGTCTTCATGTGGGGCAGCTTCGCCGCCGTCTGGGTGCTCCTCGCCCTCGGCGCGAAGGGCGCGACCGGGTTCGGCCTGGTCGGGTTCCTGGTCATCGGTTTCGCGGCGGCCATGGCGGTCTCTGCGGCCGTGGCACTGGGACTCGAGTTCGTGGCCTACCGCCCGCTGCGCAAGCGCAACTCGCCACCGCTGATCGCCCTGATCTCCGCGATCGGCGCCTCCTACGTGCTGTCCGAGGCGATGGGCCTGCGCGACAAGCCGTTCAAGTGGTTCGGGGCCGACGACAACCTGGCCGACTACGTCGGGCGGCCGCGTGAGGCGTCTCCGCTCCCGCTGGACGTCCCGACCGTGCGGCTCTTCTACATCTTCGACTACCACGTCTCGAACATCGACCTGATCGTGCTCGGGTCGGCGATCGTGATGATGGTCGTGCTCGACCAGTTCGTGCAGCGGTCCCGGCTCGGCCGAGGCATCCGCGCTGTCGCCCAGGACCCCGAGGCCGCCGCCCTGATGGGTGTCAACCGCGACCGGGTGATCCGCCTGACCTTCGTGATCGGCGGGGCGATGGCCGGCGCCGCAGCCATGATGTACCTGCTCAAGATCGGGGTGACGCGGTACAACGCGGGCTTCCTGCTCGGTGTGAAGGCGTTCACGGCCGCGGTCCTGGGTGGCATCGGCAACCTGCGCGGAGCCCTCCTGGGCGGGTTCGTGCTCGGCGTCGCGGAGAGCTACGGCTCGGCGGTCTTCGGCTCGAACTGGAAGGACGTGGTCGCGTTCACGCTGCTCGTCGTCATCCTGCTGTTCCGACCCACCGGCCTGCTCGGTGAGTCCCTCGGAAAGGCGCGCGCATGAACCCCGTCTCGTCCTTCTTCCACGGTGTGGCCAACCGGTTCCGTGCCCTCCCCCGCTGGGGCCGGCTCGTGGTGCTGGCCGTCGTGGT
Organism: Pedococcus sp. P2_D7; assembly: GCF_056404295.1. Classification (NCBI taxonomy): domain Bacteria; kingdom Bacillati; phylum Actinomycetota; class Actinomycetes; order Micrococcales; family Intrasporangiaceae; genus Pedococcus; species Pedococcus sp. P2_D7. The sequence goes on from NZ_JBFUEH010000001.1 coordinate 481,889, forward strand.
CGTGTTGGTCTACTTCCTCCCCATCCTCAACCCGCCGCTGATCACGACGCCCGACTCCGACTTCGGGGCGGTGCTGTTCCTCTGCGCGATGTACGCCCTCGTGGCGATCGGGCTGAACATCGTGATCGGGTATGCCGGGCTGCTCGACCTCGGCTACATCGGCTTCTTCGCGATCGGCGCCTACACCGTCGGCGTCCTGGGTTCGGCCCACGCGAAGCTCCCACTCCTGCTGTGCATCCCCGCCGCGATGGCGGTGACGCTGGTCTCCGGTGTCGTGCTCGGTGCACCGACCCTGCGGGTGCGTGGCGACTACCTCGCCATCGTGACGCTCGGGTTCGGTGAGATCGTCCGCCTGATCCTGGTCAACGCGGACAAGCTGACCAACGGCAACCGCGGCATCTCCGGCATCCCGACGCCGCCCAGCCTCGACCTGTTCGGGGTCCCTCACCTCGTGTGGGACGGCTTGGTCGCCAGGGTCGACCTCGACAACCAGACCCGGTTCATCAAGTTCTCGGTGGTCGACTCGATCCCCTACTACTGGCTGGCGCTGACCCTGGTCTTCGTCGTGCTCTTCCTCGACTGGCGGATGCAGAACTCCCGCGTCGGTCGGGCCTGGGAGGCCACCCGCGAGGACGAGGACGCTGCCGAGCTGATGGGTGTGCCGACCTTCCGGTTCAAGCTGCTGGCGTTCGCCACCGGCGCGGCGATCGGTGGCCTGTCGGGTGCGCTGTTCGCCACCAAGCAGCAGTTCATCAACCCCGACAACTTCACCATCCTCTACTCGGTGCTGTTCGTCGCCATGGTCGTCGTCGGTGGCCAGGGCAACCGCTGGGGCGTGGTCGTCGCGGCCGCGCTGCTGACCTACCTGCCGGAGCGGTTCCGGGACCTGTCCGACGCCCGGTTCCTGCTGTTCGGCCTGGCCCTGATGGCGCTGGCCATCTTCCGCCCGCAGGGCCTGATGCCTGCCCGGAGGAACGTCCGAGCCAAACGGGCCGACGAGGAAACCGAAGTGCTCGAGGAAGGAGCGGCGCATGCCTGACGCCACCAAGGGTCCCGCCGGCGCCGGCCGCCCCGACGACAACGACCCCACGAAGGACCTCGCCGACGACGCGAGCGTCACCCAGGCGGACGCGCACCGTGGCACCCGCGTCGACGACGACACGGTGCTGGCCCCCGACGAGGAGGCCGTGCCCGACACCTCGGTCGACATCTCCGTGGGCGCGGTGGCCGACCTGCCCCCGGGCAAGATGCTCGAGGTCGACGACGTCACCCTCCGCTTCGGTGGTGTCACGGCCCTCGACGGGGTCTCGTTCCACATCAACACCGGGGAGATCCTCGGACTCATCGGGCCGAACGGCGCGGGCAAGACGACCTGCTTCAACGTGATGACCGGCGTCTACCAGCCCACCTCGGGTCAGGCCCGGTTCATGGGTGAGCCGCTCGGCAAGCGCCAGAAGTTCCAGATCACCAAGCTGGGGATCGCGCGGACGTTCCAGAACATCCGCCTGTTCCACAACATGACCGCCATGGAGAACGTGCTCGTCGGTGCCGACGCGCACCACTCCACCGGCATCGGATCGGCCCTGCTGCGGCTCCCGAAGCACAAGGCCGAGGAGGCCGAGGGCAACGAGCGGGCCTACGAGCTGCTCCGGTTCATGGGGCTGGAGAAGCGGGCCGACGAGCTGGCCCGCAACCTCCCCTACGGTGACCAGCGTCGCCTCGAGATCGCCCGCGCCCTGGCGACCAACCCCAAGCTGCTCTGCCTCGACGAGCCCGCTGCCGGGTTCAACCCGGCGGAGAAGTCCCGGCTCATGGAGCTGATCCAGACGATCCGTGACCAGGGCTACACGGTGCTGCTGATCGAGCACGACATGAAGCTCGTCATGGGCGTCACCGACCGCATCGTCGTGCTGGAGTTCGGCAAGAAGATCGCCGAGGGCCTCCCCGCGGAGATCCAGGACAACCCTGCCGTCATCGCGGCCTATCTGGGAGTTGATGAAGATGCTTCTTGAGGTCGAGGACCTCTGCGTCAACTACGGACGCATCGAGGCGATCCGCAACATCTCGTTCACGGTCGAGGAGGGCGAGGTGGTCACGCTGATCGGCGCCAACGGGGCCGGGAAGACCACCACGATGAAGACGGTCTCCGGGTTGCGGCCGGTCCGCCAGGGCACGGTGCGGTTCGAGGGCCAGGACATCACCTCGACCCCCGCGCACGAGCGGCCGGTGCTCGGCATCGCCCAGTCCCCGGAGGGGCGGGGCTGCTTCGTCGGCATGACCGTGCTCGAGAACCTCGACATGGGGGCCTACGCCCGAGCCGACCGCAAGACCCCGAAGATCAAGGAGGACCGGGACCGCGTGTTCGGGCTCTTCCCGCGTCTCGCGGAGCGCCGCAGCCAGGTCGCCGGAACGATGTCCGGCGGTGAGCAGCAGATGCTCGCCATCGGCCGGGCGCTGATGGCCAACCCGAAGCTGCTCCTCCTCGACGAGCCGTCGATGGGTCTGGCGCCCAAGCTGATCCAGCAGATCTTCGACATCATCACCGAGATCAACAAGCAGGGCACCACGGTGCTGCTCGTCGAGCAGAACGCCGCCCAGGCCCTCAAGCGCGCCCACCGCGCGTACATCCTCGAGACCGGTGAGATCGTCCGTGAGGGCACCGGCCAGGAGCTCGCCAACGACCCCGCGGTCAAGGCGGCCTACCTCGGTGGCGACGTCTAGGCGGACCCACCTCCTGTGCCGCGCCACCGGCATACCGCGAACGGCCCCTCGGTGCTCACCGAGGGGCCGTTCGCGTGGGGTGGCTAGGCCTTCTTGGTGGCCTTGCGCGCCGGGGCCTTCGCGGCAACCTTGCTGGTCGCCTTGCGCGCCGGGGCCTTCGTCGCGCTCTTCGCTGCCGACGTCGTCGCAGCCTTGCGGACCGGTGCCTTGGCCGCTGCGTTGGTCGCGGACTTGGTCGCCGTCTTCTTGGTGGCGGCTGCCGCCGCGGTGCGCTTGGCCCCGGTGGCGCGCTGGGGGGTCCGGGCACTGCGGGCCAGGATCGGTGCGAGGAACTGGCCGGTGTAGCTGTCCTCGACCCGCGCGACCTGCTCGGGCGTGCCCTCGGCGACGACCCGGCCTCCGCCGTTGCCACCCTCCGGGCCCATGTCGACGATCCAGTCGGCGTTCTTGATGACGTCGAGGTTGTGCTCGATGACGATGACCGAGTTGCCCTTGTCGACCAGGCCCTGCAGCACCATGAGCAGCTTGCGGATGTCCTCGAAGTGCAGACCCGTGGTGGGCTCGTCGAGGACGTAGATGGTGCGACCGGTGGACCGCTTCTGCAGCTCCGCGGCCAGCTTGACGCGCTGGGCCTCACCACCGGAGAGCGTGGGCGCCGGCTGTCCGAGTCGGACGTAGCCGAGCCCGACCTCGTTGAGCGTCTTCATGTGTCGCGCGATCCCGGGGACGGCGGCGAAGAAGTCGGCGGCCTCCTCGATCGGCATGTCGAGCACGTCGGCGATGGTCTTGCCCTTGAAGTGCACCTCGAGGGTCTCGCGGTTGTAGCGCGCCCCGTGGCAGACCTCGCACGGCACGTAGACGTCCGGGAGGAAGTTCATCTCGATCTTGATGGTGCCGTCGCCGGAGCACGCGTCACAGCGCCCGCCCTTGACGTTGAACGAGAACCGGCCCGGCTGGTAGCCGCGGATCTTCGCCTCGGTCGTGGTGGCGAACAGCTTGCGGATCGCGTCGAACACCCCCGTGTAGGTCGCCGGGTTGGACCGCGGGGTGCGGCCGATCGGGCTCTGGTCGACGTGGACGACCTTGTCGAGGTTGTCGAGGCCCTTGACGGTCTTGTGGCGGCCGGGCACGTGACGGGCACCGTTGAGCTTGTTGGCCAGGACGTTGTAGAGGATGTCGTTGACGAGGGTGGACTTGCCCGAGCCCGAGACGCCGGTGACGGCCACGAGGTTGCCGAGCGGGAAGGACACGTCGACCCCGTGCAGGTTGTGCTCGCGGGCCCCGACGACGGTGACCTCGCGGCCCTTCTCCTGCGGCCGACGCACGGCCGGCATCGGGATCTCGAGGCGACCGGAGAGGTACTTGCCGGTGATCGAGTCGGGATGCTCGAGAAGGCCCTGCACCGGCCCGGAGTGCACGACGACCCCGCCGTGCTCCCCCGCACCCGGACCGATGTCGACGACCCAGTCGGCGGTGGCGATGGTGTCCTCGTCGTGCTCGACGACGATGAGCGTGTTGCCGAGGTCGCGCAGGCGCGTCAGGGTCTCGATCAGGCGGTGGTTGTCACGCTGGTGGAGCCCGATGCTGGGCTCGTCGAGGACGTAGAGGACGCCGACCAGGCCCGACCCGATCTGGGTCGCGAGCCGGATGCGCTGCGCCTCGCCGCCGGACAGGGTGCCGGCCGGCCGGTCGAGCGAGAGGTAGTCGAGCCCCACGTCGAGCAGGAAGCCGAGCCGGGCGTCGATCTCCTTGATGACCCGCTCCGCGATCTGGCGCTCCCGGGTGGTGAAGTCGACCTCCTTGAGGAACTTCGCGCAGTCCGCGATCGCCAGCCCGCAGATGGCGGAGATGCTGCGACCACCGATGTGCACCGCCAGCGACTCGGGCTTGAGCCGGGCCCCACCGCACTCGGGGCACGGCACCTCGCGCATGAACCCCTCGTAGCGCTCCCGGCTCCACTCGGAGTCGGTCTCGGAGTGCCGACGCTTCACGAACGGCACGACACCCTCGAAGCCGGTGGTGTAGGACCGCTCGCGGCCGTAGCGGTTCTTGTAGCGGACGTGCACCTTGTAGTTCTGGCCGTGGAGCAGTGCCTCCCGGGCGCGCGCCGGCAGCGCCTTCCACGGGGTGTCCATCCCGAACTTGAGGTCCTCGCCGAGGGCGGTCATGACCCGCTGGAAGTACTCGGCCGAGCCGCTGGTCGAGGCCCAGGGGGCGATCGCCCCCTCGGCCAGGGTCAGGTCCTCGTCGGGCACGAGGAGCTCCGGGTCGACCTCGAGCTCGGTGCCGAGACCGGTGCACTTGGGGCAGGCACCGAACGGGCTGTTGAACGAGAACGACCGCGGCTCGACCTCGTCCATCGACAGCGGGTGGTCGTTGGGGCAGGCCATCCGCTCGGAGAAGCGCCGCTCGCGCTCGGGGTCCTTGGGGTCCTTGTCGACGAACTCGACGACCAGGACGCCGCCGGCCAGGCCCAGCGCGGTCTCGACCGAGTCGGTGAGGCGGCGCTTGGCCCCGGTGTCGTCGCCCTTGGCCACCAACCGGTCGACCACGACGTCGATGGTGTGCTTGACCTGCTTCTCCAGCTTGGGCGGCTCGGTCAGCGACACGACCTCGCCGTCGACCCTGGCCCGGGAGAAGCCCTTGCTCTGGAGCTCGCTGAACAGGTCGACGTACTCGCCCTTGCGGGCCCGGACGACCGGGGCCAGGACCTGGAACCGGGTCTTCTCGGGCAGCTCGAGGAGGCGGTCGACGATCTGCTGGGGGCTCTGCCGGGTGATCGGCTCGCCACAGACCGGGCAGTGCGGGCGACCGGCGCGCGCGAACAGCAGGCGGAGGTAGTCGTAGACCTCGGTGATGGTGCCGACCGTGGAGCGGGGGTTGCGGTTGGTCGACTTCTGGTCGATGGACACCGCGGGCGACAGGCCATCGATGAAGTCGACGTCGGGCTTGTCCATCTGGCCGAGGAACTGGCGGGCGTAGGCGGACAGCGACTCGACGTAGCGACGCTGGCCCTCGGCGAAGATCGTGTCGAAGGCGAGCGAGGACTTGCCCGACCCGGACAACCCGGTGAAGACGATCAACGAGTCGCGAGGGAGCTCGACCGACACGTCACGGAGGTTGTGCTCACGGGCCCCCCGGACGATGAGCTGGTCGTGCTGGTGGCGGCGGGCAGGCACGGCTGAAGTCACGCGCCCCATCGTAGGTGGCCGCACCGACACTGCTCGCCGGAGCCCGTGGCGCAGGCCCTCCCCGCGGCATACCCGGCGCAGGCCCACCCCGCGGCATACAGTCGGCGCATGGCCACCCACGCCCCCACTCCGATCGAGGAGTACGCCGTGCTCGGCGACACCGAGACCGCCGCCCTGGTCAGCCGGGCGGGGTCCATCGACTGGCTGTGCCTGCCGCGGTTCGACTCGACGGCGTGCTTCGCAGCGCTCCTGGGCACCCCCGAGCACGGCCGGTGGCTCCTCGGCCCGGTCGGCGAGGCCAGGAGCACCCGGCGCTACGTCGAGAACTCGTTCGTCCTGGAGACCATCCACGAGACCGAGACGGGGGCCGTCAAGGTCCTCGACCTCATGCCGCTCGGCGACGGACGGGCCGACATCATCCGCAGCGTCGAGGGACTGCGCGGCACCGTGCGGATGCGGCACGAGTGGATCGTCCGGTTCGACTACGGCAAGGTGCGTCCATGGGTGTCCCACAGCGTGGGTCACCGGCTCGACGGCGACGTCATCACGGCCGTCGCGGGTCCCGACATGCTGGTGCTCCGGGGCAGCCGGCTCCCCCAGGCGCACGACGGCCACCACGAGGACGAGTTCGAGGTCGCCGCCGGACAGACCCACACCTTCTCGACGACGTGGTTCCCCTCGTTCGAGCAGGTCCCGCCGCCGCTGGACATCGACTCGCGGATCGCGGAGACCATCCGGGTCTCGAACGAGTGGGCCGAGCGCTGCGACTACGAGGGCCCGTACCGCGAGCTCGTCGTGCGGTCACTGCTCACGCTGCGCGGCATGACGCATTCGCGCTACGGCGGCATCGTCGCCGCACCCACGACGAGCCTCCCCGAGGACTTCGGGGGTGAGCGCAACTGGGACTACCGCTACTGCTGGCTGCGCGACGCCTCCCTGACGCTCGAGGCGCTGCTCGCGTCGGGGTACGTGGACGAGGCCCGGCTGTGGCGCAACTGGCTGCTGCGCGCCGTGGCCGGTGATCCCGAGGACCTCCAGATCATGTACGCCATCAACGGGTCGCGACGGCTGCCCGAGCGCACGCTCGACCATCTCCCCGGCTACGCCGGCTCCACCCCCGTGCGGATCGGCAACGGCGCGGTCGACCAGCGCCAGTCCGACGTCCTCGGCGAGGTGATGATCGCGCTGGACGAAGCCCGGGCCAAGGGTCTCGAGGTGTCCACCCAGAGCTGGGCCATGCAGCGGGCGCTCGTGCAGAACCTCGCCCGCCACTGGCAGGAGCCCGACAACGGCCTCTGGGAGATCCGCGGCCCGCTGCGCCACTTCACCCATTCGCGGGTGATGGTGTGGGCGGCGTTCGACCGCGCCGTCCGGGGGGTCGAGAAGTGGGGCCTGGAGGGTCCGGTCGAGCAGTGGCGCGAGCTGCGCGACCAGGTCCGCGAGGAGATCCTCTCGAAGGGCTTCGACGCCCGGCGCAACACGTTCACCCAGCACTACGACACCACCGAGGTGGACGCCTCCTTGCTGCTGATCCCGCTCGTCGGCTTCCTGCCACCCGACGACCCGCGCGTCCTCGGCACCGTCGCCGCGATCGAGCAGGACCTGATGCGTGCGGGCTTCCTGCTGCGCTACCGCACCGAGACCGGGGTGGACGGCCTCGCGGGTGACGAGCACCCCTTCCTGGCCTGCTCGTGGTGGCTGGTGAGCGCGTATGCCGTGTGCGGCCAGCTCGCGAAGGCCCGGGCCCTCATGGACCGGCTCGTGGAGCTGTTCAACGACGTGGGGCTGATCTCGGAGGAGTACGACCCCCACGAGAAGCGGATGGTCGGCAACTTCCCCCAGGCGTTCTCGCACCTCACCTTCATCGGCGCCGCCCACGCCCTCGCCGAGGCGGAGGCGAAGGGCGCCGCCGAGCCCGGGGGTCAGCTGCCGTGAAGGCGGACCCGGGGACCTTCGAGGCCGACCTCGCAGCGGTGCGGCGCCACACCACCCTGCTCGTCGAGCACACCGACACGCTGGCGGACCTGCGGGCGCCGTCGCTGTGCGAAGGCTGGAGCCGGGCGCACGTGCTGGCCCACGTGGCCCGCAACGCGGAGGCCATCCAGCGGCTGGCGCAGTGGGCCGTCGACGGTGAGCCGAGGCCGATGTACCCCGGAGGCACCAAGGGTCGCGATGCGGCGATCGAGGAGGGCGCCGCGAAGCCCGGACCGACCTCCCCCGACGACCACCGGCCCGCCGGGGCGTTCGCCGACGACCTGGCCGTGACGGCCGCCGCGCTGGACCCGCACCTGGCCGCCCTCGGTGGTCCGCTGGCCGTCGACGAGGTCGAGATGCGGGGTGGGCTGATGGTCCCCCCGCTCGTGCTGCCGCAGCTGCGGCTGCGCGAAGTGGTCTTCCACCACGTCGACCTCGACGACGGCTTCACCTTCGCGGACGTCGAGACCGACCTCGTCCGCGGGTTCATCGACGACGCGGTCGGCCGGCTGACGGCGACCGAGCACGCGCCCGGCCTTCGGGTCGTCAGCGACGAGGGCGACGAGTGGGTGGTGGCCGACGGCGCAGCCACGGTGAGGGGACCACGGTCCGGCCTGCTGCTCTGGCTGGCGCGGCGGGACCCCCGCGAGGTCAGCTCGGAGGGCGACCTTCCCCACCTCCCCCGCGGGTCCTAGGCCCGTGCGGGGCCGGTGCCCTTCAACCGGCTGGGACCGTCGCTCCGGTGATTCCGGCACGACGCGCGATCGCGACCGCGGCGAGGGCCGAGTGGACCTTGAGCTTGTGCAGGATGCTCTGCACGTGGGTGCGCACGGTGTTGGGTGAGACGTGCAGGAGCAGCCCGATCTCGGTGCGGCTCATGCCCTCGACGAGGCAGGCCAGGACTTCGAGCTCCCGGCTCGTGAGCTCACGGATGCCCTGCACGTGCTCGACGGTCGTGTGCTGGCCGCGCGAGAGCGACACCAGCACCTCGGCGAGCAGGTCGGCAGGGATGCGGGTCTCGCCGCGGGCCACCCCGCGGATCGCGTCGACCAGGGCGTCGGCGGTCTCGGTCTTGGAGACCCATCCCCGGACCCCCAGCTGGACCGCCTCGACGATCTGGTCACCGGCCTCGGCCCCCGTGGCGATGACGATGCCGAGCGTCGGGTCGTCGGCCAGCGCCTCGCGGGCCAGGGTCAGACCGTCCTCACCCGCGAGGGCGAGGTCCAGCACGACGACGTCGCACTGGGTCTCGCGGAGGCGCCGGAGCCCCTGCGCGACACTGGTCGCCGACCCCTGGACCTCGATGTCGGGGTAGTCCCCGAGGCAGAGGGCCAAGGCGTCCACGAACACCTCATGGTCATCCACGAGCAAGACGCGTACAGGGGCTGGCATGTGCCCCAGCGTCGCGCACCCCCTCGGTCGGCAGAACACGCCAGTGCGGGAGTGGCGCCTACGTCAAAAGGGTGACGGGACTAGTCCCGTCCCTCTGGACGCAAACGTCACTCCCGACCCCCGACCAGACGTTCAACGCAGGTGGTCAGCCCAGGCGGTCAGCGCAGGTGGACCGGCCACGACTCGTGCGAGCCGTGGGCCGACATCAGCGCGGCCGCCTGGAGCCTGGAGTGCACCCCGAGCTTGGTGAGCAGGTTCTGGACGTGCGTCCGGGCCGTGCTCCGCTGCACTCCCAGCGAGGACGCCATCTCCTCGGTGGTCTGGCCGTCCATGATGCAGCGCATGACCTGCCACTCGCGGTCGGTCAGGAACTGCAGGGCCCACAGCGGGTCGTCGGTCGACTTCTGCGGGCGCAGCGCGCGCTGGAGCAGCGACGGCTCGACCGCCAGCTGACCACGGACGGCGCGGTCCAGCATCTCGACGATCTCGACGATCGGCTTCTCCTTGCCGACGTACCCCGACGCACCCTCCGCGATGGCCCGGCCGACGATGCCGTGGTCCGCCTCGGCGGAGAGCATCACGACCTTGGTCTGCGGCGAGATCTCGCGGATCTCGTGGATGGCGGAGACCGAGGTCCCACCCGGGAAGTTCACGTCGAGCAGGCACACGTCGGGACGGTGCATCGCGACCGCACTGACCGCCTCCTCGGGCGTGCCCGCCAGGGCGACGACCTCGTGACCACGGGCGCCGAGCGCGAGGCCCAGGGCCTCGAGCAGGAGCAGGTGGTCGTCGCAGACGACGATCCTCATGACGCCACCCGCCGGAGCTCGGCCCTGGCGAGGCAGATGTCGGCCACGGTTCCCCGGTCTTCACCGGCGTAGAGCCGGAACGACCCGTGGCAAGCGGCAACCATCGCCCGGGTGGTGGTCAGTCCGAGCGACGTGCGGGAGCTGATCTTGCCCAGCCCCGGTCCGTCGTCGGACACCGTGAGGTGGATCCCCTCACGGTCGGTGTAGGTGTCGACCCGCACGTGGCCACCGTCGCCGGCGGCACGCACGGCGTTGTCGAGCACGCAGGCCAGCGCCCGGCTCAACGCCACCGGACGAGCCCAGGCCTCGATGCCCTCGACCATCTCGATGCTGATGACACAGTGCGCGGTGGCCCGGGCTCGGACCACCGCCCGGTGGGCGATGGCACCCAGGTCGGTGGTGCTGACCTCGTCGGCAGCGGCCTCGCTGAGGCTCGTCTCGACGAGCTCGGCGAGCCATCGTGCCTGACCGGCGATACCGTCCATCTTCCGACCGACGTCACCGCCTTCGGTGCCGGCAAGCAGGAGAATCGCAGCCAGCGGTTGCCGCAAGTCATGCAGCAACGCGCGAACGGTGTCGATCTCCCCTCCAGCGACTGGGCGCTGGTGATCTTCGAACAAAGCAGCCATGTATGTCCCTCACAACCCCGCAGACCGAAGACCAGCACCCCCTGTGAGGTCTCCTTGTGGTTCCGCGACTGGACAAAGGTATGAGTTCAAAAAGACGGGCAGCAATAGTCATTAGGGACTAGGTGACCTCACCAATACATGCCGGTTGCCTGCTCTCACCATGGGGTGCTTCACGTGCCGTGCGACGGCGCCGGGAATGTGAACGGTCTAAGTGAAAATCGGCGGGCAGACCTTCTCACTATTTGGATGACTTGTGTCTTACGGCCGGTCAACAACGCATATCTTTCGCCGAAGGGTGGTACAGGAGGACGTTGTCCGGCGCAGCGCTGGCTAGAGTCGCCCACCATGACCACGAGGACACCGGCCCAGCCGCTGCTCCTCGTCCTGACCGCCATCGTCTCGGTCCAGTTCGGAGGCGCGCTGGCCGCCACCCTGGTCCCCGAGATCGGGGCGGGCGGGTCGGTCACCCTGCGCCTGGTCTTCGCGACCGCGATCCTCTGGGCGATCGCCCGACCCCGCGTGCGAGGGCACAGCCGGGCCGCCTGGCTGACCGTCCTCGGGTTCGGCGCCGCGCTGGGCCTGATGAACTTGGCCTTCTACTCCTCGCTGGCCCACCTGCCGATCGGGGTGGCCGTCACCGTCGAGTTCCTCGGCCCGTTGACCCTCGCCACCGCGCTGTCCAGACGACTTCGTGACCTGGCCGCGGTCGGGGCGGCCGCGATCGGGGTGGTGCTGATCTCCGAGGCGCTCGACACCCCCTTCCCGGACGTGGAGTGGACCGGGCTGGGACTGGCCGCGCTCGCGGGCGCCTGCTGGGCGGCATACATCCTCGCGAGCGGTCGCGCCGGCCGCGAGTTCCCGAAGCTCGAGGGCCTCGCCCTGGCGATGGCCGTCGCCCTCGTCGTCGCGCTGCCGTTCGGCGTGACGAGCGTCCCGGACTGGACCGGCGAGTCGGTGGCCAAGGGCCTCGGCATCGCCGTGCTGTCCTCGGTGCTGCCCTACTCGCTCGAGCTGGCCGCCCTGCGCACGCTCAGCGCCCGCGTGTTCGGCATCCTGCTGAGCTTGGAGCCCGCTGCTGCCGCACTGGCCGGACTCGTCGTCCTCGGCCAGCGGCTCGGCCACCTGCAGCTCCTGGGCATGGCCCTGGTGGTGCTGGCCAGCGCCCTGGTGATGGGTGCCGGCCAGCGTCGCGACGAGCGCCCTGACGAGCGTCCCGACCCGGCCCTGTCAGGAGGCTGAGAGCCGCTCGCGCTCGTCCTTGCGGGACTTCCACAGGCTCGCGACGGTCGTCACGCCGAGGATGACCACGATGGCGCCCAGGGACACCGAGATCGGGATGTCCGGAGCACTCTTGACGTGCTCGCCACCGTTGATGAAGGGCAGCTCGTTCTCGTGCAGGGCGTGCAGCACGAGCTTGACGCCGATGAAGGCGAGCAGCACGGCCAAGCCCAGGCTCAGGTAGACCAGCTTCTTGAGCAGCCCGCCGATCAGGAAGTAGAGCTGGCGCAGCCCCATCAGCGCGAACAGGTTGGCCGTGAGCACCAGGTATGGCTCCTTGGTCAGGCCGTAGATCGCGGGGATGGAGTCGAGCGCGAAGAGCAGGTCGGTGGTCCCGAGCGCCATGATGACGATGAACATCGGGGTGGCGAGCTTCTTGCCGTTGATGTGGGTGAACAGCTTGGCCCCGTCGTACTGGTCGGTGGCCGGGAAGCGCTTCTCGACCCACTTCATGAAGCGGTTCTCCTCGTACTCCTCGTCGTCGGTCTCGCCCTCCTTGCCGAGCTTGACCGCGGTGTAGATGAGGAACGCGCCGAAGATGTAGAAGACCCACGAGAACTGGTTGATCGCCGCGGCACCGACCGCGATGAAGATGCCACGCAGGGCGATGGCGATGATGATGCCGATGAGCAGCGCCGACTGCTGGAGCTTCTCAGGCACCCCGAACCTGGCCATGATCAGCAGGAAGATGAACAGGTTGTCGACCGACAGCGAGTACTCGGTCAGCCAGCCGGCGTAGTACTCGGTGGCGAACTTGCCGCCAGCCTGGTCGTGGGTGAAGTACCAGATGCCGAGGCCGAACAGCAGGGCCGCACCGATGTAGAAGGCCAGCGAGATGCTGACCTCCTTGGTCGACGGCACGTGCGGGCGGCGCGCGATGATGAAGACGTCGAAGAGGAGCACGACGGCCATCAGGCCGACGGTGAGGTACCAGACCCAGGTGGGGACTTCCATCTGGGTGGCGGTGGTCGCAACGAACGCGGTCACAGGGGGAACCTTCCGGTCACAACGAGGTGGCCGGAGGTCTCTCCCGCCCCGTGAGGTGCGGACCGGCTCCCCGGGTCGGTATGCCGCGTGGCTGCGTGAGCCGGCGCGACAGGCGACCGTGATGACGAGGACACCGCGTGGGGATACTCCCCTCCGATGGTCAAAAACAAAAGCTACATCGAGGGGGCCCGCCCTCCGATGGTCAAAACACTTCATCGAGGGGGCCAGCCCTTCGATGAACAAGAAGAAGTGTCCCAGACTTGAGCCGCTCCCCCAACTCGGCCCACCGGCTGGTCAGTCCAGGGCCGGCCGGCGGCTCTTGGGAAGCTTGGCCACGACGGTGTCGTAGGAGGTGTCGACCGCCTCGCGGAGCTCGTCGTCAGGGATCGTGCCACCCAGTCGCAGGGTGTTCCAGCCGGACCGGCCGATGTAGGCCATCACCGACGCGTCCTCGGGGTACTGCAGGAGCCACTCGTCGGCCTCGGTGCGGGAGGCGCCGCACTTCAGGCCGACCGACTCGCTGCCCATGAAGGCGAAGATCTTGTCCCGACCTTGGCGACGAAGTCGCCCTCCCAGGGCTGGTCGGCCCAGGCGCCCGGCTTGGCCAGGCAGTAGTCGCGCAGGGCATCGGCGTCGAAGGTGGTCACAGCAGCGACGGTAGTCCCGACTCGCCCACGAGCGGGTCGACTGGTTGCCGAGGACCATCGTCGACGAGGACTAGGACAACTGAGGTACAGCGGCGAGCCGTGCACCGGCCACGATGGGAGCCCTCGACCACCTGCCGAACTGAGGTCTGCCATGTCCGTACGCCGACTGCGCCCACGCCCCGTCCCGGTCCTGGCCGTGGTGGCCATGATCTGGGCAGCGGCCCTCCTGCTGGTGGCGCCGTCGGCGTCGATGGCAGGATCCGTCAAGGGGTCGCTCGCGGTCATCTCCGTCGGCGACCAGGGCACGGGCTTGGTCGGTGCCGTGGCCGGGCGCCCGTTCACCGTCGTCGTGGAGGCGAGGGACCCCTTGGGTGCGCCGCTCGCGCCCACCCAGAACACCACGATGCGACTCAGCCTGGTCACGGGCTCCGGCACCCTGGCCGGCGTCCTCGAGGGCACCATCGTCAAGGGCACGACGCGCGGCACGATCGCCGGGGCCACCTACGCGCCGTTCGGGAACGCCGTCAAGCTCGCCGTCGGCGTCGTCTCCGGGACCGCCCTGACTGGCACGACCACGACGATCAACGTGGCCGCGACCGCCGTCCGCGCCCAGGCCGCTCCGCGCAGCACCCTGAACGTCACCGACCCCGGCTGCCCGGCTCCCACGCCCACCTCGCCGGTGTGCGGCTTCCTCCAGCTGCCCAACGGGGGCAACGGCACCGTGCTGATGTCGGTCGGCTCGTGCGACACCATCCTCACCTGCCGCACCAAGTCGGGCACCACCGCTCGGCTGGTCACCGCCGAGGTCTCGCTCAAGGACGAGAACGGGGCGCCGCTGTACACGCCGACTGCTCCCGCCACGTTCGTCCTGGCCTGCGACAAGACGCTGTGCGGGCAAGGCGGCGTCAGCTCGTTCCCCGTCACCATCGACCTCACGAACACCGGGGCCTTCACCCAGGTGCCGGACTGCCCCTCCAAGGGCGTGCTGGGCACGGGGCAGACCGCGTGCCGCGACACCGTGCAGTCCACCCGTGACAACGCCGGCGACGTCTACAGCGTCATCCTCTTCACCCACGACATCCGGGGCAGCTACCCGTGATGGAGCTGTTCCTGACCGACCGGCGCCAGCCACGGTAGGGGTGCCCTGAGCACTCCCAGCCGCTCGAGGACGGCGAACGCCTCGTGGTCGGCCAGGGCCACCGACTCCAGGTGGGCCTGGACCGCCAGCAGGAACCCGCGCTCGTGGGCGAGGTCCGGCGCCGCGCTCGCGGCCAGCCCTGCATGCAGTGACGCCCACGCGCCGGCCTCGTCACCCAGCACCGCCTGGGCGCTCGCGCGGACGCGCAACGCCGACGGCAGGAGGGTCGCCGCCCTGAGCGCGGTGATGGTCGCGAGGGCGCGGTGCGTCGCCGCGAGCGCCTCGGCGGAGCGCCCGGCGAGCAGGTGTCCCTCGGCGACGGCGATGTCGGTCTCGCAGACCTCGTGGGGCTCGTGCAGCGCGTGGAACAGGGCACGCGCCTCGTCGAGCAGCCTGCTGCCCTCGTCCGGGCGCCCGGCCCGGTGGTGGGCCCGGCCCTGTTCGCGCAGCACCAGCGCGCGCAGCTCCTCGTCGTCGACCGCCTTGGCGATCCGCAGCACCCCGGCGAGGACGTCCAGGGCCGCCTGGGGGCGCCCCTGCCGGTTCAGCAGGTCGGCGCTGTTGTATGCCGCGTTCGCGGCGTTCGCTGCGTCGCCCACCTTCTCGAAGCTGGCCGCCGCGCGCTGGAAGCCCTCCAGCGCCTCGGTCCAGCGGCCCTGGAGGAGCAGCCGCATGGCGATGTTGTTGTGCGCGTGGGCCTGCCCGCTCAGGTCCCCGAGGGCGGCATACAGCGCCAGGGCCGTCTCGCCGTGGTCGACTCCCGAGCTGGAGCCGGTGAAGACCTCCACGCCGTGCAGCACCAGGTGGGCCTGGGCGAGCGCGTCGTCCTGACCGGCCTGCTCGGCGGTGCCCACCGCCTCCAGCGCGCACCGCGCCGCGTCGGCGTAGCGCCCCTGGCTCATGAGCACGACGCTCCTGCGGGAGAGCAGCCGGGCCCGGGTCGCCAGCGCATCGGGGCCATCGACTCCGACCAGGATCCCCAGGCCGGTCGCGGTGCGCCGCAGGGCGACCGGGTGGCGCCCTTGGCGCTGGGCCACCTTGGCCCCCTTGAGCGAGAGCGCTGCCGACCGCACCGGCGCGCCGACCCAGAGTCGCCTGGCCTGGGCGTAGGCGCGGTCGGCGTCGCGGGACCGGCCGCACAGGAACAACGCGTCACCCCACGACTCGAGGTCGGCCGCCCGCTCCCCCGTGGGCACCGACCCTGATCGCAAGGCGGCCTCGGCCGCCTGGGCGTAGGCGTGGGCGGCGGCCTCCGGTGCGGCCGCAGCCAGTGCCTTCGCGCCCGCCCGCCGAGCACACTCCCACGCGTCCGCGAAGCGTCCGGCCGCGAAGAAGTGGTGCGCCAGCACCTCTGGCCTGCGACCTCGGGCGCGCGGCGAGCGCGACAACACCTCTCCCACCGTCGCGTGCAGTCGGGTCCGCACCCTGATGGGCAGACCGGCATACGCGGTCTCCCGGTGCACCGCGTGTCGGAACTGCCACCGCCGCGCCCCGGCCGGCTCCAGGAAGGCCGATAGCTCGGCGACGTCGTCACGCAGCGTCCGCCCATCGGGGAGATCGGCCACCAGCTCGGCCAGGAGCGCGAGCGTGAACGAGTTCCCGAGCACCGCGGCGCGGCGCAACACCGACCTCTGCCGGGGGGCCAAGGCGTCGATCTGCACCGCCACGAGCTCCTCCACCGAGAGCGGAAGGTCGTCGATCCGGTCGCCGCGCGAGGCCGCCAGGACCAGCTCGCGGATGAACAGGGGGTGCCCACCGGCGCGGGCCACCAGGGCCCGGGCCGCGGCCGGCGGCAGGGGGCGTTCGGGGTCGACCAGCTCGGTCATCAGCTCGCTGGCGGTGGCGGCCAACGGACCGAGCTCGACCACGACGCCTGCAGGGGGTGTGCTGTCGTCGAGCTCCCGCCGGGTCGTCAGCAGGAGCCACGGCAGGTCGTCACAGCGGGCCGCCAGCAGCTCCAGCACCCGCGCACTGTCGCCGTCCATGAGGTGGGCGTCCTCGACCACCAGCAAGGTCGGGGACTGGAGGGCCGCCTCCATGACGGCAACCACCAACCGGTGCAGGGCGTCGGAGCGGAACTCCTCCCCCAGCTCGACCTCGTCGCGTGGTGCGGGCATGGGGACGTCGAAGACCAGGCCGAGCATCGGCAGCAGCCCCTCGAGCTGGGGGTCACGGGCCCGGACCAGGGTGCCCGCCCTCCGGAACCCCTCCTGGGGGTCGACCTCGGAGGACAGCCCGAGAGCTGCGGCGAGGAGGACGCGCACGGTCGCATAGGGCGCCGTGGCACCACTGTGCCCGCACTCGGCCTTGAGCACCTCGAAGTCTTCGGCACCCGCCAGCACCTCGGCGACGAGCCTGGTCTTGCCCATGCCGGGCTGGCCGACGACCGTGACGAGGCCGCCCACTCCGTCACCGAGGCGGTCGAGGGCGGTCCGGATCACCCCGAGCTCGAGTTCTCGGCCGACCATCGCCGTCTCCACCTGGTCGACCACGCGCGAGGTCGGGCGGCCGAGGGTCACGCTGGGCACGGGCTCGGCCAGTCCCTTGAGCCGCAGCGAGCTCGTCGACTCCACCTCCCACCGGGTGCGGCTGTGGTCGAGCAGCTCGGCGGGCAGGCTGATGCTCCCGGGCGAGGCGCGAGCGGCGAGCCTGGCCGCCAGGTTCACGGCACCCCCCTTCACCGAGTAGGTCCGCCGGCTGGCCGGACCCAGGTCTCCGGTGAAGACCCGTCCCTGCGCGACCCCCACCCGGACCGGCAGACGACCGGGCCGGTCGACGACGTGGCGGACTGCCGCCAGGAGGTGGTCGACGTCGTCGCCCGTGCTCTGCGGGGCGCCCGCGACCAGCATCACCTTGCCGCCGTCGACGTCGATGTCGGTCTCGTGGAACGACACCCCGTGCCGGGTCGTCGCCTCCTGGATGGTGCGCACCAGCTCGTCGATGGCGACGGTGAGGGCTTCGGGTCCGTCCTGTTCCACGAGCTCGTCCGTCCCCGAGAAGCGGATGAAGGCCGCCGCGGCGACCCGGTGCTCGGGTTCGCGGTTGCCGTGCGCGACGTGGGCGCGCAGCTGGCTGGGCACCAGCCGGGCACGGTCCGTGGCCGGACCACCCGAGGTCTGGGGCAGGACCGCAGTCAGGTCGCCAACCCCCTCACCGGCGCGAGCTGGGGGCGGGAGGCCGCGCAGGAGGAAGCCCGGACCCGTCGCCTCCCCCACGAACCGCTCCGGCAGGAGAGCGGCCGTCGCACCGTCCACCAGGACCTGCCCAGCCGCGGCCGCCGCCTCGGTCGACGTCACCCGACTGGCCAGGGGCCCGAGCACCATGAGCTCGCGGTGGGCACTCGGGTCTCCCGCCAGGACGAGGTGCACGTCACCGGTGGCCACCCCGGTCGAGGCCCGCAGGACGACGGCCCCCACCGAGGTGCGCAGGTGTCCGACGCGGGACAGCACGGCGCGCATCCTGGCGGCGGCACGGGTGGCGCGCACGGCCGAGCCGTCGCCGGTGGCCAGCAGCAGCACCGCGTCGCCACCCCACTTGAGCAGGTCGCACCCTTCGGCCAGGGCCACCTCGACGAGTGGGCCGAACACGTCGTCCAGGACGTCGCTGAGCTCCTCGGCGCCCGCCCGCCCGCGCGCCGCCAACCTCTCGGTGAGCCGCGTGAAGCCGCTGATGTCGAGGACCACGAGGCTGCCGGACAGCGCCCAGTGCGCTGGGGCGGGGTCGGCCGCCACCCGCCCCCGCAGCAGGACGGGCAGGTAGGGCTCGAGCCGCGAGTCGAGGTCGTCCACCGTCACCCCGCGAGGATCCGGCGGGCCATGACGGTCTCGGCAGCTGTCACCGCCTCGACGTTCCCGAGCACGGCGTCGAGGAAGGCCCGCCGCCCCAACCCGCGGAGAACGGTCGGCTCGACAGCGCGGACCTGGGCCGTCCGCGGCACCTGACGCAGCAGGGCGATCTCGCCGAAGTAGTCGCCGGCGTACTCGGTGCGCAGCAGCACACCGTCGTGCCAGATCTCCACGGCGCCCGACTCGATGATGAAGAACTGGTCGCCCTCCTCGCCCTCGTCGAAGACGAGCGCGCCCGCCGCGACCTCGACCCGGGTCAGCTGCCGTGCGAGACCCTCGAGGGCGGTGCGGTCCAGGGGCGCGAACATCGGCACCGACTCGACCAGCGGCAGTCCCTCCGGCGCGCGCAGCGTCAGGTCTAGCCGACGCATCCGCGGGACCGCCGGAACGACCATCGCGGTCACGAGCAGACCGAGCAGGGCCATGCCCCACTGGAGACCGACGAGGGCGATCAGCAGCGGCATGACGCCGGCACCGACCGCCATCGAGGCGATGTAGGCGGAGTCGAGCGTGCCGAACACGCGACCCAGCAGGTGGTCGGGGGTGAGCCGTTGCAGCAGGGTGTCGAGGTTGACGTCCACGAGCGGGTTGGCCAGGCCGAGCAGGAGCATGACCAGCACGGCGACTGCCACGGTCGGCCAGACCAGGACCAGCACGAGCGGGAGCGACCACAGGACGACGCCCACGCAGAAGTCGAGACCGAGCTGCTGGCGGGAGGCCCGGGACAGCGCCACGAAGCCACCTACCAGGGCGCCCACACCGAGCATGGAGTCGAGGAAGCCGACCCCCGGCGGGCCGAGGTCGACGAGGTCGAAGGCCATCGAGACCACGAAGACAGCCGACGCCCCGGCGATGAGGGTCTGCGCGCAGGTGAGCGCGATGAGCACCCGTAGGTCGCGGTCGCGCCAGATGTAGGTGAAGCCCCCACCCGTCTCGCGCAGGAACGCCCAGCGTTGCTTGGCTTCGGCCGGGTCCTGCGCCGTGTCCTTCGACTCCGTGGCGTCCGCGGGCTCCGGCTCCGCTACCGCGGACGCGGACGCGGGTGTGGCCGGTGCGACCGGGTGCACGCCGTACACCAGGGCAGCCGACCAGAGGAAGGTGGCGGCGTCGAACAAGAGGACCACTTCGACCGAGGTCGACGCCAGCAGGCCGGCCGCCAGGGCGGGTCCGGCGAAGAAGGCCAGGCTCTCCAGGGTGCTGGACGTGCCGTTGACCGCGGTGAGCTCCTCGGGCCGGGACACCAGCGACGGCATCATCGCGCGCTGGGCGGGCCGGAACGGGGTACCCAGGACGGACGCGAGGCCGGCCAGCACGAAGACGACCAGCGGGTCCACGCTCGCCATGGTCGCCGCGATGACCAGCAGCAGGACGCACCGGGCCAGGTCGACGCTGATCATGATTCCCTTGCGGGAGTAGCGGTCGACCAGGGTGGCGGCGAACGGCGTGCAGACGGCCATCAGGATGAACCGCACCACGGCCCAGACCGCCAGCACCTTGGCCCCGCCCACGCTGTACGCCCAGACGGAGATGGCGGTGCCATAGGCCCAGTCGCCGATCACCGACCCGCCGAAGGCGAGCATGATGCGACGCAGGTTGCGGTTGCCGAAAACCGTCCGGACCGCCGTCGAGGACTCGCGGCCGGCCTGTCCAAGCACACTCATCCGCCCAACACCCGCATGAAGTTGTTGGCGCGGCAGGGTCCTGCAGCCATGGTGCACCTCCACCCGTCAGGCTGTCAGGGCCCCACCCACCGTGTCTTCACGCAAATGACGCACACCACGCGCCATGCACCTCAGGAGCCCTCGTCAGGCCCCAAACGACACCTACTGGGTCGCAGCGGACATTTGCCGCAGTTCCTTCTTCAGGTCACCGATCTCGTCACGCAGCCGGGCCGCCAGCTCGAAGTGGAGGTCCGCGGCCGCCTGGTGCATCTGGGCCGACAGCTCCTGGATGAGGTTGGCGAGGTCGTTGGCGGGCAGGTTGCGCAACCGGTCGGCCGCGACCCCGGCGTCGGCCTGGAGGGCGCCACGACCGCCCCGGTTGGCGTTCTTGCCGCGCGACTGGCTGCGGCCCGACCCGAGCAGTGCCTCGGTGTCGGCATCCTCCCGCTGGAGCAGGTCGGTGATGTCGGCGATCTTCTTGCGCAGGGGCTGCGGGTCGACCCCGGCCGCGAGGTTGTAGGCGACCTGGATCTCGCGGCGGCGCTGCGTCTCGTCGATCGCCTCCCGCATCGACGGCGTGACCTTGTCGGCGTACATGTGCACCTGGCCGGACACGTTGCGGGCCGCGCGGCCGATGGTCTGGATCAGCGAGCGGGCCGAGCGGAGGAAGCCCTCCTTGTCGGCGTCGAGGATGCTGACCAAGGACACCTCGGGCAGGTCGAGTCCCTCGCGGAGCAGGTTGATGCCGACGAGGACGTCGTACTCCCCCATCCGGAGCTCGCGCAGCAGCTCCACCCGCCGCAGGGTGTCGACCTCGCTGTGGAGGTAGCGGACCCGCACCCCCTTGTCGAGCAGGTAGTCGGTGAGGTCCTCGGCCATCTTCTTGGTGAGCGTCGTCACCAGGACCCGCTCGTTGACCTTGGTGCGCTCGCCGATCTCGTGGAGCAGGTCGTCGATCTGGCCCTTCGTCGGCTTGAGCACGACCTCGGGGTCGATCAGCCCGGTGGGGCGGATGATCTGCTCGACAACCCCCGTGCTCTGCGCGAGCTCGTAGGGGCCGGGCGTGGCCGAGAGGTAGACGGTCTGGCCGATCCGGTCGAGGAACTCCTCCCACCGCAGCGGCCGGTTGTCCATCGCGGACGGCAGCCGGAAGCCGTGGTCGACGAGCTGGCGCTTGCGCGACATGTCGCCCTCGTACATCGCCCCGATCTGCGGCACGGTGACGTGCGACTCGTCGATGACCAGGAGGAAGTCCTCCGGGAAGTAGTCGAGCAGCGTGTTCGGGGCGGTCCCCCGGCCCCGGCCGTCGATGTGCATCGAGTAGTTCTCGATGCCCGAGCACGACCCGACCTGGCGCATCATCTCGATGTCGTAGGTGGTGCGCATCCGCAGCCGCTGCGCCTCGAGGAGCTTGCCCTGCTTCTCGAACGCGGCGAGCTGGTCGGCCAGCTCGAGCTCGATCCCCCGGATCGCCCGCTCCATCCGCTCGGGGCCGGCGACATAGTGCGTCGCCGGGAAGACGTACATCTCCTGCTCCTCGTGCATGATCTCGCCACTGACGGGGTGGAGGGTGTAAATCCGCTCGATCTCGTCGCCGAAGAACTCGATCCGGACGGCGAGCTCCTCGTAGACCGGGATGATCTCGACCGTGTCTCCGCGCACGCGGAAGGTGCCGCGCGTGAAGGCCAGGTCGTTGCGGGTGTACTGCATCTGGACGAACCGCCGCAGCAGGTCGTCGCGGTTGACCTCGGTGCCGACCCGCAGGCGGGCCATCCGGTCGACGTACTCCTGCGGGGTGCCCAGACCGTAGATGCAGGAGACCGAGGCGACGACGATGACGTCACGACGGGTGAGCAGCGAGTTGGTGGCGCTGTGCCGCAGCCGCTCGACCTCGTCGTTGATCGAGGAGTCCTTCTCGATGTAGGTGTCCGTCTGCGGGATGTAGGCCTCGGGCTGGTAGTAGTCGTAGTAGGAGACGAAGTACTCGACGGCGTTGTTGGGCAGCAGCTCACGGAACTCGTTGGCGAGCTGGGCCGCGAGCGTCTTGTTCGGCGCCATCACGAGGGTCGGCCGTTGCACCTGCTCGACCAGCCACGCGGTGGTCGCGGACTTGCCGGTGCCGGTCGCGCCCAGCAGCACGGTGTTCTTCTCCCCTGCCCGGATCCGCGTCGCGAGGTCGGCGATGGCGGTGGGCTGGTCTCCGGCGGGCTGGAAGTCGGAGATCACCTCGAACGGGGCGACCGTGCGTTGCAGGTCTGTCGTGGGACGCATGCGTCCAGCGTAGGCCGACCCTCCGACAGCGCCCGTCTCAGGATGCGGTGAGACAGACTGCCCCCCCCCCCGACGACGCGAGGCGTAGGACTGGGTGGTGGCCACCGCAACCAGCCCCCACGACCGGACCGCCGCCCCGTCCACGGAGGTGGGGCCCGGCCGCCGTTGGGCGATGCTCGCGGTGAGCACGCTCGCCCAGACGGCGTCCGCCGTCGCCCTGCACGGACCCGCCTTCCTGATCCCCGTCCTGCACGCCCGCGAGGGGCTTCCGTTGGCCACTGCGGGGCTGGTCAGCGCCGCGCCCATGCTGGGCGTCATGCTCACCCTGGTCGCGTGGGGCGTCGTCGTCGACCGCAGGGGCGAGCGCCTGGCCCTCGTCACCGGACTCGCGGTGACCGCACTCGCCGCCCTCGCGAGCACGACGGCGCGCGGGCCGGTGGGCTGGTGCGCGTGGCTCTTCGTCGCGGGCGCAGCCGCCGCCAGCGCCAACGCCGCCAGCGGGCGGGTCGTGGTCGGCTGGTTCCCAGCGGGCCGGCGAGGGCTCGCCATGGGCATTCGCCAGATGGCCCAGCCACTCGGGGTGGCCGTGGCCGCGGTGACCATGGCCGTGCTGGCCGAGCACCACGGCATCCGCGTGGCGCTGGCGGTGCCCGCTGCGGCTGCTGCCCTCGCGTGCGTGGCGGTCGCCGTGGTCGTCAAGGACCCGCCGCGGCCGCCGCGCACCGTCGACACGGCGCGCAACCCCTACCGCAGCGACCGCACGCTGGCGCGCGTGCACGGCGTCTCGATGCTCCTCGTCGTGCCGCAGTTCCTGGTGTGGACCTACTCGCTCGCCTGGCTGGTCACCGACCGTGGCTGGTCTGCGGCCGCAGCCGGCACCCTGGTCGCCGTGACGCAGGTCGGCGGAGCCGCGGGGCGGATCGCCGTGGGCCACCTGTCCGACCGGGTCGGGAGCCGGATGCGACCGTTGCGGTGGGTCGCGGCCGCGGTCGTGGTGACGATGGGGCTGCTCGGCGTCGCGTCCCACGAGGAGTGGGGTGTCGCCGTGCTCCTGCTCGTCGTCGCGTCGGCGGTCACCGTGGCCGACAACGGCCTCGCGTTCACCGCCGTCGCCGAGCGAGCGGGGCCGTTCTGGTCGGGGCGAGCGCTCGGCGTCCAGAACACCGGCCAGTTCCTCACGGCCGCGGCGGTGCCCCCGCTCGCGGGTGCCCTGGTGAGCTGGACCGGGTATGCCGTGACGTTCGCCTCCGCGTCCCTCTTCGCCCTGGTCGCACTTCCCCTGGTCCCCGTGCGCGACGAGCACCACCCTCCAGGCCGCTGACCCGGGCTGCGCGGTCAGCCCAGCCACGAGGTGACCCCCAGCACGACTCCACCGGTCGCGGCGAGGAGGGTCACCACGGCGACGCGGACCATCGGCTGGAAGGGCGAGTAGCCACGGGTCTCGTCGCGCAGCTGGACGAGACGGCGTCGCACCGACCCCACCAGTGCCACGCTGACGCCCATCGCCGCGGCCCCCGCCGCTGCCCGGAGGGGTCGGTCGGTGCGCAGCGCCACGAGGACCAACGGCACCAGCGCCACCATCGCGGTGATCGCGGTGCGCTGCCAGGCCAGGGCCGTGCGCTCGGGCTGGAGTGCGTCGCGGTCCGGGATGGCGCTCACCGGCCGGCGACCTCCACCACCGCGAGGACGAGGGTGAGACCGCCGAGGACCACGACGCCCCCGGCGAGGAGGAGAAGGGCTTGCGGTGCGGGCAGTGGTCGGGTCAGGCGCAGGGCTCGCTCCACCCGCGCCCAGGCGACGACGGCCCGGACGGCCAGGACGGCTCCGCCGATGCAGGCGGCGGCACCCACGAGGGCCGCCCAGGCCGGGAGGGTCGACAGGCTCGCCAGTGACACGAACGCGACGCCGCCACCGACCAGGGCCAGGGCCGTGCGCATCCACGCCAGGGCGGTCCGCTCGTTGGCGAGCGAGAACCGTGGGTCCGGCTCCTCGCCGACGCCGTAGACGCTCGTGGGCCGGCGCTGCTCAGTCACGCGTCGGCTCCCAGGCCGTGTCGGCCGCCCACGCCTCGGCCCGGGCGTGGACGGAGTCGAACCACGGCTCCTTGGCCTCGGCGTACTCGCTGACCGTCGTGACGGCCGCCGCGATGCGCCGCTTCTCGACCTCGTAGTCGGTGCGGGCCTGCGAGTCCGCCCGCATCCAGTCACGGAACATCAACGCCCACCGCCACCCGGGGCTCCCCACCTCTCGGACGTGGACGTGCGTCACCCGAGACGGGTCGCAGCTGCCGTGCATCCGCTTGGGCCAGAGCCCGTCGGAGCCCCGGTCGAAGTCGGAGAACACGCCTTCGGCGCGGGGGAAGCCCGCAGCGTCGAGCCGCGCCCGCAGGGCCTCGCCGTCCGCGTCGTCGAGGCTCGGCACCCCGATCTGCAGGTCGACCACGTCCTTCGCGACGAGGCCGGGGACCGCAGTGCTGCCGATGTGGTGGGCCGTCACCGCCGTCTCCCCGAAGGCCAACCGCAGGCGCCCGAGCAACCGGCGTGCCTCGTCCGGCCACGAGGGGTCGCTTGCCACCAGCTCCAGCGTCTCGCCACGACGCGACCGTATGCCGCGGCGGACGTTCTCCTCGAAGGGCACCAGGCGCTCGTCCCACAGTGCGTCGACCACCGTCAGCAGGTCGTCCTGGTGGCCGTCGTTGGCGACCCAGACGTCAGCGACGGCGCGCCGCTCCTGGTCGGTGGCCTGGGCAGCGATCCTGCTCCGGGCGTCGGACTCGGTCATGCCCCGGGTCTGCATCAGCCGCTTCACCCGGGTCTCCTCGTCGGCGCCGACGACGACCACGAGGTGGTAGCGCGGGCCGTAGTGCTTCTCGACCAGCAGCGGGACGTCGTGGACGACCACTGCGTCCGACGGCGCGGCCTCGACCAGCTCCCGCGTGCGGTCGGCGATCAGGGGGTGGGTGATCCCCTCGAGGTCGCGGCGCGCACCCTCGTCGGCGAAGACGAGCGCCCCGAGGGCCGGGCGGTTCAGGGCGCCGTCGTCGTCGAGCACGGCGTCGCCGAACCGGTCGACGATCGCTGCCAGGCCGGCACTCCCGGGCGCCACGACCTCCCGCGCCAGGACGTCGGCGTCGATGACGGTGGCCCCGTGTGACGAAAGCCGTTGCGCCACAGTCGACTTCCCGGACCCGATGCCTCCCGTGAGGCCCACGCGGAGCATGCCCACCACCCTAGTCGGCCAGGCGCGGCGGGAAGCCGCCGGTGGCGACCGGGCCCCAGCGAGTCGGGGTGATCCGCAGGATCGACTTGTCCTGGTCGACCATCGCCTGGCGGTACTCGTCCCAGTCCGGGTGCTCCCCCGAGATGTTGCGGAAGTACTCAACGAGCGGCTCGACCGACTCGGGTGCGTCGATCACCTCGCACTCCCCGTCGACCTGCACCCACGCGCCGCCGAAGTCGTCCGAGAGGACGACCACCGACACGTCGGAGCGCCTGCGGGCGTTGACCGTCTTGGCGCGGTCGCGGTAGCTGGAGATCACGATGCGGCCGCTGTCGTCGACCCCGCCGGTCACCGGTGACGCCTGGGGGCGGCCGTCGGCCCGGCTGGTGATGACGAGCATGTGGTGACGGGGCCTGACGAAGTCGAGCAGCCCCTCGAGGTCGACCTGGGTGGTGGTCGCGATCGTCCGTGCCATGCCCCCGAGCCTAGACACCCGCGTCGCGGTCGGCCCCCGCCGGAGCCTGCGTCTTCGCCTCCGCCTCGACGGCAATGGCTCGTCGGCGCACCGTGAGGTGCCACCACGCCGCGACGCCACACGCGGCCAGGCCCAGCCCGCTCACGCCACGGACGACCGCGATGAAGAACACCATCTCGGTGGAGGTCCCGACCACCCACGCGGGCACTGCGAAGGCGAGCGCACACCCCACCGGGAAGGCTGCGAGCAACGCCAGTGCGGTGGTCCGCTCGCGTTCCCCGGCGCATGGCACGTCGCCCGGTGCCGGCGGCGCCGCCTGGCGCCGGAGGCAGTAGGCCAGCACCACCGCACACCCGAGCAGTCCGCTGCCGTACTGCGCCAGCTTGAAGACCGGGAGCCCGTGGTCCTCGGTCAGGAACGGGACCCGCTCGACCACCCACCCGTTCGCGTGGGTGAAGGAGTCCCACCCGACGTGGGTCAGGGCACCCCCGACCACGCAGGGCACGGCCCACAGCGCCGCTCGCAGCGTCGCCGGTGGTGGCACGGGGATCCTGCCGCGGATGCTCCCCGGTGCGAGGTCACGCACGACGGGTGAGGCGACCGACCTCCAGAGCGCCACGACGAGCAGGCCCAGCGCCAGGTCGAGGGTGACGACCCCCGTCAGCGAGTGCGACAGGTCGCGGTCGATGCGGATCGGCACGAAGTAGAGGAGGTCCGGCACCATCGACCCGATGACCAGCGCCGACGGGACGACCCACGTCGGCCGTCGCTTACCCACCAAGGGCAGGACTGCTGCCACGTGGGCGGGCGTGAACGGCATCCGTGCACCCTAGCCCGGGCCGCACGAGTCAGGATGCGGCCGGCGCGACGGCATCCGAGCGCGGGCCCTCGACCCCGTGCTCACGCACGCTGCTCACGGCATACCGGGGCGTCCCAGCTCCCGGCTCCGCATCCGTGAAGGCGAGCGTGGCGCTGGTGCCCACGAGGACCTCGGCGCCGCCGTCGACGGTGCGGTAGATGCGGTACTCCACCACGGTGTCCGAGTAGGTGTGCGGCACGGTCACCGCCGGTGGCGGCGACCACGACAGCCGCACGGTGGCCCCCTCGCGGGCGGCCCTCACGCGCTGCGGCGGAGGCGGGTTCACCCGCAGCTGCTCCTCGGCGGTGAGCTCCGGGGGCACCGACGTCGGAGCGACCCTCGATGCCGAGGGGCTGGTCGACGTGGCCGTCGTGGACGGGGCCGACATCCCGGGCTGGTGGTCGTCAGGAGCCGTGGAGGCGCACCCTCCCACGGCCACGACCAGGACGATCGCGCTGACGGCTGTCAGCCGTCGGACCAGGTTGGTGCTCATGACACTTCGACGCCTCCTCCCAAGGGGCGGTTCCCCAGAGCCGCCCGCCAGTCGCCCCGAGCCGCCCGACTGGCGGGGAGCCGAAGCTCCCCGCCAGCCGGTGTCGACCCTGCGGTCACTTGTGCAGGTGGTGCTCCTTCGCCTCTTGGTAGGTGAGCTCGTGCGGAGCCTTCTCCGTCGCGCTCAGCCCAGCGGAGATCCCGCCACCAACCGTGCCGCCGCCGTAGGTCAGGTTCGCCCAGTTGTTCTGGGTGCCCAGGACCGTGAGGCCGCCGGCGTTGTTGATGTCGGATGCGACGATCCCGCCCGTGACGCCATCGCAGTTCCAGTTGATCGGCAGGTTCGCGCCACCGACGGTGGTGCGCTGCGTGCCGTTCGGGCAGAACCAGCGGGTGCGGTAGGTCGCCGCACTGGCGCTCCCGAGCCCCGCGTTCTCGTTCAGGGCCGCCTCGTTGAGGTTCGGCAGGGTGAACGATGAGTAGGTGAAGCTCGGCGGGATGGTCCCCGTCCGCGGGATGCCGGTCACCTGGAACGCGTAGTTCATCACGCTCAGGTAGTTCGGCTCGAAGTTGGCGTGGTCGTCACCGCCGTGGCGGAGTCCGAGGTCGTGCCCGAACTCGTGGATGAACGTGCCCACCTTGGCGTCCGAGCTGCCGCCGCCACCCCAGAGCCCGAGCGTCACGACGAAGCTGTCGTTCGGGATGTTGAAGGCGTTGCCACTGCTGCTGCCACCGTCGTAGCCGTGTGCCCAGATCATGTAGTAGTAGACCTTGGCGCGTGCGGCGTTGAAGTTGGCGGACTTGATGGCGTTGAACTGTGCGGCGACCGGGTTGAGGTCGGCGTCGAACGGGACCAGGTTGCCTCCACCGAGGTTGAACGCAGCTCCACGCGCCGCACCGGCGTC
Source organism: Pedococcus sp. P2_D7 (assembly GCF_056404295.1). Classification (NCBI taxonomy): domain Bacteria; kingdom Bacillati; phylum Actinomycetota; class Actinomycetes; order Micrococcales; family Intrasporangiaceae; genus Pedococcus; species Pedococcus sp. P2_D7. The sequence continues at coordinate 510,382 of NZ_JBFUEH010000001.1, forward strand.
GAGGTGCAACCGGATGCCTGCGAGCCCGTCAGGGTTGGCGGCATACGGGGCAGCTGCGTAGGCAGCCACCATGCGGTTCAGGTCTGCGGCGAGCGGCAGGTGGCACGGGCACACGGCCTCGGCACCCATGTAGTCCATCTCGACGTAGAGATCCTTGTGGACCGGGTTCGCACCCGGCAGCGCGACGTCGAACGTGCCGTTGCCGTCGGAGTCGAGGCCGTTGGCCTCCCACCCGTCGAGCAGCTTGTCGCCGTCGGTGTCGATCTGGCCGTAGTAGCGGGCCGACATGACCTGGGCCACCCAGGAGAGGCAGTCCGGGCCGCCGTCGACCGTGAACCTCGCGCTCGTGTCACCCGGGTGGACCAGGCGGCCGAACGAGATGGTGTCGGTGTCCCACAGGTTGCCCTGGCTGTAGCGCGGGAGCGGACGGTCCGTCCCGTCCCAGTCGGGCGGGAAGACATCGACACCGTTGACCTTGCTGAACGGCTCGCCGGCGTTGGCCTGGCCGTCCGCACCGATGAACGTGGTCCGGAACTCACCAACCGGGTTGGAGGCCGAGAACCCGAAGGGCAGCGACGTGGTCATGGCGCCACCAGAGGTCATGCCGTAGCCGTTGGCGACGACGACCTGGGTGAGCGGGAAGCTGGGCTTGTCGTAGACCACGACGAGCGAGGCGCCCTCGGCGAGCGGAGCGGGCGCAGACGTCTTGAACGGGTCGGCGCCGTCGTGCCGGCTCGACGCGAACCCCTTGAGTGCGTACCAGCCGTTGCCGGTCACATAGCTGCCGACGTTCGCCCGGTAGGCGTAGCCGGTGGTCGTGCCGCCCCAGCAGGGACTTCCGCCCTGACCGACCTTGATGCCCCGGATCGGCAGACCCTTGAAGGTCCCCGCCGAGAACGACGAGGACTCCGCATTGCCGAGGATGCTCCAGTAGAGATAGGCCTCGACGACCTTGGCGCCGGCAGGCACCCCGGACACGTAGATCGACCCTGCGCCGCGGTTGCGCAGGCCGACGCCCGAGGCGGTGTAGCCGCCGTGCACCGTCAGCTGTGCATAGGTCGAAGGCGCTGCTCCGGAGACGCCACCCACACCCGAGGTCTTCGAGCCGGTGGCGACGCCCTTGCCGGGTGGCACCTTTGCAGCGATGGCAGTCGCGGCCGATGGTGCCAATGCGTCCACGGCGGCCGCGACGGGCGCCTTGTGGATGCTGATCGACGGTGCCGCCGAAGCGGCCGTCTGTGCTGTCGCGGCTGCCGCAGCAAAGGCTGCACCTGCCGTGACGAGCACGGTGGCGAACCGCGCCGAACGGCGCAGCCCAGTGGTGGTTGATTTCATTGCGAGTCCTCCCCAAGACTCTTGTGTGCCGCCCGCCTGCGACCCGCACCAGCCCTCCGGTCGTCACCGCGCCCCCTGCGCTGGTGGACGGCCGCGGACCGCGACGTCACGTGCACACATCCCCTAGTGCTGCGCCAGGATCCGACGGTGTCGGCCCCCCCTGCTGTCGCAGCACCAATAGGTATAGAGCCAGTAGCCTGCGTTCGCCATCAGCAATATGACGTAGACCGTGGATAGATCCTTCAACTTCCACTCCTCGTGATTCACGACGTGAAGACATCACTGCTCGTGATTCACGACGTGGAGACATCTCGGCGGGCCGCGCCGCGGGCGGCCCGCCGGCCCGCTCGGGCTGCTAGCCCGGGGGGTTGTATGCCGCGTAGTCCACCCGCGTGACCGGCCGCGTCACGAGCTGCCCGCTCGGGTCGGGCATCGGCAGTGCGCGGGTGCCCTGCACCAGCTGGACGCTCTGCGCCAGGCTGTTCGCCGTCACGGTGAACACGAGCTGGGCCATCGCCAGCGACTGCTCGCGGACGGAGATCCGCTCGAAGCCGGACGGCAGGGTGATCCGGGCCACGCCGTCCGCGTCGACGACTCCCCGCAAGGGGGTGCTGGCGATCGGCAGGGCGCTGCGGATGCCGGCCGCGGCCATGGCCGGCGTGACCGGGGCGGCCAGACCGACGAAGGACGGCTCGAGCCCGGCGCCCGGTGGCACGGTGCGGGTCAGGCGGGCCAGGTGGTCGCCCTGCACGAAGTAGACCGCCACCGTGAGCGGCACGCCCTGACGTCTGGGGCCCGACGCGGTCGTCGTCGCCGTCGGTGCCGAGGCAGGGACAGGACTGGCCTGGGTGCCGATCGAACACGCGGACAGGCCCAGGGCGACGGCGACCACGGCGACCACGACGCCGGCCACGCGGCATACCGGGCTAGGACGAGATGGTGGGCAGCTCGACGACAAACCGGGCACCTCCTCCCGGTCGTTCCTCGACGAGCACCTGGCCCTCGTGGAGGGCCACGTGCCGCTGGACGATGGACAGCCCGAGGCCCACGCCGGTGCGCTCGCTCGAGCCACCGCGCGCGAAGCGTTCGAACACCCGCGAGCGGCGCTCGGGCAGGATGCCGGGGCCGGCGTCCTCCACCACGATGCGCAGCCCGTGCGCACCGAGCTCGACCCGGACGGCCGTGCACCCACCTCCGTGCGTCTCGGCGTTGCCGACGAGGTTGGCGACCACCCGCTCGAGGCGACGCTTGTCGACCTCCATGGTGAGGGTGGCGACCGCCGGGTCCACCGTCGTGACGACCCGGCCGGCCGCGGCGTCGGCGGCGCGCCGCACCAGGTCTCCCACCCGGACCGTCTCGCGGACCACCTGGTCGCCCGCGTCGTGGCGGGAGATCTCGAGCAGGTCCACGACCAGGGCGCGGAACCGTTCCAGCTCGTCGGCCAGCAGGTCGACGGGCTCCCGCACCGACTCGGGGAGCTGCTCACGCCGGTTCTGGATGACCTGCATCGAGTTGAGCATGGTCGTCATGGGGGTGCGCAGCTCGTGGCTCACGTCGACCGCGAACCGCGCATCGGCGACGACGTGGCGTTGGAGGTCCTCGACGGTACGGTTGAAGGAGCCGGCCAGCTCCTCGAGGTCAGGGTCACCGGCTGCGTTGAGGCGTGCCGAGAGCTGCCCGGCAGCGACGTCGGCGGCCACCCGGTTGAGCTCGGTGAGTGGGCGCAGGGCCAACCGGCTGGCGAACCGACCGACCCCCAGACCGATCAGGACCGTGACCACGGCGGCCGCGACGAGCCCGAGCGACAGGGCGCGCGCGGTCCGCTGCATCTCCTCGAGGGAGTAGATCTCGAAGTAGCTCCCCCGCCCGCCGTCCAACGGCAGCCCGACCGCGAGGTGCAGCGTCCCGTCGACGCGGATCCGTTGGGTGGCTTCCCGTCCGTCGCCGACGAACGCCACCAGCGAGGTCGGCAGGCTGGCCGGGCCGAGGCTCGGCGAGGTGGCGTACCACCGTCCGTCCACGTGGGCGAGGACCGCGGCCGAGTCGGTGCCGGGCACGCCCTCGAGCACCGTCGGCAGGTCGGCGACGCCGGTCGAGAGGGCGGTCTCCACCTCACCCCGGTCGAGCGAGGTCTCGACGAGGGCGGTCTGCTCCGTCTGCGACACCATGGCGCGGGTCACGAGCGTCCAGGCCAGCCCGGAGAGCAACGCCGAGAGCCCGAGTGCGAGGAGCCCGAAGCCCAGGGTCACCCGCCCCCGCACCCCGAACCTGCGAGCGGGAAGAAACCGACGCAGGCCCCGCGCGCCAGCGCCAGCTCCCCCGCCGGCCACTAGCCCGCCAGCCGGTAGCCCAGCCCCCGGGCCGTGACCACGTAGCGAGGGCTGGCGGGGTCGCGCTCGACCTTGGTCCGCAGCCGGCGGATGTGCACGTCGACGATCCGCGAGTCGCCGAAGTAGCCGTAGCCCCAGACCTTGTCGAGGAGGTCCTCGCGGCTGAGGATGCGCCCCTCGGCGACGGCGAGCTCGGCCAGGAGGCGAAACTCCGTGCGCGTCAAGGCAACCGGCTCCCCGTCACGAAGCACCACGCCGTCGTCGAGACCGATCGACAGGTCGCCCACCATGGGCCGCCTCGGGCGGTGGTCGACGGCGGGCTCGACCCGTCGCAGGAGGGCGCGGATCCTCGCCGACAGCTCCTTGGCGACAAGGGGCTTGGTCACGTAGTCGTCGGCACCAGCCTCCAGCCCCGCGACCACGTCGTGGCTGTCGGAGCGGGCGGTGACCATGATGACCGGGACGTTGCTGCGGTGCCGGATCTCACGGCAGACCGAGAATCCGTCGGTGTCCGGGAGCATCACGTCGAGCAGCACGACATCAGGTTCCTCGCGGGGCAGGTCGGCCAGGCCCTGCTCCCCCGTGGCCGCCTCGGACACGTGGTAGCCCTCGTCCTCCAAGGCCAGGCGGAGCACCCGCCTGACCCGAGGGTCGTCCTCAACCAGCAGCACGCGCCGCGTCACGTCGTCAGTATCACACCGCCCGGCGGAGCCGTCCGGAAGTTCTGTCGCGTATGGCGTTCCGTCACGCAATCGTCATGAAGCCCCGGACTCTGTGACGGAGCATTTGCGGTCGCGTGACGCTTCCCGGCGCGCCCTCCCACGGCTGCGGTGCGGTGCCTAGTTTCGCAGTCGACCTGTCCTGCACGACCGGGCAGACCGCTCCTGTTCAAACCAGCTCCGTCCACCCATCCGAGGAGAAATCATGATCCCCAGGACACGTCGGCTCGCAGCGGTGGCAACCGCCTGCGCTGCGAGCCTCGGACTGGCTGCCTGCGCCAGCAGCACGGGCACCGGTACCGGCTCGTCGGCCACCGGCGGCACCGCCGTCAAGGGCGGCACCCTCAACATGCTGGGAGTCGGCGACGTCGACTACATGGACCCGAACATCAGCTACTACTCGGGTGGCTACGTCGCACTGCGACTGTGGAGCCGACAGCTCTTCACCTACCCCGCCATCAAGGACCAGGTCACCAAGGCCGCCCCCGACCTCGCGACCGCGATCCCGACCGAGGGCAACGGCATCAGCGCCGACGGCAAGACCTACACCTTCACCATCCGCCAGGGCGCGAAGTGGGACACCACCCCGGCCAGGCAGGTGACCGCCCAGGACATGGTTCGAGGGGTCAAGCGCACCTGCAACCCGGTCCAGCCGTTCGGCGGCCTGCCGGACTACGCCGACCTCATCGTCGGCTTCCAGTCGTTCTGCGACGGCTTCGCCAAGGTGGCCAAGACGCCCGCGGCCCTCGCGGCCTACGTCGACAAGACACCAGTGGCCGGTCTCCAGGCGAAGGACGACCAGACCGTGGTCTTCCAGCTCACCCACCCGGCCAGCTACTTCGTCGACATGCTCACCCTGCCGTCCTTCTCCCCGGCGCCCAAGGAGTACGACGCCTACCTGCCGGGCAGCCCGGAGCTGGCCGCGCACACCGTCTCTGACGGCCCCTACAAGATCGACTCCTACACGGCCACGAAGAAGATCTCGATGAGCCGCAACCCCGCGTGGGACCCCGCCACCGACCCGATCCGCAAGGCATACGTCGACAAGGTCGTCATCAACGAGACGGTCAGCCAGGACTCGGTCCAGCAGCAGCTCCAGACCGGCACCCCGAGCGCCGACATGGCCTTCGACACGTTCCCGCCGCCTTCGCAGCTCTCGGCGCTGATCGCGAAGAAGGACCCGCTGCTCAACCTCGGCGAGGGCTCTTCGAACAACCCCTACCTCGTCTACAACACCGTCTCGCCGACCAACAACAAGGCGCTGCAGAAGAAGGAGGTGCGGCAGGCGCTCTCCTACGCGCTCAACCGCACCAACATCATCCAGGTGCTCGGTGGACCCAAGGTCAACCCGCCCCTCACCCACGTCTTGCCGAGCAACGTCGTCGGTGGTGAGCAGAGCTTCGACCCGTACCCGAACGACCCGGCCAAGGCGAAGTCGATGCTGGCGGCCGCCGGCTACCCCAACGGTCTGACGCTGAAGATGTTGTACCGCAACGCCTCCGAGGGACAGAGCAAGTCGTTCCAGACGGTGCAGCAGGACCTTTCGAAGGTCGGCATCAAGGTCGTCGGTGTCCCGTCCCCGAACGCAGACTTCTACACGAAGTACCTCCAGGTGCCGACCGTCGCCCAGCGCGGCGTGTGGGACATCGCGATCGCCGGGTGGGGAGCCGACTGGTACGGCAACGCCGCGCTGTCGTTCTTCAAGCCGCTGTACTTCGGCAAGGCGGCCTTCCCGCCGATCGGCAGCAACTTCGGCTTCTACGACAGCCCGACGACCAACTCCCTCATCGACCAGGCGGCGAACGCCAAGACCGAAGACGAAGCCAGGGTCCTGTGGGCCAAGGCCGACCACCAGGTGATGGACGACGCCATCTTCTTCCCGATCACCAACCCGATCACCGCCAACTACCGGGCGGCCCAGGTGATGAACGCGGTCTACATCCCCGCCTTCCAGCAGTTCGACCCCGCGAACGTGTGGCTCGCCGCGGGCAAGCAGGGTGGCTGAGGACCCCGCCATGGCACTGCTGGAGGTTCGTGACCTCGAGGTCGCCTTCAACACCCCCGACGGTGTCGTCCAGGCCGTGCGCGGACTCTCCTTCGATGTCGAGCGTGGCAGCACGCTCGCCATCGTCGGGGAGTCCGGCTCGGGCAAGAGCGTGGCGACCCAGACCATCGCCGGCCTGACACGCGGCGCCCGGGTGAGCGGCACCGCACGGTTCGACGGCATCGACCTCATCGGAGCCGATCCGGAGGTGCTGCGCCGGGTTCGGGGTGCGCAGATCGGCATGATCTTCCAGGACCCGCTGTCGAGCCTGCACCCCTACTACACGGTCGGGTGGCAGATCGTCGAGATGATCAGGGCGCACCGCAAGGTCACCAAATCCGTTGCGCAGCAACGGGCCGCGGAGCTCCTGTCCATCGTCGGCATCCCCCGTGCCGAGCAGCGGATCCACGACTACCCCCACCAGTTCTCGGGCGGCATGCGACAGCGGGTCATGATCGCCATGGCGATGGCCCTCGACCCGGCGCTGCTCATCGCCGACGAGCCCACCACAGCCCTCGACGTGACCGTGCAGGCGCAGGTGCTCGACGTGATGCGCAGCCTCCAGGAACGGTTCGGGACGGCCATCATCCTCATCACCCACGACCTCGGCGTGGTCGCCGAGATGGCCGACGAGGTGGTGGTCATGTATGCCGGGTCGGTCATGGAGCGGGCACCTCGCCGGACGCTGTTCTACCGGAACCACCACCCCTACACCGAAGGGCTCCTGGCATCGCTGCCGTCCCAGGGCGGCACCGGCCAGCGGCTCACGCCGATCCCGGGGTCGCCACCCTCACTGATCAGCTTGCCGGCAGGGTGCCCGTTCGCGCCGCGCTGCCGCTACGCCTTCGACCGGTGCTGGAGCGTGGCCCCACCGCTGGACATGGTTCACGACGACCCCGAGCACCGCTCCGCCTGCTGGCTCGCCGACGACGCGCAGGCGCGCAGGGAGACGCAGGCGCGCACCGCGGCGTCGGCTGCTGCGGCGGCCGGCTCCGACGACCTCACGCCGACCCCGGCAGGGGTCGGGCCATGAGGTCCGAGGTCCTCCTGCGTGCCGAGGAGGTCACCAAGTCGTTCCCGGTGCGCTCGTCGGGGCTACGACGCACGCACGACGTGGTGCAGGCCGTCGCGGGGGTCAGCCTGGAGGTCCGGCGCGGCGAGACCCTCGGCCTGGTGGGCGAGACCGGGTGCGGGAAGTCCACCCTCGCGCGGTGCCTGGCCCGGCTCTACGACCTGACCTCGGGCACGGTGACCTTCGAGGACCGCGACATCAGCACCCTGTCGGGCCGCGATATGCGCCCCCTGCGCCAGGACATCCAGATGATCTTCCAGGACCCCTACGGCTCGCTGAACCCTCGCCGCCGGGTGGGCTCGATCATCGGCGACCCCTTCGTCATCCACGGGATCGGCTCGGCCGCCGACCGCAAGCGCACGGTCCAGGAGCTGATGGAGCGCGTGGGGTTGAACCCGGAGCACTACAACCGGTTCCCGGCCGAGTTCTCGGGGGGCCAGCGGCAGCGGATCGGAGTGGCTCGCGCGCTCGCGCTGCGGCCCAAGCTCGTGATCTGCGACGAGCCGGTGTCGGCTCTCGACGTGTCGATCCAGGCACAGATCATCAACCTGCTCGTCGACCTCCAGGACGACTTCGGGCTCACGTACCTGTTCATCTCGCACGACCTCTCGGTGATCCGTCACGTGAGCGACCGCATCGCGGTGATGCACCTGGGCAAGATCGCCGAGCTCGCCCCGGCGGCCCAGCTGTTCGACCACACCCGTCACCCGTACACCCGGTCGCTGCTGTCCGCCCTGCCCCATGCCGACCCGGACGTGGCCGACAGCCGCGAGCGGATCGTGCTCGTGGGTGACCTGCCCACCCCGACCAACCCGCCCTCGGGATGCCGGTTCCACACGAGGTGCCCCAAGGCGCGCGAGGACTGCGCCGTCACCGACCCACCCCTGGTCCCGGTGCTCGGGGACGGCCCGGTGCACCTGACGGCGTGCCTGCACCCGCTGGCCGTGGGCGAGGACCTCTCGCGGGCCAAGCCACGGGTCAGTGACACCGAGATCGACACCCGGTCGCGCCGGGCCGAGGAGGCTGAGTCCGCATGAGCGACACCGCAGACGTCGTGGCCGTCATGAGCCCCACGGGCCCCGAGGCCGACCCCCACGCCACCAGCCGGGCCACGGCGGCCACCGGCATCGAAGGCCGCACGCCCTGGCAGCTCGCGTGGCAGCGGCTGCGCCGCGACCGGGTGGCGATGGTGTCGCTCGTCGTGATCGGCCTCATCGTCCTGATGGCCGTCGCGGCACCCGTGGCCGCGCTGATCACCGGTCACCCGGTCAACGAGCAGTACCGCACCACCGGGCTCACCCCCGACGGCCTCCCCCGTGGCCCGTCGAGCGAGTTCTGGCTCGGGACCGACGACCTCGGCCGCGACATCCTCGTCCGCATCGCCTACGGCTCCCGCATCTCGCTGCTCGTCGGCGTCGCCTCGACCGTGCTCACCGTGGTGATCGGCGTGGTGATCGGGCTGGCTGCCGGCTTCCTCGGCGGCCTGGTGGACACCGTGCTGGCCCGTCTCATCGACGTCGTCCTGTCGGTGCCGTTCCTGCTGGTCGCGATCGCGCTGGTCTCGATCACGGGGCCGAGCCTGATCGTCACGGTCCTCGTCATCGGGTTCTTCAGCTGGGCCTCGGTGGCCCGCATCGTCCGGGGTCAGGTGCTGTCGATGCGAGAGCGTGAGTTCGTGGAGGCGGCCCGGTCCCTGGGCGCGTCCAACTCCCGGATCATGTTCGTCGACATCCTGCCCAACGTGCTCGCACCGGTGATCGTCTATGCCTCACTGCTCATCCCGGTGGTCATCGTCGTCGAGGCGACGCTGTCGTTCCTCGGGTTGGGTCTCGCCCCGCCGACGGCCGACTGGGGCGGGATGATCAGCGAGGCCCAGACCTACTACACGACGTCGTGGTGGTTCGTCGTCTTCCCCGGAGCCGCGCTGCTCGTCACGACGCTGGCCTTCAACCTCCTCGGCGACGGCATCCGCGACGCCTTCGACCCGCGCTCCGAGCGCCTGATGGCGAAGTGAGGTCGTCATGGTCCGCTTCCTGATCCGACGAGTCTTCCTCGGCTTCCTCGTGCTGTGGCTGATCACCGTGGCCGTCTTCGGCCTGTTCTTCGTCGCTCCCAACAACGTCGCCCGCACGCTGGCCGGCCGGCAGGCCACCCCCGAGACCGTCGCGGCGATCTCCCACCGGCTCGGGCTGGACCAGCCGTTGTGGAAGCAGTACCTCGACTTCGTGGGCAACGCCCTGCACGGCGACCTCGGCTACGACTACTACCACCAGGTGCCGGTCACGACGATCCTCGGCTCGGCGCTGCCGATCACCCTGTCGCTGGTGTTCGGCGCAGCCTTCCTGTGGCTCGGCCTCGGCGTCTTCAACGGCGTCATCTCGGCCACCCACCCGCGCTCGTTCACCGACCGGTCGCTCACCGCCCTGAGCCTGTTCTTCTACTCCACGCCGACGTTCCTGCTCGGCATCCTGCTGCTCTACGTCCTCTACTTCCGGCTCACCCTCGCCGGGCACACGGCCTTTCCCGCCGGGGGCTATGCGCCCTTCGGCGGTGGTCTGGGCCCGTGGGCGCAGCACCTGGTCCTGCCGTGGTTCACGCTGGCCCTGGTGTCAGCTGCGACCTACACGCGACTGACCCGGGCGTCGATGCTCGACGTGCTCGGCGAGGACTACGTGCGCACCGCCCGGTCCAAGGGGATCGGCGAGCGACGGGTGGTCCTGCGGCACGGGTTGCGGGCCGCGCTCACCCCGATCGTCACGCAGTTCGGGATCGACGTCGGATCGCTGCTGGGCGGCGTCGTCGTCACGGAGACCGTGTTCAGCCTCCCCGGGCTCGGCAAGACCGCCATCGACGCGATCAACCAGCAGGACCTCCCCGTCATCATCGGGATCGTGTTGTTCGCCGCCGCCGCGGTCGTGGTCGCCAACATCCTGGTCGACCTCGCGTATGCCGTGCTCGACCCCCGCGTCCGCCTGCACTGACCGATTCCGCGCCCCAGCCCGGGACGCCGAGAGGCCCGGCCCCCCAACTTGGGGAACCGGGCCTCTCGTGGTCCAGCGACCGAGCCGGCCACGCGGCATACGAGGTATGCCGCGTGGCGCAGGCTCAGTTGCCGGTGAGCTTCTCGCGCAGTGCGGCGAGGGCCTCGTCAGAGGCCAGGGTGCCCTCGGACGCCGGGGCGGCCGGGCGGCTGCTGCTGCTGCCCGTGTCGCTGTCGGAGTCCGCTGCGGACGTACCCGAGTCGGACGAGTAGGACGTCGCGGCACCAGCGTTGGCGGCTGCCTCGGCGTCGGCCTTGGTGGCCTCCTCGACCTGGGTCTTGTGAGCCTCCCAGCGGGTGTGGGCCTCGGCGTACTGCTTCTCCCACTTCTCACGCTGGGTGTCGAAGCCCTCGAGCCACTCGTTGGTCTCCGGGTCGAAGCCCTCCGGGTACTTGTAGTTGCCGGCCTCGTCGTACTCCGCGGCCATGCCGTAGAGGGTCGGGTCGAACTCGGCGACGGGCGCGCTGTCGTCGTTGGCCTGCTTGAGGCTCAGCGAGATCCGGCGACGCTCGAGGTCGATGTCGATGACCTTGACGAAGATGTCGGAACCGACCGTGACGACCTGCTCCGGCAGCTCCACGTGGCGCTCGGCCAGCTCGGAGATGTGGACCAGGCCCTCGATGCCGTCGTCCACGCGGACGAACGCACCGAACGGGACCAGCTTGGTGACCTTGCCCGGCACGACCTGACCGATCGCGTGGGTGCGGGCGAAGTGCTGCCACGGGTCTTCCTGCGTCGCCTTGAGCGACAGGGAGACACGCTCGCGGTCCATGTCGACGTCGAGAACCTCGACGGTGACCTCCTGGCCGACCTCGACAACCTCGGACGGGTGGTCGATGTGCTTCCAGGACAGCTCGGACACGTGGACGAGACCGTCGACGCCGCCGAGGTCCACGAACGCACCGAAGTTGACGATGGAGGACACGACGCCGGAGCGGACCTGCCCCTTCTGGAGCTCCTTGAGGAACGTGGTGCGCACCTCGGACTGCGTCTGCTCGAGCCACGCACGGCGCGACAGGACCACGTTGTTGCGGTTCTTGTCGAGCTCGATGATCTTGGCCTCGATCTCCTTGCCCACGTAGGGCTGGAGGTCGCGGACGCGACGCATCTCCACGAGCGAGGCGGGGAGGAAGCCGCGCAGGCCGATGTCGAGGATGAGTCCACCCTTGACGACCTCGATGACGGTGCCGGTGACGACGCCGTCCTCTTCCTTGATCTTCTCGATCGTGCCCCAGGCGCGCTCGTACTGCGCACGCTTCTTGGACAGGATCAGACGACCTTCCTTGTCCTCCTTCTGGAGGACAAGGGCCTCGACCTCGTCGCCGACCTTGACGACCTCAGAGGGGTCGACGTCGTGCTTGATCGAGAGCTCGCGGGAGGGGATGACACCCTCGGTCTTGTAGCCGATGTCGAGCAGGACCTCGTCCCGGTCGACCTTGACGATGACACCCTCGACGATGTCTCCGTCATTGAAATCCTTGATCGTCGCGTCGATTGCGGCGAGCAGTTCTTCCTCGGTGCCGATGTCGTTGATGGCAACCTGAGGGGCGGTCTTTTCGACCGTGCTGGCAGTCATGTAGTAGGAACTCCGATGGTGGACAGTGAATAGAAGGTGGTGGTTGTGCTCACGCGAACCGGGCCGCCACACGGCGGCACGACGAAGCGCGCACACGGAAGTGCCTCCCTACCCTACCGAGGCCGTCCCTGCAGGGTCAAAACGCGAGAGGTATGCCGTTGAGTGAGTATGCGCAGGTCAGCCGTCGCGAGGCGGGCGCCGAGGAGACCGCCGCCGCGAACCGGTCGTGGTGGGACGCCGAGGCCGGCGAGTACTACGCCGAGCACGGGACCTTCCTGGGTGACGCGGATTTCGTCTGGGGACCTGAGGGCTGGCGGGAGGACGAGCTCCGGCTGCTCGGCGACCTCGGCGGTCGCCGGGTGCTCGAGATCGGGGCCGGCGCCGGCCAGTGCGCCCGCTGGGTGGCGGCCGCGGGAGCCGAGGTCGTCGCCACCGACCTGTCAGCCGGGATGGTCCGGCAGGGTCTCGATCTCAACCGCAAGGTCACGGCCCCGGAAGAAGCCGTGCCGTTCACCCAGTGCGACGCGGTCGAGCTGCCCTTCGCCGACGCCTGCTTCGACACGGTGTTCACCGCCTACGGCGCGATCCCCTTCGTGGCGGACACCTCCCGCCTGATGCGCGAGGTGGCGCGGGTGCTTCGCCCTGGCGGCCGGTTCGTCTTCTCGACGACCCATCCCTTCCGGTGGGCCTTTCCGGACGACCCCGGGGCCCGCGGCCTGACCGTGACCCAGTCCTACTTCGACCGCACTCCCTACGTGGAGGCCGACTCCGACGGCGAGGCCACCTACGTCGAGCACCACCGCACCGTGGGCGACCGCGTGCGTGAGCTGGTGGCCGCCGGGCTGGTCCTCGTCGACCTCGTCGAGCCCGAGTGGCCCGAGCGCAACCAGCAGCAGTGGGGTGGCTGGTCGCCGCTGCGAGGCGGCTACTTCCCCGGCACCGCGATCTTCGTCTGCCTCCGGACCTGACCGGACGTTTCGACCGCGCCAGGGTGGGTACGGAGGGCCCCGGAGTCCCCATCACACCCCGCAGAGGAGCCCTCGTGGCATCAGACGTCGAGACCGGACGCATCACCACCGACATCCCCGGACGGATGGACCGGTTGCCATGGGCGCGATGGCACTGGATGGTCGTCATCGGGCTGGGGACGGTGTGGATCCTCGACGGCCTCGAGGTCACGATCGTGGGCTCGATGTCGGAGGCGCTCAAGCCGAACGACACCGGCCTGGGCCTGAGCAGCTCGGACATCGGCATGGCCGGCGCGGTCTACGTCGCGGGCGCCTGTCTCGGTGCCCTGCTGTTCGGCCAGCTGACCGACCGGTTCGGCCGCAAGAAGCTGTTCCTGGTGACCCTGGGGGTCTACACCTTCGCGACCGTGCTCACGGCGTTCTCGCCGAGCCCGCTGTGGTACTTCATCGCGCGGTTCATCACCGGCATGGGCATCGGGGGCGAGTACGCCGCGATCAACTCGGCGATCGACGAGCTCATCCCCAAGAAGTACCGCGGCCGGGTGGACGTCGCGATCAACGGGTCGTTCTGGGTCGGGGCCGCTGCCGGCTCGCTGCTGACGATCCCGCTCCTCGACCCCAAGGTCCTCGACCCGGCGCTGGGCTGGCGGCTGGCCTTCGGCCTCGGCGCGATCCTGGCCGTCGGCATCCTCGTCGTCCGGCGGCACGTGCCCGAGAGCCCCAGGTGGCTGTTCATCCACGGCCGCGAGGACGAGGGCGAACAGATCGTCCAGAGCATCGAGCGGACCGTCTCGGACGAGACCGGCACCGACCTGCCGGAGCCGACCGAGGAGCCGATCACGATCCGGCAGCGACGGACCATCTCCATCCCGGAGATCGCCCGCACCGTCTTCACCCTCTATCCCCGCCGCACGGTGCTCTGCTTCTCCCTCTTCGTCGGTCAGGCCTTCCTCTACAACGCCTTCTTCTTCACCTACGGCGACAGCCTCACCACGTTCTTCGGGGTGAAGCAGACCGGCTGGTACATCGCGGTCTTCGCGGTGAGCAACTTCCTCGGTGCCCTGCTGCTCAGCCCGCTGTTCGACAGCATCGGGCGGATCCGGATGATCAGCGGCACCTACATCGTGTCCGGGGTCCTGCTCGGCGTGGCGGGGCTGCTGCTCGGCTCGCTCAATGCGACCACCCTCACCGCCTTCGGCGTCGTGACGTTCTTCTTCGCCTCGGCGGGTGCCAGCGCGGCATACCTCACCGCCAGCGAGGTGTTCCCGCTCGAGACGCGGGCCCTCTGCATCGCGTTCTTCTACGCGATCGGCACCGCCGTCGGCGGCATCAGCGGCCCGCTGCTGTTCGGCAAGCTGATCGACGACGCCTCTGCGTCCAAGGACATCACCGGCCTGGCCGTGGGGTACTTCCTCGGCGCAGCGCTCATGGTGGCCGGCGGGATCATCGAGGCCTTCCTGGGTGTGAGGGCCGAAGGCCAGTCGCTCGAGAGCATCGCCCAGCCGCTGACCGCGGCAGACGCCTCCACCGGGTGACCGCAGGGCCCCTCGGCACGCTGTGGACGCCGCGAGGGCCGACCGGATCGCTCCGGTCGGCCCTCGATCGACGTGCTGGGTGGGTGCGGTGTCAGACGGCCTCGCGGCGTCCTCGCGGGGCGGCGCTGCCGCGCACGGCGAGGAAGCCCACCAGGAGCAGGATGACCCCGAGGATGAGGAAGGTCAGCGGGAGGGTGCTGCGCACGAGCGCGAGCTTCGACCCCTTGCCGCCGGCGTCCTCCGCGTTGGCCTTCACCGTCGCGTCGTCGTACTTGATCGTCCCCTTCTGCAGGGTCACGATGTCCTGGCCGTCCTTCTGGAAGCGGGTGTTGAGCACTTCCTCACCCTTGACGACGATGCCGGTGTTGGGCTCGACCCAGATGGTGCGGGTGTTCTCGTAGACGCGGTCGACCGTGACGTTGCCCGTGGCCTTGGGGTCACCGGCGAGCGAGGCCGGCACCTCCTGCTGGGTGTAGGCCGTGGCCGGGATGACCATGCGGTAGACGTAGACGTCGGTGCCGAAGAGGTTCTCGGTGCGGACGAACTTGGCGTCGACCGGCTTCAGCAGGGTGTTGTCCCACCACTGGTAGGTCTGCTTCTGCGCGTTGAAGGGCATCTTGAAGATGAGGCCCTTGTAGGCGGTCGCGGTCCGGTCGGCCGGGTCCTCGGTGGCGGAGTTGTAGGTGTCGCAGCACTGGACGGCCTCGCCGGTGGTGCGGTCCATGGCGACCCGCTGCAGACCGGCGGAGAGCACCACGCCGTTCTGGTCGGTCGAGCGCACGAAGCTGTCCCAGACGGCGACGTTGCCACCCTGCTTCGTCTGCGCGGCCTGGTCAGCCTTCACGAAGCGGGTCGAGGTGAGCGTGAGGCCCGTCTTGGTCTCGAGGTCGGCGACGTAGAACGCCTCCATGTCCTGACCCTGGGACACCGACTTGGAGTACTGGTCGAGCGGAACCTTTGCCAGCGCCGGGTAGGCGTAGACCTTGAGCATCAGTGCAGCGACGAGGAGAAAAGCTCCCAGTCCCAGCCCGATGAGACCAGCGACCTTGCGCATCCAGAAACCTTTCGTTGCGGTCCGACGGCGACCGCGCAGCGCAGGTGCTGGCGCGGCTGGACCCCGGCGGCCAGCTGACTGATGACTATCCTGCGGGCATGGCCGAAGCCGACCCGACTGGCGGGACTCTACCAGCGAGTAGGGCTACGGCGAGTGCACCTTCAGCGAACCCGCGGAGCGTGTCCCCTGACCTGCAACGACTCGGCGCGCTCGACGGTTTGAGGGCCGTCGCGGCGGGTCTGGTCGTGCTCACCCACGTCGGATTCCTGACCGGCGCGGTCTCCTTCGGCGTGGTGGGTCGGCTCCTCGGTCGCGGTGACCTGGGGGTCTCGATCTTCTTCGCCCTGTCGGGCTTCCTCCTGTATGCCGCGATGGGCCGCGAGTGGGCCAGGTCGGGGCGGGTGGACGTGCCGGGCTACTACGCGCGTCGGGCGGTGCGGGTGCTGCCGGCGTTCTGGGTGGGGCTGCTGGTCGTCGGCCTCGTGGTGCGCCCGCCGGCCAGGGTGTGGCTGGCCAACGCGTCCCTCACCCAGATCTACCTCCCCGACGCGCTGCTCGACGGCTACACCCAGACCTGGAGCCTGGCGACCGAGGTTTCCTTCTACCTCGTCCTCCCGTTCGCGTTCCTCGCGCTGCGGCGTCGCACCGGACGCCCGTCGGTGGTCCTGCGCGTGCTCGGGGCCACGTGGGTGCTAGGCCTGGCGGCAGCCGTCGTGTCCGGCCTCGTCGAGATCGGGGGCGACAGCCTGGCCGGGCGCTGGCTGCCGGCGCACTGGCCGGAGTTCGCCCTCGGGATGGCGCTCTCCGTCGTCCGTGACGCCCCCGCCCTGCGCGCGCACCGCGTGCTGCGCGAGCTCGCCGCCTACCCGGGCACCTGCCTGGCGCTGGCTGGTGGCGCCTACCTGCTGGCGACGACCACCGTCGCCGGGCCGCTCACCCTCGGGCCCATCGCCGGCATCCAGCTCGCGGGCAAGGGGGTCCTGGGCTCGATCGTCACGGCCGGTCTCATGGTGCCGCTGCTGTTCGGTGACGGGAGCGACGCGTTCAGCCGCGCGCTGGTGTCGCCGCCGGCGCGGTACCTCGGGCGGATCTCCTACGGCGTGTTCCTGTGGCACCTGCCGGTGTTCGAGGCGATCTATGCCGTGACGGGGATCGACTACTTCACCGGCGGCGCACTCGCCCTCCTGGCCGTGGGGGTGCCGGTCACGCTGGGGATGGCCGCCCTCAGCGAGCGTCTGGTCGAGCGTCCGCTGATGGACCGGGTGCACGCCAGGACGCGCTGACGAGGACGAGGGACGCGACGCACAGGAGGCGGAAGGTGGCCTCGAGAGCCGGAGCGCCCAGCCGCCCCGGGGCCCACCAGGCCTGGACGAGCCCGGCGACCGTGACCAGCCCGACCACCAGACCGCCGACCAGCAGGGCCCGCTGTCGGCGCCGGACTCGCGGCAGGGGTGCCAGGGTCACCAGCACGCACGGTACGGCGACGAGCAGGCCCCACCAGCCGGCGAGCAGGAAGCCCACGAGCACCGCCGCGACCGGCCCGGCCCAGGCGCGCACCCGTGTCGACGATGCCTCCGCTGGGTGGACTGCTGCGACCGCACCGGCTCGACTCCGCGATGGCGTGAGGGCGCTGGCGCCGACCAGCAGCACCAGCACCAGACCCAGGAGCAGCCCCCAGCGGTAGGGGCCGTCGGGACCGAAGGTCACCGTCACCGTCCCACCGGGGCCCTCCGGCACGACGAACCCCTGCCGCCAGCCATCCACGGTGACGGAGTCGAGGCGCCGACCGTCCAGGGTCGCGCGCCAGCCCGGGTTGGCGTTCTGGGACAAGGTCAGGAGCGCCGCCGGGCCCGGTCCCACCGCGGCGGACACGCGACCGGCGGCTGTCTCACCCACCTGGACCGACCGGGCCGGGGCCGGCTTCGCGGAGGACGTGTCGGTGCGCGTCAGGACCAGGCGGTCGGGGACGAAGCCACCCCATGGCTCCACCGCCACCCGTCCGTCGGGTGCACTCATCCGCACCGGTTCGCACGCCTCGTAGGCGAGCTGCCCGACCCCGAAGGCCGCCGACCGCGGTCCACTGACCCGGGTCGGGACGGAGACGCCCTCGACCAGCAGCTGCGGACCGGTGCCGCACCCGGTGGTGAGCTGCCCCGGCGGGGGTGTGGGCTCCAGGCCGTCGATGACCAGTTCGCTGACCTCCATGCCGGCGGCCGGCTTGGCGTCCCGCTCGGCGTCCTGTCGCGTGGCGGCCAGCAGGAGCCGCACGCGCAGGTTGCGACCCGTGGCGGGGCGGATGTCGAAGCTGCCGTCCTGGGCCACCTCGGCGAGCTGCACGGTGCCGTCGACGGTGACCTGCGCCGTCACGTCGCGTCCGGTCAGCCACTCCCCTCGGGTCTGCAGCCGCAGGTGCGAGACCGTGGTCGACCGGGCCAGCTCGAGCGACAGGGTGGGCGTGGCGTCGGCCGGGTCCGGAGCCCATGCAGTGGCCGGGTCGCCGTCCAGCACGGCACCCGGACGTACCTGCGGCGCCCGCGACAGCCGGCTGCTCGCGGTCACCACGCCGGGCGCACCGAGGTCGAGCACCGCATCGAGGCCCGGACCGGGGACGGCACCCAGGGTGCCGTGCACGGCATACGGGACTCCGTCGGACACCGGGATGGTGCGGTCGAGACCCGCGGCGTCCTCGGGCGCGCGCTGCTCGTCGCGGCACACGAACTCGTCGCGGACCTCGACGCAGCCGTCGGTGCCGCGGTACTGCTCGGAGAGCACGAAGGCGTCGGCCGGCGCCGGGCTCGGGTGGGGCACGACGGCGCTCTCCCTGACCACGAGCCCGGGCACCCGCACCTCGGTGAGCCCGGTGACGAGCGCGTCGGCGCGGCGGTCGGTCTCGAGGATCTCGAGCCGCAGCCGCGTCGTGGGGCCCGAGGGCAGCCCCGTCACCACCTGCGACCGTCCGGTGGCGGCCAGCCGGACCACGGTGTCGCCTTGGTCGGTGGTCACCTTCACGCGTGTCGGTATGCCGAGGAAGTCACCGAAGCGGGTCTTGTCGGCGAGCGCCGAGACCTCGAGGCCGTCGACCGGGCGCGGCCGGTCGAAGGTCATCGTCACCGAGGGCCGTCCGTCCGCGGCGACCACCCACGCCGTGGTCCCGAGGCCGTCGACGGCGGAGAACGGCCGGTCGGCCGGGTCGAGCCCGCCGGGGCCGGCGTCGGTGGCCAGCGACCCCGACGCCTCGAGGTCACGCAGCCCCGTCCACGCGACTGTGGTGCGCAGCCGCGGGTCGCTCCAGGGCAGGTAGTCGCGGGCGCCGGACAGGTGGTCGGCCGGCAGGGTCTGGCTCACGTCCCTGCCCCGAATCGCGCCGAAGGCGCGGTCTCGAGCCCGCAGGCCGTCGGTCACCACCCGTCGTCCACCGGCTGCCGAATCGTGGGCGACCCGAGCCGCCGCCGCGCTGGTGGCTGCGTCGCCGTCGAAGACCACTGGTCCGTCGATGCCCGCGTCGCGCAGGTCGGGCAGGCTGTCGCTCGCCCCGGAGGCCGAGACGACCCCCGAGAGCGGCGTCAGCTCTGCAGCGGGGGCGGTCGAGCCCTCGATCGCGTAGACCTCCACGGGCCGCAGGCGCGTGCCGGTGCCATCGACGAAGGTGTTGCCGAAGGCTGCCACCTGCTTCAGCGCGGGCGTCCGGGTGATGGCCGACCGCGCCACCGAGACCGGCACCCCGCCGGTCGACGAGGTGTCGAGGTCGTTGCGCAGCACGACGTGGCGCACCCCGGCCGTGCGGAGCACGTCCACGACGCCGCCCAGGTCGCGGCCGGTCTGCAACCGCGTCTCGACCGAGTCGAGCATGCGCACCGTGTTGGCGGGCGTCAACGGCACCGCATCGCGGACGGCGGTGTCGGTCGAGGTCTGGGTGCGCAGGACGAGGTCGAGCGGGCGGCCCCAGGTGTACTCGTCGAAGTTGGACGCGGGGACGACGAGCGCGGTCCCCCCACCCGGTTGCCGGTCGAGCCACCGGCCGGCCTGGCTCCACTCCTGGGGCACCGCGGCGAAGGAGCCGCGCGAGGCCAGCTGGCCGGCCAGTCCGGGCAGGACCGGGCTCAGCGCTGCGACGCAGGCGGTCAGCGCGGCCAGGACCACGACCGGGCGGGCCGCCCGGGCCGGCACGCGGGGCGCCCGACGGTCGCGCTGGGCCAGCCGGCCCACGACGTGCGTGAAGGCCACCGCCAGCGGCAGCCGGAGCAGTGGATCGGCCTTGTGCACGTTGCGCAGCGCCGCAAGCGGCCCGTCGAGCAGGTCCTGGATGAACGGCCGCAGCGGGCTGTCGAGGGGCCCTGTATGCGGCAGCGCCAGGACGAGGACTCCCAGCAGCGCGAGACCCACGAGGTAGTCGCGGTGCGGCAGCCCACGCAGGGTGAGCCCGGCGAGACCGATCGCCGCGGCCAGGGCGGTCCCGATCACCAGCCCCGGCGCCGCGACGAGGTCGTACCCGGCGTTCCACCAGGGCCCAGCCGGCGTGACGAGGTGGCCGAGCCAGTGGGACGTCCCACGGAGGTCGTCGAGCAGGCTGATGGTGCGGGTGACCGTGTCGGAGGACTCGATCCAGTCGAGGAACGGCGGCGAGTAGCGGCCCAGCACCAGGAGGGGCACCGCCCACCAGGCCGACGCGGCCACCACCGACGCGGCCCACCACCACGTCAACGGCGTGCGCCACCACCCCCGTCGCGTCACCAGCCACAGACCCGCGGGGACCACGGCGAACGCGGTGGCCGTGGCGTTGACCCCGCCACAGCAGAGGACCGCCAGGGCCGACAGCGCGGCAGCCCGACGGGGGCCCAACCGACCCAGGCCGGCGAGCACCAGTGGCAGGAGGATCGCGGGCGCGAGCAGCGCGGGAGCCGACTCCGACGAGATCGGGCCCAGTGTGCTCACGACCCGGGGTGAGAGGGCGAACGCGACGGCGCCGACCTGCCGGGTGACCGGGTCGGCGACCCGCCAGGCAGCCAGGAGCGCCCGCATCGCCAGGAAGCCTGCCGTCAGCAGGGCTGCCCACCAGAGCCGCTGCACCACCCACGGGGCGGCGACCAGCTGGCCGGCAGCGGCGAAGGGAGCCATCGGGAAGAGGTAGCCGTAGCCCTGGTTCTGCAGGACGCCGAAGGTGGTGCTCGGGTCCCACAGGTGCAGGGCGCGGGACATCAGTCCCCCCGGGTCGAGCGCGAGGTCGATCTTGGTGTCGGCCACCACCTTGCCGGGCTGCTGTGCGAAGGCGACCGACCACAGCACCAGCAGGCAGGTGAGGGTGCGGACCCGGTCGACCAGGGTGGGCACCGTCCGCACCCGGGCCGCCCGGACACCGTCGGGTCGGCGACCTGCGGACACCGAGGAAGCGGTCACCGGCGCCGCAGCACCATCATGAGGTTCCAGGTCGCGACCTCGCGCAGCACCGGCACCTCGACGACCGCCCGCGCCCAGTCGGGGTGGTAGCGCGGCGAGAGCTCCTCGACGACGAGGTCCTCCTGCGTCCGGGCCCAGTGGATCCCGTCGCCGACCCGGGCCGCGAACATGGACGTCCCGAACCGGTTCTTGGGCGGGCGGCCGTTCACCCGCTCGTAGCGCCGCGCGGCATACTCCCCTCCGAAGACGTGCCACGGCGACGTCTCGTGGCCTCCCCAGGGAGACGCCCACGCGGTGTAGGAGATGAACACGAGCCCGCCGGGGCGCACGACGCGCACCATCTCGCGGGCCACGACACCGGGCCTCTGGACGTGCTCCATGACGTTGCTCGACATGACGACGTCGAGGCTCGCGTCGGCGAACGGCAGCCGCTCCCCCACGCCCACGACGTCCGGGGCCGCGGCGTCGGCGAGGTCCCCCACAGAGACGTCCAGTCCCACGTAGCGCGCCCCGGCACCGGCGAAGGCGGCCGCGAACTGCCGTGGCCCTGCTCCCACGTCGAGGACCCCCGCCCCCGCGAGGTCGGTGTGCCCGGACAGCAGCGCGACCGTGTCGTCGGCGAGGTCGCCGTAGAAGCGGTCGGGGTCGGTCTGCTCCATGAGGAACGACCGGAAGAGGCGGAGCGACCGACCAGCGGTGCGATACCGTCGCGTCGGTCGCTGATTCACCCGTGCATGCTAGCCAGCCGGACCGCATGGTCCGTTCGGGCGTGCCCACACCACCAAGGATTTCTGCGTGCGCAACCCGTTGTCCGTCGTGCTGCTCAACTGGCGGGACATGAACCATCCGGAGGCCGGCGGCTCCGAGAAGTACCTCAGCGAGATCGCGACCGGCCTGGCCTCCCGCGGGCACCGCGTCACCGTCCGCACCGCTGCCTACCCCGGCGCGCTGCCGCGCGAGACCGTCGACGGCGTGGGGTACCTGCGACGCGGCGGTCGCTACGGCGTCTACCTGCGATCCCTGGCCGCACTGGCGCTGGGCCGGCACCGCGCCGACGTGGTCGTCGACGTGCAGAACGGCGTGCCCTTCCTCAGCCCCCTCGTCCGGTCCGGCAGCCCGGTCGTCAACCTCGTGCACCACGTGCACCGCGAGCAGTGGGGCGTGGTGTTCGGGCCGACCGTCGCGCGCGCCGGGTGGTTCCTCGAGTCGAAGATCGCGCCCCGCGTCTACAGTCGCAGCCACTACGTCGCGGTCTCCGAGTCGACGCGTGACGAGCTGGGTGGGCTGGGCGTGGAGGCCTCCCGGGTGACCGTGATCCACAACGGCACGGACGCCGTGGCCGACGAGCACGTGAGCCGGGCGGGGCACCCGGTCGTCCTGGTGCTCGGCCGGCTCGTCCCGCAGAAGCGCGTGGAGATCGCGATGCAGGCCGTGCGCGACCTCGCCGTCGACCGACCCGACCTCGAGCTGTGGGTGGTCGGCTCCGGCTACTGGGACACCGAGCTGCACCGCGTCGCCGACGAGCTCGGCATCCGCGACCGCACTACGTTCACCGGCCACGTCTCCGAGGCGGAGAAGCACCGGCTCCTCGCCGAGGCGTGGGTGCTGGCCCTGCCCAGCCTCAAGGAGGGCTGGGGGCTCGTGGTCGTGGAGGCCGGGGTGCACGGCACGCCCACCGTGGCGTTCGCCGACGTGGGTGGCCTCAACGACTCGGTCCGCGACGGCGAGACCGGGGTGCTCGTGCACGGCGGGCAGGACGAGTTCACCGCTGCGCTGGGTGCGCTGCTCGACGACACCGCCGCCAGGAGCGCCATGAGTGAGCGCGTCGTGCAGTGGGTGACGAGGTTCCGCTGGTCCGAGACGGTCAGCCGGTGGGAGTCACTGCTGTATGCCGCTGCGGCGCGCGAGCTCGACCCGCCGGCGGATCACCGCGTGGTCACGGACAGCGAAACGGACCACTGACCGAGGTCAGCAGCCCGCGGGCGACGTAGGTGCGGTCAGTTGCCGTCGTAGTTGACGACCGGCGCGTTGTTCGCCGCGACGGACGGGGTCAGCGCCGCGGTGCCGCCGAAGATGGCCAGCAGGGCCAGCACGGCACCGGTCACGAGGGCGGCGATGCCGCTGACAGCAGTAGTCATGGGCCGAACCCTACCAGCGAGTTCGGTTGCCTCCGCCATTTCTGTGCAAGCCGCGCCGGGTCGCCAGGACGAGCCACGCGGCGACTGTTGCGAGCGTCACACCCCAGCCCGTGGCGGAGCCCGCCCGCCCATCCGGGTCGCTCGCTCCGGTCACCGCTCCCGTCGTCGGACCGGCCGACCGGTCCACCTCGACGACCAGCACGTGCGCCGTGTCCGCGATGACGCGCCCGGCTCCGGCCGGGGGCTGCGGGGTCGGGAGTCCGGTGTCCTTCTCGACGACGACGTAACGAACTCCCTGCGCCACCACCGCATCCCACGCGGCGGCCCCGCCGTCGATCGCGGCGGTGACGGCCGCGGAACGGGGGCTCTCCCCCGCGATCCGGCCCGAGCTGAGCGGTAGCGAGTCGTCGTAGAGCACCCGCTGGTCGACCATGCGCGGGACCAGGCTCAGGCTCACCCGCGCGTCGTTCCAGCCATAGCGGCGGTACTGCCGCCACGGCAGGAGCCCGACGTCCCCCTCGGGAGCACTGGACAGCTCGGCGGCCGTCGCCCGGAGGTCTGCTGGCACCGTGACCGCCTCGATCCGGCTCCGCTCACCCCACGCCAGCGTGGGCAGCAACAGCGGAGCCACGACGGTCAGGCCGATGGCCGGCACGAGCGCGGCACCACGGTGGCGGACCAACCCCTCGACGAGCAGGCCCACCCCGGCCGCCCCGAGGACGACCCACAGCGCCACGACCTTCTGGCTGTCACGAAGCACCGCGCCGCCCGGGACGTCGGCCAGCCGCGACCAGCCATCGGCCAGCCACGGGGTGCCGCTGGCAACGGCCAGGAGCAGGCCGAGCAGCGCGACCACGACCAGGACGGGGAGACCCACAGGTGTGCGCCGGCCCCGGCCGGCGTGCACGGCCACTGCCACGACGCCGGCTGTGGTCAGGACGGCGGTCGCCACCGCGAGCGCCGCGACCCCCCGCTCGGCCGGGTAGGACGCCGGGTTCCAGAAGCCTCCACCTCCCGCGAGTGAGACCACCAGTCCGAAGGGACCGTCGGAGCGCGCGGCGAAGACCGTGAAGCCCGCGGGGTCCGAGGCCAGCCCGCCCCACAACGCGGGCACCGCCCAGCCTGCGGCGCCCCCGGCGACGACCGCGAGCCACCCCAGGACGGCGCGCCAGACCGGGCGCGGGACGAGCAGGAGCACCGCGACCGGAGGCCCGACGAGCACGAGGGAGTTCGCGCCGCCGACGGACGCGAGCACCGCCCACCCGCACAGGGCGACCAGCGAGCCCTCCCCGGCTCGGACGCGAAGGGCGGCGCGCACCGCCCAGGGCAGCACGGCATACCCGAGCAGGACGGTCCACTGACCGATGACCAGGCGTTCGGCCACGAACGGGTTCCACACGGCCGCCACCGCCGCGGCGCTGGCCGCGAGGCGACCGGCGGGCGGGCGCACCACGCGGACCAGGCCGGCGGCACCGAGCCCGGCCAGCACGAGGACTCCCCCGAGGACCAGCTTCTGCGCCACGCCGGGGGTGAGCAGCACCCCGAGCAGCCAGGCTGCGACGTCGCTCGGGACGGCGCGCGGAGCCGGGGTGTCAGCGCCGGTGGCGAAGGGCGTCAGTCGGGCGTCAGGTGACCAGGCCAGGTCGTACGCGAGGACGACTCCGGGTCGCAGCGCAGGGCCGAGGACGACCGCCACGAGGCCCACAATCACCACCAGCTCGACGGCGGCGCGTGTCGAGGGGCGGGCCACAGGGGGAGGCTATAGCAACGCTTCGAGTGGGCAGGTTAACCTCTGCCAAAACCACGCGGAGGACCGGTGCACACCCCAGCAGTCACGACCACGCCACGAATCACGACGTTCGACGGACTCCGAGGCATCGCCATCGTGATCGTCGTGCTGTCGCACGGATGGACGCTCTGGCCGACGGATGGCCTGAGCCGGATCCCGGTGGTCCGGGGCGTGTTCAACAGCGGCAACACGGCCGTGACGGTCTTCTTCGCGGTCGGCGCCTTCCTGCTCTGTAGTGCCGTCCTCGCCGCCGGGGACGGCCCCGGACGGCTCCCCTGGCGGCTGGCCGCCCGACGGTTCATCCGCCTGAGCTCGCAGGTCTACCCGCTGCTGCTGGCTGTCGCCGTGGTCAGCCTGCTCGACTCGACCGACCCGGCCACGGACCAGACCAACCGCCGCACCCTCTGGTCCGTCGCGACCTACACCTGGAACTGGCTGCTGCAGACGGACTCCGCCGACGCGAGACAGGACCTGGGACACCTCTGGTACGTCTCGGTCGACCTCCAGGTGAGCCTCCTCCTGGTGGTGCTCGTCTGGCTCCTGCGTCGTCGACTCCGGGCCCTGCTGATCGTGCTCGCCGCCGGGGTCGTGCTGGTCATGCTGTGGCGGGCCCACATCCTCGACGTCGAGGGGTGGGTGGGCGCATCCCTGCGGACCACCACCCGGTGCGACCCGATCCTCGGGGGCGCGCTGGCCGCCGTGGCTGCCCGACTCCACACCCTCAAGGCACGCGATGCGCGGCTGCTCGCCACGGCAGGGGCCGTGGGGCTCGTCATCGTGGTGGCCAGTGCAGGGAGCGCGGGCGACCTGGCCTACCTGGGGTGGGCCGGGGCGGCTGCGACGGTCGCCACGATCGCCCTCGTCGCGGGACTCGCGGCACCCAGTCGTCCGCTCACGCGTGAGCTGGGCCTGGTCCCGCTGCGCCGGCTCGGGACCCTCTCGCTCGCCATCTACGTGTGGCACTACCCCGTGTTCTGGGCCGTGGCGCGACACTCCCACGGCTGGAGCTGGGTGTCCCGCATGCTGCTCGCCGTCGCCCTGACGGCCCTCGTCGCGGTCCTGACCGAACGACTCTGCGAGCGCCCCACCCAGGGATGGCTGCGCCGCCCCCGGACCGCGCCGGTGCCTACTTCGTCCGTCGCGCCCTCAGGCGGCTGATCCGCTCGAGCAGGCCGTAGGCGTGCTTGTCCGAGAGGCCGAGCTTGCGCTTGGCGCGGTCATAGAGGGCGACCACGCCGCGGTCCACGGCGATCGCCGCGCGCTTGACGACGGCCTCGTCCGGGCGGGCGCGGAAGTTGGTCGACTTGCGGACCGCGTTCTCCTCCTCGGTGAAGTAGTAGAGCGCCATCGACCGGCGGGCGACGTCCTCCGGGCAGGTGAGGGCGTCCGGGTGACCGTGGAAGCTGTCCTCGCTCGTCGTGAAGATGAGCATCCGGTTGCCGGCGGGCTGGACCTTCGCCTGCGCGGCAGTCATGTCCTTGTCCCAGAGCTCGAGCTTGCCGCCCCACTCCTCGCGCCACTCCTCGTTGAGGTAGAGAAGGATGTTGACCCGCCGACTCCACTGCTCGTTGACGTGGTGGGTGGTGAAGTCGGCGTGGATGTTGAGGTGGCCGCCGCGCAGCGTCTGGTGCAGGCCTCCGCCGTCCATGCTCCAGTCGGGCAGCAGGTCGCGGATGCCCGTCAGCTCCTCGAGGAAGCTCACGAACTCGGGCGACACGAACTCCTTGGCGACCTCGGTCAGGGTCGGCCCCCAGGTGTCGGGCTGGGTGTTGCCGTACTTCGTCTCGTTGACGTGCAGGTAGCCCTTCCAGAAGGGGTCCCGCATGGCGGGGAACTCCTGGGCAGCGCGGGTGAACGCATCGGCGAAGAGCACGTCGTCGAGCACGATGTGGGGGAAGGGCTGGGCGGAGCGGTACTGCTCCGCGAGCTCGGGCAAGCGGGCCTGCAGCGTGCCGAGGTCGACGAGGGCGGCGGTCATTGGGCGGAGTATGCCAGAACGTCCTGCCGCCTCGTTACCAACGGGTAAGATTCCCCGAGCCCAATGCAGTGCGAGGCGAGTCGGGACTCCACGGGGCAGCATGAGAGGGATGACAGTGACGTCAGCAGACGTGGGCTCGGCAGAGCCGGCCGCAGTCCGGATCGGTGTCCTCGTGGTCGCCTACAACGCGGCCACCACCCTCCGACAGACCCTCGACCGCATCCCGTCCAGCTTCCGCGACCAGCTCGACCACGTCCTGGTCTGCGACGACGCGAGCGTCGACGAGACCTACGAGATCGGCCTCGAGTACAAGTCCGGCTCGACCCTCCCGCTGACCGTGATCAAGCACGTCGAGAACCTGCGCTACGGCGGCAACCAGAAGTTCGGGTACCGCTGGGCGATCGAGGAGGGGCTCGACATCGTCGTGCTGCTGCACGGCGACGGCCAGTACGCCCCGGAGGTCATGGAGCAGATCGTCTCGCCGCTGATGACCGGCGCGGCCGACGTCGTAATGGGCTCGCGCATGATGCAGCCTGGTTCAGCCCTCAAGGGCGGTATGCCGCTCTACAAGTACGTGGGCAACCGCATCCTCACGCGGTTCCAGAACGCCATGACGGGTGCGTCCCTCACCGAGTGGCACAGCGGCTACCGCGCCTACCGCACCGACGCGCTGCGCGACGTGCCCTTCGCCGACTACTCCAACGACTTCGACTTCGACACCGAGATCATCCTGGGCATGCTCGCCGCCCGGAAGCGGATCGTCGAGGTGCCGATCCCCACTTACTACGGCGACGAGATCTGCTACGTCAACGGGTTGTCCTACGCCCGCGACGTGGCCGTCGACGTGCTGCGCCACCGGGCCCTCCAGATGGGGTTCGGTGGGTCCACCGGTGGCGGCGGCGTCGACACCGCGGCCTACGAGGTCAAGCACAGCCCGCACTCCTCGCACGGCCAGCTGCTCACCTGGCTGACCGGCATCCCGTCGGCATCGGTGCTCGACGTCGGCTGCTCCGACGGCCTCTTCGCCGGGCTGGTGCGCTCGATGGGGCACCATGTCGTGGGCGTCGACCTGGTCAAGCACGAGGGCATCGGCCAGCGGATCGACGCCTTCGTCGAGGCCGACCTCAACCAGGGGCTCCCGACCGAGGCCGGCTCCGGCTACGACGTGATCGTGGCGGGCGATGTCCTCGAGCACGTGATCGACCCTGACTCACTCATGGCCGACATGGTCTCTCGCCTCGGCGACGACGGCTCGATCCTCGTGAGCATCCCCAACTTCGGCCATTGGTACCCACGGCTGCGGACCGCGTCGGGCAACTTCGACTACGACCAACGCGGGCCGCTGGACCGGGGCCACGTGCGGTTCTTCACCCGCCGCAGCTTCGAGCGCCTCATCGCAGGCGCGGGCCTGCGGATCGTCGAGCGCCGGACCGTCGGCTCGCCGCTCGACGTGCTCGAGCGTGGGGGCAACCCCGTCGTCGGCCGGGTGGCCCGGTTCGCCTCGGCCGTCGACCGTGCTGCCGTGCGGGTCTGGCCGACGCTGTTCGGCTACCAGTTCCTCTACAAGCTGGAGCGAGTTTGAGTTCCCATGTGCGGCGGCGACCACCCCGCGAGGGGTTCGCCACGGCCACGGGTCTGATCCTCGGCGGCATACCCTTCTTTCTCGCACTCCTGAACTACCGCACCGACCTGCTGCGCACCGCCGTGTCGCAGCGTTACGCGTCGAACTTCTTCGACATCCAGGCGACGGCTTTCCTGCACGGGCACCTCGACGTGCCGAAGGGCTCGCTGGGCATCGAGGGCTTCGTCATCGACGGCCGGACCTACATGTACTTCCCGCCGTTCCCGGCGCTGCTCCGCGTCCCGGTGCAGCTGGTCACGCACGAGTTCGACGGACGACTGAGCCTGATCTCCATGGGCCTGGCCTGGGTCGTGTTCGCGGTGTTCGCGCAGAAGCTCTTGTGGCTGCTCAGGGTGCAGCTCCGGGGCGACACGCCCCTCACGCGGTTCGAGTGGCTGGGCGCGGCGGTGGTCCTCGGGCTGGCCACCGGGGGCACCACCCTGACCTTCGACGCCTCGCTGCCGTGGGTCTACCACGAGGTGTACCTCTGGTCCACGGCGCTGCTCGTCGGATGCTGCTACTGGATGCTTCGGGTGGTCCTCTCCCCCGACCGCCCGGCGGTGCTGTGGCTGGCCGCCCTCATCCTCGCCGAGGGCCTCACCCGGACCCCTGGCGGCTGGGCCATGGCCGGCACCACGATCCTGCTCGGCGCCACCCTCGCGATGCGTCATCGCCGGCGGCTCGGCCCGGGCGTGGTCGCGGCCGGAGCCGCACCCTTGGGCGTGGCTGTCCTCTACAACCTGGTCAAGTTCGGCCACCCGTACCTCTTCCCGCTCCAGTCCCAGGTCTGGACCCAGGTGAACGCGCACCGTCGTGAGGCCCTGCGCGTCAACGGTGGCACCATCACCGGCCCCCAGTTCTTCGAGACGTCGCTGGTGAACTACCTGCGCCCGGACGGCCTCCGGTTCGTCGACTACTTCCCCTTCATCACGCTGCCGGCGGAGCCGGCACGGGCGTATGGCGGCGCCTTCCTCGACCAGACCTACCGCACCGGGAGCGTGACCGCCCTGATGCCGGGGCTGGTCCTGCTGACGCTCGTCGGCCTCGTGGCCCTGGTGGGCCTGCGGTCTGGTGCGGGTGTGGCCGCGGTCCGCTGGCCGATGTTCGCGGCGGTGGGCGCCACCGGCGGCATCATGGGCTACGGCTACCTGGCCAACCGGTACACGAGCGACTTCGTGCCGATGCTGGTCCTCGGCGGCTTCGTCGGCTTCTGGGTGGTGGTCGGTCTGGTGCCTCGCGTGCGCGCCCTGCGCGTGGCGGTGGCGGCCGTCCT
Organism: Pedococcus sp. P2_D7; assembly: GCF_056404295.1. Lineage (NCBI taxonomy): Bacteria > Bacillati > Actinomycetota > Actinomycetes > Micrococcales > Intrasporangiaceae > Pedococcus > Pedococcus sp. P2_D7. Next base: position 540,249 of record NZ_JBFUEH010000001.1, read on the forward strand.
CGGCGTGCTGTGCGCGTTCAGCATCGTGGCCCAGCTGGCGACCGGCAGTGCCGTGGCAGCCCAGACCTGGGGCGGCGACCGGCTCGCCAGCTACCTCATGGTCCAGCAGCGCCTTCGTCTCGGGGACGGGGCCTCCGCACCCCCATTGACCCGTTCGGACGACGTCCCCCAGACCGGCCGGACCGACCAGCTCCACATCAGGGGAGAGTGCGCCGCCCTCTACCTCAACACCGGCGACCAGTACGAGCCGTGGGCCCTGGTCGAGCAGCGCGACATGGTGGTGACGGTCAGCCCCGTCTTCGAGGACTACCGACCGGGCACCATCGGGCTCTTCCGCCAGACCGGCCTCGAGGACCGCACGATCGGGGTCGAGTTCGACAGCAGGCTGCCCGAAGCCCGACTGGTGATCGAGGACCCGGACGGCAACTTCTACTCGCCCTGGTTCGAGGTGCAGCGCGGCAAGCCGTTCACGGTCAGGGCCCACACCACGCCGGAGACCGGCCAGACGCGCATCCGCGTCGACGACCAGCTGGTCTACGACCTGTACGTCGCCACCAGCGAGTGGAACGCGGACTGGTACAACGTGCAGACCACGCTCTCGTTCACCGGGGCCGGCGAGCACGGCAGTGCCAGGCACGCCACGGTCTCGTCCGAGTACGGCCCCGTACCCGACCTGTGCGCCCACCTCGACGGATGAGGCGAAGCAGCCGCCAGCGGCTCCTAGGCCCTCGAGAGTCTGCGACAATTGTGCCCAACTGCGGCGAAATGTCGGCAGTGCGCAGACTTCCGATAGAAAGGCCCGATCTCCGTGGCCACCGAAACAGACCACGAGGTCGAGGACCGCAGCCCGGTGTCGCCCCGACACACCCGGCCGGGCCCGCGCGAATGGAATCGCGTCAAGGGCTCGCTACCGGCCGCAATCCTGGCAGTCGGGATCGGCCTGCAGGCCATTCTCCTCGTCGGCTTCGCGCGCCAGTTCTGGTTCGTCATGGACGACTGGGACTTCCTGTTGTTGCGCGGCACCATCCCGGAGGAGTCGCGCGGCTGGCTCGAGCCGAGGAACGGACACTGGTCGACCCTGACCATCGCCATCTACCGGGCTCTGTTCGCGGTCTTCGGCCTGCGCACCTACCTGCCGTATGCGTTGGTGACCATCGTGTTCCACCTGGCGATCGCGGCCCTGTGGTTCGTCATCCTGCGGCGACTGCACGCCCGCAAGGTGGCTGCCCTGATCGGGGCGTGGGTGATCCTGTTCCTCGGCATCGGTGGCGACGCCATCCTCTACTCGGCCGCGATGAACCACCTGGGATCGCTGCTCCTCGGACTCATCGCGCTCCTGCTGGCGCTCTCTGAACGCCCCCGCACCTGGGTGGTCGCAGTGCCGCTCGTGGGTGCGCTGATGTTCTCGAACACCGGCGTCAGCGCGGTCTTCTTCGTCGTGGCGTTCGTGGCGATCCGGCACGGGCTCCTGCGGGCGGCCCGCTTGGTCGTGATCCCCGCGGGCGTCTACGTCCTCTGGTACTTGAGGTACGGACACGTCGAGGCCGGCGCCCAGCTGCCCACGGGCGTGTGGGACTACCTCAAGATCCCGCAGCTTGTCTGGCAGGGCATGTCGGCCGCGATCGGGAACGCCCTCGGGTATGCCGAGGTCGGGCCGGCCGTGCTGGTGGCACTGCTCGTGGGGACCGCCCTCGTCAAGAGCCGCAAGGAGAAGCTGAAGCAACTGGCGTGGGCGGGCCTGCTCGCCGCCGTGTTCATGAGCACGACCTTGTCCCTGTCCCGCCAGTTCGTGTCCCCTGACACCGGACGCTATTCCTACTACACGGTCGTCTTCCTCGTCCCAGCCGTCGCACTGTGCATCGAGGGGGTCAGCCGTCTGGCCGTGGAGCCCCGGTGGCTGCCGGCCCTCATCGCGGCGGGTCTCCTCGGCGGCTACGCGGTCAACGGTGTCCTGGCTGAGCGCACGTTCGCAGCCGCCTGGGTGCCGATCACCAGACCATGGCAGGACCGAACCCTCGGCATGGTGGCTGCCGTGGACGCGGGCGAGCGCAGTCTCAACGACTTCTCAGGTGACTTCTACAACGGCGACATCAACCCGCAGCGCATCACCAAACCGAACATCCGTGAGGCCCTGCCACCGGGCAAGGCCACGCCGCAGGGGCGCATCGACGCCGAGGCCCTGTACATGGTCCGGGTCGGCACTACGAGTGCGGTCCTGCCGGCCGCCGGCGGACTCGACCAGATCACAGGGAGCTTCACCGGGCCGATGGAGCCCGGCGCCGGGTGCCACACCTACACGGCCCAGGGACAGCGACCCGCCCTCGTTCTCGGCACCGGTCGGGGGAACGAGATCACGGTGACGAGCCAGAGCACCGAGGTCGTCACCCAGGTCCTGCGCGGACAGAACCTGGCGAGCGTCCAGCGGATGTGGACGGTCGCCCCGGGAACCATCTACGTCTCGACCACAGCCAAGGACGCGCTGCTCTTCATCACCCTCAACGGCGCCGGGGAGTACACGATCTGCAAGTCCTGATGGTCAGTGTGCGGCGTCGAACCAGGAGCGTCCGACCCCGACGCTGACGTCGAGCGGGACGTCCATCTCGATCGCGCCACCCATCTCCTGGCGGACCAGCGCCTCGACGTCGGCGGCTTCACCCGGGGCGATCTCGAGCACCAGCTCGTCGTGCACCTGGAGCAGCTGCCGCGAGCGGGCGCCGGACTCCGCCAGAGCCTTCTCGACGCGCAGCATGGCGAGCTTGATGATGTCGGCGGCCGACCCCTGGATGGGCGCGTTCAAGGCCATCCGCTCGGCCATCTCGCGACGCTGTCGGTTGTCGGAGGTGAGGTCGGGCAGGTAGCGGCGCCGCCCCAGCATGGTCTCGGTGTAGCCGGTCCCCCGCGCCTCGGCGACGACGGAGTCGAGGTAGTCCTTGACCCCGCCGAACCGCGCGAAGTACTCGTCCATCAGGCCCTGGGCCTCGCCGGTCGAGATGGTGAGCTGCTTCGAGAGCCCGAACGCCGACAGGCCGTAGGCCAGCCCGTAGGACATCGCCTTCACCTTGGAGCGCATCGCCGACGTGACGTCCTCGGGCTCGACCGAGAACACCCGCGACCCGACGAACCGGTGCAGGTCCTCCCCCGACCGGAACGCCTCGATCAGGCCCTCGTCGCCGGACAGGTGCGCCATGATCCGCATCTCGATCTGGCTGTAGTCGGCGGACATCAGCGACTCGAAGCCCTCGCCCACGATGAACACCTCCCGGATCCGGCGCCCTTCGTCGGTGCGGATCGGGATGTTCTGGAGGTTGGGGTCGGTCGAGGACAACCGCCCGGTCGCGGCGATGGTCTGCTGGTAGGTCGTGTGGATGCGCCCGTCGTCGGCCACGGACTTCAGCAGGCCCTCGACGGTGACCCGCAGCCGCGACGAGTCACGGTGCCGCAGGAGCGCCTCGAGGAACGGGTGCTCGGTCTTGGTGAAGAGGTCGTTCAGCGCATCCGCGTCGGTGGTGTAGCCGGTCTTGGTGCGTCGGGTCTTGGGCAGCCCGAGCGTCTCGAAGAGCACGACCTGCAGCTGCTTGGGCGACCCGAGGTTGATCTGGTCGCCGCCGATCGCGTCGTAGGCGTCCTGCTGGGCCTCGCGGACCTTGGCCGCGAAGTCGGCCTCCAGCCCGGTCATCACTTCGACGTCGGCCGCGATGCCAGTGCGCTCCATGCCCGCGAGCACCTGCTCCAGCGGCAGCTCGACGTCCTGCTGCAGGGAGGTGCCGCCGGTGGCCTCGAGCTGCTCGGCCAGCGAACCGGCCAGGTCGAGGACCGCCCGGGCCCGGACCATCGCGTCCTGCGCGCCTGCGTCGCCCTCGTCACCGAAGTCGAGCAGGCCCTGGCCGGAGGTGTCGGACTCGGCGCGCAGCTCGCGCCCGAGGTGGCGCAGGACCAGGTCGGCCAGGTCGTAGGACCGCTGGTCGGGCCGCACGAGGTAGGCAGCCAGCGCGGTGTCGGTGGCGATGCCGGCCACCGGCCAACCCCGCGCAGCCAGCGCCAGCAGCGGTCCCTTGGCATCGTGGAACACCTTGGGACGGTCGGCGTCGGCCAGCCACGCGCCGACGGCGGCGTCACCCGCCGGGTCGAGTGCCGTCAGGTCGAGGTATGCCGCGGCGTCGCCGTCCGTGGCCAGCGCCAGGGCGGTGGCGTCCCCGGTGCCCCGACCCCACTGGCCGACGAGGTGCACCCCCACGGTGGTGCCGTGCGCGGCATACTCCTGCAGCCACCCGGCCACCTCGTCGGGCGCGAGCAGCGCGCCGTCGAGGTCGAAGCCGTGGTCGGCCTCCTCCTGCGGCGCGTCGAGGTACTCGAAGAGCCGGTCACGCAGCACCCTGAACTCGAGGCTGTCGAAGACGGTGTGCACCTGCTCGCGGTCCCAGTTCTGGCGCTCGAGGTCGGCGATGCCGAGAGGCAGCTCGAGGTCGCGGACCAGCTGGTTGAGCCGGCGGTTGCGGAGCACTCCGTCGAGGTGCTCACGCAGCGACTCCCCCGCCCTGCCCTTGATCTCGTCGACGTGGGCGACGACCCCGGTGAGGTCGCCGTACTGGGTGATCCACTTCGCGGCGGTCTTCGGACCGACCCCGGGCACCCCGGGCAGGTTGTCGGAGGACTCACCGACGAGGGCGGCCAGGTCGGAGTAGCGCTCCGGGAGCACGCCGTACTTGGCCTCGACCGCGCCAGGCGTCATGCGCGCGAGCTCGGAGACACCCTTGACCGGGTAGAGGACGGTGCTGGTGTCGGTGACGAGCTGGAACGAGTCACGGTCACCCGAGCAGATCAGCACCTCCATGCCCTCGGACAGGGCCTGGGTGGTGAGGGTGGCCAGCACGTCGTCGGCCTCGTAGCCGTCGACCTCGACATAGCGGATCTTGAGCGCGTCGAGGACCTCGTGCAGCAGCGACACCTGGCCGTGGAACTCGGTGGGGGTGGCCGAGCGACCGGCCTTGTAGTCGGCGTACTGCTCCGTGCGGAACGTCTGGCGGGACACGTCGAACGCCACCGCGAGGTGGGTCGGCTGCTCGTCGCGCATGACGTTGATGAGCATCGAGGTGAAGCCGTAGACAGCATTGGTGTGCTGGCCCGTGCTGGTCGAGAAGTTCTCGGCCGGCAGCGCGAAGAAGGCGCGGTAGGCAAGGGAATGACCGTCGAGGAGCAGGAGGCGACTCACGCATGGCAGCCTATTGGTTATGAGTGACACCCCCGCGACCGCCGGCCCCATGAGCGCCGGCCCCACCCACCCCGAGTTCGCCGCCGCCCTCGAGGCGATGCTGGCGATGAACCCGAACTCGCTGCTCCACCGCATGCAGATCGAGGTGCTGGAGGCATCGCCGGAGCGCCTCGTCGCCCGGATGCCCGTCGAGGGCAACACCCAGCCCTACGGGCTGCTCCACGGGGGTGCCTCCGTCGTGCTGGCCGAGACCCTGGGCTCGATCGGCTCAGCGCTGCACGCCGGCCCGGACCGGATCGCCGTGGGGCTGGACATCAACGCGACGCACCACCGGGCCGCCCGCTCGGGCTACGTGACCGGCACGGCCACCGCCCTGTCCCTGGGCAACACCCTGGCCTGCTACGAGATCGTCATCACCGACGACCAGGACCGGCGCACCTGCACCTGCCGGATCACCTGCCTGCTTCGCGACGCGGCGCCCGGCGCCTGACCCGTCAGCCGGCCAGGCGGCTGTCGGCGCTCGCGCTGGCCGTCGCCCGTGCGCGCAGGGAGCGGCGGCGGTGGAGCAGTGCCTCGATGGAGTGGTGCCGCGGCTCGTCCTGCCCCAGTCGGCGGCGCAGTGCGGACACGCTGGTCACGCGGCGCACCATCTGCGAGGAGAAGCCGAGCCGGGCGAAGAAGCGGTTGGCGTCGCGGTGCTGGGCCGGCACGTTGCAGCCGATCTGCTCGCACCCGCGGGAGTCGGCGTAGAGGGTGACGGCGCTCATCAGCTGACGGGCGACCCCGTGCTTGCGCGAGTCGGGCACGACGTAGAGCTGGTCGATGGTGACGCACGGGACGTCGGTCAGCGACGAGAACGGGCTGGTGGCGGCAACGGCGAACCCGACCGGCTGACCGTCCGCCATGGCGACGTAGGCCCGGACGTCCTCGCGGTGCAGGGCGGTCGAGATGCGCCCCTCGGAGGCGGCGCGGGCGGCCACCTCGGGACTGACGCCGGCCTCGACCCGGGAGCACATCCAGAGCTCGGTGAAGGACCGCTCCTCATCCGCAGAGACGCGCCTGACGCTGATCACGGGACGGCTCACCGGGGTTCCTCCATCGTCGGTCTGGACTGCTCACCACCTGCAGACGGCTCCCCCGACGGCCGCGGCGCCTCGAAAGGACGACCGAGTCAGGACTCTAGGCCCATTCGAGGGCCCTCGTGAAGGGTTCAACAACTTTCCCGTGTTAACTCTTGTCGCTGTCGGTGTTCCACGGCTGTTACATCACAGGTCGGCGCCGAATCGCTGCTTCGCCATGGTTTCACGGCGTCCGCGAGGACTCGGCAGCCGGGTCCCCCCGGAGGGCTTCCGGAGGCTCAGGCGGGCCGCTCGAAGACGTAGTCGTCCTCGTAGCGGTCACCCACGAGGAAGCGCTTGGTGCCCACCCTGGCGAACCCGCTCTTGGCGTAGAACCGCTGGGCGCGCTCGTTCTCCTGGTTGACCCCGAGCCAGACCCCGACCGCGCCACGCGCCCGCGCCGCCTCGATCGAGGCCTCCATGAGCAGCCAGCTGGTGCCCGCGCCGTGGTGGTCGGGCAGGACGTAGATCTTGCTCAGCTCGGCAGTCGGCCGCAGCGTCAGCGCGGTCCGCACGTCGGGGTCGGCGGGCTCCCCGTGGACCACCATCGCGTAGCCCGTGACGACGTCGTCGCCCACCGAGACGAACAGGTCGCGGGTGGGGTCGGCGAGGTAGCGCGCGAAGCACTCGAGCGACAGGACGTCGGCGATGAAGGAGTCGATCGCCTGCTGGGTGGTGTGCGGAGGGCAGGCCAGCGCGAACGTCGCCGCCGCCACCCGCGCCAGCACCGCGGCGTCACCCTGACCTGCGGGGCGCACCACCAGGTCCACGCTCAGGCCTTGTCCATCCCGGCCACGACGGCCTCGGCCACCTCGCGCATGCCGAGGCGACGGTCCATCGCGGTCTTCTGGATCCAGCGGAAGGCCTCGGCCTCGGTGATCTTGAGCTTCTTCATCAGCACGCCCTTGGCGCGGTCGACCGCCTTGCGGGTCTCGAGCCGCTCGCCGAGGTCGCTGATCTCCTGCTCGAGGGCCTTGACCTCGGTCCAGCGGTGCCTGGCGATGTCGATGGCCGGCGTGAGGTCGGAGGCCGTGAACGGCTTGACGATGTAGGCCATCACCCCTGCGTCGCGGGCCCGCTCGACGAGCTCGGTCTGGCTGAAGGCCGTGAGCATGACCACGGGGCAGATGCGGGCGGCGCCGATCTGCTCGGCGGCGGTGATGCCATCCATCACCGGCATCTTCACGTCCATGATCACCAGGTCAGGGGTCAGCTCGGTCGCCATCTCGACGGCCTGCTCACCGTTGCTGGCCTGTCCGACCACGTCATAGCCCGCCTCGACGAGCATCTCGGCGAGGTCGAGGCGAATCAGGGCTTCGTCCTCGGCCACCAGGATCCGGGTGGGCGCGGACGCCGCGGGCGTCGGCAGGGGCGTGGTGGTGTCACGGGTGTCGCTCACGGAAAGAGCCTAGGGGACGTGCGTTAACGGAAGGTTGCGGCGGTCCACGGGCGGACGCCCGGCCCCGCGCGGGCCCGGCCGGGCAGGCCACCCGCCCCGCACCGGAGGTATGCCGCGGCGGCACCGCACGCGGCATACGGGCTCTGGTTGTGGACGGGTCGAAGGACCAGAATGGAGCCGGTCCCGGAGCCAACCGGGCGTGCTCGTCCGTCGCGGTCCGGCCGTTCCTGGTGTCGGTGTCCGTGGCCTGGCAGCTGGAGCCGTGGCAAGTGGAGAACGTGGTGGGTGAGGCCGCCCGTCCACGCCGCCGACCGACGTCCGCGTCGATGCGGGTGGTGTGGATGCTCGTCGCGTTCGTGGGCGGCGGCCTGCTCGGGCTGTTCCTCGTCCTCCCCCGCACCCGGATGCTGCGCCCCCGCCGCGTGCTCGCCTGCGACCTGTGCCAGCGGCGGCACCGACGCCTGCTGGCGGCGATGGTGGTCCTTGCGCTCCTGTCCGTCGCCGGGTTCGGGCTGCGGCTCTCCCAGCGGGCCCGTGAGCTGCCGGCCTGTGCCGCCGACACCTCGATCGCGGAGGGGCGCCGGGTGATCGACCCGCGTGCCCCGAGCCGCCCGCCGCCGTGGTCGACGGTCCGCTCGGTGATGACGGCGCCGGTGAGCGGGCTCGCGCTCGGCTTCGCCGAGGCCCGGGGCCAGGGCCTGTGCAGTGTCGGCGACCCGCCCATCACCCTGGCCTTCGTGCCGCAGGCCGGCGAGCACATGGGCAGCATGGTCGGCGAGGTCTTCCTGGCCTCGCCCGTGCCCCGCATCAACCCGGTCCGTGCCCGCGACCTGGCCGAGCACGAGTCCCGCCACGTCGACCAGTGGGCCGTGTGCACCATCGTCGGCGGGATCTCGCTGCTCCCGGTCCTCTACCTCGTCGACGACACCCTCTACCCGGGGTCGGAGAACCACTTCGAACAGGCCGCCGGTCTGTTCGACGGGGCCTATCCCCCGCCGCCCGATCCGCCTCGAGGCCCGCAGGGCTGGGCGATCGCGCTGTGGATCGGCGTGGTCCTGCTGCTCACCCGCCGCCGGATCCGCTGGGTGGTCCGGAGCCTGGTGCGGCACACCACGGTCGCCGACCCCGCGCGCTGCGGCGTGCACACGACCGGCTGGCGCTAGCGGGCTGTCCCAGGAGCGGGTCCCACCGGTCCCCCGGGCTCTCCTCAGGTGCTCGGCTGGTCCTTGAGGAGGTGGAGGAGCGCGCCCCGGTCGGTGCTGACGAGGGCGTAGCGGCTGGCTCCCCGGCGGCCGTGCAGGACGAAGACGGTGCGTCGCTCGGTGCGGTCCTCGAGCTCCCACCAGCCGGTGTCGGCGATCGACTTCGTCTCGTCCTCGTAGGTCGCGTGCTCGAGCGCGTGGTCGTCGACGGGCACCGCGAGGCGGTCCTTCGACGCGCTGGTCGGCAGTCCGCGCGGCACGGCCCACGAGCGCAGGACCCCGTCCTCCTCGAGCCGCAGGTCGAAGTGGTGCTGCGGCTTCTGGTGCTCGTGCAGCACGAAGACCGGACGACCACCCTCCTGCTCAGCGGACACGGCCACCTCCGAGATGCGCGAGCTGGGTGCCGAACGCGGGACCTGAACCAGTAGGAATGCTGCTCAGGGGCCTGGCCACCGACACCCAGTGTGGCTCACAGTGAACCGTCAGCGGAGGCGGAGGCGTGTTCACGGGCTCACGCCCGACGGGCGTCGCCGTGCTTCTGGAACCAACAGCCGCGCACCGGCTGCCGCCGCGCGGCTCTCCGCCCAGATTGGGCGCTGTTCAGCGGTCTGCGATCGGCGCATGAAGCCAGCCGCAATCCTCGTCCCGCTTGTGTCTGAACCCGGATGTTCCTCCCTGCAAGCCGAGCCGGCCTGTGCGCACGACGAGAAACCTAGGCGCATGCATCGAGCGGGCCAAGAGCCAAGGGCGGCCCGCGACGGTTTGGGGCGATCGTGCGGATCCCGGAATCGCCCGCTGAAGCGCCCCGTCGAGACTGATGATGGTTGCCATGGGCAGCATCGGGCTTCGACTTGTGGGTAGGGATGCCGAGCGCACGAGGTTGCGCCACTTGGCCGTTAGCGCTCGTGAGGGCTTCCCGTCGACTCTTCTACTTCACGGCGAAGCTGGTATCGGCAAGACGGCCCTGGTCAGGGACCTCCTATCGGCCCTCGAGCCCGGCGTGTTTCATGTGTTGTTCGCAACGTGCCTTCGGTTCGGCGCTGAGGGTCCGGCCCTGCTTCCTTTGTCGACCGCGTTGACAGGTTGGTTGCGCCAGACGGACCCGACGGACCGAGCCAGGCTGTTCCCGAGCGCCCAGCGTGGCGAGGATCTGGTATCGGTGCCACGGTTCGAAGACGTCTCTTCTGATGCGGTTTTGCAGTGGAGCCGCGCGCTGGACACTCTCGTGGACAGTCGGCCAACCCTGCTCGTCGTCGACGATCTTCAGTGGGCGGACCAATCCACGCTCGACGCGCTCTCTTACCTCCTCACTGGCTTCCGCGCAGGCCTTAATGTGGCGCTTCTAGGCACCTACCGCGACACCGACCTCCAGGACGGGCACCGGCTACGTGCATGGCTAGCCGACGTATGGAGGCTTCCAAGTGTCGACTCACTCGCGCTGCAGAGGCTGGACTCTTGGGCCACGGAAGAACTCGTGTCGAGCATTACCCCTGTGCGGTCCAGTGGGCAGATCGTTGAGTCAATCTTCGACAAGTCTCGCGGCAACCCCTACCTGACCGAACTCCTCGTCCGCACGCCCCACACGAGCGACCTCCGCCCGGCATCAATGACCGGCGACGCCGACCTTCGTGACGCCGTCCTGGGAGCCTGGCATCGGCTGGGGCCGGTCGCCCGACAGGTCACGCAGCTCTTGTCTGCGGGCGGCCAACCCGTGGAATTCCGCGTGCTGCAAGGTCTGGCCCTTCAGCGGCACATCGGACTGCACGACTTCACGCTGGCTCTGGACGAGGCTGTGGGCAAGGGTGTCGCTCAGGTTCGCCAAAGCGGCGAGGCCTGGTTCGTTCACCCACTGTTCGCGGAGGTGATCGCCGCGACCTTGCCTGCCTGGCAGGTGGCTGACCTTCACCTGCAGTACGCCCAGATGTGGTCGGACGCAGAGGCGGTGATTCCCCAGGAACGAACACATCGACTCGCGCTGCACTACGAAGCCGCTGGCAGGTTCGACGATGCCTACCGGTGGTCTCTCGAGGCTGCGGACGAGGCCGGCCGAGTTGGCTCCACCGACGTCGCCGCAGGTCACCTGGCCCGAGCTGTGGATCTCCACCCCAAGCTTTCCTCGGCCATGCAAGCGACTGTGGACACCCTCGATCTGCAGCGGCGTACCGCGGAGGCATGCGAGCGTGCCGGACGGTACGACGACGCCCTCCGGTTCTACGAGGGGGCACTTGCAGACATCGACCGGAGCGCAAGCCCCGTGGACGCGGCGCGAATGCTGCTGCCCCTGCCATTCCTCCGCGCCTTCCTCGGCCAGGGGTGGGGGATATCGCCCGACGAATGGCTCGAGTGCGTCAGACTCTGCGAAGGACTTGGCCCAACAGCAGAGGAGGCAATGGCCTGGGCCCACATCGCCTTCGGCGAGGTGTTCACGGCAGATGTTCACGCGAGGACGCACGCAGAACACGCCCTCGACGTGGCCCGACAGGCTCGCTCCGGCGCGGCAGTGGCTTGGGCGACCGGCGTACTGTCCCAAACTGAGTGGGGCACCGAGCACGGGCTTGACCTCAGCCTTGAGGCACTCGAGCAGGCAAGGGACGTCGGCGACACGGCGCTGTTGGCACGCACCGCGGTCCTCACCACCAACAGCTACCAGTCGCTCGGCCGGTACGCCGAAGCAGCCACCGTCGCGAACGACGCCTACGCCTCAATCCTTGCCCAAGGGCAAAGGCATGATGCAGCCAATATCGGCTCCGTTGGCGCGCAGTTCCTCATTGCACTCGGCCGGTTCGACGAAGCCCAGTCCCTCGCACGCGAGATCCTGTCCTTCCGGCAAGCCCAGCGCTGGAGTGGCCATGCGCGGTGCGTCGCAGCCATCGTCAGCGCCCGACGCGGTGAGGTCGAGGCGGCCGATCGACACATCCAACGGGCCCATGAGCTCATGCCGGGACACCAGCCCGTTGGCGACCCTTTGGATTGGGCCGAGATGCAGGTGAAGGTTGACATCGGTGAGCCTTGGCGAGCGCTCGACATCGCGGAAGACGTCATGGCCGAAGCGGCATCGATCGACGCTTGGACCGCTGACGAGTACCTCCTGTGGGCGGCGCGGGCGGCCGCGGACCTTGCGGCCGCCGCGACGACAACTCGGCAACGGGAGAGCGCCCACGAACGCCTCCGTGCCTTGGAGGGTTTACGCGCCGCCAACACCAACGCCCTCTTCGCCGGCGTCGGCTCTCGCGACCTGGTTCACCCGGCGTACCTGGCCATGTATCGCGCAGACCGCGCCCGGTGTTACGAGGCACCTGAGCCGGCACGCCTCTGGGACGAGGCGCTCGCGGCAACTCGGGCAGCGGGGCTGCGCTACGAGCAGGCTCGATGCGGTATGCACCTGGCGCGACGCCTCCTGACGGAACCAGGCCAGCGCCAGCGTGCACGGCACGAACTCCGGGAATGCGCGCACCAAGCGGTCGACCTCAGAGCCACGACGCTCCTCGTGGCGATCACGCGCCTAGCAGACCAGGCCCATATCGACCTCGATGCCGGACTCACGCCGCCGAGCGCCGGCCCGGCCAGTGTGGCGGGCGTTCCGGTGACCGTTCGGGAGAGGGAAGTTCTCTCCCACCTCAGGACTGGCGAAACGTATGGCGAGATAGCGCGAGCCCTGTTCATCAGCGAGAAGACAGTGAGTTCCCATGTGTCCAACCTGCTCCGCAAGACCGGCACCCGGAGCCGCATCGAACTCGTCGATGCAGCAATGCGGGAACAGCCCCCTGATACCGAGCAGACGCTGCGCTCACGAACACGCGGAGGTGGCCTCATCGGGGGCGTGTGAGTACCCATCCGCTGCAGTCCGGTCCAGCAAGTCGGCCCGACGACGTGCCGACCGCCGAAGCGCCATCGAGTTGGGGCACCGACCTGCGTCACTCCGCCCGCGAGTCGGCTGACTGTCTGGGTCCTCCAGACGGTCTCGAGTAGGTCGCTCGGGGCCGCACCCGCCTGCTGGTTCGTCGTCGGCGCCACGCGACGGAAGCGGAGTGACCTGACGGGCGGCGCCGCGCCAGGCCCCCAACAAAGGTACGGTGCCTGCCCTGCATCCGACACCGGCAATCGGCGTCGGGCCAGCTACGCGGGACGTCCAACTGTCACGTCCTTTGCGCGTGATGACTGGCGCTGAAGCCGGGCTCGAGGTCAGGTCGACTGAAGCACGAGCATCCTGCCGCGTATCTCACCGGCCGCGAGCAGCGAGCCCATCCGGCTCGACTGCACTTCAGCCGTCTGCCAGCGGGGATCGTCCTCGTGGCGACGCTGGAGCTCGGCCTGGACGGTGGCCATCACGTCTTCCCAGTCGGCCGGGAAGGCAGCGAAGTGGTCGGTCCAGCTACTGGTCAGCACCCGCAGTGACGCTCTCTCGAGCAGTTCGTCCAGCGCTTCAACGGTGAGGAAGTTGTTGCCCTCGGGCGGCTCCAGACAGAGGCCTCCGGGGTGCGTGGCGCAGTAGACGATCATCCCGAAGCGCGCCTTCGACCCGAGCACCCGCCGGATCTCGGCCAGGTATGCCGCCTGGTCGTTCACCGTGCACAGCACACCCAGGCTCCACCCCGCTCTGATGGACCCGGTCGCGATCGGCAATTGGGTGCCTGCCTGCAGCGCCGCAAGGCCGAATAGCATGCGCGCGGCGCTGCAGGCTCCGGGCTCAGGGTCGGTCAACAGGGGACGCACGCCGGTTTCTCGTGCCGCGAACGCGGCCGGGCCGCCGACGCCGGCGCCGCAGTCCAGGAAGATGTCCTCGGCCTCGGGCGCCAGGTCCTGCCAGAGCCGCTGCCGAAACCTCGTCGGTGAACACGACGACGGAGGCGATCACCGGTAACTCCAGCCCCGCCACCCGGGCCGTCTCCAGGAACTCGACCAGCTGGGCCCGCCTCGGCACGTGGTTCAGGACGGCCACTCGGGCACCGACCTCCTGCTTGCGCACCAACCTCTTGGGACGCACGGCCACCGGCCGCGCGGTCGGCGTCTCCACCACCGCAACGGGAAGACCGAGCGACGCGGCCAACGCCGCGAGCCGGGTACCGTCCAGATCGAAGGCCTGGGTGACCTCCGGGCGAACGTCGTACGCCCGACCGTCGCCTGTGACGCACAGCACGGTGGCCAGACCGTCCAGGGCGAGGGCGTGTAGCTCCTGTTCGAGACTGATCCGGTTGCGATCCCGGCAGGCAAGCGTCACCCAGGGCACGGCGTCCGCTTCGTCGATCAACCGGGCCAGCGTGCTGGGCGGGAAGTCGGCGCGGTCCTGGTGGTCGCCGACCAGGACCGCGTCGCAGCTCGGCGCGAGCAGCCGGGCGGTGGAGCGCAGCGTCTGCGCATCGGCCGGCGGCGCGCTCAGGTCGGTCAAGATCAACGGTGCCTGCCACGGGCCCGACGGCTCCGGGGGCCGGTCGACGCCCGATGCGCCCCAGTCGATCGCAGAGCCCTCCGGAAGGTCTGCGAGCCCGTCGAAGACACACGGTGCCGCAATCATCTCGCACTCGCCGTCGAGCCGGACGCCACCGCAAGGGCCGTACACCATTCGCTTGGGACAGCCCGGGACCGGCTGCTGAGACGACAACCGCACAGATCACAGACTGTCAGGCCTCCCTGCCCACCGCGCGACCAGTCCTGGCGAACCGCACCGTCAGCTCAAGGCGGAAGAGTTCTTGTCAGTCGTCCTTTTTCAGGCTCGGATACGCCTTCTCGACCGCCGCCCGCACCTTCTTCTTCTCGGCCGCCGACCCATGTTGGGCCACCCTTGCCAAAGCGTTCCGGGCGTGCTCGATGTCAGGAATCGGGTACTTCTCCTGCTCAGGCAACGCGAACGACGACTTCTTCAGCTTCTTGCGGTTCTCGCTGTCACTCAGATCCTTCGACACCTCGGTCTCCTTCCATTCGGGTCCGGTCTGGTACTACCCACTTAGGGCATCGTCCAATCTGCGGGGTATGGAAACGACATCCTGACCGCGTCATATCACCGCTACTGCCTGATGCTTCTCCCACCCGCAGGACTGACCTCCCTCGATCTCCCTCAGGCCCGCCACGGACCGACCCCCGTAAACGGCCTCCGAATGGTTTGTCCCGGACGCGATGGGTACGTTCTAGATGACCTGCGCACGTCCCACCAGGGGCTACCCACGCATCAGCAGAACGAGGCTCAGCATGTCCAAGCACGACGAGGGTGACTACTCCGAGGCCGATCTGGTGGTCAAGGGTCAGGAGGACCACGCAGCCGGCCCCACCGCGGTCGCGGTGTCGATGAGGCGGTCCCTCGACCACATGGGGGTGAAGCGGACGGCGCAGACCCTGCTCAGGCTCAACCAGGCTGAGGGCTTCGACTGCATGAGCTGTGCGTGGCCGGACCCCGACCCGGGCCACCGCCACACGGCAGAGTTCTGCGAGAACGGCGCCAAGGCCGTCGCGGAGGAGGCGACCCGCGACCGGGCCACGCCGGAGTTCTTCGCCCGGCACAGCATCGACGAGCTCGACGCCCACACGGAGCACTGGCTTGGCCAGCAGGGCCGCATCACGCACCCCATGGTCAAGCGGCCGGGTGGCGCGCACTACGAGCCGATCGAGTGGGACGAGGCCTTCGAGCTCATCGGGGCCGAGCTTCGCTCGCTCGCCAGCCCCGACGAGGCGACGTTCTACACCTCCGGGCGGGCCTCCAACGAGTCGGCGTTCGCCTACCAGCTGTTCGTCCGCGCGTTCGGCACCAACAACCTGCCGGACTGCTCGAATATGTGCCACGAGTCCACGAGTATCGCGCTGCAGGAGTCCATCGGCATCGGCAAGGCGAGCGTCACGCTCGACGACGTCCACACGGCGTCCGTCATCGTCATCGCCGGCCAGAACCCCGGGACCAATCACCCGCGCATGCTCTCGGCCCTGGAGATCGCGAAGCAGAACGGCGCGAAGATCATCTCGATCAACCCGCTGCGTGAGGCCGGGCTGGTCAGGTTCAAGAACCCGCAGAAGCCCAAGGGCGTCATCGGGCACGGCACGGCCATGGCCGACCTGCACCTCCCTGTGAAGGTCAACGGCGACCTTGCCCTCTTCCAGGCGATCGGCTCGCTCCTCGTCGAGTGGGACGCGCTCGACCACGAGTTCATTGAAACCCACGCCACGGGCTTCGAGCAGTGGCGCGACCACGTCCGGGCGGTCGACTGGGACCAGGTCGTCGAGGTGACCGGGCTGTCCCGTGAGCTGATCACGCAGGCCGCCGAGATGCTCCGTGGCTCCACGCGGACGGTCTACTGCTGGGCGATGGGCCTGACGCAGCACCGCAACGGGGTCGCGACCATCAAGGAGGTCGTCAACCTCGCCCTGGCGCAGGGCAACATCGGCCGCGAGGGCGCCGGCCTGCTGCCGGTGCGCGGTCATTCCAACGTCCAGGGCGACCGCACGATGGGCATCTGGGAGCGACCCCCGGCGGCCTTCCTCGACGCCCTCCAGAAGGAGTTCGGCTTCGACCCGCCGCGTGCGCACGGCCTGGACGTCGTCGACTCCCTGCGCGCCATGCGCGACGGCAAGGTCCACTTCTTCATGGGGCTCGGCGGCAACTTCGTGCAGGCCGTGTCGGACACCGACATCGCGATCCCGGCGATGCGCAAGGTCCGCATGACGGTGCAGGTGTCGACGAAGATCAACCGCTCGCACCTCGTCTGCGGCGAGACCGCGCTGATCCTGCCGACCAAGGGCCGCACCGAGAAGGACATCCAAGCCAGTGGTGCCCAGTGGATCTCCGTCGAGGACTCCACCTGCTCGGTGCACGCCTCTCGCGGCCCGCTGGAGCCGGCCAGCCCCCAGCTCAGGTCCGAGGTCGACATCGTCACCAGCATCGCCGAGGCCACGCTCGGGAACCGCCACGGCCTGCAGTGGAAAGCGATGCGCGACGACTACCGCGTCATCCGCCACCACATCGCCAAGGTCGTCCCCGGGTGCGAGGACTACGAGGTCAACGTCCGCAAGCCCGGCGGCATGATCATGCCGCACCCGCCCCGCGACACCCGGACCTTCGACACCAAGTCCGGCAAGGCCGAGTTCGTCGCCTCCCCCATCGAGGTCGTCCACGTCCCCCAGGGCCACGTGCTGCTCCAAACCCTGCGCAGCCACGACCAGTACAACACCACGATCTACGGCCTCAGCGACCGCTACCGCGGCATCGAAGGAGGCCGCAAGGTGATCTTCGTGCACCCAGACGACATCACGGCCTTCGGGCTCAAAGACGGCGACCTCGTCGACATCACCACCCGATGGACCGGCGACGACATCGTCCGCCGCGTCCGCGGGTTCCGCGTGACCAGCTATGACACCCCACGCGGGTCCGCTGCCGCCTACTACCCCGAGACCAACCCGCTGGTGCCGCTGGACTCCACGGCCATCGGAAGCAACACCCCGACCTCCAAGTCCGTGGTGGTGTCCCTGACCCCGGCCACCGGCCCCGGCGCGGTGAACGGCACCACGCCGGCGGAGACCGATGGCCCCTCCCAGAACCCCACGGGTTCGGACTGGGACCACAAGAAGACCCCGGAGCCCAAGCACCTGTCCTGAGCACAGCCCGGTCGTCGACGGCACCCACGTCGACCGGGTCGGGATGCTCAGTCGCGCAACAGAGCCTCGAGATCAGAGGCGATGGAGGTGGCATCTGGCAGGTCCGAATCAATGCCGCGTCGAACCACCGCCATAGGACGATGAGTCTGTTCACCCGCCGCGTCTTTCCGCTGCGTGCGCTCGCCCATGATGGGCGCGGTCGTGACCGTTCGGGCATGGCTCATGGCTTGACTTGCGGGTGATCCTTGCGGTGGTGGGCCCTGGCAATGGTGGGCAGTGCACCACGAGGCGACCCTCCGGCTGGGGTTAGTTGGTCATTTCGAGCCACGCGTCGTCCGGTGCGTAGTCCCACTCGGTGACCAGCCCGTTCACGGTGACGGAGGCGTACGCGTACAAGTCCGCGGAGTTGGTGAACGCACAGGGTGTAGGTGCGCCCGACAAGAAGAAGATGTGTACATCCGACGGCTCAGTCGCGCTCTCGCTGGGATAGGCGAAGTCGAAGGGGATGCCGTACGGCGGGCCGACGCGTTCGTCGGTGACGCCGGTCGTCAGGTTCTTGACCCACACTCGCAGCTGCCCGGGTTTCGGGGCGTCGGTGTTGATCCCGAGCTGGCAGTCCGCGGCTCCATCGCGATCGGTGTCGAAGACCAGGCCGTGCTCGATCACGCGGCTCGCGGGGTCAAGTGTTGACGCCAACGGGGGCCTCTCCCGCAGCTTGATGTTCCAAGACAGGGAATGCGATGGGTCCCCGGAGTTGACCTCGCGGATGTCGATCCCCCCGTAGGTGGTGTCTGCTTCATCGGTCTGGACCTGCCTCGCCGTGACCCGAGAGGTGTCCGGGCGAAGGGGAGTCCAGTGCCTCGCCAACGCGTCACTGGTGGTCCGGGTGGGCGGATTCGGATTCTTGGCCGGCTGGGGAGCGGTGCGATCGGACCCGCCCAGGAAAGACGTTCCGAGCGTGGCCAGGACGATGAGCGCCGCGGTGACAGCAGCAGTGAGCACGGTGCGGGTCCGGTGGCGGTGCGCTCCGCGCTGCTCGATGGCCGAGAAGTCGGGCGGCCGGGCGGCCTGAGCCGCAGCGTCGGACAGGTCGGAGCGCAGGAGCCGGTCGAGGTCAGGCATCGGGCGCCTCCTCGTGACGGGGGTCGGGAGGGTCGGCGAGCAGCAGGGCGAGAGCAGCGCGTCCCCGGCGCAGCCGCGTCTTGACGGTGCCCACGGGGACGCCGGTGGCCTCGGCGACGGCTTGGACAGGGAGGTCGGCCAGGTAGTGCAGCGCGACAGCCTCTCTCTGGTTGGCGGGCAGAGCCCGGAGGGCAGCCATCAGCGCCAGCCGGTCATCCTCGAGCATCGGGTGACGCGCGACCTGCGCGCGGTCGCGGTCGCGGTCGCCGAGCAGCCTGCGCCTGCGCGCGCGGGTGCGGCTGACGTTGACGGCGACCGTGCGCAGCCACGCCTCCGGGTTGTCCAGGCGGGCGAAGGTGCGCCGATGCTGCACCGCGCGCGCGAAGGCCTCCGCGACCACCTCCTCCGCCTCGGTGAGGTCGCGGCACACGCCATACAGCTGGCCGACCAGGCGCCGGTAGGACGCCTCGAAAACCACCCGCACCCGGTCTGGCTCGCTGTAGACCTCGTGGTCCACGAGCGGTTGCCCAGGCCCGGCTCCCATGACGTCCCTATTCCCCGAAACGGATCGAGTCGAGGGCGGCCAACAGGTCGGCCTGGTCCGCGGCAGTCGCCCGGAGGCTCGTCGCAACCAGGAAGACCTGGCGCCTGCCGTGCACGTCGACGACGTACAGGCTCACGCGTTGGCCGGGAAGGAGCACGAAGTACTTGTCCGCAGGTGTGCTCTTCCAGACCTGCAGACCCATGACGTCGTCTTCGGCCAGGCGGCACTTCGCCAGGTCGAGGCTCTGTGGGACCTCGAGGTCGATCCGGGTTGCGGGGTACCCGGCCAAGGTGCTGGCCACGGGGCTCCCCTTGACCGGGCCGGGCTGCTCGAGCAGCGCCGTCACGAGGTCTCCCACACGGGATCCGACGGCCACGGGGACACCCTCACCCAGGCACGGGTCGGTGAAGATCTCGTCGACCACGACGGCATAGAACCCGAGCTCGTTGGCCGCGTCGGAGTGCTTGCTGAAGAGGTGGCCGTACTGCACCTCCCAGCCCTCCGGGAACGTCACCGTGTAGTCCGCCACCGACCACGCGGAAGCCGGAATCAGGTAGGTACCTGGCTCGATCGCCACCTGCTCAACGGAGGACCGGCCGCTCGTCGTGGAGTCGCGCGCCCACGTCGGAGTCACCGGCCGCGGGACCTTGTCCGTGGCGTCCCTAGCGCACCCCGTCAGAGCCCCCACCACCAACAACCCAGCCGCTACGACCCGGTGAGGTGCCGGGACATTCATCCCCCGCAGGAACATGCCTGTCATGACCACACGACCCACGAGCGGCCGAAAAGGTTTCACACCAGCGACGATCCCACCCAGCTCGCGGCCCCGGAAGTGTGTCTTGTCGCTGCGTGCCGGCGAACCGAGGACCGCGTTCTCGTGCCGAGGTGATGCGTCACCCCGTCGCCTGCCGGCGCGGTGTCATTGCCGATACCGGAGTCAGGCGCCGGACGCCATCTCCGGGCCGCGCTGTCAGCCCGGCGTGAAACTTGACGGCGGTGAGAGCGGAAGCAACAGTGCCCACATGGCTGACGAAGTCCAGGGCACTGATGTATCCCGACGTCAGGCGCATGCGGAGGCAACGTATGAGCGCCTCTTCGGGCCGCGAGACGTGACTGCCCCGGACGACGACCCGGAGCTCATGCGTATCCTGCGAGGGTTCATCTTCGGAGACGTTTTCGACACCGGCGCCCTGGACGACCACAGCCGTGAACTCATCACCGTCACCGTATTGACCTGCATGGAGGCCTTGCCGCAGCTGACGTCCCACACCGGGGCCGCGCTCAACGTCGGCGTCGAGCCGGT
Source organism: Pedococcus sp. P2_D7 (assembly GCF_056404295.1). Taxonomy (NCBI): domain Bacteria; kingdom Bacillati; phylum Actinomycetota; class Actinomycetes; order Micrococcales; family Intrasporangiaceae; genus Pedococcus; species Pedococcus sp. P2_D7. The sequence continues at coordinate 560,720 of NZ_JBFUEH010000001.1, forward strand.
CGCCATCCGCGAGGCCATCTACCAGCTGGCACCGTTCATCGGTTTCCCCCGCACCCTCAACGCGGTCGCCACGATCAACGAGGTCTTCTCGGCCAGAGGAATCCCGCTCCCGCTGCCGGACCAGGGCACCGTCACCGACGCCGAGCGGTACAGCAAAGGCCTCGCCGTCCAGGCACCCTTGTACGGCAACGAGATCAAGGACAACTTGGCGGATCTACCCGAACCGTTCGACACGGCACTTCCCCAGTTCCTCACCGAGTTCTGCTTCGGCGACTTCTACACCCGACACGGACTTGCTCTGGCCCGGCGCGAGCTACTCGTACTTTGCGCGCTGGCCACCATCGGCGACACCGCCGCACAGCTCGGCCCCCACGGACGCGCCTGCCTGCAAACCGGCAACACCAAGGCCGAGGTGATCGCAGCCCTGGTCCACTGCTTCCCATACATCGGCTTCCCGCGCACGGTCGCTGCGATCCGGGCAGTCAAGGACCTGTAGACGCCCGCCCGTGCGATCCTTCGCCGCCCTACTGCGGCAGAGGCGCGTTTCAACCGTAGTTCAGGCGTCGCGAGGAAGGCTCGACGTCATCCCTGGGCAGCAGACAGGTCCATGCTCCAGCACACGGCGTTGCCTTCGAGGGCCACCACTCCGTCGTCGCGGATCACGCGAACGTCCAGCCAGGTAATCGGCTTGTCGTGCCGCACAGCCGTGACGGTGACCTCGCCGGTGATGGTGTCTCGGGGGCGGACCGGCGCGAGGAACCGCAGGTTCGTCTGCATGAAGACCGTGCCGGGTCCCGGCAGCCGTTCGGCGACGACGGCGTTGAGGATCGCGCTCGTCACGCCCCCTTGGACGACGATGCCGCCGAAGGGAGTGCGCCGCGCAGCTGCCTCGTCGTAGTGGAGTGGGTTGCGATCGCCACTCAGGCTGGTGAACAGCGCGATGTCTTCTTTGGTGATGGTCCGGGACAGGGAAGCCTGTTCGCCCACCCTGGGCGCCCGGTTCGACCACGTGCTCATGACTACCTCGTATTCTGTCGGTGGGACTGGTGGACTCCAGTTGTCCTCGCTGAGGTGCACGGTATGGAGCCGACCTTTCGCAACCCTTCCTCGCGCAGGCCGCCCGCGTTCGCGGACGGGTTGTGCGAGCGACGTCGATGCCTTGGCCGGGGCCACCCTGCACCACTCGACGGGTCCGAGCACGAGGCAGGAAGATCGAGCGCATGGCCAGCACCGACCACCGGGTCGTGGTCCACGTCCAACTCCTGGGTGACGTCGTGGTCCGCGTCGGGGAGCGAGCGGTCGTCGCGGGCGCGCGGGGTCGTCGAGACCCGATCCGCCTCGCCGAGTACCTCGCGCTCGCGCCCGGTCGACGCGCCCACCGCGAGGTGGTGGTGGAGGCCCTGTGGCCGGATGCCTCCATCGACTCGGTCGGCAACCGGCTGCACATGGCGGCTCACTACCTCAGGAGCGCGATCGGCATACCGGAGAGCGTGACGTTCGCCGCCGGCACCGTGGCGCTGTTCCCCGGGGACCTGGTGCACGTCGAGGTCGACGCGGTCGTCTTCGAGCGGCTGGCCCGGACCGCTCTCGACCCGAAGTCCTCACCCGAGGAGCGGGCGTCCTGCGCGGAGCGTGCCCTCGACATGTATCAAGGCGACCTCCTGCCGCACGAGCTCTACGAGGACTGGGCCTTCCACCACCGTCAGCGCCTCCAGATGCGGCATCACGAGCTGCTCCGGAACAGCGGCCGGTTCGCGGAGCTCGTGGCCCTCGACCCGGTCGACGAGGAGGCGCGGGTGGCGCTGATGCGCGAGCTGCTGGACGCCGGAGACCGTGCCGGGGTGCTGCGCCACTTCACCGCGCTGACCGACGCACTGGAGCGTGAGCTGGGGATTGGACCCAGCGCCGAAGCCAGCGCCGTACGGGACCTTGCCCTGCCGCCGATCGTGCGGCCGGCGGCGCCGGTCGCGTCTCCGCGGGCTGCAACTCTCGCCGACCAGCGGGTCAGCTTCTGTCACACACCGGACAACGTACGCCTCGCCTACGCGGTCAGTGGATCTGGCCCGCCCTTGGTGAAGGCGTCGAACTGGCTGACCCACCTCGACCACGACTGGGAGAGCCCCATCTGGCAACCGTGGTGGAGCGCGCTCTCGCAGCGACACACTCTCGTGCGTTACGACGAGCGCGGTTGTGGGCTCTCTGACTGGGAGGTGGACGACGACTCCTTCACGCTGGAGGCGTGGGTGCGTGATCTCGAGACCGTCGTCGACGCGATGGGACTGGAGCGCTTCCCGCTGCTCGGCATCTCACAGGGCGGACCGATAGCCATCACGTATGCCGCGCGCCACCCCGAGCGCGTATCTCACGTCGTCGTCTACGGCACCTGTGCCCGGGCGACCTGGGCTCGCGCGGACGACGAGCTGCGACGCGAGCTGGCGGCGTTGGGGGAGCTGATCAAGACGTCCTGGGGCGGCGACCAACCGGGCTTCCGACAGGTCTACGACGCGCGGTTCTTGCCCGACGGTCCACTGGAGAGCTGGCGTGCCTTCGACGAGCTGCAGCGACGCTCAGCGTCAGCCCACAACGCCTATCGCCTGTGGCGCGCGTTCGGAGACCTCGACTGCACCGAGGCCGCCCGCACCCTGGACGTGCCGACCCTGATCATGCACTCGTCGGACGACCGGGTTTGGTCCTTCGCCGAGGCAGAGGAGCTGCATTCCATGGTCCGCGGGAGCCGGCTGGTCAGGCTGGACAGCAAGAACCACATCCTGCAGGGCGCCGAGCCGGGGTTCGGGGTGTTCATCGACGAGGTCCACTCCTTCCTGGACAGCTGACCGGAGAGGTGGGATCTCCTGACGTCACAGAGTGGCCGGAACACGACTCGGTCAGCGGCGTACGGCTCAGGAAGCCAGGAACCGACTACCCGGGTGGCCCGCCCACAGGCTGAGCCGTGGACCGGTGTGGACAGCGCGTGGAGACTGCCCACCACCGGTGGTCGTTCCCGCTGGTCAGCTGGGTGCCGAAGGCGGGACTTGAACCCGCACGCCCTTTCGAGCAGAGCATTTTGAGTGCTCCGTGTCTGCCATTCCACCACTTCGGCTTGCCGAACCTCAGACGCTTCGGCCGTGGCCACCTCAGCGGCCTCGGAAAGGATAGCGGTGCGGTGCGCCCGGACGACAAAACGGCACAGCCTCTGCCGCCGGACGACCAGGTGCGGGGCCGCGGCACCACGGTGAGCACGCGGCATACCGGAGCGGCACGGTGCTGGTCGTCGGGCGGCACGCGACTCAGAATGGGGTCCGGCGCAGCGGGTTGGCCACGTAGCCGGCGCCGCACGCCAGGACCAGGATCGCCGCGGCCACGACCCCCGCATCACCGACCGGGACGTGGGCTAGTGGGGCCCACCATCGAGCCGGCTCCCCACGGGAGGTCAGGACGCAGGTGGCGAACAGCAGGAAGCCGTAGAGCATCGACGCGCCTTCTGAGGTCAGCGCGAGGAGCCCGGAAAGCCCTGCGCCCCACCCGATCACGAAGACCAGTCGTCGGGGCACGAGGTCGAACCCCGCCACCGTCTCCGCGACCGTGGCCACCAGGAGGAGCTGGATCACGAACCACAGCAAGCGATACCGCGCACCCGACCGGACGCCCAGGGCCGCTGCCGCGCAGGACCGCAGGCTCAGCGCGAAGCCCATACAGCTGCACAGCACGGCGAGCAGACCGACCGTGATCCCTTGGTACGACTCGCCCAGCGGGCTGGCCAGGATCGGCTGACCGGTGGCCAGGGCGACGCTTGCCAGACCGGTGGACAGCACCGCCAGGCGCCAGTCGTGGTCGGCCAGCCAGCCGCGGATCACCCTGCCCCTACTGGTTGCTGAACGATGGTGGCACCTTCGACAGGTCGCACTCCTGGAGCGCCGTCGCCGCCTGCGTGACCAACGCTCGCGACTCCTCGGCGCCCTTCGAGGTGAGGAGTCGGCCGTAGGGCTCGGCAGTCTTGCCGGTGATCTCCGTCATCACATAGGACTCCACCAGCGCCTCGCTGTAGAACCACGAGTACGGCGGCGGCTCGGGGCCAGACCACAGCCTGCAGGACTTGGGGGCAACAACTTCGCCCAGCACATCTCCCAGCACCAGTGGGGAACGAAGTTTGTCGGAGATCAGCATCAAAAAGTCCATGTGGTCCCTGCCGGGTTGCCACATCACGAAGCGGCTCGGTGACCGGACCCCGAGCTCGCGAAGCACCGCGCCGGTCTCACCGGCCATCTGGGCGGCTCGCTCAGCCCGGGCCCGGAACTCCGGCGGCGCACACACGACGACGGGCGTGCTGGTGCAGATGTCCGTGCGACCAGGCACGACCCGGTAGCTGTCGTCGGTCTCGAAGACCAGCGCGCCGACCACCAGGGCCAGGGCCACAGCCGTGAGCAAGCCGGCTCGGCGACGTCGGTCGGTCACGAGCAGGGCGATGATGGGGGCTCCGACGAGCACCATCCAGACCAGTCGCTTCGCGAAATAGGCCGGGTTGGCGACGGTCCCCAGCATCGTCCCGCTGGAGGTGTACTCGGCCAGGCCGGTGACGATCACCCCCATTCGGTCGAGGATGAGCACCGCGACGGTGAGCAGGGCCGCCACCACCGACCCCAGCCAGGACCTCAGCACGACCCCCAGGGCGTACCCGACGACGAAGACGAGCAACGCTCCGCCGGTCTGGGTGAGGGCCGGCCACGGCGTGGCGTTGGGGATCGACGGCTCACTCCACCGGGAGGTGAGCACGACGAACAGGTTGCCCACGGCATACAGCGCCACGACGGGGACGGCCCACGCCGCGAACGTCGCGCAGAAGTGCCGCCACCGCTGTCGGCCGGCGGGGATCAGGGTGAGGATGCCTCCGACGTCGCGCCAGCCGACGACGGCCGCGCCACCGGTGAGCAGGGGAAGGACGAGGACCTGGGCGACCCCGATCGTCTCCTGGCCCCAGAGCGGGTCACCCACCCAGCCGGCGTCGCGCCCCGACAGCACCGTCGCCATCGCCACAAGCATCAGCCCGGTCACCAGCCACGGCATGCCCTTGCCCCACTGTGCCCTCATGCGCTGCGCTCCTCGGGCTCGATCAGGCCGAGCAGGAAGCTCTCGGCCGACTCGGGGGCACGACCCAGGTCGGCGCGCAACAGGTCGCCCTCGAGTGCCGGGCCGACCACGCCGGCCTGGACGGTGACCATCTGGTCGCAGAACTCGAGGGACGCGGACGCCTCGTGGGTGGCGACCACCACCGGCAGCCGCTCCGAGAGCTCGCGCATCAGCTCCCAGATGCTGCGCGCCGCGCCGACGTCGAGGGAGGCGGTCGGCTCGTCGAGCAGCAGGACTGTCGGCGAGCCCAGCAGGCACTGACCGACCAGCGCTCGCTGCTGCCAGCCACCGCTCAGCTGCCGCATCGGGATGAACGCGTGCTCGACGAGCCCGGCCAGCGCGAGGGCCGACTGCACCTCGGGCTCGCGATCACGGCGCCGGACCCCACGCAGGGCGGCGAGGTAGCGGTAGAGGTCGACCACCGACGAGGCGTTGGCCAGGCGAGCGACCTGCGGCAGCACGGTCGTCCGGTCGGCGAGCTCGACCTCGCCGCGGGCGGGACCGAGCTGCCCGGAGAGCAGCTGCAGGAGCGTCGACTTGCCCGCCCCGTTGAGACCCACGACCGCAGTCAGCCCGGGCCGGGTGCGCCAGTCGGGGCAGGCGAGCACGAAGCTGCCTCGCCGGACCGTGACGTCCCGCAGCCGAGGGCGGAGGTCACCCTCGTCGCCCTCGACTGCGAGCTGATCGGCCGCAGTCACCACTTCTGGTTGGTCCAGGCGCTGCCCTTGCACACGTCCGGGCTGAGGTTGTCGTCCTGGCAGGCCTCGCCACGGAGCTCCGCGGCGTCGTACATGGTGTTGAGGTTGCCGTTGACGAACTTGTCCACCCACACGGCCTTGTAGTTGTTGACCCCCCGCGCATCGTGGGGACCGTCGAACTGCGGGACCGTGTAGTTGTAGTGGATCTTGGCGTAGGCGGGACTGCCACCCGGACGTGGGTCGGACGAGGTGGCGTGTCCGCCGATCACGTCGAGCCCGTAGTCGACCCCCACGGTTCCCTTGCCCTGCGCCACCAACCTCCCACCCTCGTAGGCGTTGACGATGCCCCAGTTGTAGTAGTTGGCGAAGGCCGGTGCCGCCAGCACCGTCAGCCCGAGACCGCACACCACCGGGACGGTTGCCCAGCGCTTGATCGATGTCATGAATATCCCCTCTACCTGGAAGAGCCCACCGGGGAGGCAGAAGCGCCCCACCGGCCGGGCCGTGCCCCAGCAGAAGCCACCCACGGGAGCCGGTGTCCAGCGCCCGCGGACGGCTCCGCTCACCCTTGAGACCCGCCCCGTTCGAACGCGGCCATACAACCACAGTCGGCTATGGTTGGCTAGGTTTCTTCCACAGTCTTCGACGAGAAGGGGTCAATCGAGCGTGACAGAACCGGCCAGGGCGAGGCTCAGTCGTCGAGGTCCTCGTAGGCGGGGGCCACCTTGTTGATGGCGTCGCCCATCTTGTGCACACGCAGCGCGTTGGTGGAGCCCGGGATGCCGGGGGGCGAGCCGGCCACGATGACGACGAGGTCGCCCTCCTGCGCGCGACCCGAGGCGAGCAGCGACTTGTCGACCTGCTGGGCCATCTGGTCGGTGTGCCGGGCCATGGGGACGAGGAAGGTCTCGATGCCCCACGCCAGGGACAGCCGCGAGCGGGTGTGCGGTTCGGGGGTGAACGCCAGCATGGGGATCCGCGGACGGATCCGCGACATCCGCTTCGCGGTGTCACCGGACTGGCTGAACGTGATGAGGTACTTCGCGCCGAGCAGCTCGCCGATCTCGACGGCCGCTGCGGCCACGGCGCCACCCATCGTGTGGGGCTTGGTGCCCAGCGGACGGATCCGCTCGAGCCCGTGCTCCTCGGTGCTCTCGATGATGCGAGCCATCGTCTGCACGGCCACGATCGGGTAGGCACCGACGCTGGTCTCGCCCGAGAGCATGAGCGCGTCAGCACCGTCGAGGACGGCGTTGGCGGCGTCGGAGGCCTCGGCGCGGGTCGGGCGGGGGTTCTCGATCATCGACTCGAGCACCTGGGTGGCGACGATGACCGGCTTGGCGTTGCGGCGCGCGATCTCGATGGCTTCCTTCTGGACGATCGGCACCTCCTCGAGCGGCAGCTCGACGCCGAGGTCGCCACGAGCCACCATCACGCCGTCGAACGCCTCGATGATCTCGACGAGGTTGTCGACCGCCTGCGGCTTCTCGATCTTGGCGATGACGGGCAGCCGGACCCCGACCTCGTCCATCACGGCGTGGACGTCGTCGAGGTCGGCGGCCGAGCGCACGAAGGACAGCGCGATCATGTCGGCGCGCAGCCCGAGGGCCCACCGCAGGTCTTCCTTGTCCTTCTCGGACAGCGCGGGCACGGACACCGCGACGCCGGGGAGGTTGATCCCCTTGTTGTTGGAGACCGTGCCGCCGACGGTGACGACACACGTCACGTCGGTCTCGCTGACGGCGGTCGCCTGGAGGCAGACCTTGCCGTCGTCGATGAGGAGCAGGTCGCCGGGGCGGACGTCGCCGGGCAGGCCCTTGTAGGTCGTGCCGACCTCGGTCACCGAGCCCTCGACGTCGCGGGTGGTGATGGTGAACTCGGCGCCGTTGACGAGGTCGACCGGGCCGTCCTTGAAGCGCGCGGTGCGGATCTTGGGACCCTGCAGGTCGACCAGGACACCGACCGCGTGACCGGTCTCGTCACTGGCCCGGCGGATCTCCTGGTAGATCTTCTCGTGGTCGGCGTACTCGCCGTGCGAGAGGTTGAGGCGGGCCACATCCATCCCCGCGTCGACGAGCTGGCGGATCCTCTCGGGAGTGGATACAGCCGGGCCCAATGTGCAGACGATCTTGGCGCGACGCATGTCCTCGACCTTATCGGTCGACCCACCCGGAACGTGACCCCGGTCACCCTGCGGACAGCCGAGCTCCGGGTATGCCGCGGGCCCGCCGCTGGGGTCAGACGACCAGCGGGCGGTCGTTCGGGTTGATCGGGCGCGGCAGCGCTGTGGCGCCGGTCAGGAAGCGGTCGACCCCGGCCGCGGCAGACCGGCCCTCGGCGATGGCCCACACGATCAAGGACTGCCCACGACCGGCGTCACCGGCCACGAACACACCGGGCACCGACGACATGTAGTCCTGGTCGCGCTTGACGTTGGAGCGCTCGTCGAGCTCGACCTCGAGCTGCTCGACGACGCCCGGGCCCTGCGGGCCGAGGAAGCCCATCGCGAGCAGGATCAGCTGGGCCGGCAGCACGCGTTCGGTGCCCTCGACCTCCTCGAAGCCCCGGTCGCCCATGCGCACGTCGACGACGCGGATGCCGGACACCCTGCCGTCCTCGCCGAGGATCTCCTTGGTGGAGGCGGCGTAGACGCGCTCGCCACCCTCCTCGTGGGCCGACGCGACGCGGAACAGCATCGGGTAGGTGGGCCACGGCTGACCCGCGACCCGCTCCTCACCCGGCTGCGGCATGATCTCGAGGCTGGTGACCGAACGGGCGCCCTGGCGGTGCGAGGTGCCGATGCAGTCGGCGCCGGTGTCGCCACCGCCGATGACGATGACGTCCTTGCCCTCCGCGGTGACCTGTCCCTCGACGGTCTCCCCGAGCGCGACCCGGTTGGCCGGCGGGAGGAAGTCCATCGCCTGCATGACGCCGTCGAGCTCACGCCCGGGCACGGGCAGCTCGCGGGGCACGGTGGCCCCGATGGCCAGGACGACCGCGTCGTAGCGGTCGCGCAGCTGCTTGCCGGTCACGTCGCCACCGACGTCGACCCCGCTGCGGAAGCGTGTCCCCTCGGCCTCCATCTGGGCGATGCGACGGTCGAGGACCGACTTCTCCATCTTGAACTCGGGGATGCCGTAGCGCAGCAGTCCACCGGGCTTGTCGGCGCGCTCGTAGACCGCGACGGTGTGGCCAGCCCGGGTGAGCTGCTGGGCCGCAGCCAGGCCCGCCGGACCGGAGCCGACGACGGCGACGGTCTTGCCGGAGAGCCGCTCGGGCGCCTGCGGCTGGACGTAGCCGGCGTCGAAGGCCCGGTCGATCGTCGTGACCTCGATCTGCTTGATGGTCACCGCGGGCTGGTTGATCCCGAGGACGCAGGCCGTCTCACAGGGGGCCGGGCAGAGCCGACCGGTGAACTCCGGGAAGTTGTTCGTGGCGTGCAGGCGCTCGATGGCCTCGCGCCAGTCGCCCTTCCAGGCGAGGTCGTTCCACTCGGGGATGAGGTTGCCCAAGGGACAACCGCTGTGGCAGAACGGGATCCCGCAGTCCATGCAGCGCCCGGCCTGACGCTGGAGCTGGCCGAGCTCCTGCTCCTCGTAGACCTCTTTCCAGTCCCTGATCCGGACCGGCACGGGGCGACGGGCGGGCAGCTCGCGCTCCCGCGTCTTGAGAAAACCTTGGGGGTCAGCCACGGGAGGCCTCCATGATCCGCTCCCAGACCTCGGAGCCGTTGACGTCTAGTCCCTCCGCCTCGGCGGCGGCGCGCACGTCGAGGACGCGCTGGTAGTCACGTGGGAGGACCAGGGTGAACCGCGACCTGGCCGACTCCCACTCCTCGAGCAGCCGGGCCGCGATGGGCGACTCGGTCTCCTGCAGGTGCTGGGCGAGCAGCTCGCGCACGACCGTTTCGTCGTCGGGACGAAGCCCGGACACGTCGACGAGCTCGGGGTTGACCCGGCCCACGTCGAGGTCGAGGACGTAGGCCACTCCCCCGGACATGCCGGCCGCGAAGTTGCGCCCGGTCGGGCCGAGCACCAGGACGATGCCACCCGTCATGTACTCGCACCCGTGGTCGCCGACCCCCTCGACGACGGCGGTCGCACCGGAGTTGCGGACGCAGAAGCGCTCGCCGACCAGCCCACGGAGGAACAGCTGCCCCGTGGTCGCGCCGTAGCCGATGACGTTGCCGGCGATGACGTTCGCCTCAGCCTGGAGCGGGGCCGCGCGGTCAGGGCGCACCACCACGCGACCGCCCGACAGACCCTTGCCCACGTAGTCGTTGGCGTCGCCGACGAGCCGCAGGGTGACACCCCGCGGGAGGAACGCCCCGAGGGACTGACCGGCCGAGCCGGTCAGGGTCAGGTCGATCGTGTTGTCGGGCAACCCGTCGGGATGGGCCTTGGTGACCTCGTGGCCGAGCAGCGTGCCGATCGTGCGGTTGACGTTGCGCACCGCGACCTCGCCGAGCACCGGGGTGCCGTCGTTGATGGCCTCCCGCGCGATGGTGATGAGGTGGTGGTCGAGGGCCTTCTCGAGCCCATGGTCCTGGGTCGTGGTGTTGCGGCGGGCTGAGCCGTCAGGGCTCTCCACGTCGGCGAAGATCGGCGCGAGGTCGAGCCCAGCGGCCTTCCAGTGGTTGACGGCGCGGGTGGCGTCGATCGCCGACACCTGGCCGATGGCCTCCTCGATGCTGCGGAAACCCAGGGCCGCCAGGTGCTCGCGGACCTCCTCGGCGATGTACTCGAAGAAGGTCTCGACGAACTCGGGCTTGCCGGAGTAGCGCGCGCGCAGCTCCGGGTTCTGGGTGGCGATGCCGACCGGACAGGTGTCGAGGTGGCAGACGCGCATCATGATGCAGCCGCTGACGACGAGCGGAGCCGTGGCGAACCCGAACTCCTCGGCGCCGAGCAGGGCGGCGATGATCACGTCGCGCCCGGTCTTGAGCTGACCGTCGCACTGCACGACGATGCGGTCGCGCAGACCGTTGAGCACCAAGGTCTGCTGGGTCTCGGCGAGGCCGATCTCCCACGGGCCGCCGGCGTGCTTCAGCGAGGTGAGGGGCGAGGCGCCGGTGCCACCGTCGTGGCCGGAGATGAGGACCACGTCGGAGTGCGCCTTGGAGACACCTGCCGCGACCGTGCCGACCCCGATCTCGGAGACCAGCTTGACGTGGATCCGGGCCTCCGGGTTGGCGTTCTTGAGGTCGTGGATCAGCTGGGCGAGGTCTTCGATCGAGTAGATGTCGTGGTGCGGCGGCGGGCTGATGAGACCCACGCCGGGCGTCGAGTGACGGGTCGTGGCGATCCACGGGTAGACCTTGTGACCGGGCAGCTGTCCACCCTCACCGGGCTTGGCCCCCTGCGCCATCTTGATCTGGATGTCGCCCGACTTGGTGAGGTAGAGCGAGGTGACGCCGAACCGGCCGGAGGCGACCTGCTTGATCGTCGACCGCCGCTCCGGGTCCATCAGGCGGTCGACGTCCTCGCCGCCCTCGCCCGTGTTGGAGCGTCCACCGAGGCGGTTCATGGCGACGGCCAGCGTCTCGTGGGCCTCCTGGCTGATCGAGCCGTAGGACATCGCCCCGGTGTTGAAGCGCTTGACGATCTCGCTGATCGGCTCGACCTCGTCGATCGGCACCGGCTGCCGCGGCGAGGCGCCACCGAGGTTGAACAGGCCACGCAGCGTCATGAGCCGCTCGGACTGCTCGTCGATGCGCGAGGTGTACTGCTTGAAGATGTCGTAGCGCCGCTGCCGCGTCGAGTGCTGCAGGCGGAAGACGGTGTCGGGGTCGAACAGGTGCGGCTCACCTTCGCGTCGCCACTGGTACTCACCGCCGACGCCGAGCTTGCGGTGCGGGAGCCGCACCCCGTCCGGGGGGTATGCCGCGGCGTGCCGGGCCGCGGTCTCCGCGGCGAGGACGTCGAGGCCGACGCCACCGAGCTGGCTCACGGTGCCCGTGAAGTAGCGGTCGACGAGCTCCTGCGAGAGCCCGAGGGCCTCGAAGACCTGGGCGCCGCGGTAGGACGCGACGGTGGAGATGCCCATCTTGGACATGACCTTGAGGACGCCCTTGCCGAGCGCCTTGATGAGGTTCTTGACGGCCTGGTCGGCGGTGACGCCTTCAATGGCGCCAGACCGCACCAGGTCCTCCACCGACTCCATGGCGAGGTAGGGGTTGACCGCCGCCGCGCCGTAGCCGATGAGAAGGGCGACGTGGTGGACCTCGCGCACGTCGCCGGCCTCCACGACGAGCCCCACGAGGGTGCGGGTCTTCTCGCGGATGAGGTGGTGGTGGACGGCCGAGGTGAGCAGCAGCGACGGGATCGGCGCGTAGTCGCGACCGGAGTCGCGGTCCGAGAGCACGACGAAGCGGGCCCCCTGGGCGATCGCTGCCGACACCTCGGCGAAGATCTCCTCGAGCCGCGCGGTCATCGCAGCGGCCCCACCCGTGACGTCGTAGAGCCCGCGCACGACGTGGGTCGCGTAGCCCGGCAGGTCGCCGTCGGCGTTGACGTGGACGATCTTGGCGAGGTGGTCGTTGTCGATCACCGGGAAGGGCAGGACGACCTGGCGCGCGTGCGCGGGGCCGGCCGAGAGGGCGTTGCCCTCCGGACCGATGACGGTGCCCAACGAGGTGACGAGCTCCTCGCGGATCGCGTCGAGCGGTGGGTTGGTCACCTGGGCGAACAGCTGGGTGAAGTAGTCGAAGACGAGCCGCGGGCGGTCCGACAGCACCGCGATCGGGGTGTCGGTGCCCATCGAGCCGAGCGCCTCTCCCCCCGTCCTGGCCATCGGCGTGAGGAGGATCTTGAGCTCCTCCTGCGTGTAGCCGAAGGTCTGCTGGCGCCGCGCCACCGAGGCCGCGGTGTGCACGATGTGCTCGCGCTCGGGCAGGTCGTCGAGGTGGATGAGGCCGGCGTGCAGCCACTCGTCGTAGGGGTGCTGGGCCGCCAGCGACGACTTCACCTCGTCGTCGGACACGATGCGGCCGTGCTCCGTGTCGACGAGGAACATCCGCCCCGGCTGGAGCCGTCCCTTGCGCACGACACGGGTCGGGTCGAGGTCGAGGACCCCCGACTCGGAGGCGAGGACGACGAGGCCGTCGTCGGTCACCGAGTAGCGCCCGGGACGTAGGCCGTTGCGGTCCAGGACGGCGCCGATGAGCGATCCGTCGGTGAAGGTCACGCAGGCCGGACCGTCCCACGGCTCCATGAAGGTCGAGTGGAACTCGTAGAACGCCCTGCGGGCGGGGTCCATCTCGTCGTTGTTCTCCCACGCCTCCGGGATCATCATGAGGACCGCGTGGGGCAGCGGACGTCCGCCGAGGTGCAGCAGCTCGAGCGCCTCGTCGAAGGAGGCCGAGTCGGAGGCCTCGGGCGTGCAGATCGGGAACAGCCGGTCGAGGTCACCCGGGATGACGTCGGAGACCAGCTGGCTCTCGCGGGCGCTCATCCAGTTGCGGTTGCCCTTGACGGTGTTGATCTCGCCGTTGTGGGCGATCAGCCGGTAGGGGTGGGCCAGCGGCCAGCTCGGGAAGGTGTTGGTGGAGAACCGCGAGTGGACCAGCGCGAGCTGGGTCTCGAACCGGCGGTCGGACAGGTCGGGGAAGAACGGCTCGAGCTGCCCCGTGGTGAGCATGCCCTTGTAGACGAGCGTGCGACACGACAGGGACGGGAAGTAGACCTCGGTCTCGCGCTCGGCGCGCTTGCGCAGGCAGAAGGCGAGACGGTCGAGCCCCAGGCCGACCATGCGGCCGACCGCAGCCGAGACGAACAGCTGCCGGAAGAACGGCATGCAGTCGCGGGCCGCCTGGCCCACGAGCTCAGCCGCGACCGGCACGTCGCGCCACCCCAGGACGGTGAGCCCTTCCTCAGCTGCGAGCTCCTCGATCCGGGCGACCACCTGGGCACGTTCGGTCTCGTCGGTCGGCAGGAAGGCGGTGCCCACGGCATACGCGCCGTTGACCGGGAGGTCGAACTCGACGACCTCGCGGAAGAACGCGTCGGGGATCTGGGTCAGGATGCCGGCACCGTCGCCCACGAGCGGGTCGGCGCCGGTGGCGCCGCGGTGGTCGAGGTTGCGCAGGGCAGTCAGGGCGTGGTCGACGATGTCGTGACCTGCGCTTCCCCGCATCGTCGCCACGAGGGCCACGCCGCAGGCGTCGTGCTCGTGCTCGCGGCGGTAGAGGCCCGTGTTGGCGGGCTGGGCGGAGAAGCGCGCAGGAGTCACGTTCGGGTCACCGTCCTTGGGGGGAGTCAAGTGCGTTGTGGAACCCAAGTTGGGCACACCATTTCACGCGCGTGGACGGCCTTGGCCACGGCTGCAGGAAGGATAGCCGGTGGGCCGTTTGTCCCGCCATGTGAGCCGACCTATTCCGTATGTTGAGACGCGACCTCTCGGGGAACCGCCACCTCGCGGCGCCTCCCGAACCAGACGATGGCGATGCCGAGCAGGAAGACCAGAATGCTCGTCCACACGTTGACCCGCACGCCGAAGATGGTGTTGGCCTCGTCGCTGCGCATCAGCTCGAAGACGATCCGGCCCATCGGGTAGCCGATGACGTAGAGCCCGAAGAGCTGGCCCTTGCGCAGCGCCCAGCGGCGGTCGGCCAGCACGAGGAAGAGGGCGAGGAGCAGGCACCAGAGCGACTCGTAGAGGAAGGTCGGCTGGAAGGTGCCGAGCACGATGGCCTTGCCGTTCGTGTCGCGCACGGCGTGGCCGGCGGACTGGTCCCACTCGTGGATGGTCAGGCCCCACGGGACGTCGGTGGCCCGGCCGTAGAGCTCGTTGTTGAACCAGTTGCCCCAGCGGCCCAGCGCCTGCGCGACGGCCACCCCTGGGGCAGCGGCGTCGATGTAGTCGAGGAAGGGCACCCCGTGGCGGCGGGCGCCGACCCAGGCCCCGAGCGCACCCAGGGAGATGGCTCCCCAGATGCCGAGGCCGCCCTCCCAGATGTATAGCGCCTTGAGCGGGTGACCGCCCGCGCCAAAGTAGGGCTCGGGCGTGGTGATGACGTGGTAGATCCGGCCGCCGATGATGCCGAACGGGACCGCCCAGGCCGAGATGTCGACGGCCTTCTCCTTGGCGTGGCCCCGGTCGACGAGGCGCCGACCGGTGATCCAGACGGCCACGACGATGCCCGCGAGGATGCACAGCGCGTAGCCACGCAGCGGGAACGGCCCGAGGTGCCAGACCCCGGAGGTCGGGCTGGGGATCACCATGGTCACGCAGGTGAGGCTATCCAGTCACGGGCGTGGGAAGTACGGCAGGTCGGGGTACAGGTCCGCCAAGGCCTTCGTGAGACAGTCCCGACCGGCTTGAACCCGCTCGCCCTGAGCCTCCCCCCGCACCGCGCCGACCATGCCACCGAAGTCGGCGATCCCCTGCACCGCGTATCCCCGCTCGCCCATGCACTGCTGCATCGCGGAGGCCAGCCGCGGCTCCATGTGGGGCGGTGTCTCGGCCGCGTACACGGCCGAGACCGGGAACCAGTACTCCTCTTCGCAGGCGTCAACCCGCTCGGCCTCCCCGTCGGTCATCGCGTCAAGGGTCGGCGCCGTGGTGGGCGTCGCGGAAGTCGTCGGTGCGGTGGTCGTCGCCCCCACCCTCGCGTAGGTGAAGATCCGGCTCGTGCCGGTGACCGGGTCCCAGACCGACGTGGTGACGGCGAAGCCGGCTCGGCGCATGCACTGCGCGTACCCCTCCCAGGCAGCATCCACCTCGCTCCGCGTCACGTGGCCGTCGGCGAGAACGGCCCGCTGGGGCGAGTCCGGGTCCAGCTCGTCGACGATGCGCCGCAGTTGCGCCCGCCCGACGCGGTAGACCCCGGGGTCGGTGTAGGTCGCCACCGCCCGCCCCTGCACGGCGGGCGGCTCGTCGACCTCAGGTCCACACGCGCCGGTCAACGCGAGCACGAGCAACGTCACCGCCGCCCCCCACGGCCGACGAGCCGCCGCCCGACGATCTCGATGCGTCATCTACTGGGGCGTGAGCACGGCCAGGGCCGCGGCCATGCGACCATAAATCTTTCTGGTAGTTATAGTCATGTGGATGACTATAACTACCTATATATGGGCAGTCCTCCGGTCGTCCACAGGCCCGCCCACCAGCGGTGGGCGGCTCGGTGCTGCTACTTCGTCGCCGCCTTGACCGCCGCGGCCAGCTTGTCGCGGGTCAGGCCGCTGAGGTCGACGACCGTGCCGTCCAGCTTGACCGTCGGGGTGCCGTTGACGCCGTCCTTCTCCGACTGGGTCTGCACGGACTCGACCCACTGGTTGTGCGACTTCGCCGTGTAGCACTGCTCCCACGTCGTCAGGGTGGGACCCGTGAGCCCCGCCTGCACCGCGAACTGCCTGAGCTGGGCATCGGTGTAGCCGGCGCCCTCGGTCTTCGGCTGACCCTGGAAGGTGGCCGCGTGGTACTGCAGGAACTTGTCCGCGTCAGCGGCGCACGAGGCGGCGTTCGCGGCGCGGTTCGAGGAGTCGTTGCGCAGGTTGTCGTCGAGGAAGGACAGCGGGTGGGCGACCAGCTTCACCTGGTTGGCCTTGACCAGGTCGACGATCTGGAGCCCGAAGATCTCCTCGAACCGCGCACAGACCGGGCACTGGAAGTCCTCGTACAGGTCGAGGGTGGGCACGTTCGCGGGCGCGCCGGGGTTCACGACCAGCCCGGCGCCCATCGCCGCGACGTTCTTGGGGAGCACCGACCCGCCCGCGGTGGTCGCCTCCTTCTTGTCGCTACTGCCCAGGATCACGGCGGTGATGACCGCTGCGAGCACGACCACGACGACCACGGTCGCCACCACGATGCGGTTCGCTCCCCCGCTCCCACCGCTCTTGGCGTTGCGGATCCCGCCCTTGGGGGCGGCCGCCTGGATCTTCGCCTTGCGGCTGGCGCTGCTGCTGGTCATGCGTGGGGCTGCCTCTCGTGGTCCGGGCTGGCCGGGTGGTTCTCGTGGTCTGGGTGGGAGCCGTCCGGGTGGTCCGAGCCGAGTGGGTCGCCGAACAGGGTCCGCTCGAGGCTGAGGGCCGACCGAGGTCGGACCATCAGCCACAGGGCGCAGGCGAGCAGCCCGACGTCGCGGGCGATCTCCTGCGGATACTGCGTCTGGGAGGCCGCAATGGTTCCCCCCTTGCCGAAACAGCCGCAGTCGATGGACAGGCCGCGCGCCCAGGCCGAGGCGATCCCGATGATGAAGACCACCATCAGGAAGTCGCCCACCACGGCGCTGAACCGGGTGAACAACCCCAGGACCAGCAGCACGCCGATCGCGACCTCGAGGATCGGCAGGCCGTAGCCGAGGTAGCCGGCCACGTCGTAGGGCAGCAGCTGGTAGGCGCGGACCGACCTCGCGGACGTCTCGAGGTGGCCGACCTTGAGCAGTCCGGCCACGAGGACCACGCCACCCAGGACCAGACGGGCGAGCAGCCCGATGACGTCGCGGACCCGCGGGGCCGACAGCGCGCTCATGTCAGCGACCGCTCCGGACGCCTTCGGCCAGCTCACCGACCAGGGCGCGGAGCGAGGCGATGCCGGAGGCCGGGTCGTCCGCCTCGGTGAGGCACCGCACGAGCGCCGAGCCCACGATCACCCCGTCGGCGTAGGCGGCGACCTCGGCCGCCTGCGACCCACCGGAGACCCCGAGGCCCACGCACACGGGCTTGTCGGTGACCGCCTTGGTCCGGTTGACGATGACTGCCGCGGCGTCGCCCATCGACGTCCTCGCGCCGGTCACGCCCATGTGCGACACGGCATACACGAAGCCACGGCACTGGGCGGTCACGGCGGCGATGCGCTGCTCCGTGGAGCTCGGGGCGACGAGGAAGACCCGGTCGAGACCGGTCTCTTCGCTCGCCGCGATCCACTCGGCGCCCTCGTCGGGGATGAGGTCGGGGGTGATGATGCCCGCGCCACCGGCGGCCGCGAGGTCACGCGCGAAGGCGGTGGGCCCGTGGCGCAGGATGAGGTTCCAGTAGGACATCACCAGCGGCGGAGCCCCTGCGTCGCGGACGGCTCGCGTCGCGGTGAAGGCGTCGGCGACGTGGACCCCGCGCTTGAGGGCCTGGTCGGCGGCATAGGCGATGACCGGACCGTCCATGAGCGGGTCGCTGTAGGGGATGCCGACCTCGACGATGTCGACACCCGCCTCGACCATCGCGACCATCGCCTCGATCGAGCCCTCGACCGAGGGGAACCCGACGGGTAGGTAGCCGACGAGGGCGGCGCGGTTCTCCGCGCGGCACTGCTCGAGGACGCGACCGACCCCGATGCCCGTGGTCGTGGAGCTCACAGCTGGGTCCTTCCGTCGCCCTCGGCGCGCGGCTCGTCGGCCGCGCCGCCGGGGACCGTGCCGCTGGGGGTCGCGTCGCCGTCGATGAGGCCGAACCACTCGGCAGCCGTGTGCATGTCCTTGTCGCCACGCCCCGACAGGTTGACCAGCAGCAGGGCGTCGGGGCCGAGCTCACGACCGACCTCGATCGCCCCGGCGAGGGCGTGCGCCGACTCCAGCGCCGGGATGATGCCCTCGGTGCGGCACAGGAGCTCGAACGCCTTCATGGTCTGCTCGTCGGTCGCGTAGCGGTACTCGGCCCGCCCGGTGTCGCGGAGGTGGGCGTGCTCCGGGCCGACGCTCGGGTAGTCGAGTCCCGCCGAGATCGAGTGCGACTCGAGGGTCTGGCCGTCGTCGTCCTGCATGAGGTAGCTAAACGTGCCGTGCAGCACCCCGGGCGAGCTGGCCGCGAACCGCGCTGCGTGCCGGCCCGACTCGATGCCCTCTCCCCCGGCCTCGATGCCGATCAGCCGCACCTCGGCGTCGTCGATGAACCGGTGGAAGATGCCCATGGCGTTGGATCCGCCACCGACACAGGCGATCACGGCGTCGGGAAGGCGTCCGGTGAGGTCGAGCACCTGGGCGCGCGCCTCGACCCCGATCACCCGGTGGAAGTCACGGACCATCTCGGGGAACGGGTGCGGACCCGTCACGGTGCCGAGGATGTAGTGGGTGTTGCCGACGTTGGTGACCCAGTCGCGCAGGGCGTCGTTGATGGCGTCCTTGAGGGTCGCGCTGCCGGTCGGGACGGCGACCACCTCGGCGCCGAGCATCCGCATGCGGGCGACGTTGAGGGCCTGCCGCTCGGTGTCGACCTTGCCCATGTAGATGACGCACTCGAGCCCCATCAGGGCGGCTGCGGTGGCGGTCGCGACGCCGTGCTGACCGGCGCCGGTCTCGGCGATGACGCGCGTCTTGCCCATCCGCTTGGTCAGGAGGGCCTGCGCCAGCACGTTGTTGATCTTGTGGGAGCCGGTGTGGTTGAGGTCCTCGCGCTTGAGGATGATCCGGGCGTCGCCGGCGTGGGCGGCGAACCGCGGCACCTCGGTGATGATGCTCGGACGGCCCGTGTAGGTGCGGTGCAGGCGCTCGAGCTCGCCCATGAACTCGGGGTCGACCATCGCCTTGCGGCGCGCCTCGTCGAGCTCCTCCAGCGCGGGAATGAGTGCCTCGGGCACGTAGCGGCCGCCGAAGTCGCCGAAGCGTCCGGGACGGGCCAGCGGCTCGGGGGTCAGGCCGGTCATGGTGTGGCTCCCGCCGCGATGAGTTCGTATGCCGCGCGGCGCGGGTCGCTGCCACGCACCAGTGCCTCGCCCACCAGCACGGCGTCGGCGCCTTCACCCGCGAACCGGGCGGCGTCCTCCGGTCCACCGACTCCGGACTCGGCCACCTTGACGCAGGTGTCCGGGATCAGGGGCGTGAGCCGGGCGAAGGTGTCGGGGTCGACGGCAAGGGTCTTGAGGTTGCGGGCGTTGACCCCGATCACCGAGGCGCCTGCGTCGACGGCCCGGCGGGTCTCGTCCTCGTCGTGCACCTCGACGAGCGCGGTCATGCCCAGCTCGTGCGCCAGCCCCTGCATGCGGACGAGGTCGTCCTGCCCCAGCGCCGCGACGATGAGCAGGATCAGGTCGGCACCGTGGGCGCGGGCCTCGAACAGCTGGTAGTCGTCGACCATGAAGTCCTTGCGCAGCACCGGGATCCGCACTGCCTTGCGCACCGCGTCGAGGTCGTCGAGCGAGCCGTGGAACCGGCGTCGCTCGGTGAGCACGCTGACCGCCGTGGCTCCACCCGCCTCGTACTCCGCGGCCAGGGCGGCAGGGTCGGCGATCGGTGCCAGCGCACCCTTGCTCGGGCTGGCTCGCTTGACCTCGGCGACCAGCGCCAGACCCGGACGTCGGAGGGCTGCCTCGGCGTCGAGGACGGGGGCGGCTGACGCCGCCAGCTCCTCGATGCGGTCACGGCCGACGACCGCCTGTGCGCCGGCGAGGTCTTCGCGGACGCCGGCAACGATGTCGTCGAGCACGGTGGGCATGTCGACAGGCTATCCAGCGGAACTGGGAGCTCCGTGCTGGGGTCAGCCGGTGGACGGGTGGCCCTCCGTGTTACTTGACGCCCACCTCGGGCTTGTTGCTGTCGGGGCTGTCCGGACCGTCGAGCGAGGTCGCGCCGTAGCCGGCGAGTGACAGCACCTTCCCGGCCACCGCACCGATGACACAGATGACCATGCCGATGACGAACACCGCGGTGTTCGCGATGGCGACGCCCCAGGCAGCAATGGCCGACCCGAGGAGGATGACGCCGACTCCCGTCCACGCCGCGAGGCTGTGTCCGTGGTCTTCGTGGATCTCTTGCTCTGCCATCGGCTTGGCTCCTGCTGGTGGTCGTGGTCGTGTGGGGTGGGCGCGGTGGGTGCGGGTCGCGGCCGGGTCGGCACCCATTCTGTCAGGTGGCTGCGCCGCCGTCGCGCAGCGTGGGGTCGTCACCGGCATCCAGCCGGTCCCAGTCCGTCGCGACGCGCTGGCCCCGCGCGCCCGCGGACGTCGTGGGGGCCTCGTAGCGGGCGCCCAGCCCCCGCCAGCGGGAGGCACCCAGCCACCCCGCGACGGAGGCGAGCAGGAGCAGCCCGCCGGCGACCACACAGATCCAGGGCCACGCGGTGATCGTGGCGTGCGTCTCGATCGACCCCGTCCGCCCCGCGGCCTTGGCGGCGATGGCGCCCAGGGGGTCCTCGGGCGCCAGGGCGACGCGCGCGGCCACCACCGCCTCCGCGATGCCGGCAAGGGCCAGCACGGCCAGGGTGAGGCGGCGCACCAGCGCACCGCCGGTGGCGCTGGCCAGGGCAGCCGCGGCACCGACGAGGGCGAGGGCGATGACCCCCGAGGCGACCTCGGTGCCGGTGCCGGAGATCCTGCTCGCCCCGAGCACGGCGTCGTCCACCGTGCCGTTGACCCACACCCGGCCGCCACTGGACAGCAGGATGCCGGAGCCGAGGAGGGCCAGCAGCACCACCGCGAGCTTGGAGGTCAGCCGGGAACGGTTCACTCGACGGTCCTCAGGGCGGCGGCCGTGGCCACGGCACGCAGCGCCGCCGCAGCCTTGTTGACGGTCTCCTCGAACTCCGAGGTCGGCACCGAGTCGGCGACGATCCCGGCGCCGGCCTGGACGTGGGCGGTGCCGTCCTTGATGACGGCGGTCCGGATCGCGATGGCCATGTCGAGGTCGCCGTGGAAGTCGAGGTAGCCGACTACTCCGCCGTAGACCCCACGACGGCTGGGCTCGTAGTGCTCGATCAGGCTGAGCGCCCTGGGCTTCGGGGCACCGGACAGGGTGCCGGCCGGGAACGTCGCGACGAGCACGTCATACGCGGACTGGTCGGGGCGGATGTCGCCGACGACGGTGGACTCGAGGTGGGTCACGTGCGAGTAGCGGCGGACGTTCATGAACTCGACGACGTCGACCGTGCCCGCGGCGCACACGCGCTGGAGGTCGTTGCGGCCCAGGTCGACGAGCATCACGTGCTCGGCCCGCTCCTTGGGGTCGGCGAGGAGGTCCTCGGCGAGGCGCTGGTCGTCCTCAGGGGTCTTGCCCCGAGGACGTGAGCCGGCGATCGGGTGGGTGATGGCGCGACGGCCGGTCACCTTGACCAGGGCCTCCGGTGACGAGCCGACCACGTCGTAGGTCGTGCCGTCGCCTGCCGGGAGCCGCAGCAGGTACATGTAGGGACTGGGGTTCGAGGAGCGCAGTGCGCGGTAGACGTCGAGGGCGTCGGCGGGGCATGGTGTCGAGAACCGTTGCGACAGAACGACCTGGAAGACCTCCCCCGCCCGGATGTCCTCCTTGGCCTGCTCGACCATCTCCTCGAAGTGGGCCTGCGTCAGGTTGCTGCGCACCTCGTCACGGGCCGCGGCGAAGGCGACCCGGTCCACGGTGGCGACCGTCGACGCGGCATCGGCCGCGAGGTCGCTCGTCATGGCGTCGAGCCGGAACACGGCGTCGGCCCAGGCGTCCTCGACGCGCTCGTCGGTGGCGTCGTAGTTCACGGCGTTGGCCACGAGCAGCACCGAGCCGTCCGCGTGGTCGAGCACGGCGAGGTCGGTCGCGAGCATCATCGAGATCTCGGGCAGTCCGAGCTCGTCGGGCAGGGTGGCCGGCACCTTCTCCCACCGGCGCACGGCGTCGTAGGTGATCGCGCCGACCATGCCGCCGGTCAGCGGAGGCAGGCCCTCGATGGGTTCGGTGGCGAGGGCGGCCACGGTGTCGCGCAGTGCTTCGAGGGGGTTGCCGTCCGTGGGCACGCCCACCGGCGGCTCGCCGACCCAGTGGGCCTGACCGTCGCGCTCGGTCAGCGTCGCCCGACTGGCCGCACCCACGATGGAGTAGCGCGACCAGACGCCGCCGTGCTCGGCGGACTCGAGCAGGAACGTGCCGGGCGCGTCCTTGGCGAGCTTGCGGTAGACGCCGACCGGCGTCTCGGCGTCGGCCATCAGCCGGCGCACCACCGGGATGACCCGCCGGTCCTTGGCCAGGATCTGGAAGGTCTCGAGGTTCGGCCAGGTGGTGCCGAACGACAGGTCGGGGCTGACGTCCGTCACGGCTCGACCACGCTCGCCCCGAGGTCGCCGGCGTCGAAGCAGGTGCGGTCGCCGGTGTGGCACGCGGCACCGACCTGGTCGACCTTCACGAGCAGCGCGTCACCGTCGCAGTCGAGCGCCACCGAGCGCACGTGCTGGACGTGGCCGCTGGTGTCGCCCTTGCGCCAGTACTCTCCCCGGCTGCGCGACCAGAACGTCACGCGTCCCTCGCCGAGCGTGCGGCGCAGCGCCTCGTCGTCCATCCAGCCGAGCATCAGCACCTCACCGGTGTCGTGCTGCTGGACGATGGCCGCCACGAGGCCCTGCGCGTCACGCTTGAGGCGCGCGGCGATGGCCGGGTCGAGGACTGCTGGCGAGGTCACCCGGCCATTCTGCCGTGCGTGCGTCCGAACGGTCCGCGCCGCCCACCATCCGACGCGTGGCCGGTGCCCGATGCCGCCCATCCGCCCGGCCGCCCATGAGCACGGGGGATGCCGCGTGCCGGCGCGCCGCGCCGCACGACCCTCAGGTGACGAGGTGGGCCACCGGCCAGGCGATCAGCGCGAAGCGCGCCAGCCGTCCGGTCAGGCACCCGGCGACGAAGAGTGGCAGCCGAAGCCGCGCAGTCCCGGCCACGACGCTGACCGCCGCCAGAGGAGGCAGTCCGACCGTCGCGCTGAGGAGGACGACGGAGGTGCCGGGTAGCGGTCGGGCGAGCAGCCGCACGAGGCGTTCGGGCCGAAGCCACACCGGGACCCGTGCCCCGTGCCCCACTGACCACGGTCGGCGGGTCCTGCCACCGCTGCGAGCCCGTGCGCGGGCGCGCACGCGGTCCACGACTCGTCCGACCCTGCCGTCGGGGTGGAGGCGGTGCGGCCCTTCGCGGGCCGTGAGGTAGATCAGCACCTTGGCGAAGCACTGCCCCACGGTGAGGCTGACGGCCAGGCCCAGCCAGAGGTGCGGGTTGCCTGCGGTGGCCGCCGTGAGCAGGGCCTCCGCGTTGATCACCGGGACCAGTCCCGAGACCGCACCAGCGCCCAGGGCCCCGAACAGGAGACCGGCACCCGCGAGCTCACCTGCAGCGCTCATGGCTCACCTCCCGGGTGGTCTTGCTGACGAGCTGGTGCAGGCGGAAGCAGGACCACACCTTGGCCGCGAGGACGGCGGCCGCGAAGAAGGTCGCCACCCCCACCTGACCAGCGAGGCAGGCCAGCACGATGCAGGAGGTGTTGAGTGCTTTCGCCGGGCGGGACCAGTTCCACCGCCAGAGGAGCAGGTCGACGCCGTGGAAGTCGTTGGGGCCCAGCACCTCGAAGGCCAGGAACCCGAGGGAAAGCATGGTGTCCACGACCGCGAACTCGATGACGTAGATCGCCATGGGTACGGCGAGCCGCGGGTCGAGTGCGACGAAGCAGGCCGCGCAGGTGAGGCTGTTCGCCCGGTCGGCGACGATGTCGAACACGGCGCCGATCCGCGTCTCGAGGCCCATCCGGCGGGCCACCTCGCCGTCGGCCATGTCACCGACCCAGTAGACGAGGTAGGACGCGACCAGCAGACCGGGGCTCTCGTGGGCCAGGGCTGCCATGGCGAGGACGAGCGAGCCGACCGTCCTCAGCAGGGTGATGGCGTTGGGAGCCGTGAGCACGGGTTCGTGGTCGATCCCTCTGGGGCTGGGGGCCACCGCGGCGGGTGACCACACCTCAGCCCAGCGCACGAGCCCACTCCCCCAGCTGGGCGTCGGGCGCCGACGGACGGGCGAACTGGGTGACCGTGCCGGAGGCATCGACGAAGGCGACAACTCCCTCGTCCCAGGCGTTCTGGTTGCCGCGGTTGGCCGCGGAGTCCAGGAACCAGACCGCGGACAGGGGCACGGCGGCATACCCGACAGGCACCCCGAGGTCGCCGACCTCCGACTCGATCTCGGACACGGGCCGGGGGTTGAACTTGTCTCCGGACGGGTCGCTGACCAACCCGAGCAGCGTTGGGGGCGAAGGGTTTCGCGCGACGATGGGCTTCAGCCGCCGCACGGTGGCAGACACCTGGGGGCCGGTGCCGACCACCAGCACGAGCGGCTTGCCCTGGTAGTCGGCCCACGCCAGCTCCCCGCCGCCGAGTCGTTCCACCGTGAAGTCGGGGACCGTGGAGTTGTCCAGAGCGTCCGGACCGCCGCCCAGCTCGTGAAACACCTCCTTCCCGGGTGTGGTGCCGCAGGCCTCGTCCATCCACCCGGCCGCCTCGGGGGTCGGTGGCGGCAGTGACCCGACCGGCGTCGAGTCGCCTACCCGCCGCAGGGCGGAGAGTGCTCGGACCGCCGGCGCGATCCCGTCGCCGCCAGGCCGCTCGCGGAAGTCGGAGAGGGTGATCACGAGCTCACCGGTGACCAGGGTCAGCTCACCCATGACGACACCGGCAGGCACGCCGAGCTGTGGCTCGAGGCGCCGGCAGGCGATCACCTCCACGTCCGGCCGCCAGTCGTTCGTGGAGACGACGACCGGGTCCGAGCACCCACCGTCGCCGGTGGACTCGCAGGTGCCGTAGTCGGCCTGGACCTGGAAGGACGGGGCGTTCTCCTCCACGAGGTCGAGCAGGGTCAGCGGGAGGTCGTCGTAGGAGGAGCCCAGGTAGTAGGCCGGTTTGCCGGCGGCCCCGATCTGGTCCACCGCCGCACGGAACTCGTTGCTGCTCAACGATTGTCCGGCGGTGAAGCCGCCGCCCTCGCCGCAAGCGGCCAGGGCCAGCACGAGGACGACGGCAGTCGTCGCAGGGAGCAGGGTGGGCGGTCTCATCGAAGGTCCTCTCGTTGCCCCTGCTCTGGGTGGATGGCTGCAGCGTGCCGCTCCGGGACGGCCAACCGCGTCGCCGGTGGAGTCCGACCTCGTCATCCCCTGGGGTGGTTCGGGTGTGGACCACAGGACGACGTCCCGAACGCACCCACCCGCGTAGCCTTGGGTCATGTCGGGGCTGGTGCGCCGCCTCACCTGGCGGGACTGGGCAGTCCCTGCGGCGCTCTGGGCCGCGGGGCAGGTCGAGCTGTGGGTGGTCGGCCCGCAGACGGTCGCCGTGCACGGCCCGCGCTGGCCGTTCGCGCTCGTCCTGACCGTCTGTGCCCTGGCCGAGTGCTTCCGTCGCACGTACCCCGTCCCAGCCCTGCTGGTGGTGGTCGGTGCACTCGCGCTCACGACGACGGCGGACCTGCACGCGTTCTTGTTGTCGTCCCTGTACCTGTTGGTCGTCGCCGTGTTCGCCTGCGGGCGCTACGGGAGAGGTCCGACCCGGTATGCCGCGTTGGTGCTTCCCGAGCTGCCGGTGCTCTTGTGGACGTCGGTCATCCCGCAGATCGAGGTGGGCAACGCGTGGGCGTGGGGCCTCAATGCGTGGTGGGTCTTCGCCCTGGGAGCCGCCTTCCAGCACGAGCGCCAGCTGCGCGAGCACGTGGCGCAAGCCGTGGCCGCCCAGTCGCAGGCCGCGTCAGCGGAGCAACGGCTCACCCTGGCCCGCGAGGTCCACGACGTGGTCTCGCACGGCTTGAGCGTCGTGGTGGTGCAGTCGGAGCTCGCGCGGCTGTTCATGACCTCCGACCCGGCGCGCGCCGACGAGGCGATGCGGCGGGTGCAGGACACCGGCCGCGAGGCCCTCGGGGAGACGCGTCGCCTCCTGGAGTCGCTGCGGGACCCGACCCAGAGCGGTCAGACAGCGCAGGCCCCGACGTGGCCCGACGTCCCGGAGCTGGTCCGACGGATGCGGGAGTCCGGCCTGGAGGTCACGCTCGACGCGCCCGGCGACCAACCCACCCTGACCCCGGAGGCGTCTGCGACGGCATACCGAGTCGTGCAGGAGGCGCTGACGAACGCGCTGCGCCACGCGCACACCTCGCCGACGTCCGTCGAGGTGACGCAGCAGGCCGACCTGCTCGTCATCGACGTGCAGAACGAGAGTGAGCCGGCGAGCCAGGCCAACGGGTCGGCGGCCACGCCGGGCTACGGCCTGTCGGGGATGCAGGAGCGGGTGGCCGCCTGCGGTGGCCTGCTGACGACGGGACCCCGGCCCGGTGGTGGCTACCGCGTGCGAGCGGTCCTTCCCTTGCGCGGCAACCCGTGACGACCATCGTCGTCGTCGACGACCAGTTCCTCATCCGCGACGGGGTCGCCGCGATCCTCGACGCCGAGGAGGACTTCACCGTCCTCGGCACCGCGGCCGACGGGGCGGAGGCCGTGGGCCTCATCACGACACTCGCCCCAGACATCGCGCTCATGGACATCCGCATGCCCGAGGTCGACGGGATCGAGGCGACCCGTCAGGTGATCGAGTCGGGGTCTGCCACGAAGATCCTGATCCTCACCACGTTCGGCGCGGACGACTACGTCCTCGCCGCACTCCGGGCGGGCGCGAGCGGCTACCTCCTGAAGGACGCACCACGGGAGTCGCTCGTCGCAGCGATCCGAGCCGTCGCGGCCGGTGACGTCGCCGTCGAGAAGCAGGTGCTGGCCCAGCTCGTGCGCGGCCAACCAGCACGGCGACACCCTGAGGCAGTGGCCGCCGTGGGTCGCCTGTCACCGCGGGAGTCGCAGGTGCTCGAGCTCGTGGCCCAGGGCGCCACCAACCCCGAGATCGCGACGAGCCTGTTCATCGGTGAGACCACCGTCAAGACCCACGTGTCGCGCATCCAGGCCAAGCTCGACGCCCGTGACCGGGTCCACCTGGTCGTCATCGCCCACCGAGCCGGACTCGCCTGACAGCAGCGGCGCGGGTGGATCCGCAAGCCCGGCCCCGGGGGCGATCTCACTCCATGGCACACCTCAGGTGGTCAGGCGGCGACCCAACCAGACCGGGCGTGACGGGTCGCCCGACTCGAAGGCGACCCAGACGCCGTCGCCGACCGCCGGCACCCCGGGGGGATCGGGTACGGGCAGGCAGGACATCGCCCACAACGCCTGATCGCCACTCACGTCGGGCACCCGAACCAGCAGGCGACGGCGCATCAGCGGATCCGTGTTGTCGAGCACCACACCAGCGTGGATCCCGTCGGTGTGACCGGATGCGGCCTCGCTCCAATCGGCGTCAAGGATGACTCGCCCGTTCTGCACGATCACCGACGAGTACTCGCGGTCGTTCCGGTAACGAACGCCGATCGAGCTACCGGACGGCGGTCTCCGGCCATGCACGCCGTCCCCGAACTCGATGATGCTCGCCCCATCAGCGCGTTGGCTGACGAGGTAGTGGTGGTCCCCCGCATCCGAGTCGCCGAAGTCGCTGACGCGGCGCCACGGCCGACCGTCGACCACGACGTCCACCGTGGCTCGGCGCGCAGATCCGTGACGTTCGGTGCCGAGATGGGCCTCCCCCGTGACCCGGTCGGAGTAGCTGCTCAGCAGCTCGGCGACGTAGGCGAACAGCTCCAGGAGCGCCACACCCGGATCGTGCTCGTGAGCGTCCGTCCAGTCCCTCAGCTCTGTGCGGGCGCGGTGGACCAGGTCCTCGAGCGTGGGCCGATCACGACGACCACCCGTCCCGCTCATGGACCCTGGCGTCCGCTCATGACGCCATTATGCGCTCGGAGCCCTCCGAGCCAGGAGCCAGGCGCGCCGCTTCCACCAGCCCTCTCTCACTATCCCTTGGGCGCGGCCGACGCCTCATCGCGAGCCACGGCAAGCAGCGTGGCGAACCGTCCTCCGGGGATCGCCGCCAGCTCCTTCGGGGTGCCCTGCTCCATCACCGAAGCGTGATCCCCAAGAACGACGACATGGGTGGCACTCGAGGCAAAGGCAAGTCGGTGGCTCACGATGACGACTGTGCGCCGCGGATCCGCCATCCACACTGACAGCGGTCCACGAATCTCGGCGAAGGTGAAGCCATCCACGCCGGCCAAGGGCTCATCCAGGACCACGATCGGTGCCGTGTCAGCCAGGATTCGGGCCAGTGCCAGGCGCTGCTTCTGGCCTTCGGACAACGTCTTCGCGCGCTTGTCCAAGAGGTCGCCCGAACCCTCCCCGTGGAGACCTGCCGCGCTCAGGGCCGACGTGAGCAACGAGTCCGCCATGTCATCCGCAGCGAAGAGATTTTCCCTGACCGAGCCGTCGATGACGTGTCCGGTCTGGGCCAGATAGCTCATCTGGAGCAGCATCTCGTCGCTGTTCCAGTCCCGTGTGGGCACTCCGTGAACACGCACTTCGCCTTCGGTGGGCTCGATGAATCCGAGCAACAGTCGTGCAAGGGTTGTCTTGCCGATGCCCGAGCGCCCAACGATGAGCGTGACCCCACCTGACGGGACTCGGAATGAGCAGCCGGCCACAACAGCTGGGCCCTCGCTGGAGTAAGCGAACTGGACGTCTTCGAAGACGACCGCATCGTCTCCAACAGCCGCAGGAGAACCCGACCCCGCACTGCTGGTCAGCCGCTGGCCCAGCAGGTCGACCAATGTCTTGGACGTCGACATCGAACGGCGAACTGAGTCGTATCCGTTCAGCAGTCCCCTGATGGGACTGGTCAGCCGGGCAAAGAGTGAAACGTAGAAGTAGGCGTCGCCGACGCTGGTGACGTCGGTCCCTTGCATGGACACGGCGAGAACGACGGCCAGAATGCCGATCTGCCCGAGGTCGTTGATGAAGTTGATGGATCCCAGGTACCTGCTTTCACGGACCGAGAGGTGCCTGTCGATCTTCCCAAGGCCAAGGCTCGAGGCACGGAGCCGCTCGACGTAGGTGTCCCTACGCTCGTGAGCCAGCAGGACGTCCCGGTTCGCGAGCACGTCCGCCGTGAACGAGAAGAGTGAGCGGCGCCGGTCGTCGAACTCCTCACGCTGAGAGCCCAGACGGCGGCCTTGCACGAAGCTGATCGTGGCGAACAGGAGGGCCACTGCTGCACACAGCCCCGCAAAGCCAAGGTGTACCCGCACGAGAACGATCAGGATGGTTCCGAGCGTGAAGAGGTACTGCACGGCCTCAACCAGCAATGCGTAGGCGCCTGACACTGCGCGGGCGCCCTGTTGGATGGCGCCCGCAGCGCCGCCAGGTTCGTCATCCTGTTGGTCGAGTCGAGTCGTCGCCCTGGTGAAGGCGCTCTTCACTCCAGCTTCGAACAGCTCGGAGAAGAGCCGGCAGGAAATGGTCTCCCTGGCGGCCGAGGTGATGACGATGAGGAGTGCAGTGACTGCACTGATCAGCACATAGACCACGACTGCCTGCCCGAACTCCATGCCCGTCAGGAGAGAGCCGGCAACTCTCGACACGGGATCAGAGTCATCCGACCCGACCGCCCCGATGGGCGCGGTGAACAGCGAGGAGTAGTCGTGGTTGTCCACCATATTGGCAACAGTCGTGATGACTCGGGACTCGATCAGGGACTTGGTCGTGGCTACTACACCCGAGACAACCGAACACGCGATCACGGCCACAACGCTGAAGCGGCTTCCGCGAAGTGTGCTCCTGAGAAACGGAAGAGTTGTCCGCCACATGGCTCCCCCCAACGTGGTGCGCTGGCACTACCCCTCGTGCCAGCAGTCAGCTGGTGCACAGCGAGCCGGAGCCCACTCCGAGATTGTCGGCTGGCCCAGGGCGCCGCCATCCCTCCCGCAAGGCTCCCAGAGCGGGGCGTGAAAGGAAACCGTCAGGCGCGGATGGCGACCAGGTGCCGGTACCCGGTGAGGAGCGCGGCCCCGTAGAGGACCGCCACCACGACCAGCAGGGCGTTGAAGCCGAAGATCAGCGCGAGGTACTCCAACGCCCCGCCGACCATGGCGCCGAGGAGGTTGGCTCCGAACGCGACGGTGCTGGAGCCGGCGCCCTTGAACCGCACCGCGAAGAGCAGGTTGGCGATGAAGATCGGCGCGAACGCGATGGTCACGCCCGCCAGGAACCGCGGCACGAGGGACAGGTCGAGCAACGCGTCCTGCGGGATCAGCCAGGCCGCCGCCAGCGCGGCCAGCAACGCGGCATACAAGAGGACGGGGCGACCGATGGTGACGCGCCGCGCCACCTCGATCGCCGCGAGGACGCTGAGGAGCACGCCGGCGAAGACCGCCGCGTTGACCGCCCAGGTGGTGCCGAAGAGCAACGCGAACTGCACGACGTTCTTGGTCTCCAGCAACAGGAACGCGGCGCCCATGAAGAAGAGGTCGACGTAGGGCCGCATGGTCCGCAGCGGACCCGCGACCGTGCGCACCCCGACCAGCGAGGCCAGCAGGACCAGCCCGAGCATCCAGAGGTAGAACGAGGGGATCGTGCGCGACCCGAGGTATGGGAACGGGCGGTCGTCGACGGACGGCTCCAGCGCGGCGCTCCGGGGCGACCACGTCGTCGTGCACCCACCGGTGCTGGCGTCCTTGCGCAGCGTGAGCACCGCCTGCTGGCGCGGTCCGTAGCTCGGTCCGAGCTGCACGCACGGGGCCGCGTCGTAGACGGTGCGCACGGTGTTGGCGTAGCGGTCGAGCAGCCACGGCTCGTAGTAGTTGTACATCGCGAACGTGCCGTCCGGCTTGAGCAGCGAACGGGCCTGGGTGAGCGCCTGGGTGGTGAACAGGTAGTTCTCCAGCCGCAGCGCCGACTGTCCCGTGACGATGGTCGCGGAGTCGGGCAGTGCGAGCAGGATGAGGTCGTAGTGCCGGTCGGTGCGCTCCATGAAGGCCCGGCCGTCGTCGACGTGGGTGGTCACACGCGGGTCGGAGAACGGACGGTCGGGGTGGTGGTCCCGGCCGAGCTGCATGATCGCGGGGTCGATCTCGACCGCGTCGACGCGCTTGGCGCCCTGCGCGAGCGCCACCGCCACGTCGTTGCCGGTGCCCGCGCCGATGACGAGCACGTCGTCGCGGGAGCCGGCATAGGTGTAGGGGTAGAGGTAGAACGGCGAGTCGCGCCGGATGTCGGCCACCGGGAGCGCGGTCTGGAGCGGAGTGTTGTTGACCTCGACCCGGAACAGGCCGCCGGCCAGCTGGGTGGTGTGGATCTTGTAGTACGGCGACCACTGGAAGCTGCCCACGACGGACTCGGCCCCGAGCATCAGGACCAGGGCCGCGAGGGCGATCGCCGGCCACCGCCGCAGCAGCCGCAACCGGCGGCCGAGCAGGACGACGAAGACGGCCACTGCGACCAGCCCCCACCCGAGCGGAGGCAGCCGCAGGAACGACAGGGCCGCGAAGCAGACGATGCCGGTCAGGCTGCCGACCACGTCGAGGCGGTAGGCCTCGAGCGGCTCGAACCGCGCGAAGGTGCGCGCGACCTCCTGGGCGAGGGCCATGAGCGTCGCCACGGCGAGGACGAAGATGACACTCAGGCTGAGCCACCGTGGGAGGGGTGCCAGGTCGAACATCCCCACCAGCTGCCACCGCCCGCCACGACCCGTCCCCGTGCGGACCGGAAACGCCAGGACGAAGCCGACCAGCGCGACGAGGAGGAGCGGCGCCAGCGGGAAGAGGTCGCGGGTGGCCCTGGCGCGCAGGAAGCCCATGCCGATGCCCAGGAAGCTCGCCAGCAGGACGAAGTTGGTCATGTGGACGAGGTAGAGGTTGTTGGACGAGGTCCACCGGATCAGCGCCAGCTCCACGAACAGCATGAGGGCGCTGGCGAGGACCAGCCTCGTGCGGTCGCCTGGTGCGAGGAGGCGCTCGGCACCCGTGGGGCGCGCCTCCGCCCGCACGGGGGTGGGCTGGGCGGCGTGGCCCACCTCGTCGTCCAGCTGCATCGCATCCCCCTCGTATGCCGGTCGGCACTGACCGAGGGAACCGTAGCAACAGCGCGGGCTAGTGGCCCGCCAGAGCGGCCACGACGGGGGCCATCACCTCCGCGAAGTCGGCACCGATCACCACGTAGGAGAACCCCAGCTCCGCGCGTCGTCGCTGGAGCTCCTCGATGGCGGCCGCGGGGTCGCCCGGGAGCACGAGCAGCGAGTCTGCCTCGCGCAGCGCGGCCGGGTCGGTCTCCCGCGCCGACGCCATGAACGCCGCGATCCCGTCACCGATGACCGGCACGTGGAGCGCGAGCTCGACGTCCCGGGTGGACCGGAAGCCGAGGGCGAGCTCGGCGACCTCGGCGCGGGTGTCCCGCGACGTCGTGGAGAAGGTGACCGTGTCGGCGACCTCGCTCGCCAGCGCCTGCGCCTTCGGTCCACGGACCGCCATCACGACCGGCGTGTGGACCTCGGGTCCGTCCAGCTCGCGCAGCTGGGATACGGCTTCGCGCACCTCGCGCAGCCGCTCAGCCGGCGAGGTGACGGGCAGGCCGCGCTCGCGCAGCTCGTCCTCGATACCGGGCCGACCGGTGCCGATGCCCAGCTCGAACCGACCTTCGGTGAGCACCGAGAGTGAGTGCGCCTCCCACGCCAGGCTCCACGCCGGCCGCATGGGCGCGGCAGACACCCAGGTCCCGACGCGGAGGTCGGGAGCGACCGCGGCAGCCAGCGCGAGAGTCGGTGCAGGTGCGGGCTGCCAGAGCGGGACGTCGGGCATGAGCAGCGTCGAGTAGCCGAGGTCGGCGATGCGGCGCACCCGGTCGCGCCACGTCGGCAGGTCGGTGAGCACGGGGGCCACGACCCCGAAGCGGAACGGTCTCGTCATGTGGCTGATCCTGCCCCTGACCCCACGAGGTCGCAGCGTCAGATACCCACGCCTCCCCCGCCGTTGCGCATGCCCCGGATCATCACCTCGGCCTCGTCAGTGCGTGCGCCGGCACGGTGCCTGCCACACCTCACGCAGCGCTCGTCCAGTCCCCTGTCGTCGCTCACGACGTCCCAGCGGTGGCCACGGATCAGGCAGTGGATGTTCCGTCTCGTCCCCATGGTCGAGGGTCCCATCGGAGGCGCGAACGCGCCATACCTCGCCCTCCACGCCCCGTCAGGCGTCAGTAGCCGGAGGCCGGCCAGCCCTTGGCGGCGAGGTACCAGACCGCCGAGGTCAGCACCGCGGCCATCAGCAGCGTGAAGAGCAGCCCACCTGCCACGGGGAGGAACCACCCGGGCGCGTGCTTCGACCGCACCGCGACCACCTTGGTCACCAGGGCGCCGATGACGAGGCAGCCGAGTATGCCGTGCACGAGCGTCCGGGTGGACACGGGCTCTCCGTCGGGCAACGTCCCGTACTCCAGGCCAAGAGCCCAGAGGCAGTGGTAGGCGACGAAGGCGATGAGCAGGACGCCGATCGATCCGGAGACGCGGTGCGCAGTCCCGAGCCACGCGGGCGCCGCTGCGCCCAGCCTGCCGTAGAGCCAGAGTGCACCGAGGAGCTGGAGGACGGCGATCACGCCGATGGCCACGGTGACGACCACCTTCATGGCCAGGACCGTCCGGAAGCCCAGGGTGGTGGTGCCGGCGAGCGTCGGGTCGTGCGCTCTGCCGAACACGCCGAGGAGCACCGCAACCACCGCGCCGACCGCGAATCCCGTGAGGGGGACGGTCATGCTCCGAGCGGGCGTCGGCCCAGGCGACGAGCTCTCTGCCATGAGGTCAGGATGCTCCTGCGCCCCCACCCCCGCCAGTGTCTGCGACGCCCAGCCGTGGCGCACACAGCTGTCGACCTCCATCGCGCGGCCCTCCGCTCGAGGCCATCAGCCGCGTTGTTGCGCCGCCCACGAGGCGTGCAGCGCGGCATACACGCCGTCCTGGCGGACCAGGTCTCGGTGCGGTCCGCGCTCGACGATGCGGCCACGGTCGACGACGACGACCTCGTCGGCGGCCTCGGCCGTGGAGAGCCGGTGCGCGATGGCGATCGAGGTGCGACCTCGGGTGAGGCCTTCGAGGGCCCGCTGGAGGCGGACCTCCGTGGAGGGGTCCACCGCCGACGTCGCCTCGTCGAGGACCAACAGGTCGGGGTCGGCGAGGTAGGCGCGGGCCAGGGCGACGAGCTGGCGCTCACCCGCGGACAGGGACTCACCGCGCTGCCCGACCTCGGTCGCCAGTCCCTGCGGCAACCCGGCCAGCCAGGCGTCGAGGCCGAGCTCGGTGATGGCGAGGCGCACGTCCTCGTCGGTGGCCCCGGGTCGACCGAAGCGGACGTTCTCGCGCAGCGTCGCGTCGAAGAGGAAGCCCTCCTGCGGCACGAGCACGACGCGGTCGCGCAGCGAGGAGAACCGCACGTCGCGCAGGTCGACCCCGTCGATCCGCACGGTGCCCTCGGTGGGGTCCATCAGCCGGGTCAGCAGCTTGGCCAGGGTGGACTTGCCCGACCCGGTCTCCCCCACGATCGCCACCCGCGACCGCGGAGCGATCGACAGGTTGACGTCGTGCAGGACGGTGTCACCACCGGGATACGCGAAGGACACCGCGTCGAAGTCGACGGTGATCGGCCCGCGGGGCAACGTCTGGCCCTCGTCGCCCGGGTCGGCCACGTCAGCCGGGGTGTCGATGACCCCGATCACCCGGCGCCAACCGGCCACGGCGTTCTGGAGCTCGTTGAGGATCTCGGTGGCCTGCTGCACCGGCTGGGTGAACAGGTTGACGAGGAAGAGGAAGGCCAGCAGCTTGCCCAGGCTGAGGTGACCGCCGGTGGCCTGGACGGTGCCGACGACGAGGACGACGGCCAGGGTCAGGCCGGCCACCAGCTGCCCCGACGAGAACGCCACGACCGACCGGACCTGGGCCCGGATCGAGGCCGCGCGGTGCGCCTCGATGGCCGCGTCGATGCGGGTGGCCGTGCGCTCCTCGACCCCGTAGGCGCGGATGGTGGCGGCTCCCACGACGGACTCCGACACGGCCGCCAGCAGGTCGCCCACTCGTTCGCGGACGATCGTGTAGGCCCGGCCGACGATGGCCTGGAACCGGCGGATCACGAAGAGCAGCGGCACGAAACAGAGCCACACCACGCCGGTGAGCAGCGGGCTGTAGTAGAGCATCAGCCCCGTCGCCACGGCGATCTGTCCGAGGCTGAGCACCAGGATGATGCCGCCGAACTGGACGAACTGGCTGATCGTGTCGACGTCGGAGGTGACACGGCTGACCATCGAGCCGCGGCGCTCGGTGTTCTGGGTGAGCATCGACAGGTCGTGGATGTGGCGGAACGCCTTGAGCCGCAACGACGCCAGCCCGGCCTCGGAGGACCGGAAGAGGCGCACGTTCACGGCATACGCACTCGCGGCGGTGATGGCCACGGCGATCAGGGCGAAGAGCACGTAGCGGGTCACCAGGCCGGGGTCGGGGCCGTTCTTGCCGACCAGCCCGTTGTCGGTCGTCTGCTGGACGACGAACGGCACGACGATCCGGCCGACGGTGGTCACGGCGGCGAGCCCGAGGGTGACCCCCAGGCCGCGGCGCAGCTCGGGCGACAGGTCGAGGCCGCGCTTCAGGGTGGCGACCGTGCCCAGCGAGGACGTGGCGTCGATCGAGGTGCTCACGCGTCCACCTCCTCGTCTGCGGCGACGGCGGCGCGCTCGGCAGCCTCGCGGGCGTAGGCGGTGACGAGCCGCTGGTAGCCGATACACCGCTGCTCGAGCTCCCTGTGGGTGCCGTGGTCGACGACCCGACCCCCTTCGACGTAGACGATCTGGTCGGCGAGCGTGATCGTCGACATGCGGTAGGCGACGACCAGCACCGACGTGCCGGCGCTCGTCCTGCGCAGGCCGGCGAGGATCGCCTGCTCCACCGCGGGGTCGACGGCACTGGTGGCGTCGTCGAGCACCAGCAGCTGAGGGCCACGGATCACGGCTCGGGCCAAGGCGATCCGCTGCCGCTGGCCACCCGACAGGGAGGTGCCGCGCTCCCCCACCCGCGTCTCGATGCCGAGCGGCAGCTCCGTGACGAAGCCGGTGGCCTGCGCGACGTCGAGCGCGGCCCACACCTGCTCGTCGGTGTAGTCGCCGCCGAGCGTGACGTTGCCACTCACGGTGTCGTCGAACATGAAGGTCTGCTGTGGCACCAGCGCCGCCACCGCGGACACCCCGCCGCGAGCCACCTCGCGGAGGTCGAGCCCGTCGAGGGTCACCCGTCCGTGGTGCGGGTCGACGAGGCGGAGCGTGAGGTTGGTCAGCGTGGTCTTGCCCGAGCCGGTGGGTCCGACCAGCGCCACCGTCGAGCCGGCCGCGACCTCGAGCGACACCCCGTGGATGGCCTGGAAGGTCGACTCCTCGCCGGCCTCGTCGATGATGTCGTAGGAGTAGTCGACCCGGTCGAGTCGGGCATGGGAGGCCCCCCGCCGGTCCAGCTGCACCGACCCGAACTCCAGCTCCCCTCGTGCCTTGAGCACGGCGTCGACGCGGTTCCAGCCGACGACGGTGCGCGGCAGCTCGCCGAGCACCCAGCCGAGGGCGCGCACCGGGAAGGCCAGCACGGAGATGAGGTAGGCGACCTGGACGACCGCGGCGGGCGTGAGGGCACCGTTCGCGACCTGGTGCGCGCCGACCGCGAGGACGGCCAGGGTGCCGAGGGTCGGGATCGACTCGATGACGGGGTCGAAGGTGCCTCGGGTGCGACCGACCTCGACGTTGGCCGCCTGCAGCCGTCGGGTGACCTCCTCGAACCGGTCGGACTCCTGCTGCTCGCGACCCATCGACTTCACGATGAGCGCCGCCTCGAAGCTCTCGTGGGCCACCTCGCTGACTTCGGCGCGCAGCTGTTGGGCCCGCGAGACCCGCGGCGACATGGCCCGTTGGAAGACCATGTTGGCGAGGAACAGCGCCGGGAAGACGGTCAGGCCGATGATCGCCATCACCGGGTCGACCAGCACCATCTGCACGATGCCGGCCACCAGCATGATGATCACGCCGATCGCCATCGGCAGCGGCGCGAAGACGTTCCAGGTCGCCTCGACGTCGGCGTTGGCGTTGGAGAGCAGCTGCCCCGACGGGTGTCGGTGGTGCCACGCGAGCGGGAGCCGAAGGTACTGCCGCGTCACCTCGCGGCGGAAGCCGGCCGCGACGTTGTACATCGTGTAGCCAGCAGCGATGCGCCGGATCACGACACCGACGACGTTGATGACGACGACGCCGGCGATCCAGCCGAAGATGGTCCACAGCTGGGCTGCGGTCGCGTGCCCGGCGGCCACGGCCGGCTGCACCTGCTCGCGCGTGACCTTGCCGATCGCCCAGGCCGTGAGCACCGTCATCACGCCGTAGAGGGCGCTCCCGGCGACGGCGAACGCGAACCAGCGTGGCTCGCGCCGCACCCCCACCCACACGATCTGCAGGCTGCGCTTCAGCGACGGCGCCGCATCGGCTGACGCGTCGAGCGACACTGCTGACCTCCGAGAGCTGGGTGGGAAACCCAACCCTCTCACGGGGCAGGCATGATGACGTCATGACCCACCTCGCCCGGCTCGAGCGCGAATCCCTCTGCGACACCTTCGACGAGGTCGGCCCCGGTGCGCCGACCTTGTGCTCGCCGTGGACCACGGCAGACCTGGCGGCACACCTCGTCGTCCGCGAGCGTCGACCCGACCTCGCCCCCGGGATCTGGCTGCCCCCCCTGGCGGCCCGGCTCGAGGACGGGCAGGCCGAGTACGCCGCCAAGCCGTGGCCGGAGCTCGTCGACCTGATTCGGTCGGGACCGCCGTCCTGGGCACCGACCCAGCTGTCCTCGGTCGACGACGCGGTGAACTTCGTGGAGTTCTTCATCCACCACGAGGACGTCCTGCGCGGCGACGGGGAGGTCGGGCCTCGACGCGAGGTGCCGCTGCGCGAGCAGAAGGCCCTGTGGAAGACCCTGAAGCGGATGGGCAAGATCTTCTTCCGACGCAGCCCCGTCGGCGTGGTGCTGCAGCGGACCGACGGCAAGTCGCTCACCGTGCGGGGGGAGACCGAGCTCGGCACCGTCACGCTGCGCGGGGAGGCGACCGAGCTCGTCCTGGCCGCCTACGGTCGCCGTCGCGTGGCCGACCTCCAGGTGACCGGCAGCGACGAGGCCGTCCAGGCGCTCTGGGACGCGCCGCTCGGGCTGTCCTGATCTGACGCAGGAGGAGCCGTGGGAGAGGAGGTCGAGTTCACCGCCCCGTTGTGGGAGTGGGGCGCCCGCGACTCCTGGTACTTCGTGACCCTCGACGAGGAAGCCAGCGAGGTGGTCAGCGAACGTCCACCTCCCGGTCGCGGCTTCGGCTCGGTGCGGGTGCGGGTCACGGTCGGCGCGACGACGTGGACGACCTCGGTCTTCCCCGGTGACGACGGTCGCTACGTCCTGCCCGTCAAGAAAGCCGTGCGGGTGGCCGAGTCGATCGAGGAGGAGGACCCCGTGACGGTGCTCCTCGAGGTGCTCGACTAGCCGCGTCCGGGTGACTCAGTCGTGTCGAGTTTTCGTCGCTCATTCATGCAAAAGGCGAGTTAGCGCCGCGCTGGCACGGCGCTAACTCGCCTTTTGCATGAGATATCGTCGCTAGCGGACCGGTATGCCGTCCTGCCGCAAGGCGTCCTTGACGTCACCGATGGTGAGTTCGCCGAAGTGGAAGACACTCGCCGCGAGCACCGCGTCCGCCCCCGCCCGGACGGCGGGGGCGAAGTGCTCGACGCGACCGGCTCCCCCACTGGCGATCAGCGGGATCCACACCTCTCGGCGCACCAGCTCGATCAGCTCGACGTCGAAGCCGTCCTTGGTGCCGTCGGCATCCATCGAGTTCAGCAGGATCTCACCGGCCCCCAGTGCGGCGGCGCGAGCGCACCACTCGACCGCGTCGAGGCCGGTGCCCTGGCGGCCGCCGTGGGTGGTGACCTCGAAGCCGCCGGTGGGGTTGCCCGCAGGGTCGACGCGCCGCCGCACGTCCGCCGAGAGCACGAGCACCTGCGAGCCGAACCGGTCGGCGACCTCGGCGATCAGCTCGGGTCGGGCGATCGCGGCGGTGTTGACACCCACCTTGTCGGCACCCGCCCGCAGGAGGCGGTCGACGTCGTCCACCGTGCGGACTCCCCCGCCGACGGTCAGCGGGATGAAAACCTGCTCGGCGGTCCGGCCCACGATGTCGTAGGTCGTCTCGCGGTTGCCACTGCTGGCCGTCACGTCGAGGAAGGTCAGCTCGTCCGCACCCTGCTCGCCGTACAGCTTGGCGAGCTCGACCGGGTCGCCCGCGTCGCGCAGGTTCACGAAGTTCACGCCCTTGACGACACGTCCTGCATCGACGTCGAGACAGGGGATGACGCGGGTCGCAACACTCACCCGGCGAGCCTAGCGATCTAGTCTGGAACGCATGCCCGTCGACCAGAGAGCGACCACGCCTGTCGACAAGAGAGCGGTGGTCGCGGCGATCGTCGCCCTCGTCGACGCCAGCCAGCCTCTCTGCGGCACGACCCACCTCATCTGTGTCGACGGTCCGAGTGGTGCCGGCAAGACGACGCTGGCCGCTGACGTGGCTGCCGACCTCGCCGCCCCCACCGTGCACATGGACGACCTCTACCCGGGGTGGGAC
This sequence comes from Pedococcus sp. P2_D7, assembly GCF_056404295.1. Classification (NCBI taxonomy): domain Bacteria; kingdom Bacillati; phylum Actinomycetota; class Actinomycetes; order Micrococcales; family Intrasporangiaceae; genus Pedococcus; species Pedococcus sp. P2_D7. The sequence goes on from NZ_JBFUEH010000001.1 coordinate 600,740, forward strand.
GGCCTGCGGGCCGGCACGCACCGCGCCCAGGAGTGGGTCGTCGGCCCGCTCACCGAGGGCCTGCCCGCCCGCTACCGCCGGTGGGACTGGGCGGCCGGCCAGTACGCCGAGTGGGTGCAGCTGCCGTCCTCGGAGGTGGTCGTCCTCGAGGGTTGTGGCTCCGGCGCGCTGCCCGTGGGCAAGGCTGCCTCGGTGCTGGTCTGGGTGGAGGCCGAGGAGTCGGTGCGCCGGGCCCGTGGGCTGGCGCGCGACCCCGGCTACGCGCCGTTCTGGGACCGCTGGTCCACGCAGGAGCGCCGGCTCTACGAGGCCGACCGCACCTGGGAACGCGCCGACCTGTTCCTCGACACGACCCGCGACCGCCGCTAGCTGTACCCAGCCCGGCTCGGCGTTCGGAGCACGCCGGCCACGCGGCAGACATAATCGGGGCCATGGAACCCGCAGACATGATGGCCGCGGTCACCGGGTCGATGCAGGAGCGCACCGGTCGCACGCTCGACGAGTGGGTCGCGCTGGTCGACGGGTCGGGCGTCGACGGGCTGGACCAGAAGGCCGTGCGGGCCTGGCTGCGTGACGTCCACGGTGTGCAGCAGAACTCCCAGTGGGCCATCGCCGACGCGGCGGCCACGGCGGCCGGGTGGAAGCGACCGGACCCCGACGGCTACACCGATGCCCTCTACGGCGAGGGCAAGGCGCACCTGCGCCCGATCCACGACGCGATCGTCACGCTGGCGGAGGGGCTCGGCGACGACGCCCACCGCGAAGGCCGCGGCACCTACATCCCGGTCGTCCGCCGCACCCAGTTCGTGGCGGTGGCTCCCGGACCCCGCGACACCGTACGCGTGGGCTTCCGGTTCCGCGGCCAGGTGCCCGACGACGAACGGCTCTCCCCCGCCAAGGGATTCGCGCAGGCGACCCACTGGCTGCACCTCACCTCCGACGCGGACGAGGACGACCTGCGCTCGCTCGGGCCGCTCCTCGAGGCCGCCTACGCGCAGAACGGCTGACGTGTCGACCGTCGACCTGGCCCGCGCGGCGCGACGATCGCGCCGCGAGGCACGGGTGCGGACCGACCGGCTGGTCAGCCGGATGTTCTTCATCGTGCAGTGCGGCCTCGGCGCGGCCACGGCATGGTGGGTGGCCAGCGACGTGCTGCACCACAACCGGCCGTTCTTCGCCCCGGTCACGGCGATGATCTCGCTCGGGATGTCCTTCGGCCAGCGGCTGCGCAGGGTCACCGAGGTGATGATCGGGGTCGCCGTGGGGGTCTTCGTCGGCGACGTCTTCGTGCACTTCTTCGGGTCGGGTTTCTGGCAGATCATCGTCGTGGTCGTGCTGTCGATGAGCGTCGCTGCCCTGCTCGGCGCGGGCATGCTGCTCATCACCCAGGCCGGCGTGCAGTCGGTGATCGTCACCACCCTGGTCGCCGGCTCGGGGCAGGCGTTCACGCGCTGGCTCGACGCCGTGGTGGGTGGCTGCGTGGCGCTGGCCTTCACGCTCGTGGCGCCTGCCGCTCCCCTGCGCCGACCACGCCAGCAGGCGTCCCTCGTCGTCCACGAGATCGGCGAGGTGCTCGCCGACACGGCGCGTTCCCTGCGCACCGGAGACTCCGACCTGGCCTCGGCCACCCTGTCCCGCGCGCGGGACTCCGAAGCCATGCTCGACGAGGCCCGGGCGCTGTCCGCCGAGGGCATCGCGGTCGTGCGGCTGTCGCCGTTCCGGCGTCGCCACCTCCCGGGGGTGCAGGCGATCGCCGACCTGCTCGAACCGCTCGACCGCGCCATCCGCAACCTGCGGGTCCTGGTCCGTCGGGCCGCGATCGCGACGTGGCGCGAGGAGGCCGTTCCGACGGCCTACCTGCGGCTGCTCGACTCTCTCGCCGAGACCTGTGAGGACATCGCCCGCGAGCTGGGCGAGCGACGGCTGCCCACCAACGCCCGGGTCGGCCTGCAACGGATCGGTGAGGCCAGCGCGGTCATCGACCCGTCCGCCGGCCTGTCGGGAGAGGTGATGCGCGCCCAGATCCGGTCGATGGTGGTCGACCTGCTGATGCTCACGGGCATGCCGTTGGACGAGGCGCGCGACATGGTGCCCGAGTCGATGACCACCGGCCCGCAGGACGACTGAGCGCGGCTGCGAGACTGGCGGGGATGTCCACTCGCCGCCACCCCCACCTGCCCCCGGTCTGGCTGATGGCGCTCGCGCTCGTCGCCGTCGCTGCCAACCTGCGCACCGCGATGGCCAGCGTGCCGCCGCTCACCGAGACCATCGCCGACGACCTCGGCCTGTCCAACACCGCACTCGGCGCGCTCACCACGCTGCCGGTGCTCTGCATGGGGCTCTTCGCGCCGAGCGCGCAGCGGATCGCCGCGCGGCTGGGTGCCGCGGCCTCGGTCGAGCTGTCGATCGTGTGCGTCGCCGTGGGGCTCGGCCTCCGGCTCGCGGGTGGCGCCACCTGGCCCTTGTATGCCGGGACGTTCCTCGCCGGGGTCGGCATCGCCATCGGTGGCACGCTCCTCCCCGGTCTGGTCAAGGAGCTCTTCCCACCTGAGCGCGCCGGGCTGGTCACCGGGCTGTACATGCTCGCGATGATGGGCGGGGCCGGCGCGTCGTCCGCGTTGTCGGTGCCGCTGGAGGGCTGGCTGGGCTCGTGGCAGGCCTCACTGGCGTCCTGGTCGCTGCTCGCGGTGGTGGGAGTCCTCGCCTGGGTGCCGGTGCTCACGGGGCACGCGCGGCACCGTGCCGCGAACCCGTCCGTCGTGGCCCCGGCCCGGCTCCCTTGGGGTCACGCGACGGCCTGGCTGGTCGCCGGTTACCTCGCGGTCCAGTCGGTCGAGTTCTACTCCACCCTGGCCTGGCTCGCCCCGTCCTACACAGCGCGCGGCTGGGACCCGACCGACGCGGGTTACCTGCTCTCCGTGTTCACCGCCGCCCAGCTGGTCTCGGGACTGCTCGCCCCGGCCCTCACCGACCGCATCCACGACCGGCGAGTGCTGCTGCTCTCGGCCTCGGTGCTCGGACTCCTCGGGCAGGCGGGACTGTGGCTGTCTCCCCACGGCGCGCCCTGGGTGTGGGCGACCGTCCTCGGGTTCGGCCAAGGGGCGTCGTTCGCCCTCGGTCTGGTCCTCATGGTCGACTACGCCGGATCCCCCGCTGCCAGCGCGCGGCTGGCCGGCATGGCGTTCCTGTTCAGCTACACGATCGCGTCGTTCGGTCCCGCCAGCATGGGTGCGCTGCGCGACCTCACGGGCGGGTTCACCGCCATCTGGGGCACGCTCACGGTGCTGATGCTGGCCCAGGTCGGTTTCTCCGCCGTGCTCAGGCCCGGCCTCCGCAAGGTCGAGTGACCTCACCCAGCACGAGCCGCCTCAGTCAGGGGCCGCACCAGGCGCGTCAGTCGAGGGTGACGTCGGGGCTGGTCGCCGACGGCCCGAGCGCCTGCACGAGCGCGGCGAGGCGTCCTGCCTCGGCCCGCCCGAACTCGGCGTCGGCCTTCTGGATCGCCATCACGGCGAGCGTGTCGGTGTCGGACAACGCGAGGCTGACCCACGGGTCACCGCCGGAGAAGCGCACGTCGAGCACCTCCTGCCAGGCCAGCGTGCGGGTCGTGAAGAGGTTGCGCACCGTCAGGCCGTCACGCGTCGGCACCGCCCGGATGGCGGCAAACCTCCACAGCATCAAGGCGATCGCGACGCCGACGCCCACGAAGAAGATCTTGTCGCCGGTGCGCCAGGTGCCTCCCTCGGCGGGACCGGGCAGGAGCACGGCGATCACCGCGAACAGCACCAGGGTCAGCGCAGCGAAGCCGTAGGCCACCTGTCGCCCCCGGCGCGGACGGAAGACCGCGAAGGCAGCTTGCTCGTCCGCGCTGTCGGCGGCCCGGTCCGGAGTCCGACCCGAGGGGGTCACGGCCGTCACAACCGGCAGGCGGCGATGTCGGTCACCAGGATGGCCCGAGCGCCCAGCTCGTAGAGCTCGTCCATGATCGCGTTGGTCCGCGCCCGAGGGACCATGGCCCGCACGGCGGCCCAGTCCTTGTTCTGGAGCGCCGAGACGGTCGGCGACTCGAGCCCCGGGGTGATGGCGCAGGCCGCATCCACCAGCGCGGCCGGCACGTCGTAGTCGAGCATCACGTAGTGACGGGCGGTGACCACGCCGGTCAGCCGGCGGCGCAGCACCTCGACGGCCGCGGTCTCGTGCGAGCCCTCGCGACGGATCAGCACCGCCTCGCTGCGCAGGATCTCCTCGCCGAAGATCTCCAGGCCCTGCTGGCGCAGCGTCGTGCCGGTCTCGACCACGTCGGCGATGACATCGGCCACCCCGAGGGTGATCGCGGTCTCGACGGCGCCGTCGAGGCGGACCACCTGGGCGCTGACGCCCTGGTCGGCCAGGTGCTTGCCGACGAGCCCCGGGTAGCTGGTCGCGACGCGATGACCCGAGATCTCGGCGACGCTGGAGCAGGTGCCGGGCTTCGCGGCATACCGGAACGTGGAGCCACCGAAGCCGAGCGTCATCACCTCGATGGCGGCGCTGCCGGCGTCGAGCAGCAGGTCGCGGCCGGTGACCCCGCAGTCGACGGTGCCGGAGCCGACGTAGACCGCGATGTCCCGCGGTCGCAGGTAGAAGAACTCGACCTCGTTGTCGGTGTCGGTGAGCACGAGCTCCTTGGTGTCGCGGCGCGTGCGGTAGCCCGCCTCGCGCAGCATCTCGACAGCCGGCTCGGACAGCGAACCCTTGTTGGGGACGGCGATGCGCAACATGTGCGTGCCTTCCTGAATGTGGTGGTCTGGCGGCGGTTGCCGGAGGACGGTGGTTGCTGGCGGCGGTGGTTACTGGCGCTGGTGGTTACTGGCGGTGCCGGTGGTGGGTGCTAGAGGTGGCTGTAGACGTCGTCGAGGGAGATCTCGGCCGCGACCATGAGCACCTGCAGGTGGTAGAGCAGCTGGCTGATCTCCTCGGCCGTGCGGTCCTTGCCCTCGTGCTCGGCGGCCATCCAGACCTCGGCCGCCTCCTCCACGATCTTCTTGCCGATGGCATGCACGCCGGCGTCCAGCGCGGCGACGGTGCCGGACCCCTCGGGTCGGCTCACCGCCTTCTCGGCCAGCTCGGCGTACAGGTCGTCGAAAGTCTTCACGCGCCAAGGGTACGGGGAGCGAGGTCGCCGAGGGTGACCGCGGTCGCCACGGCGGCCATCGCCGCCTCGTGCCCCTTGTCCTCACTCGATCCCGGCAGCCCCGCGCGGTCGAGCGCCTGGGCGTCGTCGTCACACGTGAGCACCCCGAACCCGATGGGTATCCCCGTGTGCACGCTCACCTGGGCCAGCCCGTGCGTGACCCCCGAGCAGACGTAGTCGAAGTGCGGGGTGCCACCGCGGATCACGACCCCCAGCGCGACCAGCGCGTCGTATGCCGGGGCGAGCCGCGCGCACGCGACGGTGAGCTCCACCGTGCCCGGCACCCGCACGAGCGGCACGTCGACGACGCCGGCCTCGGCCAGGGCTCGTTGCGCACCCGCGACCAGCCCGTCCATCACCTCGGTGTGCCACGAGGCGGCCACGATCGCGACGCGCAGGCCGCTCCCGTCCGCCGTGACAGCAGGGGCACCGTGTCCGCTCACGCGCTGGCCCCCTGGTCGCTCGCGTCAACCACGAGGTCGTGGCCCATCCGGTCGCGCTTGGTGCGCAGGTAGGCACGGTTGGCGGCGTTCGGCGCGATCGACAGGCGCTCGACGGCCGCCACGTCGATGCCGTAGCGCGAGAGCGCCTCGACCTTCGCCGGGTTGTTCGTGAGCAGCCGCACCGACGACAGGCCGAGCGCGGAGAGGATGGCCGCGCCGGCGGCATACTCCCTGCCGTCGACGGGCAGGTCGAGCTCGAGCTGGGCGTCGACGGTGTCGAGCCCGGCGTCCTGGAGGGCGTAGGCCTGCAGCTTCGACACCAGGCCGACGCCGCGCCCCTCGTGCCCGCGCAGGTAGACGAGCACGCCACCCTCGGCGGCGATCCGCTCCATCGACCGCTCGAGCTGTGGCCCGCAGTCGCAGCGCAGGGACCCGAAGGCGTCGCCCGTCAGGCACTCGGAGTGCAGTCGCACCAAGGGAGCCGGACCGTGGGCACCCCTGGGGCTGACCAGGGCGACGTGCTCGTCACCGGTCAGCCGGTCACGGAACCCGATCGTCGCGAACTCCCCGTGCCGGGTGGGCAGGGTGGTCTCGGCCAGCGTCTCGACGCGGTCGTGCAGCTGGCGCCAGGCCACGAGCTGCTCGATGGTGATGACCGGCACGTCGTGGACGGCACCGGTGGCGAGCACTTCCGGCAGGCGCATCATCGTGCCGTCGTCGTTGACCAGCTCGCCGATCGCTCCGGCAGGTGCCAGCCCGGCGAGCCGACACAGGTCGACTGCCGCCTCGGTGTGGCCCGGCCGCTCGAGGACCCCACCCGCCTTGGCCCGCAACGGGATCACGTGTCCGGGACGCACGAACGACGCCGGGGTCGAAAGGGGGTCGGCGAGGAGCCGGATGGTCCGGGCGCGGTCCGCGGCGCTGATGCCGGTCGAGACTCCCTCGGCCGCGTCGATGCTCACCGTGTAGGCGGTCCGCAACGGATCGCGGTTCTCGGCCACCATCAGCGGCAGGCCGAGGCGGTCGGCGGTCGCGTCGGTGACCGGCGCGCAGATGTAGCCACTCGTGTGGCGGATCGTCCAGGCCAGCCACTCGTCGGTGAGGGTCTGCGCCGCGAGGATCACGTCGCCCTCGTTCTCCCGGTCCGCGCTGTCGGTGACCAGCACCGGCCGTCCCTCGCACAGAGCTGCGAAGGCGTCCTCGACGGTGGCCAGGCCGATCATGCCGAGACCTCACTCAGCTCGGGCGCCGGGTCGCGCTCCTCACGAGAGGCCTTGAGCCACACGAAGAACCCGTAGATGACCAGGGCGCCGTAGACGACGTAGAGGATGGCCGACGGGTAGAACTTCGAGTGCCACAGGAGCGGCACACCGACCAGGTCGACGGCGATCCAGGCGAGCCAGAAGTCGTTCCAGCCGCGCGCCATCGCGTAGGTCGCCACGATGGAGCCGATGAAGATCCAGGCGTCGCACCAGAAGTACCAGCGCGGCGCCTGCCAGAACGGACCGCTGCCGATCGACGCGAACACCCACTGGATCACGACGACGCCGGCGACCCAGAAGCCCACGTACTGCAGTCGTTCGGTGGCGGTGGCCCACCGTGGCGTGATGGCAGGGGCGTCGTCAGCGCCATGCCGGCGGGACCGCACCTGGTTCCAGCGCCACCAGCCGTAGACGCTGGTGATGATGAAGAAGATCTGCCGCCCGGCCTGGCCGTACAACGTCTCCTGCTGCGGGTTGCTGAACGCGACACCGAAGAACACCGTGAACAGCAGCGCGTTGCCGATGATGCCGACGGGCCAGGCCCACACGCGCCGACGCATGCCGCCGATCGCGGACGCGAAACCGAAGGCGTTGCCGACGATCTCACGCCACAGGATGTGGCTGCTGCCGATGGTGAGCTCGGCCGAGAAGAGCTGTTCGAGCCAGTTCATGCGATGGTCTCCTTGGAGGTGATCAGGCGTTCGACGTACTTGGCCAGGACATCGACCTCGAGGTTGACTTGATCGCCAACTCCCTTGTGTCCCAATGTGGTCAGGGCAAGCGTGGTGGGGATCAGCGAGACGCTGAAGGTGGCGGCGCCGTCGGTGGACCCGGTGAGGGCCGACACCGTGAGGCTGACCCCGTCGACCGTGATCGACCCCTTCTCGACCACGTAGCGGGCCAACGACTCGGGGAGGCTCATCTGCACGACCTCCCAGCGGTCGCCGGGGATGCGGTCGAGGATCTCGGCGGTGCCGTCGACATGGCCCTGGACGATGTGCCCACCGAACCGGCTCGTGGCCGACATCGCCCGCTCCAGGTTGACCGGGTCACCCACCCCGAGCCCCCCGAGGCTGCTGCGGTCGAGGGTCTCGGCCATGACGTCGACGGTGAACTGCCCCTCGCCGTGCTCCACGACCGTCAGGCAGACGCCGTTGACCGAGATGGACGCCCCGTGGACCGCGTCGGACGTGACGAGCGGCCCCGCGACGGTGAGTCGGGCCGACGTGGCGCCGGGCTCGAGCGCGACGACGTGGCCGAGCTCCTCCACGATTCCGGTGAACATCAGGCGGTCTCCTTCAGGGCTGCGGTGATCCGCACGTCGTGGCCGATCAGCGTGATGTCGGTGGGACGCAAGCGAAGTGCCTGGTCGATGGTGGTGATGCCGAGGTCGCTGACCGAAGGACGACCGCGGCCCAGCAGGACCGGGGCGACGTAGGCGACGATCTCGTCGACCAGGCCGCCCGACATGAGGGCCGCCGCGACGGTGGGCCCGCCCTCCAGCCAGACGTGGTGGACGCCGGCCTCGGCCAGCGCAGTCAGGACGTGCTTGGGGTCCCGGGTGCGCAGCTGCCAGGTCGGCGCCGCGTCGTCGAGCACCCGTGCCGTGGCGGGCAGGTCGCGCTCCCCCATCACCACCCGGATCGGCTGGTGCGGGTAGAGCGAACCGTCGGGCTTGCGGGCGGTCAGCTGGGGGTCGTCGAGCAGGGCCGTGCCGGTGCCCACCAGGATCGCCCCACACCGCGACCGCTGCTCGTGCACGTCGGCCCGCGCCTCCTCACCGGTGATCCACTGGCTGGTGCCGTCGGCTGCCGCGCTGCGGCCGTCGAGGGTGGTCGCGAGCTTCCACGTCACCCACGGGAGGCCGGTGGTGACCAGGTGCGTCCAGGTCGGGTTGAGCGCCAGCGCCTCCTCGGCGAGGACGCCCGACTGCACGACCACGCCCTTGCGGAGCAGCCAGGCCGCCCCGCCGGCCGCGACCGGGTTGGGGTCGGCCTGGGCGTAGACCAGGCGGCTCACGCCCGCGGCATACAAGGCCCTGGCACAGGAGGGCGTGCGCCCGACGTGGTTGCACGGTTCGAGCGTGACGTATGCCGTGGTGCCCGCCGCGCGTTCGCCCGCCGCCTCGAGCGCGTCGGCCTCCGCGTGCGGGGTGCCGGCCCCGTGGTGCCAGCCCGCTGCCACGACCTCACCCTCGGGGTCGACGAGCACACACCCGACTCGCGGGTTGGCGTCGGCGTCCGGACCGTGGGCAGCCAGCGCCAGGGCACGGCTCATCATCGCCCTGTCGTCTGGTTGCTCTGCCACTGTCCTGCCCTCGCTCGAGACCGATGGTCGAGCTCCGGGGGTCGTGCAGGGCTGGCCTGCTGGGCGAGATCAGTGACGCGGGGAGGCTGGTGCCACACCGCGGACCCATTGGTCCCGCTGTTGCGTGCTGCCTACCATCCGGACTCTCACCGTCGGTCTGGGAGTTCCACCCAGTCAACCGGCCGCTGGCTGCGGTCGGGTCGCGGACTGTCACCGCCGGTTCGGAATTGCACCGACCCCGGAGCACGTCAGCCTCCAGTATGCCGCAGGGTCAGCGGGTCGGCGCCGACCGGTCCGCGTGATGGTCCTCACGACCGGTCGGTGGACCCCGGGTCCTCGGGGACGAACCGGTCGACCATGCGGTCGACATCCGCGGCGGCTGCACGGGCCGCCGGCGTGAAGCCGAGGACCACCGCCAGGAACCGGGTCGAGAGCAGGGCGCGCAGCCGTACGTCGGTGCGCGCCACCACGGTCGCGGTCCTGCGGGAGTCGCGCAGGAGGGCGATCTCGCCGAAGCCCTCCCCCGGCCCGAGGGTGGTGACGAGCGCCCCGTCGCCCAGGACCTCGACCGCACCGGACTCGATGACGAAGTAGCGGTCGCCCACGTCACCCTGGCTGAACACCACCTGCCCGGCGGGGACGGCGACCGGTTCCAGACCGCGAGCCAGCTGCTCGATGGACGGCAGCGGCAGGGTGCGGAGCATCGGCACCTGCTGGAGGAGCTGGACGTCGAGGTCGTGGCCGCCCACCGAGCGGTCCAGCTGCCGCAGCCGCCCCCACGAGGCCACGGCGAGCACCGGGCACAGGAGGCCGATGCCGAAGAGCGCCGAGCGCGGGCCGAACCCGTCGACGACCCACGCCGCGACGAGCGCGCCGACGCCGACCGACACCGCGACCAGGCTCTCCAACACCCCGAACACCCGCGCCAGCACCTCGTCGGGGGCCATCCGCGCCAACAGGGTGAACCCGGCGACGTCGACCAGCGCGTTGCCGATGCCGACGAGGGCGATCAGGCCGAGCGCCGCCCCCTCCTGCGGGACGACGCCGATGAGCGCGATCGGCAGCCCCCACAACGCGACGCCGACCGCGAACCACACTGCCAGACGTCGGGTGCCCACGAGGAGGGAGGCAGCCAGCGAGCCGAGCACCGCACCCACCCCGACCGCCGTCATGAGCGCGCCGGCCCCGGACTCCCCCGTGCCGAGCAGCTCGATGGCCACGACGACGGACAGCACGGTCAGCGCGCCACGGGTGAAGGACTGAGCCGCCGCCAGGCCGAGGACCAGGGCCAGACCCCGGTGGCGGGTGACCGCCTTGAGCCCGTCGACCACCTCACGGACCAGGCGGGGGCTGCTGGCCGCCGCCGGGCGAGGCGGGGCCTCGTACCGAAGGCGGAGCAGCAGCAGGGCCGACCACCACGACGCCGCGGCGGCCACCCAGAAGACCGCGGACACGTCGGCGACCTCCAGGAGCACCGCGGCGAGCAGCGGTCCGACCAGCGTGGCGGCGGAGTCGAGCAGCCCGCGCACCACGTTGGCGCTGGCCAGCTCGCTGCCCGTGTGGCACAGGGACGGGAGCAGCGCGGAGTGGGCAGGCCGGAACAGGGTGGCCGCGATCGTCGAGAGGACGGCGAGTGCATAGATGAGGACCGGTGGCGCGCCGACCGCGGCCACCACCGCGGCGGCAGCCGTGACGGCCCCACGCACCATGGAGACCACGACCAGGACGCGTTCGCGCCGGCCACGGTCGGCCAGGGGCGAGAGGAGGGGCGCACACACAGCGGCAGGGACCATGCGGATCAGCCCGACGAGCCCGAGGGCGGTGGCACCGCCGGCGCGGTAGGCGACGATCCCGAGGGCCACCGTGAAGGCCCACTCGGCGGTCCAGGCCCCGAGGAAGCTCAGCTGCGCCCGCCGCAGCTGGGGGTTGCGGGCGTTGCTGGTGAACGCGACCGCGGCGTTGGCCAGCCGGCTGCGACTGCCCGCCTCCGCCATGAGCAGACTCTAGGCCCGCACCGCGAGGTGGCTCCAGACCTGCGGTCGGTTATCACCCGCCTACCCGGGGGTGGGACGAGTCCGGCTGACCAGCCACGGCTTCCGGCGTTCGGCTGACCGAGGCGGGCGTAAGTCAGCTCAGTGCTCGTGACCTGCGGCGAGCTCGCGCAGCTCGTCGACCGCTGCGGCGGCGTCCTCGGCCCCGTAGACGGCCGACCCCGCCACGAACACGTCAGCCCCTGCCTCGGCGCACTGCTCGATGGTGCTGGCCGACACTCCCCCGTCGACCTGCACCCAGATCTCACCACCGTGGCGCCGGACCGCTTCGCGGACCTGGGCGACCTTGGGCATCTGGTCGGCCATGAACGACTGGCCACCGAACCCGGGCTCGACCGTCATCACCAGGACCATGTCGAGGTCTGGCAGGAGGTCCTCGTAGGGGGCGAACGACGTGCCCGGCTTGATCGCCATCCCTGCGCGGGCGCCGAGCCCGCGGAGGTTCCGGGCCAGGGAACGCGGGTCGTGCGCAGCCTCGATGTGGAACGTCACCGACGAACCGCCCGCCTCGGCATACATCGGCGCCCACCGGTCGGGGTCCTCGATCATGAGGTGGCAGTCCAGCGGGATGGGGCTGACCCGGGCCAGTGCCTCGACGACGGGGAGCCCGAGGGTGAGGTTGGGCACGAAGTGCCCGTCCATCACGTCCACGTGGGCCCAGTCGGCGTTCGCGATGCGGCGGAGCTCGGTCTCCAGGTTGGCGAAGTCCGCGGACAGGATGCTGGGCGAGATCTGCACGCGGGCAACAGTAGTAGGGGGCCGTCCTAGTCCCAACGGACGGCCTCGGGCCAGACCCGCACGAGCGCCCGGCCCCACCCGCCAGACTTCGAGCGTGACCCCGCTGATGACCGCCGTGCTCGGGTTCGCCCTCGTGGCCATCCTGATCGTCGCCGTCGCGCACTGGCGGGCCCGGCGCACCATCACGTCGATGACGACGCTGTTGATGGGTGGCGACCACGAGCGCGTGCTCGCACACCGTGCCCCACCGAAGGCCTACCGACCGTTGGCCGACCGGCTCCGCGCCACGAGCGCGCTGCTGACCGGCCGGAACGAGCTCGCCCTGCGCCTCCTCGACACGAGTCGAGTGCCCACCTCGGTGTCCGACCGCGTCGGCGACCTCGACCTGCACCTCCGAGCCGGGGCCCTGATCGCCATGGGTCGCTACGCCGAGTCCGTCGCCGTCCTCGGCGACGACCCGAGCGGGGGCATCGTCCGCCACCAACGTGCCCAGGTGGCCATCGAGACTGGCGACGACGCCACCGCCCTACGACTGCTCGCGGCCCCCGACGCCGAACCGGACGAGGAGTCCGGCCGCCTGCGCATCCTCGGTGACCTGCACATCCGCAGGGGGCGGCTGACAGAGGGCGAGGCCCTGGTTCGACAGGCCCGCGCCGCCTACGCCGGCTCCAGCATGGCCGGTCGCGAGGTCGACACGGGGTACTGCCACCACCACCTCGGCGAGGCTGCCCTGGCTCGGAGCGACGCGGCGGGCGCCCTGGCCCAGTTCACGACGGCGCTGGCGCTGCTGTCGGTCCGACCGGACAACGCCCCCGGACTGGCCGCCGTCCATGCCAGGCTCGCGGAGGCCTACGCCCTGTCCGGGGAAGCTCGGCTCGCGCAGCAGCACCTCGACGAGGCCGTGCAGCGCGGCGACCTCGTCGGCTCGCCCAGCCTGTCGACGACGCTCGAACGCACCCAGGGGGTGGTCGCCCTCCACCTCGGGCGACTCGACGACGCTCGACGTCACCTGCGCACCGCCCGCGTCGGCCACCTCGAGCTGGGCGAGCTACCTGCCGCCGCGGAGGTCGCCGAGCTGCTCGCCGACCTCGACGCCACCCGCTGACCTCGGACCCTGGCGGGTAGTACCCAGGCGGCTCAGGCGGCCTGCTGCCCGAAGGCCTCGGCCAGCAGGGACAGGGTCGCCTCTCGAGCCGGGGCCCGGTCGGCCGGCGTACCCGCCAGTGCACCCGCGACGGGATGCACCATGACCTCGTCGACGGCGTGCTCGGCCGCCAGCGCAGCCACCTGAGCGGCGACCGCGTCCGGCGTACCGACCACCCAACGGCTCCGCATCTCGTCGGCGAGCGCCCGGTGCGCGTCCGCGATCCCCGCGTCCTCGGCGTGCTCGACGAGCAGCTGGGCCGCCAGCGGGCCACCGGTGCGCAGCGCCACCATCGACGCCAGGTTGGGCAGCACGAGCCGGTCGGCCTCGGCCTGGGTGGGCGCCACCACGACGTTGAGGGTGAGGAAGGTGCGAGGGGTCGGATGGCTCGCAGTCGGCGTGTACCCCGACCGGTAGAGCTCCAGGGCAGCCGCGGTGCCCCGACCCGAGAAGTGGTGGGCGAAGACGTACGGCAGTCCGCGCTCAGCGGCGAGCCGAGCTGAGTAGTCCGACGAGCCGAGCAGCCACACCTCCGGCACCGACTCGGCGCGTGGGGTGGCGTTCAGCGGGTGGACCTCGCCGCCGACCCGGATGCCCACGCCCTCGGTCGACATCAGCGAGATGACGTCGTCGACGTACTGCGGGAACCGCGCCACCGCGTCGGCCTCCACTCCCCCGGCGCCGTGCCGCAGGGCGTAGCTGGTCACCGGGTCGGTGCCGGGCGCCCGACCGATGCCGAGGTCGATCCGCCCCGGGTGCGCCGCCTCGAGCAGCGCGAACTGCTCGGCTACCACGAGGGGTGCGTGGTTCGGCAGCATCACGCCGCCAGAGCCGACGCGGATCCGTTCCGTGGCCGCCGCGACCATGGCGATGAGCACAGGCGGGTTCGTCGCCGCGACCGCGGGCATGTTGTGGTGTTCTGCCAGCCAGTAGCGCCGGTAGCCGTGCCGATCGGCGACCTGCGCCAGTGACCGGGTCGCGGCCAACGCCTGACCAGTGCTCTGGTCCTGACGGACAGGGACGAGGTCGAGGACGGACAGCGCGGGGGTGTTCACCTGTGGGCCAACCTGCCACCCGTGGCGACTATTCCGGTGGCCGGACCGAGGTCAGGCCTTCTTGCGCAGCAGCGCCAGGAACATCCCGTCGGTGCCGTGGACGTGCGGCCACAGCTGCACGGTCGGTCCCGCTCCCGGCACGACGACCTGCGCACCGTCGGCCCCCAGCACGAACTCGCGGGCGTCGAGGAGCTCGACGTCGGTGCGCCGTTTGGTCACGTCACCCACGACGAACGACGTCTCGGCCAGGTGGGGACTGCAGGTCGCGTAGGCGATGACCCCACCGACGGCCGTGGCGTCGATCGCGGAGGCGAGCAGCTCGCGCTGGAGCTTGCCCAGGTCGGCGAGATCGGCCGGCGTTCGGCGCCACCGCGCCTCCGGGCGACGCCGCAGCGCGCCCAGCCCGGTGCAGGGGGCGTCGACCAGCACCCGGTCGTACCGGCCGGGCTCGTCCTCGCCCACCAGCCGGCCGTCGCTGGTGCGCACGATGACGGATCGGCCCTCGGCGCGCGCCCTCGCGATGGCCGGTCGCAGCGTCTGCCGCACCAGGTCGGTGCGGTGGTCGCTGACCTCGTTGGCGGTCAGGTCGGCGCCGGCCTCGACGGCCAGTCCGGCGAGCAGCCCGGCCTTCCCTCCCGGGCCTGCGCAGAGGTCGAGCCACTGCTCGGCACCCGAGGACTCGACCGGCACGCGTGCGAGCGCGAGGGCGACCAGCTGCGAGCCCTCGTCCTGGACCGCTGCGCGTCCCTCACGCACCGCCGGTATGCCGCCCGGGTCGCCTCCCTCGAGCACCGCACCGAGCGGTGAGAGCGGCGAGGCGGACGCCCCGGCGTCGACGAGCTCGCGCACGGTGGCCAGCCCGGGGCGGGCGACCAGCGAGACCTTGGCCGGGGCGTTGTCCGCGGTCACCAGCGCGGTGAGCTCGGCGTCCACGGTCTCTGCGGTCGCGGCGCCGTGGCCGAGCAGCGCAGCGCGCAGGGCCTTGACGATCCATTCGGGGTGGGACTGCTCGACGGCCAGCTGTGCGGTGAGCTCGCCCGACGGGACGACCTCCGCCAGCCACGCCTCGAGGTCGCGCTCGCTGACCCGTCGCATGACGGCATTGACGAACCCGGCCGCCCCGGCACCGTTCACCTTGCGCGCCAGGCCCACCGTCTCGTCGACGGCGGCGTGGGTCGGTACCCGCATGCCCAGGAGCTGGTGGGCCCCGAGCCGGAGCGTGTCGAGGACGTTGGGGTCGATCTTGTCCGGGGCCCGCCCGGCCGCCACGGCGATGACCGGGTCGTAGAGGCCGTGCATCCGGATCGCGCCGTAGACGAGCTCCGTCGTGAACGCGGCATCACGCCCCTGGATGCCACGGTCGCGGAGCACCCTCGGGAGCTCGAGGTTGGCGTAGGCGCCGTCGGCGACGGCCCGCAGGACCGTGTAGGCCGCGAGCCGCTGCGGGTCACCACCACGGTTGCGCTCACTCGGTCGCTGCGCAGAGCGTTCCCGGCCACCATGCGTGCGCTCTGGTCGCTGGCGACCCCTGGCATTGCGCCGGCCGCCCTCGTCCGGGTGCGGGTTCCGTGGTCCCTGATCACTCATGGCTGAACCGCTCTCCCACGTCGATACGGACGCCGCGGGCCCAGTCGGCCGCGGCCATCTCCTTCTTGCCGTGCGGCTGCACCGCCGAGAGGCGCACCACGCCACTCGCCGTGCCGACGTGCACCTCACGCTTCCCCGCAGCGAGCTCCCCCGGCGACAGCGCCGGACCGGCATACGCGAGGTCGGGGAGCACGGGGGCGAGCTTGACCCGGGTGTCACGGAAGGTGGACCACGCGCCGGGTGCGGGGGTGCACCCGCGCACCAGGCGGTCGACGGCGACCGCCGGACGGTCCCAGCGCACCTGGGCGTCGGCGACCTCCAGCTTGGGGGCGAGCGACACCCCTTCGTCGGACTGTGGGACCGGGGTCAGGGAGCCGTCGGCGAGCCCGTCCATCGTGGCGACGAGCAGTCCCGCCCCACCCTCGGCGAGCCGGTCCAGCAGGTCGCCCGAGGTGTCGCGGGGGCGGATCCGCTCGGTCATCAGGCCGAACACCGGGCCGGTGTCGAGACCGGCCTCGATGAGGAACGTCGACGCACCGGTCACCTCGTCGCCCGCCATGACGGCGTGCTGCACCGGCGCGGCCCCGCGCCAGGCGGGCAGCAGCGAGAAGTGCAGGTTGACCCAGCCGTGGCGCGGGATGTCGAGCGCGACCTGCGGGATCAGGGCGCCGTACGCGACGACCGGGCACGCGTCGGGGGCGAGCTCGCGGAGCCGGTCGAGGAAGTCGGGGTCCCGGGGACGGTCGGGCGTCAGCACCTCGATGCCGAGCTCCTCGGCCCGCTGGCGGACCGGCGACGTGACGACCCCCCGACCACGCCCGGCCCGGGCGTCGGGGCGGGTGATGACGGCCACGACGTCGTGGGGGGAGGCAACCAGGGCGTCGAGCGACGGCACCGCCGGCGCGGGAGTGCCGGCGAAGACCAGACGCATCACATACCCCGGCCGAAGGTGGCGTGCGGGCTGACCTTGACCACCGGGGTCGTGCCACCGCCCCACTCGGCCTCGCGGATCGCCCGCATGGCCGCCTTGCGCTGCTCGCGGTCCATCCGGTCGATGAAGAGGATCCCGTCGAGGTGGTCGGTCTCGTGCTGGAGGCAGCGGGCGAGCAGCTCGGACCCCTCGATGACCACCGGCTCACCGAACTGGTTGAAGCCCTTGGCGACCGTGCGCAGCGCGCGCGGCGTCTCGAAGCGCAGCCCGGGGAAGGACAGGCAGCCCTCCTCGCCCTCCTGCAGGTCGGTCGACAGGTCGAGGTCGGGGTTGACCAGGTGGCCCAGCTCGCCGTCGACCCAGTAGGTGAACACCCGCAGCCCGACGCCGATCTGCGGAGCCGCCAAACCTGCTCCTGGCGCGTCCACCATCGTCTCGGTGAGGTCCTTCACGAGCTGGCGCAGCTCCCGGTCGAAGTCCACGACGGGCGCCGCGGGCGTGCGGAGGACGGGATCACCGAAGAGGCGGATGTTCTGGATCGACACGCGCAGCAGTCTAGGCGGGGCCTCGCGGCGCCCGATGCAGGGCAAGACCCGCCGCCCGGGGACGACGCGGTCAGGTGGCGGGGTCGCGCGGGTCCATCCGCACCTGGATCGAGGCCTTCTCCTTGCGGGCGCTGCGGACCGACCGCATGGCTGCCAGCGACTCGGCGAGGGCCGCCCGTTGGTCCAGGGGACACCGCAGGAGCATGCGGTCCGCGTCGTCGGCCACCTGGAGCGGTCCGAGGCGGTCGACGCCGTCAGGCAGGTGGGCCAGCCGCAGCGCCGCGTCAACGGCCCGGCGCTCCCCGGTGACCGCGGCGAGGGCCACGGTCGGAGGCAGGGAGAGCTCCCGACGGTCGGCGAGCTCGCGAGCCGCGAACCACGCCGGGTCCCAGCGGACCAGGGCCTCGACCACGGGCAGCGTCGTGTGGGTGGGGGCACCGCACAGCACCAGCTGCCCACCGTCGAGGGCGCCGCGAGTGAGGGCGCCGGCGGCGGTCCAGCGCCGCAGGGCCTCCTCACCAGCATCGAGGGTTGGCCGGTCGAGACTGGCCCAGGCGTCGAGCAGGAGGCACGCGGCATACCCGCCCTCGGCCACCGGCTCGGCGCCCGGGGTGGCGATGACGAGGGCCGGCGTGGCCGCCACCCGCTCGAGGACAGCGCCGGCGCCCGAGGTGTGCACCGGCACCCCGGGGAAGGCCCGGCCCAGCTCTTCGGCGGTGCGCCGGGCGCCGACGACCGACGAGCGCAGCTCGCGACCGCCGCAGTGCCGGCACTCGAACCGGCCCACGCCACGACCGCACCAGCGGCAGGCGGGCTCGGCCCGGCGGGACCCGAGCGCGACGGGGCCGCCGCAGTGCCCGCAGCGCACGGCGGTGCGGCAGGTCTGGCAGGAGAGGGAGGGCACGTAGCCACGGCGGGGCACCTGGACGAGCACGGGTCCGCTCTCCAGCGCAGCCTTGGCCGTGCGCCAGGCGATCGACGGCAGGTGGGCCGATGCGGCCGCGGCATCGCGCTCGACCTCGACGCCCTCGCCCGCGACCTGGACCCGAGGGACCACCCCGCGCACCGACGCACCAGCGATGACGCGCAGGTCGCCGGTCTCGACGAGGCGCTGCACCGCGGCGGTGCGGGTGAAGCCACCGGAGAGCACCGCGGCGCCCTCCACCCGTGCTCGCGCGAGCAGTACGTCACGCACGTGGGGGTAGGGGGCCCGGGGCTCGTCGAGCAGGTCGTCGCCGTCGTCCCACCACGCCACGAGGCCGAGCTCGCGGACCGGCGCGAAAGCAGCTGCGCGGGTGCCGACCACGACGGACACATGGCCCCGCAGGACCTTGAGCCACGCGGTGTAGCGGGCCTGGGGACCTTGGTCGGCGGTGAGGCGGACGTGCCGCCCCGGTCCGAGGGCGGCGGTGAGCGCGGCGTCCACGCGGGCGACGTCGCGGTGGTCGGGCACGACCAGCACGCTCCCGCGCCCGGCGGCGAGCGTGGCGGCGGCAGCAGCGGCCAGCGCGGCCGGCCAGTCCTGCTCGGGGGACACGGTCGGCAGCGCGAGCCACGAGGCGGCGGGCGACTCGCCCGCCGCGAGCCGCGCGAGGTAGGCCGGCCCCGCGGCATACCTGCTCCAGGCCGGGCTGGCGGCGGCCGGCGCCGGGAGCGGGTCCGGAGTGGGCGCCTCGAGGGCGAGCGCCTTCTCCGCTGCCGCGTGGCGGGGCGGGACAGCCAGTCGGAGCACGTCGCCGAGGGTGCCCGCGCACGACGCGGCGACCTCGGTCGCCACCTGCAGCTGGGTCGGCGTCAGCACCGGCTCGGCCGACACCACCCGACGGATCAGCGCGAGCCGTCCCTCGTGCTCGGCCTGCGGTTGCCGGTCGACCACGAACCCGTCGAGGTCCTGACCGGCGAAGCGCACCTTGACCCGGACACCCGGCACAGCCGTCTCGGCCAGCGCCTCGGGCACGAGGTACTCGAAGGGGCGCGCGAGGTGGGCCAGCCCGGTGTCCACCACGACCGAGGCCACCGGGTCGGTGGACGCGGTGGCCTGGTCGGTGGTGCGGGGCGTGCGGGCGGGCTTGGTGAGGGCAGAGCGGATCAGCGCGAGCTGCTCGCCCGCCTGCTCACCCTGTCCGCCCGGTCCACTCACGGGAGCGAACCTAGCGAACGGGTCCGACTAGCCCTTGACTGCCTTCTGCAGCGCCTCGACGCGGTCGGTGCGCTCCCAGGTGAAGGGGTTGTCGACGTGGCCGGCCTCGGTGCGACCGAAGTGGCCGTAGGCCGCGGTCGGCTTGTAGATCGGACGCAGCAGGTCGAGGTCCTGGACGATGGCGCCGGGGCGCAGGTCGAAGACCGACGCGATGGCGGCCTGGATCTTGTCGACCGGCGCCGACTCGGTGCCGAAGGTCTCGACGTAGAGACCGACCGGCTGCGCCTTGCCGATGGCGTAGGCGACCTGGACCTCGCAGCGGCGGGCCAGCCCGGCGGCGACGACGTTCTTGGCGACCCAGCGCATGGCGTAGGCGGCCGAGCGGTCGACCTTCGACGGGTCCTTGCCGGAGAAGGCACCGCCACCGTGGCGGGACATGCCGCCGTAGGTGTCGACGATGATCTTGCGACCGGTGAGGCCGGCGTCACCCATCGGGCCGCCGATGACGAAGTTGCCGGTGGGGTTGATCAGGGTGCGGTAGTTCGACACGTCGAGGTCGGTGCCCTCGTCGGCGAGCTCGGCCAGCACCGGCGAGATCACGTGCTCGATGATGTCGGGGGCGAGCAGGCCCTCGAGGGAGATGTCCTCGGCGTGCTGCGTGGACAGCACCACGGTGTCGAGCCGGACCGCCTTGTCTCCGTCGTAGCCGATGGTGACCTGGGTCTTGCCGTCGGGGCGCAGGTAGGCGACGTCGCCGCTCTTGCGGACCGCGGTGAGGCGCTCGGCGAGGCGGTGCGCCAGGTGGATCGGCAGCGGCATGAGCTCTGCGGTGTCCTCGCACGCGTAGCCGAACATCAGGCCCTGGTCGCCGGCACCCTGCTTGTCGAGCGGGTCCACGCCACCGGTGCGGTTCTCGTAGGCGGTGTCGACGCCCTGCGCGATGTCGGGGCTCTGCTGACCGATCGACACCTCGACCCCGCACGAGGCCCCGTCGAAGCCCTTGGTCGACGAGTCGTAGCCGATGCCCAGCACGGTGTCACGGACGATCTTGGGGATCTCCACGTAGGCCTCGGTGGTGACCTCTCCGGCGACGTGCACGAGGCCGGTGGTCACCATCGTCTCCACCGCGACCCGGCTGCCCGGGTCCTGGGCGAGCATGGCGTCGAGGATCGAGTCGGAGATCTGGTCACAGATCTTGTCCGGGTGACCCTCGGTGACTGACTCGGACGTGAACAGGCGTGCAGACACTCAAATCTCCTTCGGGGCGGCGATCGCTGTCGGTGCTGTCGGTACTGACGGTGGTGACAAAGGGCCGCGAGGACGAGCACGGCTGCGCGACCCCGAGAGTGTACCTAGGTCAGAGGATCTCCTGAACGGCGTCCCACACCGCGGCGGCGACGACCTCCTTGGAGGCCGGCCCGGCGTCGACGACGTGGCTCGAGCCCTGGCGGAGGATGTGCACGGTGTTGTCATCGCGGCCGAAGGTCTTGTCGACACCCACCTCGTTGACCACGAGGAGGTCGCACCCCTTGCGGGCCAGCTTGGCGCGCCCGTGCTCGAGCACTCCACCGTGCTCGTCACCGGTCTCGGCGGCGAACCCGACGATGACCGGTGTGGCCTCCTCGCCGCGCGCCTCGACCAGCCCTGCGAGGACGTCGGGGTTGCGCACGAGCGTGATGGTCGGGGCCGCGTCGGGGTCGGCCGGGTCGTGCGACTTCTTGATCTTGGCGTCGGTGTAGTGCGCCGGGCGGAAGTCGGCCACGGCGGCTGCCATCACGACGACGTCGGCGTCCTTGGCGGCTCGCTCGACGGCGGCCTGCAGCTCGAGGGCGGTCGACACGGGCACGACGGTGACCCCGGGGGGCGCGGCGAGCGCGGTGTTCGCGGCGACGAGAGTCACCGAGGCACCCCGGCTCGCGGCCACGGCAGCCAGGGCGTACCCCTGCTTGCCCGAGCTCCGGTTGCCCAGGTAGCGCACGGGGTCGAGCGGCTCACGAGTGCCTCCCGCCGACACGACGACGGTGCGACCCGCGAGCTCCTGCGAGCCCGGCAGGATCGGCGCTGTCGCGGCTGGCTGGTCGGCGTCGAACGCCATCCGCGTGTGGGGGGCGGGGTGGGCGAGGATCCGCTCGCACACGGCAAACATGGCCTCGGGCTCGGGGAGCCGCCCGGGTCCGGTGTCGGCGCCAGTGAGGCGCCCCGACGCCGGCGGGATGATGTGTATGCCGCGTTCGGCCAGCG
The DNA here is from genome assembly GCF_056404295.1 of Pedococcus sp. P2_D7. Classification (NCBI taxonomy): domain Bacteria; kingdom Bacillati; phylum Actinomycetota; class Actinomycetes; order Micrococcales; family Intrasporangiaceae; genus Pedococcus; species Pedococcus sp. P2_D7. The sequence continues at coordinate 622,357 of NZ_JBFUEH010000001.1, forward strand.
TGGACACGTTCGCCTGCGTGGCCGCGTGCTCCCACATCTCGGTGTGCATCGCCGGGGCCATGACGACCGGGCAGCGGGCGGTCAGCAGGACGTTGGTGAGCAGGTCGCCGGCCAGCCCGTGGGCGGCCTTGGCGAGCAGGTCAGCCGTGGCGGGCGCGACGACCACGAGGTCGGCGGTCTGGCCCAGCCGGACGTGCGGCACCTCGTGCACGGAGTCCCAGACCTCGGTGTGCACGGGTTTGCCCGACAGCGCCTCCCACGTGGGTGCGCCGACGAACTGCAGCGCGGAGGCGGTGGGCACGACCGTCACGTCGTGCCCCGCCTCGGTGAACAGCCGCAGCAGCGAACAGGCCTTGTAGGCCGCGATGCCACCACTGACACCGAGGACGATGCGCGCCATGGTGGTGGTTCTCAGCCCTCGATCGGCTCGGAGGTGACGAGGCCCTCGTTGATCTCACGCAGCGCGATGGACATCGGCTTCTCGTGCACCTGGCTGTCGACCAGCGGGCCCACGTTCTCGAGCAGGCCCTCCTGGAGCTGGGAGTAGTACGCGTTGATCTGGCGGGCGCGCTTGGCCGAGAAGATGACCAGGGCGTACTTGGAGTCGGCCTTGGTGAGCAGGTCGTCGATCGGCGGGTTGGTGATGCCGATCGGGTTGGCGACGGTTCCAGACACGGGGGTACTCACTTCTGTAGGTCTTGTCTTGACTGCTGACGTTCTCGTGGTGACGGCGTCGTCAGTGCGATCGCATCAATGATACGAGTTCTTCGGCCGCACGACGAACGTCGTCGTTGACGATGGTCACGTCGAACTCGTCCTCGGCGGCCATCTCGACCTTGGCCGTCTCCAGCCGACGGGTGCGTTCCGCCTCGTCCTCGGTGCCGCGACCGACCAGCCGACGGACCAGCTCGTCCCAGCTCGGCGGGGCCAGGAAGACGAACAGGGCCTCCGGCATGGTGGCCCGCACCTGGCGCGCGCCCTGGAGGTCGATCTCCAGAAGCGCCATCCGGTGGTCGCGCAGCGCCTGCTCGACGGGGCCACGTGGGGTGCCGTAGTGGTTGAACCCGTGCACGATCGCCGACTCGAGCAGCTCGCCGTCCCGCTCCATCCGGGCGAACTCGTCGGTGTCGACGAAGTGGTAGTGCGTGCCCTCCACCTCGCCGGGGCGGGGCTGGCGGGTCGTGGCACTCACGGAGAGCCACACCTCGGGGAAGTTGTCGCGCACGTAGGCGGACAGGGTGCCCTTGCCGACCGCGGTGGGACCGGCGAGCACGACGAGCCGCCTCGGGCGGTCCTCGCCTGCGGGAACGGGTCGGCTCACGCCTCGTCGAAGCGCGTGAGCAGAGCCGAGATCTGGTTGGCGCCGAGACCACGGACGCGGCGGCTCTCGGAGATGCCGACCTCCTCCATGATCTGGCGGGCGCGGACCCGGCCGACACCGGGCATCGACTCCAGCAGCGCGGAGACCTTCATCTTGCCGACGACCTCATTGGCCTTGCCGTCGGTGATGACCTCCTTGAGGGAGCCTTGCGCGTACTTCAGACGGTTCTTGACCGCAGCACGCTCCCGGCGGGCGACTGCAGCCTTCTCGAGGGCCGCGGCACGCTGCTCCGGGGTCAACGGGGGTAGGGCCACGGTGGTACTCCTTGCAGGCAGGTCGGCACGTACTTCGTGTCACGTCATGGGTCGATCCGTGATGTCTTCCGACAATAGCAACCGCGCACGGGGGTTTCGCGTCGAGGTGGCCCCCACGTGCCCTCCAGGGGAGCCGTCAGCGCAGCAGGGCGCCCAGCGCGGCGCTGGTCTGGAGGGCGCGGTCACGCAGGGACGCGACGTCCGGTCCGGCCGTCAGCACCTCCCGGCTGCTGGCCGGCAGGACGTTCGGGAGCGCATCGCCGAAGACCCGGCGCAGGTCGTCCGTGGTGCCTCCCTGGGCACCCACGCCCGGTGACAGCAGCGGTCCGTTGACCGCTGCCAGGTCGAGCTGGAGCTCCTGGACGGCTGTCCCGACCGTGGCCCCGACGACCAGGCCGACGCTCCCCAGCTCACCCCTGGCGGCCGCGGCGGCGTTCTCGGCGGCCGCCGACGTGACCATGCTCTCAGCGACGCTCATCTCGCGCAGTCGGGCGTGTTGCACCGTGCGCCCCTCCGGGTTGGAGGTGAGCGCGAGCACGAAGACCCCTCGGTGGGTCTGCGCTGCCAGGTCGAGCGCGGGCCGCAGCGACTCGAAGCCGAGGTAGGGGCTGACCGTCAGGGCGTCGCCGGGGGCGACGGCGTCCTTGCCGAGGTAGGCCTCCGAGTAGGCCGCCATGGTCGAGCCGATGTCGCCGCGCTTGGCGTCGAGGATGACCAGGGTGCCCGCCTCGCGCAGCGCGTCGATGGCGCCCTCGAGGATGGCCACGCCCCGCGACCCGAAGACCTCGAAGAACGCGGACTGGGGCTTCACCACGCCCACGTGCCCGGCGAACGCCTCGACGCAGGCGTCGGTGAACCGGGCCAGGCCGTCGAGGTCGTAGCCGAGGCCCCACGACTCGACCAGCGCACGGTGCGGGTCGATGCCGGCGCAGAGCGGGCCGTGGGTGTCCGTGGTGGCGCGCAGCCGCTGCCCGAAGGTCAGTCCGGTCATGCTCGGCTCCGTGGTCGTGCTCGTGGTGTTCGTCATGCCACCCTCCCGTGGGCCACACCGACGACGTCGGTGAACCGCTCGAATCCCTTGTCCTCCAAGAGCCCCGCCAGCTCTCGGCCCACGCGCACCGGGGCGCTCGGGTCGTTGAAGGTCGCCGTGCCCACCTGGACGGCACTGGCTCCGGCGGCGACCAGCTCGAGGGCGTCGCGTCCGGTGCGCACTCCCCCGACGCCGATGATCGGCACCGTGGGCAGCCGCCCCTCGAGCATCGCCGCCCGGGTCTGCCAGATCGCGCGCACCGCGACCGGGCGGACCGCTGGCCCGGAGAGGCCGCCGGTGACCCCGGCCACCTGGGGCCGGAGCCGGTCGGTGTCGATGACCATGCCGAGCAGGGTGTTGATCATCGTCAGTCCGTCGGCGCCGGCCTTCACGCAGGCCTGCGCGACGCCCACGATGTCAGTCACGTCGGGCGTCAGCTTGGCGAAGATCGGCACGTCGCGGGGCAGCTGCTCGCGGACCAGCGCGACCACCTTGGCGCTGGCCATCGGGTCGCAGGCGAAGACCAGCCCGCGGTTGGCGACGTTGGGGCAGGAGATGTTGACCTCGACCCCGACGACCGCGTCGAAGGCGGCACTGGCCCGCAGGGTCGCCGCCACGTCGGCGAACTCGCCGCTGGTGTTGCCGGCGATGGACACGAGGGTGCGGGCCCCGGCCTGCTTCAGCCAGGCGAGGTCCTGGTCGACGAACGCGGAGATGCCCGGACCCTGGAGTCCGATCGAGTTGAGCATCCCCGAGGGCGTCTCGGCCATCCGTGGGGTGCCGCGGCCGGAGCGCGGGTCGGCCATCACGGACTTGGTCACGAAGGCCCCGAGCTCACGGATGTCGAAGAACCGGGCGAGCTCGCGCCCGTTGGCCGCGCAGCCGGAGGCGGTCATCATCGGGCTCGGCAGGGTCGCGGCGCCGAGGCGCACCGACATGTCGACCGGCATCAGTGACCCCCCACCCGAGGTGCACCGAGGGCGTCGGCGGGCACGGCGCACCGCCCGTCCGAGAACGCGTCCCAGCGCACCCGGTCGCCGCGGAAGACCGGGCCCTCGACACACGAGCGCACCATGCGGGTCGCCCCGTCCGTTCCGGTCACCGGCATCACGCAGGTCATGCAGACGCCCACCCCGCACGCCATCGACTCCTCGACCGCCACCTGCGCCACGGCGCCCTCGGCCGTGGCGACATCGGTGACGGACTTCAGCATCCCCATCGGCCCGCAGCCGTAGACGACGGCCGCGCCGGTGCGCCGGATGACCATCGCGAGGACGTCGGACACCCAGCCCTGGTTGCCCATCGAGCCGTCATCGGTGGTGACGGTCACGCCGTCGGCGTAGCGGCGGGCCTCCAGGACGCCGAAGAGCTTGGACTCCGTGGCGGCACCGAGCACCATCTCGACGTGGCAGCCACGCCCGCGCAGCGCCTCGGCGAGCCAGAACAGCGGTGCGCTGCCGTAGCCACCGCCGACGAGGACGCACGCCACCGGCTCGGTGGGCAGTGGGAACGGGCGGCCGAGCGGGCCGACGATGTCGACCTCGTCGTGGGCCCGCAGGGTGCTGAGCCACTCGGTGCCGGCGCCGACCGCGGAGATCACCACGTCGACCGTGCCGCCGTAGGTGCCGGACGGGCTCACCTTGTGGATCGAGAAGCACCGTCGCAGCAGGTTCGCGCTGGTGTCGCCGCCGACCGCCAGGGCGACGAACTGACCGGGGCGGGCCAGCTCGGCCAGGCCGGGTGCCACGAAGGTGAGGTGGTGGTAGGCGCCGGCCCGGCGGGTGGCGATCAGCTCGCCCGTCACCTGGACGACGCTGGACCCCTCGAGGCCGGTATGCCGCGTGCTCGCCGCGCTCACGCGACACCCCCCGCGTTGCCGGGCTTCCTGGGCGCGGCCCCCACTCCGGTGCCGACCCCGTAGAGGTCGAGGTCGCGGGCGTGCTCCTGGAGCGGCTTCACGGTGAACTCACCCTGCATCTGGGCCTCGATGCCCTGCACGGCGGCGGCCAGCTCCTGGACCGTGGTGACGATGGGCTTGTCCATCGAGGTCGTCGCCGCCCTGATCGCGTAGCCGTCGGCCCGCGCGTTGGGACCGCTCGGCGTGTTGACGACCATGGCGATCTGGCCGTCGAGGATGAGGTCGACGATGCTGGAGTCGCCTTCCTCGCGCTCACTGTGCTTGTGCACGACGTCGGACGGGATCCCGTTGCGCCGCAACACATCCGCGGTGCCCGTGGTCGCGACGATGGTGAAGCCGAGGTCGGCGAGCCGCTTGACCGGGAAGATCATTGCCCGCTTGTCGCGGTTGGCGACCGAGACGAAGATCTTGCCCTCGCGCGGCAGGCCGGAACCCGCCGCGAGCATGCCCTTGGCGAAGGCGGTCCCGAAGTCCTGGTCGATGCCCATGACCTCGCCCGTGGAGCGCATCTCCGGCCCCAGCAGGCTGTCGACCACCTGTCCGTCCTTGGTGCGGAACCGCTTGAACGGCAGGACCGCCTCCTTGACCGCGACCGGGGCGTGGCTGGGCATCGAGCCCCCGTCACCGTGGGGCGGCAGCAGGCCCTCCTCGCGCAGCTCCTTGATGGTGGCGCCCAGCATCACCCGGGCCGCGGCCTTGGAGACCGGGACGCCCGTGGCCTTCGCGACGAACGGCACGGTCCGGGAGGCCCGGGGGTTGGCCTCGAGCACGTAGAGGATGTCCTGCGCGAGGGCGAACTGGACGTTCATCAACCCGCGCACACCAATGCCTTCCGCGAGCTTGAGGGTGGCCTCGCGGACCCGCTCCAGCTCGGCGACCCCGAGCGTCACCGGCGGGAGGGTGCAGGCCGAGTCGCCGGAGTGGATGCCGGCCTCCTCGATGTGCTCCATGATCCCGCCGAGGTACATGTCCGTGCCGTCGTAGATCGCGTCGACGTCGATCTCGATGGCGTCGTCGAGGAAGCGGTCGACCAGCACCGGGTGCTCTGGGCTCGCGACGGTGGCCCGCGTGACGTAGGTGGCCAGGGTCTCGTCGTCGTAGACGATCTCCATGCCGCGTCCACCGAGCACGTAGGAGGGCCGCACCAGCACCGGGTAGCCGATCTCGCGCGCCACCTCGACCGCCTCGGCGGCGCTGTAGGCCGTGCCGTGCTTGGGCGCCGGCAGCTGGGCTTCGGCGAGGACCCGGCCGAAGGCGCCACGGTCCTCGGCGAGGTCGATCGCCTCGGGGCTGGTGCCCACGATCGGCACACCGGCCTCCTTCAGCGCCTTGGCGAGCCCGAGCGGGGTCTGGCCACCGAGCTGCACGATGACCCCGGCGACCGGACCGGCCTGCTGCTCGGCGTGCACGACCTCGAGGACGTCCTCGAGGGTCAGCGGCTCGAAGTAGAGGCGACTGCTGGTGTCGTAGTCCGTGGAGACGGTCTCGGGGTTGCAGTTCACCATCACCGTGTCGTAGCCGGCGTCGCGCAGGGCGAAGCTGGCGTGCACGCAGGAGTAGTCGAACTCGACGCCCTGGCCGATCCGGTTCGGGCCGCTGCCGAGGATGAGGACCGCCGGCCGCTCGCGGGGCGCGACCTCGGTCTCCTCGTCGTACGCGCTGTAGTGGTACGGGGTCGTCGCGGCGAACTCGGCCGCGCAGGTGTCGACGGTCTTGTAGACCGGGCGCACCCCGAGGGCGTGCCGCACGCCGCGGACGACCGCCTCCGGCATGCCCCTCAGGGAGGCGAGCTGGGCGTCGCTGAAGCCGTGCCGCTTGGCCAGCCGCAGCAGGGCCGGCGTGAGCTCGGGCGACGCCGCGACCCGGCTGGCGATGGCGTTGATGAGGGCCATCTGGTCGAGGAACCACGGGTCGATGCCGGTGGCCTCGTGCACCTCCTCGACCGAGAGCCCGCCGCGCATGGCCTGCTGCACGGTGACGATCCGACCGTCGGTCGGTGTCTTCGCCGTGTGCAGGAAGGTGCGGGCCTGCTCCTCGCTGGGGGTCGGGCCATCCCAGTGGAAGGTGCTGCCCTTGCGCTCCAACGAACGCAGGGCTTTCTGGAGCGCCTCGGTGAAGTTGCGGCCGATGGCCATCGCCTCGCCGACGGACTTCATCGTCGTGGTGAGGGTCGGGTCGGCGGCAGGGAACTTCTCGAAGGCGAACCGCGGCACCTTGACCACCACGTAGTCGAGGCTCGGCTCGAACGATGCCGGGGTCTCGCGGGTGATGTCGTTGGGCACCTCGTCGAGGGTGTAGCCGATGGCCATCTTCGCGGCGATCTTGGCGATCGGGAAGCCGGTCGCCTTGGACGCCAGGGCAGAGCTGCGCGAGACGCGCGGGTTCATCTCGATGACGATGATGCGGCCGTCGACCGGGTTGACCGCGAACTGGATGTTGCAGCCACCGGTGTCGACGCCGACCTCGCGGATGATCGCGATGCCGATGTCGCGCAGCCGCTGGTACTCGCGGTCGGTGAGGGTCAGCGCCGGGGCCACCGTGATCGAGTCGCCGGTGTGCACGCCCATCGGGTCGAGGTTCTCGATGGAGCAGACCACCACGACGTTGTCGGCGTGGTCGCGCATCACCTCCAGCTCGTACTCCTTCCACCCGGTGATCGACTCCTCGAGGAGCACCTCGGTGACGGGCGAGTACTGCAGGCCGGCACCCGCGATGCGGCGCAGGTCGGTCTCGTCATAGGCGAAACCGGACCCGAGGCCACCCATCGTGAACGACGGGCGGACGACCACGGGATAGCCGAGCTGCGTTGCGGCACTGACGCATTCGTCCATCGAGTGGCAGATGACGGACTTGGCCGACTCCGCACCGCAGCGCTCGACGACGCCCTTGAACTTCTCGCGGTCCTCGCCGAGCTGGATGGCGTCGACGTTGGCCCCGATGAGCGGGCAGTCGTACTTCTCCAGGACTCCGGAGTCGTGCAGCGAGATCGCGCAGTTGAGGGCGGTCTGGCCGCCGAGGGTCGCGAGCACCGCGTCGGGACGCTCGCGGGCGATGATCGCCTCGACGATCTCGGGGGTGATCGGCTCGACGTAGGTGGCGTCGGCGAACTCCGGGTCGGTCATGATCGTCGCCGGGTTGGAGTTCACCAGGATGACGCGGATGCCCTCCTCGCGCAGCACGCGGCAGGCCTGGGTGCCGGAGTAGTCGAACTCGCAGGCCTGGCCGATGACGATCGGCCCCGACCCGATGACGAGGACGCTCTTGATGTCTTCCCGCTTCGGCATCAGGCGCGGTTTCCCTTCTCGTTGTTGCTCATCAACTCGACGAACCGGTCGAACAGGTAGGCAGCGTCGTGCGGACCGGCGGCCGCCTCCGGGTGGTACTGGACCGAGTAGGCGGGGAGGTCGAGGCACTCGAGGCCCTCGACCACGTCGTCGTTGAGACACACGTGCGAGACCCTCACCCGCCCGTAGGCCGTGCCGTCGGCATCGGCGGGCGCCGTCACCTCGCGGTCGGTCGGGGCGTCGACGGCGAACCCGTGGTTGTGGGCGGTCACCTCGACCTTGCCGGTGGTCCGGTCCATCACCGGCTGGTTGATGCCGCGGTGGCCGTACTTCAGCTTGTAGGTGCCGAAGCCCAGCGCGCGGCCGAGCAGCTGGTTGCCGAAGCAGATGCCGAAGAAGGGGATCCGCGCGTCGAGCACCTGGCGCAGCACCGCGACCTCCGCGTCCGCGGTGGCGGGGTCGCCCGGGCCGTTGGAGAAGAACACGCCGTCGGGGCCGCCCTCCCCCACCGCCACGATGTCGTCGATGGTGGAGGTGGCCGGGAGCACGTGCACCTCGATGCCGTGCTGCGCCATGAGGGTGGGCGTCATCGCCTTGATGCCCAGGTCCAGGGCGGCGACGGTGAACCGCCGCTCCCCCACGGCCGGCACGACATACGCCTCGTCGGTGCTCACCTCGGCGGCCAGGGCCGCTCCCTTCATCAGCGGCGCCTGCTGGACCGTCTCGACCAGCTCGGCGACGGACCGCTGCGCCTTCTCGCCGGAGAAGATGCCCACGCGCATCGCCCCGCGCTCGCGCAGGTGGCGGGTCAGCGCGCGGGTGTCGATCCGGCTGATGCCGACCACGCCCTGCTCGACCAGTGCGTCCTCGAGCGAGCGCTGCGACCTCCAGTTGGACGGTCGCAGGGCGGGGTCACGCACGACGTAGCCGGCGACCCAGATCCGCCCCGACTCGTCGTCCTCGTCGTTGATCCCGGTGTTGCCCACGTGCGGCGCGGTCATCACGACCACCTGCCGGTGGTAGCTCGGGTCGGTCAGCGTCTCCTGGTAGCCGCTCATCCCGGTGGAGAAGACGGCCTCCCCGACGGTCTGCCCGGTCGCGCCGTAGGCGTCACCGCGGAAGGTGCGGCCGTCCTCGAGGACGAGGACGGCGGGGGCCCGGTCCAGGCCCAGGTCGAACCCAGTGGCAACGGCGCTCATGATGTCGTCTTTCCGGTGCTGTCGGTGTGCTCGTCGGACCGCTGTGCGGACGGTGCGGCGTCGGTGTGGCGTGCGGACGGGTCGCCGGACTGCTCGACGGTGGAGGTCTCGGAGCTCTCGGTGGTCTCGGAGCTCTCGGTGGTCTCCGAGGTCTCAGCGGTCTCAGCGGTCTCGGCGGGCTCGGGGGTCTCGGCGGGCTCGGGGGTCTCGGCGGGCTCGGGGGTGTCCCCGGTGTGCCACCACAGGGCCGACTCGACCCGCTCGACGTCGGCCTTGTAGCGCGGCAGGAAGCCGGTCTCGTAGACGTCGCCGTTCTCGGCGCGCCACTGCAGGACGACGAGGCGGTTGCCGCCGACGAACTTGCCGACCATGCCGCGCTCGCGCCGGGCCGAGCGCAGGCGCGCCGCGGGGATGACCACCGTCGCCTCGCCCTGGCGGTCGATGCGCACCAGCTCGTCGGCGTCGCCCCGGCTCACGATGAGGGTCGCCTTGGCGCGGTTGCCCAGCCCCTCCACCGTGACCCGCTCCAGGCGGTTCTCGGCCGTGGTGGTGCTGACGTAGATGCCCTCCACGATGACCTGTGCGGGCTTCTCCTTCAGCGCGGGCGCCTCGAGGGAGTGGTCGCGGGACGTCCGGCTGCGCTCCGCGGCGATCGCCGCGGACTCGTGCTGGTGGCGCTTGCGCACCCACGCGGCATACAACAGGGCGTAGATGAGCCCGAGGGCCACGAGCATGACGCCCACGGCTTGCAGACGGGTCACGCGACGGCTCCCTTCTGGGCCGTCACGCGGCCGCCGAACACCGTGGCGTGGACGGCGCCCCGGAGCGTGCGGCCGTGCCACGGGTTGTTGCGCGACAGCGAGAGGGAGGCGCTGCGGTCGACCGTCACGGTGGCGGTCGGGTCGACCAGCGTCAGGTGCGCGGGCGACCCCTCGACGAGGGGCTGGCCGTGGGAGGTCAGCCCGGCGATGCGGGCCGGTGCCTGCGACATCACCCGCGCCACGCCCGCCCAGTCGAGGAGGCCCCCGGCGACCATCACGTCGCTCACCACGGACAGTGCCGTCTCGAGCCCGAGCATGCCGAACGCCGCGTCGACGAAGGCGTGCTCCTTGTCGTGTCGGGCGTGCGGCGCGTGGTCGGTCGCCACTGCGTCGATGGTGCCGTCGGCCAGTGCGGCGCGCAGGGCGTCGACGTCCTCCTGGGGGCGCAGCGGCGGGTTCACCTTGTAGGTGGGGTCGTAACCGCTGAGCAGGTCGGTGGTGAGGACGAGGTGGTGCGGCGTGACCTCGGCCGTGACGGCGATCCCCTGCGCCTTGGCCCACCGGATGACCTCCACGGTCCCGGCCGTCGACACGTGCGCGACGTGGACCCGGGAGCCGGTGTGTCGCGCGAGCATGACGTCGCGGGCCACGATCGACTCCTCGGCGATGCCGGGCCACCCCGGCAACCCGAGGCGACCGGAGAGCTCGCCCTCGTGGGCGCAGGCCTGGGCACCGGCGAGGTGGGGGTCCTGGGCGTGCTGGGAGACGACGCCACCGAAGGCGCGGACGTACTCCAGGGCGCGACGCATCACCCGCGAGTCGTGGACGCAGTGGCCGTCGTCGGAGAAGACCATCACCCCGGCGCGGGAGCGGTGCATGAGCCCGAGCTCGGCGAGCTCCTCGCCGGCCAGGCCCTTGGTGACGGCCCCGACCGGCACGACGTCGACCAGCCCGGCGGCCCGACCGAGGTCGAGGATCCGCTCGGCCGCCTCCGCGGTGTCCGTCACCGGGGTGGTGTTGGCCATGGCCAGGATCGCGGTGAAGCCACCGATCGCGGCGGCGGCAGACCCCGAGGCGATCGTCTCCGCGTCCTCGCGGCCCGGCTCGCGCAGGTGGGTGTGCAGGTCGACCAGCCCGGGCAGCGCCACCAGGCCGTCGGCGTCGAGGACGTCGGCCCCCTTGGCCGAGCGGATCGTGCCGACCTCGACGATCCGGCCGTCCTCGACGAGCAGGTCCTGCGCCCCCGCTCCCGCGAGGTCCGCTCCGGTGACCAGCAGCGTGCTCATGCGGTGCCTTCCTCTCCGGCCAGCAGGTGGTAGAGGACGCTCATCCGCACCGCGACCCCGGCGCTGACCTGGTCGAGGATGAGCGACTGTGCTGCGTCAGCCGCGTCCGCGCCGATCTCGAGCCCTCGGTTCATCGGGCCCGGGTGGCAGATGACGACGTCGGGGTTCGCGGTGACGAGGGTGTCGAGCCGGGGGCGGGTCAGGCCGTAGCCGACCGTGTACTCGCGCGCCGTCGGGAAGAATCCGCCGCTCATCCGCTCGCGCTGCACCCGGAGCATCATCACCGCGTCGGCAGTGGGCAGGACCGCGTCGAAGTCGTGCGTGAGGTCGAAGCCCTCGGCCTTCGCCCAGGCCGTGATGCCGCTGGGCATCAGCGTCGGCGGCGCGACCAGGGTGACGCGGGCGCCGAGCGTCTTGAGGGTGATGAGGTTGGAGCGTACGACGCGCGAGTGGGTGAGGTCGCCGACGATGAGGACGTGCCGGCCCTCCAGGCTCCCGAGCCGGCGCTCCATCGTGTAGGCGTCGAGCAGGGCCTGGGTCGGGTGCTCGTGCATGCCGTCACCGGCGTTGATGACGTGGGCGTCGACCCACTGGCTGACCTGGTGGGCCGCGCCGCTGGCGTGGTGTCGGATGACCAGCGCGTCGACTCCCATCGCCGCGACGGTCAGCACCGTGTCGCGCAGGGACTCGCCCTTGGACGTCGAGGAGCCCTTGCCGCTGATGTTGATGACGTCGGCCGACAGCCACTTGCCGGCGATCTCGAACGAGCTGCGGGTGCGGGTGGAGTCCTCGAAGAAGAGGTTCACCACGGTGCGCCCGCGCAGGGTGGGGAGCTTCTTGACCTCGCGCTGCTGCACTCCGTGCATCTCCGCCGCGGTGTCGAGGATGGCCCGGACCTGCTCACGGTCCAGGTCCGCCGACGACAACAGGTGCCGCTTGGTATGCCGAGTGCTTGCCTGCTGCTCGCGGGTCACGGTGCTGCTCGTGGTGGCGGTGGTCATCGGGTCTCCCCTCCGGCGATGGTGACCTGGTCCTCGACGTGGTCGGGCTCGCTGAGCCGCACCCTGACCTTCTCGCTGCTCGAGGTCGGGAGGTTCTTGCCGACGTGGTCGGCGCGGATCGGCAGCTCGCGGTGGCCGCGGTCGACCAGCACGGCGAGACGCACGATCCTCGGGCGGCCGAGGTCGGAGAGGGCGTCGAGCGCGGCCCGGACCGTGCGGCCGGAGTAGAGCACGTCGTCGACCAGCACCACGACCTTGTCGTCGATCCCGGTGGGCGGGATGTCGGTGTGCATCGGGCTGCGGGTGGGCTGGCGGCGCAGGTCGTCGCGGTGCATGGTCACGTCGAGCGCACCGACCGCGACCGGGGTGCCCTCGACCTCCTCGATGAGCGCCGCGAGCCGTCGCGCCAGGGCAACCCCGCGGGTCGGGATGCCCAGGACCACCAGGTCGGCCGCGCCCTTGTTGTGCTCGAGGATCTCGTGCGCGATCCGCCGCAGGACGCGCGCGATGTCCGACTCGGTCATCACCGAGCGGGCGTCGTCACCGGAGACGGCTTCGGGGACGGGAGCCGTGGGCGGGGCCGCCGAGGGTGCCGCAAAGTCAGGACGCATCGCGTCAGGACCTCCTTCCCTGCCTCACAGGACAGGTCGTTAAAGGATGTCGTTCGCGGGCGACTCTACCTCGTGTCGTGGGCCCGCGGCATACCGGCCCACCGAAGTCGGGTCGCCGTTCTCGGGGGCACCTCGGTCAGCGCCTCGTCACGCGAGGGTGGGCTTGACCTCGGCCAGCCGACCGAGCAGGCCGTTGACGAACTTCGGCGAGTCGTCCGTGGACAGGCTCTTGGCCAGCTCGACCGCTTCGGCGATCGCGACGCTCTCCGGGACCTCGGTCGCGTAGAGCACCTCGAACGCCCCGAGCCGCAGGATGGCGCGGTCGACACTCGGCATCCGCTCGAGGGTCCAGCCCTGCGAGTAGGTCGACAGGAGCTCGTTGATGTCGTTCCAGTGCGCGACGACACCCTCGACCAGGTCGGAGGTGTACTGGTTGAGCGGGACCTCGGTGACCGGCTTGGCCAGCCGCTCGGCCAGCAGGTCACGCGCGTTCATGCCGCGGTTCTCGGCCTCGAACAGGAGGTCGATGGCCCGCTTGCGGGCTTTGCTTCTAGCAGACACGGTGTGCGGGCTCCGATGCGGTTGAGACGGCGCTAGTTGACTCGGCCGAGGTAGGAGCCGTCGCGGGTGTCGACCTTGACCTTGGTGCCCTGCTCGAGGAACAGCGGGACGTTGATCGTCGCGCCCGTCTCGAGGGTGGCGGGCTTGGTGCCACCGGTGGAGCGGTCGCCCTGCAGGCCCGGCTCGGTGTAGGTGATCTCGAGGACGACCGAGGTCGGCAGCTCGACGTAGAGGACCGTGCCGTCGTGGGTCGCGACCTGGGCCGTCTGGTTCTCGAGGAGGTAGTTGGCGACGTCGCCGACGGTGGCCTCGGGGATGTGGATCTGGTCGTAGGTCGAGCCGTCCATGAAGACGTAGTCGGACCCGTCCTTGTAGAGGTACTGCATGTCGCGACGGTCGACGTTCGCGGTCTCGACCTTGACGCCCGCGTTGAAGGTCTTGTCGACCACCTTGCCCGACAGGACGTTCTTGAGCTTGGTCCGCACGAAAGCCGGGCCCTTGCCGGGCTTGACGTGCTGGAACTCCACGACGGTCCACAGCTGGCCCTCGAGGTTCAGGACCAGGCCGTTCTTGAGGTCGTTGGTCGATGCCACGTGAGTGTCTCTCTCTGTTCAGGTGCGCAGGCCGGTCGAGGGCCATCGGTATGCCGCGGGCGTGCGAGCGCGCGGCAGTCCCGGGACGTTGTCATTTCCTGCTACGCCCGGATGTTGCGGGGTGGGAGTCGGCGGACAGTCTAGCCGTCGGCCCCACGCTCCCCCGAATCGCTGACGAGCGCCAGGGTCTGCGCGGCGAGACCGACCTCGATGCGCTGGCCCCACGAGAGCTCGAGGTTGTCGTTCTCCATGCCGTCGCCGAAGACGACGAGGCGGTCGCTCAGCACCTCGAGTCCGAGGGTCCCCGCCGTGAGCAGCCCTTCGGTCAGGGCGGTCCCGGTCGTCGGCGACGGCCACGCCTCGCGGACGAACCACGCCAGCCTGCCGTCCTCGGGAGTGGGGAGCGCGAGGCCGCTGTGTCGTTCGGCCGCCAGCGAGGCACACCAGCCGGTGGCGCCGGTCCCGGTCGAGACGACCAGCCCCGAGGAGGCCTGCCGCTCGGTCAGGTCGTCGACGGCGAGCCGGTAGCGCGCCGTCTGGTGCGACTGGTGCCCGACGAAGACCTCGTTGAGGGCGAGGAGGCGCTGCCCGTCGTCGGTGGACGCCTGCACCATCGTCCGCCGCTGCACGGCGGCTGCTCCGCTCGACGCCTGGAGCAGGACGTGGCGCAGGTGGGCCGGAGCCGGATGGACCAACCCGCCCGCACCGGCGCCCGGCCACGGGTCGATGCCCACCACCGGCTGGCCGTCGAGGTACTTCGCGGCGTTGGCGACCAGCCCGTCCTGACCGACGACGACCACGACGTCGTCGGCGGCGAACAGGAACCGCGGGAGGTCGGCTCGTTCGACGACGCCACGGCGCCAGTCACCGGGGACGGCGCCGGCCACTTCACGCAGCGCCTCGGCCTGGGCCTCGTGGGCCGCCTCCACCCCGGCCAGGTCACGCCCGCGCTGGCGGAGGAAGAACTCGGCCGCCCCACGGGTGCCGTGCCGGTCCAGCAGGGCCTCGAGCTCGGTCCTGCGGTGGACGACCACGACCCGTGGCGCGAGGGTGGCCACGGTCACCCCTCCTCAGGTCGGCCCAGCCTGGCCAGGATGGGGCTGATCAGGTCGGGGGTGAGCACCAGGCTCTGGATGGCCGGGAGGTTGGTGGCGAGCTCCCTGAAGGCCAGGCCGGTGAGGACTCCCTCCGGAAGCGTCGCGTAGACCTGCACCCGAGCCGCCTCGGCCCCGGCCTCCGCCTCGCCGACCTCGCGGATCCTCGAGGCCTGGCTGGTCGAGAGCATCTCGTCGCGGGCGGCCTGGGCCCGGGCCTCGATCTCGGCGGAGGCCGCCTCCTCCTCGGCCTTGCGGCGGGCGTTGGTGCCCCGCTGGCCCACCAGCTCCTGCTCGCGGCGGGCGAGCTCGATCTGGCTCTGCATCTCGTTCTCGGCGATGGTCCGCTCGCGCTCGACCGCGAGCGCACGTCGCTCGTAGGTCGCCTTGTCGGCGTCCTGCTGGACCTGCTCGCGGGTGGGCGTCTGCAGGGCCCGTTCGACGTCGGGCTCCGGTCGCACCGCCACCACCCGGACCTCGACGACCTCCAGGCCCGTCGCCCCGACGCGCCCGTCGGCCCGAACTCCCTGGGTGACCGCTGCACGGACCTCGGCGTAGCCGCGGGTGAGGGCCTCGACCAGGGTCAGTCCGGCCAGCACCTCCAGCGCGTGCTGCTGCGCGCTCTGCGTGAGCAGCGCCCCGAGCTGCCCCAGCGGGTCACTGCGCCAGCGGCCGGTCGCGTCGTCGAGGCCGAAGTCGAGGCGCTCGGCGGCCAGCGCCGGCTGCACGACCCGGAACGTGATGGCCGCCTGCACCGTGACGTCCTGGAAGTCGAGGGTGCGCGCGTGGAACAGCATCGGCAGCTCGCGGTCGTCCACCGGCACCTCGGACAGGATCGCTGACAGCGGCCGGAACCAGAAGGACTGTCCGTTCCCCTCGTGCACGATGGTGCCCGACCGGTTGTGCCGGACCCACGACGTCGAACCGCTGCGCAGGTGCCGAAGGAACGGCACGGTGGTGATGTCAGCCATCTCGAGCTCCTTAATCGTCGTTATGACGATTACTACGATACGACGCTTCTGCTATTCTCGTCAAGGTGACGAATAAGACTCCTGTCCTGGCCGTCGACGTCGTGCTCCTGACCATCCGCGACCACACCCTCCACGTCCTCCTGGTGCGTCGCGGTGTCTCCCCGTTCGCCGGCCGGTGGGCGCTGCCCGGGGGCTTCGTCGAGCCGGACGAGGGACTGGACGACGCCGCCCAGCGCGAGCTCGTCGAGGAGACCGGCATCGTCTCCCCTGCCCACCTCGAGCAGCTCAAGACCTATGGCGACCCGGACCGCGACCCCCGCTCACGGGTGGTCTCGGTGGCCTACATCGCCCTGGTCCCGGACCTTCCCGCGGCGACCGGCGGCAGCGACGCGTCGGAGGCGAGGTACGTCCCGGTGGCCGACGCGCCGCCCCTCCCCTTCGACCACGACACGATCCTCGGCGACGCGGTGGAACGGGCCCGCTCCAAGCTGGAGTACACCTCGCTGGCCACCGCCTTCTGCCCACCGGAGTTCACGGTCGCCCAGCTGCGCCGGGTCTACGAGACGGTCTGGGGGGTCCGGCTGGACCCGAGGAACTTCCACCGCAAGGTGACCGGGGCCAAGGGCTTCCTGGCAGCCACCGGTGCGACGACCAACGTGGACGGCGGGCGCCCCGCCGCGCTGTTCCGGCGCGGTCCGGCCGCCCTCCTGCACCCCGCCCTGCTGCGCACCGACGCATGACCGTCGCTGGACGCGCTCAGACCCCGATCGTCAGGTTGGCGACGTAGCCGTCGGTGGCGTTCCCGGTGACCGTGGCGAGCTGGTAGATGCCGCCGTCGTTGCCGAAGACGTTGTCCGACGTGAGTGACGTCTGCGCCAGGTTGCCGACGCTGGCCTCGTAGCCCGACGTGGCGTACACCTGCGCACAGGGGGCCTCGGGCAGGGCGATCTGGGAGGTCTTGACGATCTGCCCGCTGCTCGTGGCCTGTGACAGGGACTGGTAGACCTCGAAGTGGATGTGCGGCCAGCGGCCCGAGTATGCCGCGGGGAAGATGCTCGTGAAGGTCGCCGTGCCGGAGCCGTTGGTCGCCTGCACCCCGCGCAGGTAGTTCTCGTCGGTGACGCCCTGGGAGTAGAGCGAGTACTGGCCGTCGCGGTCGCAGTGCCAGAGGTAGACGGCGGCCCCGGACAGGGCGGCGTAGCCGTTGCCCGCGTCGGTGACGGTGAGGTTGATGGTGAGCGGGACGCCCTGCGCCTTGGTCGTCGACGAGCCGAAGCTGCTGGTGATGTCGGACCGCACGATGCCCGAGTCGTCGAGTACGTTGGGCCCGTTGGAGCCGTCACCCGGGTAGGGGCCGCCGGTCTCGTCGGGAACCTCGGCCTTAGGGGTGGTCCCGGTGCTGGCGCTCGAGGCGGAGGTCGAGGACGTCGAAGAGGTCGCCGAGCTGGTGCTGGAGGTGGACGACGTGGTCGAGCTGGTCGAGGCCGCCGAGTCGCCGGCGGCGCCGCACGCGGCGAGCGCCGCCGTGGCCCCGAGGCCGCCGAACAGGCCGAGCACCCGACGCCGGTCGAAGAGCGTGGCGATGTCGAACTCGAGCCCGCGGTCGTGGCGCTCGTCGTGCGGCGACCCGAAGTGGTCGGTGCCGTGGTCCTCGTCCTGTTGAGGCGTCTGCTGGTTCGTCGTCATGCGTTCACTCTCGGTGAACGGTCCATGTGATGCATTTGCGGCTGCTGTGCGCTTGCTATGAGCGCACCTAGGGACGCCTTCACCTCGAAAGGTTGTGCTTCACCCGGGAACCGTTCCGGGGTGAAGGTCAACCTTGTCCCTGGACCCGATAAAGGTGGGGCCGAGGAGGTGGGGCCGGGGCAGGTGGGGCCGGGGAGGTGGGGCGGGGGGACGAGCTCAGCGGGAGACCTCGGCGTAGGCGGCCTGGAGCAGCGCCGGGTCGGGGCCCTCGAGCCGCACCGGCCGACCCACGTCGGACAGCACCACGAACCGCAGCAGCGAGCCGCGCGACTTCTTGTCGCGCTTCATCGCGTCGAGCAGCTGCGGCCACCGGTCGCCCCGGTAGGACACCGGCAGCCCCAGCGAGGTGAGGATGGCCCGGTGCCGGTCGACGAGGGTGTCGTCGAGCTTGCCGGCGAGGCGGGCCAGCTCGGCGACGTAGACCATGCCGATCGAGACGGCCGCCCCGTGCCGGAACGCGTAGCGCTCGACCTGTTCGACGGCGTGACCGAAGGTGTGGCCGTAGTTGAGGATCTCGCGCAGGTCGGCCTCCTTGAGGTCCTGCGCGACGACCTCGGCCTTCACCCGGATGGCCCGCTCGATGAGCTCGCGGACGTGGGGGCCGTCGGCGCGCGTGGCGCCCTCGGGGTCGGACTCCACGAGGTCGAGGATCGCCGGGTCGGCGATGAAGCCGCACTTCACGACCTCGGCCAGCCCGGCCACGAAGTCGTGCTTGGGGAGGGTCTCGAGCGTCGCGAGGTCGCAGAGCACCCCGGCCGGCGGGTGGAACGACCCGACGAGGTTCTTGCCCTCCGCGGTGTTGATGCCGGTCTTGCCCCCGACCGCCGCGTCGACCATGGCCAGCAGGGTCGTCGGCACGTGGACGACCCGGATGCCGCGCAGCCAGGTGGCCGCGACGAAGCCCGCCAGGTCGGTGGTCGCCCCTCCCCCGACGCTGACGATGGCGTCGGTGCGGGTGAAGCCGGCCTGCCCGAGGACTCCCCACAGGAAGGCCGCCACCTGTGCGGTCTTGGCTTCCTCGGCATCGGGCACCTCCGCGGCATACGCTTCGAAACCCTTGGCCACCAACGCTTCTCGCACGCCTTCACCCGTCGCCGCGAGGGCGCGCGGGTGCACCACGAGGACCCGCTGGGTGCCCGCGCCGAGCAGCTCGGGCAGCTCACCCAGGAGACCGGTGCCCACGACGACGTCGTAGTCGCCTCCGACACTGATGCGGGTCGTGCTCATGCGGTGGGTCTGTTCATGTGATGTCTCCGGTCGGGGCGCCGAGGAACGCCAGGATCTCCTCGACCACCGCGGCCGGCTTGCGGCCGGCGGTGTCGACCCGCACGGTGGCGAGTCGCTGGTAGGTCGGGCGTCGCTCGTTCATCATCTTGGTCCAGCTGGCCCGGGGGTTGACCATGAGCAGCGGGCGGCTGGCGTCGAAGCCGATGCGGCGGGCGGCGTCGGCGATGCCCACGTCGAGGAAGACGACGGTGTGCCCGGCCAGCGCCGCCTGCACCTGGGGGTCCATCGGGGCTCCCCCACCGAGCGAGACGACGCCGACCTCCTCGGCCAGGGCGCGTAGCACCTCGGTGCGTTCCAGGTCGCGGAAGTGGGACTCGCCGTGGTCGACGAACAGGTCGGGGATGGACTGGCCGGCCGCCACCTCGATGGCTCGGTCGGTGTCGTGGGCGGGCAGGTCGAGCGCGCGGCCCAGCCGGCGGCCGATCGTGCTCTTGCCCACCCCGGGCGGACCGATGAGGACCAGCCGGGGAGTCGTCGTGGCACTCACCACGTGCGCATCGCCTCGGGGATCGCCGCGAGGTATGCCGCGTGGTTGCGCGACGTCTCGGCGACCGAGTCGCCGCCGAACTTCTCCACGCAGGCCTGGGCCAGCACGAGGGCGACCATCGCCTCGGCGACCACCCCGGCCGCAGGGACCGCGCACACGTCGGAGCGCTGGTGGATGGCCTTGGCTGCCTCCGCGCCGGTCGTGTCGACGGTGTCGAGGGCACGAGGGACCGTGGAGATGGGCTTCATGGCCGCCCGTACGCGGAGCACGTCACCGGTGGACATGCCACCTTCGGTGCCACCCGCGCGACCGGTGCGCCGGTGGATCACCCCAGCGGTGTCGCGCTCCATCTCGTCGTGGGCGGCCGAGCCCCGCCGCGCCGCGGTGCGGAAGCCGTCGCCCACCTCGACCCCCTTGATGGCCTGGATGCCCATCAGCGCTGCTGCGAGCTGCGCGTCGAGCCGGCGGTCCCAGTGCACGTGCGAGCCGAGGCCCGGGGGCAGCCCGTAGGCCACGACCTCGACCACGCCACCCAGGGTGTCGCCGTCCTTCTTGGCCGCCTCGACCTCGGCGACCATGGCGGCCGAGCCGACGGCGTCGAGGGTGCGCACCGGGTCGGCGTCGATCTGCTCGACCTGGTCGGGGGTGGGCAGCGGCGCATCCTCGCCGACGCCCGCCATACCGATCGCCACGGTGTGCGAGACCAGCCGGATGCCGTAGGCCTGCTCGAGGAAGCGGGCGGCCACCTCGCCCAGGGCCACGCGGGCGGCTGTCTCCCGGGCCGAGGCGCGTTCGAGCACCGGCCGCGCGTCGTCGAAGCCGTACTTCTGCATGCCCACGAGGTCGGCGTGCCCCGGACGCGGACGGGTGAGCGGCCGGTTGCGGGCGACCTCCTTGTCGGCGTTGACGTCGTCGGCGGCGGCGTAGGCCTCGTCGGAGACGGGGTCGGGCGACATCACCGTCTCCCACTTGGGCCACTCGGTGTTGCCGATCCGGATCGCCACCGGCGAACCCATCGTCACGCCGTGGCGCACTCCCCCGAGGAACTCGACCTCGTCCTGCTCGAACTTCATCCGGGCACCCCGTCCGAAGCCGAGCCGACGTCGGGCCAGCGCGGCGGCGACGTCCTTGGTCGTCACCTCGACCCCGGCCGGAAGGCCCTCGATCGTCGCGAGGAGGGCCGGGCCGTGCGACTCACCTGCGGTCAACCAGCGGAGCATGTGCCGATCCTCCCATGCAGGTCACGGTGCGGTTCCGCTAGGCCACCACGTGGTACTGCACGAGCACGCCGACGAAGGCGCCGACCAGCATCGACGGCCCGAAGGCGATGTGCGAGCGCATCCCCACCCGGCGGCCGACCAGCATGACGAGGGCGATCAGGCCACCCACGAGGAAGCCCGCCATCAGGGCCACGACGGCCTCGCCCACCCCGAGCCACCCCAGCAGCAGGCCGATGAGACCCGACAGCTTCACGTCGCCGAAGCCCAGCGAGCTCGGCGAGAGGAGCAGCATGACGAAGTAGATGGCGTACATCACCGCCAGGCAGGCCAGCGCCCGCACGAGCGCGCCCCAGTCCCCCAGCCCGGCGGTCGCCAGGACCACGAGCGCGAGCAGCGCCGGGTAGGAGGGCAGCACCAGCCCGTCCGGCAGGCGGTGCACGTCGGCGTCGATCCAGACCAGGGCCACCGCCAGCCAGGCGAAGTAGAGGAACGCCGGCAAGGCGGCCCAGCCGGCCTGGTCGCCGATCCGCCAGCCGAGCACGGCCCACTCGCCCGCCACCGCGACGGCCGGCCACCACCAGTGCCGCGGCAGGTCACCGGCCTCGTCCGACTCGACGCGGTAGCCGCCGGTCGCGAGGGCACGTCCGGTGAGCCCGCCCACCACGGCTCCCGCGAGCGCGAGCAGGACCAGCGCCCAGGGAGCGGTCCCGGCGCCGTCCGCCAGCTCGATCACCGGCGCTGTCCCCTCATCGACCCAGCGCCTGTCTCCCGGCGGCATACATCGCCTGGACGGGGGGCTGCTGGCCGGTGAACAGCCGGAACTGCTCGGCGGCCTGGTAGACGAGCATGTCCAGCCCGGACACCACGTCCATGCCGGTCGCCGCCGCGGCCCTGGCCAGCGGGGTCGGCCAGTCGGCGTAGACGACGTCCATCAGGGTCCCGCGGCGCTTGCGCGTGCCGAGCGCCCGCGCAGCGAGCTCGCCCGCCGCCGGCGGCAGGGTGCTCACGACGAGCCCACCCGGGTGGGTCGACCCCCACGACTCCAGGGGCACGAGGTCGATCGCGATCCCCGCGTGCACGGCGAGGCGCAGGGTCTCCGGGCGGACGTCGCCGCGCACCACGAGCCGGATCCGGTGCACGCCGAGCGACCCGAGTGCCAGGACCGCCGACCGAGCGGTGGCCCCGCCCCCGAGCAGCGTGGCGGTGCCGTCGTGCTCGACCTCGGCGAGGGCAGCCTCGAGTCCCCGGACGTCGGTGTTGTGGGCGTCCCAACCGCCGTCGCGGCGCCGCACGAGGGTGTTGACCGAGCCGGTCACCCTGGCCGTCTCGGTGACCGTGGTGGCCACCGAGAACGCCGCTTCCTTGAGCGGCATGGTCAGGCTCAGCCCTCGCCAGGTGGCGTCCAGGCCGGCGACCCACGCGGGCAGCTCACCCTCGGTCAGCTCGTGCGCGACGTAGGACCAGCCGGTGAGCCCCAGCGTGCGGTAGCCCGCCCCGTGCAGCACCGGGGACAGTGAGTGCTCCACCGGTGACCCGAGGACCGCCGCCCGGCGCGGCTCAGCCACCGCCCTCGCACTTCGGCTTGTTCTCCTCGCACCACGTCTGGCGCTGGGCGTTGTTGCGGTCGTGCTCGGCCTGCGTGGTGGCGAACAACGTCTCGCCGGTGTCGTAGTTGACGGTCACGAAGTAGAACCACGGGCCCTCGGTCGGGTTGGCCGCAGCCTCGATCGCAGCCGCACCCGGGCTGCTGATCGGCCCGGGCGGGAGTCCCTTGTGCGTGTACGTGTCGTAGGGGTTCGACTTGGCCGAGTCGTACTCGGTCTTGGTGAGGTTGCCCCGCTTCTTGAGCACGAAGTTCACCGTGGAGTCCATCTGGAGCAGCCCGACGGTCGGACCCGACGGGTTCTCCAGCCGGTTGTCGATGACCCGGGCGACCTTGCCCCGGTCGGCCACGCCGGCCTCACCCTCGACGATCGAGGCCACGATGAGGGTCTTCTGGTAGTCGGCCTCCTCGACCCCGGCCTTGGCCAGCTCGCCGACGGCCTTGGCCACCATGATCTTGAGCTGCTGGGTCGCGGTCGACTTCGCGGGGAACTCGTAGGTCGCCGGGTAGAGGTAGCCCTCGACGTTGCCCTTCGCGACGGCCGGCAGGCCGATCGCGGCCGCGTCCTTGGTCGCTGCGGTGTACTCGGCGACGGGCACACCGGTGCCCTTGGACAGCGCGGCGAAGACCTCCGACTTCCACAGGCCCTCCCGCACCGTCACCCGGGGCACGCTGCGGTTCTTCGGGTCGAGCAGGATGGCCAGCGCTCCCGCTCCGGACATCTGCTTCTTCATCGTGTAGGTGCCCGGCTGGATCGCGGCCGCGCGCGAGTCCCCGGCCGCGGCGTCGAGGTAGGCGCCTGCGCTCTTGACCACGTCGGCCTTCTCCAGCGTCGCGCCGATGGCGCTGCCGGTGTCGCCGTCGTTGACGACGATCTGCACCTCACCGGTGCCGGGACCGGGGTAGTCGTTGCTCTCGAAGAAGCCGTCGACGACGGGCCGCAGGACCGTGTATGCCGCGAACGCCGCGACCGCGACGATCGCCAGCGCGATGAACAGGCATCCCGTGCGCCGGCCCCTGCGCTTCTTCGGGCGGGCGCTGCGGTGGCGTTCGGCACGGGTGCGGACCGGCTGCTCGGCCTCGGGCGTGCCCTCGCGCGCGTCGTCGTGCCCCCCGAAGATCGAGTGCTCCAGATGGGGCTCGGTCATCGCCGCCTGTCCTTCGTCCGGGGCTTGCGCCCACCTGTCCTGACCAGCTCGCCGGGCGGCTGCCCGGAACTACGCTCCGTGTCGAGCGCGGTCTGCAGGATGAGGACTGCAGCCGCTTGGTCGACCACCGAACGTTGCCGCCGGCCGTCGACCCCGCTCGCACGGAGGTTGCGGTGGGCATCGACCGTCGTGAGCCGCTCGTCGACCAGACGGACGGGCACGGGGGCGATGCGCTCCGACAGCCGCCCAGCATACGTGCGCGCGGCCTCCGCGGCGGCACCTTCGTCACCGGCGAGTGTCCTCGGGAGGCCCACGACCACCTCCACCGCCTCCAGCTCGGCGACGACGCCGGCGACCTCCTCGAGGTCCGTGGGGTGGGCGGACGCATCGTCGGGATCCCGCGCGACGGTCCGCACGGGCGTGGCCAGCAGGGCCGACGGGTCGCTGGCGGCGACCCCGACGCGGACGCTGCCGACGTCGATGCCCACCCGCCGTCCTGGGCGGGTGGGCATCGAGGTGGGGGTGGGCTGGTTCACCCAGCGCCCCGGCTGGCGGCCTGGACGGCCCGGTCGACCTGGCCGAGGGCCTCACCGGTGCGGGTGGCGTCGGTGCCGCCGCCCTGGGCGAGGTCGTCCTTGCCGCCTCCGCCACCCCCGAGCGTCTGGGCGGCGAGCCGCACGAGGGCTCCCGCCTTGATCCCGCGGTCGCGGGCACCAGCGTTGGTGGCCACGACGATCGCCGGTCGGCCACCGGAGGTACCGGTCAGCGCGACGACGGATGGCGCGGCGTCGCCCAGGCGGTTGCGCAGGTCGAGCACCATGGTGCGCAGGTCGTCGGCAGTCGTCCCGTCACCGGCGTCGTGGGTCAGGACGCGCACCCCGTCGACGTCGTGGGCATACTCGACGAGCTGGCCGGTCGCGGCCTGCACCTGCTCGCGGCGGAGCTTCTCGAGCTCGCGCTCGGCGTCACGGACGCGCGTCACCAGCGCGGCCACCCGCTCCTTGAGCTCGCCCGGCTGCACCTTGACGATGTCAGTGAGCTCGGCGACGAGCGCCCGCTCCTTCGCGAGGTAGTGCAGCGCCTCCATGCCGACGAAGGCCTCGAGGCGACGGACGCCCGAGCCCACGGACGACTCGCCCGTGACCGTGAGGGCACCGATCTGGCTGGAGTGGCCGACGTGCGTGCCACCGCAGAGCTCGCGCGACCAGGGGCCACCGATCTCGATGACGCGGACCTGCTCGTCGTAGTTCTCGCCGAACAGCGCCAGGGCCCCGAACTCACGGGCCTCGGGCAGCGTCATGTACTGCGCGGAGACCGGCAGGTCCTGGCGCACCGCGAGGTTGGCGACCTCCTCGATCTCGCTGCGGGTCTCGGCCGACAGGCCTTGTCCCCAGGCGAAGTCGAGCCGCAGGTAGCCGGGCTTGTTGTAGGAGCCCGACTGGAGCGCCGTCGGGCCGAGCACCTGGCGGAGCGCGGCGTGCACGACGTGGGTGCCGGAGTGTGCCTGGCAGGCTGAGATGCGCCAGTCGGCATCCACCGCGGCGGAGACGTCCTGTCCCACGCGCAGCGGGCCGGTGACGACCTCGACGGTGTGCGCGACCAGGCCCTTGACCGGGCGCTGGACGTCGACCACCTTCAGGTGCGCCCCGTCGGCGGTGATGATGCCCTCGTCGGCGATCTGGCCACCGGACTCGGCGTAGAACGGGGTGCGGTCGAGGACGACCTGACCCCGCTGACCCGGCTCGAGCTCCTGGACGGCGACACCGTCGACGACGAGGCCGAGGACCTTCGCGTCGGAGGTCAGCTCCTGGTAGGCCCGCCAGTCGGTCGCACCCAGCGCGCGCAGGTCCCTCCAGACCTCGGTGTTGGCGTGCCCACCCTTCTTGGCCTTCGCATCGGCCTTGGCCCGGTCACGCTGCTCCTGCATCAGGCGCGTGAAGCCCTCGCGGTCGACCTCCAGCCCCTGCTCGGACGCCATCTCGAGGGTGAGGTCGATCGGGAAGCCATAGGTGTCGTGCAGCGCGAACGCCTCGTCACCGGCGAGCGTGCTGCCACCGGACGACTTGGTCCGTGCGACCGCGGTGTCGAGGATGGTCGTGCCCGAGGCGAGGGTGCGACGGAACGCCTCCTCCTCGGCATACGCGATCTGCGAGATGCGGTCGAAGCCCGCCTCGAGCTCGGGGTAGGAGTTCTTCATCCGCTCCACCGAGACCGGCAGCAGCAGCGGCAGGCTGGGCTCGTCGTACCCGAGGAGGCGCATCGAGCGCACCGCGCGGCGCAGCATCCGGCGCAGCACGTAGCCACGGCCTTCGTTGCCCGGGGTCACCCCGTCACCGATGAGCATGAGGCTGGAGCGCACGTGGTCGGCCACGACGCGGAGCCGAACGTCGTCCGGGTGGGACTCGCTCGCCGCGTGACCGGAGTGGGCGCCGTACTTCTTGCCGGTGAGGTCGGCGGCCCGCTCGAGGACGGGGTAGACCTCGTCGATCTCGTAAAGGTTGTCGACGCCCTGCAGGAGGGTCGCCATCCGCTCGAGGCCCATGCCGGTGTCGATGTTCTTCTTCGGCAGCTCACCGGAGATGTCGAAGTCGTCCTTGGCGCGGACGGCCGACAGCTCGTACTGCATGAAGACGAGGTTCCAGAACTCGAGGTAGCGGTCCTCGTCGACGGCCGGGCCGCCCTCGCGGCCGTACTCGGGGCCGCGGTCGAGGTAGAGCTCGCTGCACGGCCCGCCCGGACCGGGCACACCCATGTGCCAGTAGTTGTCGAGCTTGCCTCGGCGGGTGATCCGCTCCGCGGGCACCCCGATGGTCTTGTGCCACAGCTCGTAGGCCTCGTCGTCGTCCTCATAGACGGTGGGCCAGATCTTGTCGGCGTCGAGGCCGTAGCCACCCTGGCCCTGCGGCGTGGTGATGAGCTCCCACGCGAACCGGATGGCGCCTTCCTTGAAGTAGTCACCGAACGAGAAGTTGCCGTTCATCTGGAAGAACGTGCCGTGGCGGGAGGTCTTGCCGACCTCCTCGATGTCACCGGTGCGCACGCACTTCTGCACCGACGTGGCGCGGTCCCACAGGGGAGCCTGCTGGCCGAGGAAGTAGGGCTTGAACGGCACCATGCCGGCGTTGACGAACAGGAGGTTGGGGTCGTCGTACACCAGCGGTGACGACGGAACGATCGTGTGGCCCTTGCTCTCGTAGAACGAGAGGAAGCGGCGCCTGATCTCGGCGGTTTCCATGAAGTACTCAGTCCTTAGGCGCATGCGGGGCCACCGGCGGGCCGGCATGACGAATCGTACGGGCAAACAACGGGGGTGTGCCGGGGCGGCGACGCGGGTGCGCCAGCGCCCCTACCGAGCTCGCGGGCCCGTGGGGTCGTCGAGGAGGGCGCGCGCCGACGCGGCGTCGAGTCGGGCCGCACTCGCCTCGGGGTCGTCGGCCGTGCCCGCGTCGATGCCCAGCGCCAGGCGCAGCTCGCCCTCGCGCTCGGCCATGCCCTCGCGCACCGCGGCCGCGAGCTCGCGCAGACCCTCACCGAAGTCGGACAGGCCGTGGGCGACGCCGGCCGGGGTGTAGGCCTCGGCGGCCTTGCTGACCTTGCGCACGGCATACACACCGGCTGCGGCGCCCAGCGCCACCCAGAAGAGACGTGCCACGGTGATCAGCCCCTGCGGCGGCGACGGCCGCCTGCGTTCTTGGTGCCGCTCGCGCTCAGGGCCGAGCGGACACCGTAGGTGAACGCCGCGACCTTCACGACGGGCGAGCCGAGGGTGGCCGCGAACAACGAGGTGAGCGCGCTGGCGTTGGTCGTCATCGCCGACACGTTGGTCGTGATGCCGTCGACCCGCGCGAGCTGCTCGTTGGTGAGGCTGACGGTGTCGGTGAGCTTGAGCAGGGTCGGCTGCACGTTCTCCGTGGTGCTGCGCAGGCTGACCCTCGTCTCGTCGAGGATCTTGCCGGCCTTGCCGATGACGCTGCCCAGTCGGAAGACCAGGAACGCGAAGGCCAGCGCCGCGATCATGCCCGCGATGTCGCCCAAACTCACTGAATCCATGCGGGCACCCTACCCCGTGGCGCCGCAGGTCAGGAGCGGCGGATGCGCGCCTTGAGCCACTCCCAGCGTGGCCCGAGGCGCTCCTCGAACCCGCGGTCGGTCGGCCGGTAGTAGTCGGTCTTTCCCTGCAGGTCGTCGGGCAGGTAGTCCTGCTGGGCCACCCCGTCGGCCTGGTCGTGGGCGTAGACGTAGCCGTCGCCGTGACCGAGCCGGGTGGCGCCGGCATACCCGCTGCCGCGCAGGTGAGGGGGCACCAGGCCGCCCTTGCCCGCCCGCACGTCGGCGATCGCCTCGTTGATGCCGGTGTAGGCGGCGTTGCTCTTGGGGGCCAGCGCGTTGTGCACGACCGCCTGGGCGAGGATGATCCGCGCCTCGGGCATGCCGATCTGGGCGACCGCGTGCATCGCGGCGACCGCCGTCTGCAGGGCCGTGGGGTCGCCCATGCCGACGTCCTCGGACGCGGAGATGACGATGCGCCGGGCGATGAACCGCGGGTCCTCGCCGGCCTCGAGCATCCGGGCCAGGTAGTGCAGGGCGGCGTCGACGTCGGACCCGCGCATCGACTTGATGAGCGCCGAGGCCACGTCGTAGTGCTGGTCGCCGGTCTTGTCGTAGCGCACGCTCGCGAAGGCCACCGCCTGCTCGGTGTGCGCGAGCGTGATCTCCACGGGCCCCTCGTCCGAGGAGCCCGTGGAGATGCCGTCCTGCGCCACCCCAGCGGCTGCCTCCAGGGAGGTGAGGGCTCGCCGCGCGTCGCCGCCGGCGATGCGGACGAGGTGGTCGGTGGCGTCGGCTGCGAGCGCGTAGTCGCCACCGAGCCCGCGCTCGTCGGTGACCGCGGCGGCCAGCACGTCGCGGATCTCCTCGTCCGAGAGCGGTCCGAGCGTGATGAGCATCGACCGCGAGAGCAACGGCGCGATGATCGAGAACGACGGGTTCTCGGTCGTCGCCGCCACGAGGATCACCTGGCGGGTCTCGACACCGGGCAGCAGCGCGTCCTGCTGGGCCTTGGTGAAGCGGTGGATCTCGTCGAGGAAGAGCACGGTCTGGCGGTCGTACATGTCGCGCTCGCGCGCGGCCTGGTCCATCACCGCCCGGACGTCCTTGACCCCCGCGGTGACCGCGGAGAGCTCGACGAACCGGCGGTCGGCCGCGGTCGCGACCAGGTGGGCCAGCGTCGTCTTGCCGGTGCCGGGCGGACCCCAGATGATCGCCGACAACGGGCCGGCGGCTCCCGCGGACCCCTCGATCAGCCGGCGCAGGGGGCTGCCGGGCCGTAGGACGTCGGACTGGCCCCGCACCTCGTCCAGTGAGGCGGGTCGCATCCGCACGGCCAGGGGTGGGAGGGAGGCGCCGGTCGGCATGCTGTCGCCGTTCCGCCCGGCCGACGCCGCGCCCCCATGACCTTGTCGCGACTGCGTCGCGAAGAGATCATCGCCGATACCACTAGTTCCCACGGGTGGCAGGCTATCCCCCGTGCCCGACGCCCCTGACCACGCCGTCCGTCCACGGGACGTCGCGCCGAGCGCCGCGTCGCACCCCGACCGGTCCCGGTCCGCGCTCAGCCACCTGGGCGCCGGGCTGGGGCGGCGCCCGGGAGTCGTCGTGGTCACCTGGGTGCTGTTCGTGCTGCTCGGCTTCGCCGCGGCCGGCGGGGCCTTCGGCAACGAGCGGCTGTTCGACCGGCTCACGACGGGAGAGCCGACCGTGCCCGGTGAGAACGAGACCGGGCGCGACCTGATCGCCGACTCCGGGACCTCGGGGTTCCAGACCATCACGGTGCGCATCGACGGGGTGGACGTCACCAGCCCGGCGGTCGGGCAGGCCGCGCAGCGAGCGGCCGAGCAGGTCGGGGCGCTGCCCGGCGTGACCCGCGTGGCCTCGCCCTTCGTCGTGCCGGGCGGGCTCACCTCTCCGGCCGCCTCGACGATGCTCGAGGGCGGTTCCCCCACCGCCGACGGATACGTCACCGTGGTGACGGTCGACGACCTGCCCGACGAGTCCGCGTTCCACGCGCTGGAGGACCAGGTCACCGCAGCCGTCCGGACGGCTACCGCGGGCGAGGGGGCCACGGTGACCTCCGGCGGCGTCCGTGACCTCGTCGACGCGATCACGGGACAGCTCGAGGTCGACCTGCGCACCGGTGAGGGCATTGCCCTGCCCGTGAGCTTCCTCGTGATGATCGTCGTGTTCGGTGGTTTCGTCGCCGCCGGCATGCCGATCGCCGGCGCGATCGCCTCCATCGCGGGAGCGCTCGCGTCGCTGCTGGGCTTCTCCTACCTCATCGACCTCGACACCACGGCCGTCAACGTGGTGACGGTCCTCGGGCTCGGCCTCTGCATCGACTACGGGCTGCTCGTCGTGAGCCGGTTCCGCGAGGAGCTGCGGGCCCGCGCCGCCGGCCTGCCCGTCGCGCAGATCCCCCGCGCGATGGTCGTGGACGCCGTGGCTCGCACCGTCGACTCGGCCGGCCGCACCGTGGTCTTCTCCGGCCTCACGGTGGCCATCTCCCTCGGTGGCCTGCTGGTCTTCCAGTCGCCGCTGATGAAGGGCATCGGCGCGGCAGGGGTCTCGGTCGTCGTCATCGCCGTCCTCGTCGGGCTCACCCTGGTGCCCGCGCTCTGCGTGCTGGGGGCGCGTCGGCTGCTGCGCCGGGGCACCGAACAGGCACCGGAGCACGGGGTCTTCTCGCGGCTCGCGCAGTGGGTCCACCGCTTCCCGATCCCGATCATCGTCGTCGTCGCGACCGCCCTGCTGGCCCTGGCCGCGCCCGCCCTCGACCTTCGGCTCACCTCGTCCGGCTCGCAGCTGCTGCCCGTGTCGGCGCCCGAGCGGGTCTTCTTCGACGGGTTGGCCACGGACTACCCCGTGCTGGGCGGAGCCGACGTGACCGTCGTCGCCAAGGCGCCGCTCGACCACGCGCAGCGGTATGCCGCCGACCTGCGGCTGCCCGACGGCGCCCGGGTCCTCGACGTCACGACCTTGCAGGGCGCCGAGAGCATGGTGCGGATCGACGTGCCGGGTGGTCCCCTCGACCAGCCCGCGCGCGACCTGGTCGACCAGCTCCGCGACCAGCGCCCGGAGTTCGGGACCTACGTCGTCGGGCCGGCCTCCGGGCTCAAGGACTTCACGGACTCGATGTGGGAGCGCGCGCCCTATGCGTTCGCCCTCGTCGCCCTCGCCACCCTGGTCCTGCTGTTCCTGATGACGGGGTCGGTCGTGATCCCGATCAAGGCACTCCTGCTCAACGTCGTCTCCCTCGGGGCGTCGCTCGGCATCATCGTGCTGGTCTTCCAGAAGGGCCACCTGGAGGGATTCCTCGGGTTCGACTCGGTGGGGGCCGTCGAGTCCACGATCCCGTTGCTGGTGCTCGCGTTCGGGTTCGGGCTCTCGATGGACTACGAGGTGTTCCTGCTGTCCCGCATCGTCGAGCTGCACGAGCGCGGCTACTCCAACGACGATGCCGTGGTCGTGGGACTGCAGCGCTCGGGTCGCATCATCACCTCGGCCGCCCTGCTCGTGGTCATCGTCTTCTCCGGCTTCGTGGCCGGCCAGCTGCTCATCATCAAGCAGACCGGCGTCGGCCTGGCCACGGCCGTCGCGCTCGACGCCACGCTGGTGCGCATGCTGCTCGTACCCGCCACGATGACGCTCCTCGGCGACTGGAACTGGTGGGCGCCGCAACGCCTGCGCGGGCTGCACGCGCGGTTCGGGATCACCGAGTGACCGAGGCGGTGCGCCCGATCCGGACCCACGAGGAGGCGCTCGAGGCGAGCTCCGGCAGCGCGTTCGTGCGCTACGACGTGCCCGCGCCGCTCGAGGGTGACGGGTTCGCCCTCGGCCGCGCCCTGGCGCTCCCCCGCCGCACCCACACCCGTCGCCTCGGGCTGCTCGTCCTCGGACCGCCTGCCGACGTCGACCCCCTGGTCGCCGCCATCTTCCAAGGAGACCTGCTCGACGCCGAGGTGCGGTCCGTCACCGTGCAGCGTGGCTCGCTCGACGCGGTGGCCAGGCACGTGCGGCTGCAGGAAGGCAACGAGTGGGAGTGGCTCTGCACGACTGCTCCCCCGCCGGAGGTCCCAGCCGAGTCCCGGCTGGTGCCGCTCAGCAGCGGTCACCAGCCGGAGATCGACGACCTCCTCGCCGCGGCCAACCCCGGCACCGACGCCCGGCCGTTCGAGCACCCCGGTCAGCACTGGGTCGGGGTGCGCGACGACCGCGGACGGCTGGTCGCCTGCGGCGTCCGCGAGCGCAGTCTCGCGGGTCACCCGATCCTGTCCGGGATCACCGTCGACCACGCCCACCGCGGGCTCGGGCTGGGCCTGGCCATCACGGCATACCTCACCCGTCGGGCGGTCGAGGACGACGGCGTCTGCACGCTCGGTATGTACTCGCACAACGCCGTCGCACGGCGGCTCTACCTGGGGCTCGGCTACGGGGACGTGCACGAGTGGTCGAGCCGCCGCTTCGGTTGATCGAGCACGGGCTCGACCTCCCGACCTGCGAGGAGGCGGGCGATGTGCCTACATTCGTGCTGACCCCGCAGCAACGCTGAACGGGACTCCCGGCGAGAGGACTGACATGCCCACCCTGTCCAACGGTGACGTCGAGATCCACTACGAGGACACCGGCGGGTCTGGCCGCCCTGTCGTCCTGATCCACGGCTGGCCGCTCAGCGGTGCCTCCTGGTCCACCCTGACGCCGGCTCTTCGCGACGCGGGCTACCGGGCCATCGCCTATGACCGGCGCGGCTTCGGGCAGTCGGCCAAGCCCGGCGAGGCCTCCTCCTACGACTACGACACCCTCACCAGCGACCTCGACGCCCTGGTGACCGAGCTGGACCTCACCGATGCCAGCCTCGTGGGCTTCTCCATGGGTGGTGGCGAGGTGGCCCGCTACGTCGGCACCCACGGCGAGGGCCGCGTCCACAGCATCGTCTTCGCGGCCGCGATCCCGCCGTGCCTCCTCAAGGACGAGGACCACCCCGACGGCGCCGTCGACCTCGACACCGTGGCCGAGTGGCAGGGCCAGCTGAGGGCCGACCCGGCCGGGTTCCTCGACGGGTTCCTGACGAACTTCTTCAGCGCGAACGGCGAGCTCAAGGTCACCGAGGACCAGCGCCAGGAGGCGCTCGCCCTCGCAGGCCAGGCCGACGTGCACGCCGCGGCCGAGTGCATCCGCTCCTGGCTGAGCGACTTCACCGGCGACCTGGCCAAGGTCACCGTGCCGACCCTGGTCCTGCACGGCGACAGCGACGCCATCGTCCCGATCGAGGTCTCCGGCCGGCGCACCCATGCGGCCGTTGCCGGCAGCGAGCTCGTCGTGGTCGAGGGCGGCCCGCACGGGGTGTTCGCGAGCCACACCGCGCAGTTCAACGCCGCCATCGTCGAGTTTCTTGCGAAGTAGGGCCAGGCGACGGAGGGGTCAGGCGAAGTCCTCCGGGGTGTACTCGCTCTGCTCTACGAGGACGAGCCAGTTGCCGGAGTTGTCGCGGCAGAGGGCCTCGGTCCCGTAGGGCCGCTTCGACGGGGGCTGGATGAACTCGACTCCCTTGGCGCTGAGCTCCTCGAAGGTCTTCTGGCAGTCGTCGACGCTCAGGCCCAGGCCGTTCATGCCGCCTTCGTCCTGCGCACGCCGGATGGCCGCGACCATCTCGGGGGCCAGCGGCGGACCGGGCACCGCGAGGTTGACGTTCAGCTCGGGCTGCCTGGGGTGCACGACGGTGCACCACCGATAGCCGTCACCGAGCGTGATGTCGTCCTTGAGCTCGAAGCCGAGGACGTCGGTGTAGAAGGCCAGGGCCTCGTCCTGGTCCTTCACGAAGACGCTGACGATGGAGATGTTGGTGATCATGGGTCGACCCTAGGAGGAGGTCGGCTCGGCGTGCTTCTCCTCGATTGCGAGATCGGGCTTCGTGGCAGGCTGCTTCTCGGCCAGGCCCCACATGAACACGAAGCACCCGGGGATGTGCGGCGCCCCCGCGGCATACCGGCGCTGGAAGTCACTCGGGCTCTCACCGACGACCGCCCTGAACCGGCTGCTGAACGACCCGAGGCTCGAGAACCCGACCGCGTGGCACACCTCGGTCACGGTGAGGTTGGTGGCCCGGAGCAGGTCCTGTGCGCGCTCGATCCGCCGCTGCGACAGGTACTCCCCCGGGGTGAGGCCGTAGGTCGCCTTGAACAGCCGCAGGAAGTGGTACTTGCTTAGCCCGGCCACGGCCGCCAGCGAGTCGACGTCGACCTGCTCGGCGTAGCACCGGTCGGCGTGGTCGCGCGCCCGACGCAGGTGCACGAGGACATCGCCCGGTGCGCGTAGTGCCTTGTCTCCCACGGACCCATTCTGCCGGTGGTGGACTAGGCAGAACGCGGGATCTGCCCGACCCGCCCGGCTCCTAGGCTCGTCCTCACCCACCCAGTTGCTCGCAGGGGGCTCGAAAGGATGTCCGATGCGATCCGCTGCCCGCCTGACCATTGCAGCAGCCCTCACCCTTCCCCTCGCCGCGGCAGCCGTCGTGCCGGCCTCCGCGGCCCCTGCCCGGGCCGGGCTCGTCACCGTGCAGTGCGGCTCCACGCTCTACCAGACCTGGGTCAACGGGAACGGCGCGTTCACCCCGGCCCACGACCTCGGGAGCACGAGCACCCTCGTGCCGCTGGCGTTCGGCCCCAGCACCTTCACCCTCACCGACCCCAACGGCGTCGTCGTCGACTCGGGTACCGACCCCGGAGCGGCGAAGGGCCGGTCGGCGAACGCCGCCGGAGCCCAGTGGTGCAGCTACTGGCTCAGCGGGACCGACGGGGACGGCTTCACGTTCTCGGTCACCGGCACCGTCCTGGGCAAGGTGACACCCATCGGCTGAGCGTCTTCCGTCGCCGGCCCTAGCGGGTCAGGGCCTCCCGGACCGCTGCGAAGAAGGCGACGGCCCAGGGCTCGTGCGGCTGCGGGATGTCGGCCGCCAGCTGCTCGAGCCCGCCCGGCCGACCGGGCACCGCGTAGCGGCGGGACATGAGATCGTCGTGGTTGAGCTGCACCACCCGGTGGGCGACCGCGACCGGGTCGCGCTGGGTGATGGCGCCGCGCAGGTGCAGGCCCGACCACACCTCGTCGAAGTCCTGGAGGCCGTTGAAGAAGTTGCGGATCAGCACCCAGAAGACGAAGTCGATCACCTCGTCGGCCCAGCCGTGCACCCGCACGATGCCCGGGACGGTCTCGCCGACGAAGGTGTACTCGTGCTCCACATCGACCACGCGGCCGTAGGCCATCAGGGTCGGCAGGGTGCTGGTGTCGAGCACCCCGAGCCACCGGACCGCCCGGGACAGCAGGCCGACTCCCGCGGCGCTGTCCGAGTAGAGGAAGGTGCTGCGGGCCATCGCGTCCGCTGCCGTCTCGACGAGGCGCCGCAGCGCCGGAAGGGCGTCGGGCAGCTCCTGCCCTACGAGGTCGAAGAACTCGCCCTCGTCCATCAGCCGGCCCTCGACCGCGAAGCGCAGCTCGATCGCGGCGTCCTCCGCCCGACCCGCGAGGTCCGGTGTCATCTCGGCCGTCAGGGCGTCGAGGGCCTCCGTCACCCCGGCAGTGGTCCACGCGGGGACGCTGATCGTGATGCGGTTGGTCGGTTCGCCGGCCGGTGGTCCTGCGGGCGACCCGCCGGGGGATCCGTCCGGCGTGGCGGGGGTGAGCAGGGCGGCGGGGGTCGCCAGCGCGGGGGTGGGCAGCGCGGGGGTGGGCAGCGCGGGGGTGGGCGCGGCGCTCGGGACCCAGCCGTCGCGCTCGACCGGGATCACCGCGGGGTGCATGACCTCGACGGAGGGTGCGCCGTCGAGGATCGCCGCGCCGTCGCCGAAGGTCTCGCGGGCTCGACGACCCGGCAGGGCCTCGAGGTGGTAGCTGTACTCGGCGCACGGCACCCAGGTGTTCGGCATCAGGCCCTTGCGCTCGAGCCACAACCGGGGCGAGGCGGTTCCGTCGAGTCCCACGCAGCTGTGGAAGCCGTTGGTCCGCACCCAGAAGGCCTGGCCGTCGGGCTGCCACGCGGCGAAGTCGGCCCAGCTGTCGGCCAAGGTGTCCAGGTCGTCGGCGGCGGCGCGGACCAGTCGCTCGTCGGCCTGGAACCACGCGGGGTATGCCGTGGGTGGCGGCGCGTCGTCCTCCGGACCGCCGCCGTGCTCGAGCATCGTCCAGGCGATCGCGTCCCAGTACGCCTGCCGCTGGGCCCGGGCCACCCGGCGGTCCTCGCTGCGGAAGTAGCCCATCGCGTCGGGCATGTCCTCGACCGACAGCCAGGCCACCACCACCCGACCGAGCAGGCGGGCCGGTTCGAGCTCCCACAGCTGGTAGCACAACCCGTACCGGCGCTCGACGGCCACGGGCGTGGGCTTCGCGCGACCGAACAACCCCCTGGGCGCAGCGCCGGCGCCCGGGATCGGCACCTCGTCGACTGCCACCCGGGTGATGTCCTTGCGCACGGCGTGGCGACCGTCGGGGCTCGGGATGAGGACAGGCGTCCGGACCATGCGCGGAGCCTAACTTTCGGGCGCGCGTCGCGGCGGCGGTTCCGCCCCACGCCCTGGTCCCCGCCGGAGATTTCGGCCGATCGGCCGACTTGAGGTGCGCCCGAGGGTGCCGGGCGTGGTGGGCTCAGGCCCCGGCGTCGGCCTTCGCGTCGGCCTTCGCGTCGGCTGGCTCGGGCCGGGCGTCGACCCCGGCCTCCTTGCGCTGCTCGGCCGTGATCGGGGCCGGTGCGGCGGTCAGGGGGTCGTAGCCGCCACCCGACTTCGGGAAGGCGATGACGTCGCGGATCGACTCGGTGCCCGCGAGCAGCGAGACGATGCGGTCCCAGCCGAACGCGATGCCACCGTGCGGCGGCGCGCCGAAGGCGAAGGCGTCGAGCAGGAAGCCGAACTTCTCCTGCGCCTCCTCCTCGGACAGGCCCATCACCTTGAACACCCGCTCCTGCACGTCGCGGCGGTGGATACGGATCGACCCGCCACCGATCTCGTTGCCATTGCAGACCATGTCGTAGGCGTAGGCCAGCGCGGGACCGGGGTCGGTGTCGAAGGTGTCGAGGAACTCGGCCTTGGGCGAGGTGAACGCGTGGTGCACCGCGGTCCAGGCACCGGCACCGACGGCGACGTCACCAGCCGCGACCGCCTCGGACGACGGCTCGAAGAGCGGGGCGTCGAGCACCCAGAGGAACGACCAGGCGGCTTCGTCGATGAGCTCGCAGCGGCGGCCGATCTCGAGCCGGGCGGCACCCAGCAGGGCGCGCGACGACTTGGTGGCACCGGCGCCGAAGAAGACGCAGTCGCCCGGCTGGGCACCGACGTGGGCGGCCAGGCCGTCGCGTTCGGCGTCAGTGAGGTTCTTGGCGACCGGACCGCCCAGCGTGCCGTCCTCCTGGACGAGCACGTAGGCCAGGCCCTTGGCACCGCGGCTCTTGGCCCAGTCCTGCCAGGCGTCCAGCTGCTTGCGCGGCTGCGAGGCGCCGCCGGGCATGACGACCGCGCCGACGTACTCGGCCTGGAACACCCGGAACGGCGTGTCCGCGAAGTAGTCGGTGCACTCGACCAGCTCGGTGCCGAACCGCAGGTCGGGCTTGTCGGAGCCGAACCGGCGCATCGCCTCGGCATAGGTCATCTGGAGGAACGGCGTCTGCAGCTCGACCCCGATGAGCTTCCAGACCTCCTTGACGATCTCCTCGCCGAGCTCGAGCACGTCGGCCTGCTCGACGAAGGACATCTCGATGTCGAGCTGGGTGAACTCGGGCTGGCGGTCGGCGCGGAAGTCCTCGTCGCGGTAGCAGCGCGCGATCTGGTAGTAGCGCTCCATGCCGGCGACCATGAGCAGCTGCTTGAACAGCTGGGGGCTCTGCGGGAGCGCGTACCAGGAACCGGGCGCGAGGCGCGCGGGCACGAGGAAGTCGCGGGCACCCTCGGGGGTGGACCTGGTCAGCGTCGGCGTCTCGATCTCGATGAAGTCACGGGCGCCGAGCACGGTGCGGGCCGCAGCGTTGACCCGCGAGCGCAGCCGGATGGCCGACCCCGCCGAGGAGGCACCGGGGCGGCGCAGGTCGAGGTAGCGGTGCTTGAGACGCGCCTCCTCGCCGACCGTGACGCGCTCGTCGATCTGGAACGGCAGCGGCGCGGAGGCGTTGAGCACCTCGATCGAGCTCGCGACGACCTCGACCTCGCCGGTGGGCAGGTCGGGGTTGACGTTGTTCTCGGTGCGGGCGACGACCTCGCCGGTCGCCCGGATGCAGTACTCGTTGCGCAGGTCGTGGGCCGCACCGGTGAGGACCTCGTCCCGAGCCACGACCTGGACGATCCCGCTGGCATCGCGCACGTCCAGGAAGGCCACTCCGCCGTGATCGCGCCGACGGGCGACCCAGCCCGTGAGCGTGACGGTCTGACCGGCGTGGTCGGCGCGCAGGGTGCCGGCCTCATGGGTGCGGAGCACGAGAGATCCTTCGATTCAGTCGGGTGGTGAACCCGGCCATCCTACGGACCGGCCCACACGGCATACGAATCGGTTTGTCCGGGGGTCCCTGGTGGTGGCGGCTCAGCCCACGTCGCCATCGACGTAGACCCAGCGTCCTGCTCGCTTCACGAACCGGCTCCGCTCGTGCAGCACGCCGTCGGCGTGCGCCGCCTCGAACTCCACCTCACCGACCGAGTCGCTGTCTCGTCCGTCCGCGGTCTCCAGCACGGTCAGTCCCTGCCAGGCCGGGCCGCTCGACGCGTCGAGGTCGCTCGGCCGGGTGCGCGGGTGCCACGTGCGCAGCAGGTATGCCGTGTCGTGGACGACGTAGGCGCTGTAGCGGCTGCGCATGAGCCGCACCGCGGACTCGGCGTGCGTGACACCGTCGTGCAGTGGTCGGCAGCACTGTGCGTAGGTCAGGCCGGTGCCGCACGGGCAGGCGTCGGCAGCGGCCGCGTCGTGGGCGACGGCCCCGAAGGCGCTCACTGCGACCTCGACGGGAGGAAGCAGAACTCGTTGCCCGAGGGGTCCTGGAGCGAGGTCCAGGGCAGGTCGCCCCAGTCGTGGTCGAGGCGCACGGCCCCCAGGCCCTCGACGTGGTCGATCAGCGCGGCCAAGTCGTCCCGGGCCTCGAGCCGCAGGTCGAGGTGCAGCTGGTTCTTGCCCATCTTGGGCCTCTCCCGCTCCGCCCGGAGGAACTCCAGGACCGGTCCGCGGCCGGAGGGGTGCCGCAGCGACTGGGGGGCGCTCCCGGCGTAGTCGCGCCAGCCGGTGAGCTCGGCCCAGAACGCCGCATCGCGCGCCGGGTCGTCGCCGAGGATGGGGACCGCCGCGATCGGGCCGGTGTCGCGGTAGGCCTCGCGCTCCTCCATCACGCAGAAGGGGTGACCCTCCGGGTCGGCCAGCACCACCCAGGGCACGTCACCCTGACCGATGTCGAGGTGGGTGGCGCCGAGGCCGATCAGCCGCTCCACGGTGCCGGCCTGGTCGGGACCGGCGTGCAGGTCGAGGTGGAGCCGCGGCGCGGGCAGCAACGGGTCGGTGACCTGCTGGAAGCAGAGGTCGAGGGTCGGCCCACCGTCCACCGACAGCCGGGTCTCGACGATGTCGGACTCATCGGTCAGGGTCTGGGTGCCCAGCGCCTGCTCCCAGAAGTGCCCGAGCACCTGCGACTGGGCAGCATCGAAGACGAGGTTCTCCAGGTACATGGGAGGGACCCTACGCGCGGTGGCCGGGCCAGGGTGCGTCCACCGGTCGCACGGTGGCCCAGTCCTGGTCGCGCGCCGCGAGGGCCGCGAGCACGGCGATGCCGAGGGTGGCGTTGTGGAGGCGACCGGCGAGGAACGCGTCGCGGGCCTCCTCGAGCGCGACCCAGCGCACCGGCATACCCAGCTCCTCGCTGTCGCGCTCGTGGCGCTCCCCCGCCGGCACCGTGGCGAGGTCACGCGCGAGGTAGATGCGCAGCACCTCGTCGAGCCCACCGGGCGAGCTGACGTAGTCGGCGAGCACGTGCCACGTGCCGGCGACCAGGTCCGCCTCCTCGTGCAGCTCACGGGCGGCACCGACGTGCGGCGGCTCCCCGTCGACGTCGAGCAGCCCCGCGGGGATCTCCCACTCGTAGGCCCGCACGGGGTGGCGGTACTGCTGGATGAGGCAGATCCGGCCCCGGGCGTCGAGCGCTGCCACGGCCACCGCGCCGGTGTGGCGGACGTACTCACGGGTCACCTCGCCGGCCTGACCGAGGTCGACGCGGTCACGCACGACGTCCCAGACGATGCCGTGCAGCGCCACCTCGGAGTGCAGGACGGGCAGGTCGGCGTAGCGGTCGGCCAGCTCCCCCTCAGGGCCGCCTGAGCCGTCGAAGCCCTCGAAGCCCTCGGCTCCTTCGGTCACGCCGTGGCGTCCGCCGTGCTGCGCGGGCGCTCCACCTCGACCAGCCGAGCGGCGCGCTGGGCGTTGATCGCGGCCTCGACGAGACCGGCGAAGAGCGGGTGGGCCCGGTGCGGGCGCGACTTGAACTCCGGGTGCGCCTGCGTCGAGACGTAGTAGGGGTGCACCTCGCGGGGCAGCTCGACGAACTCGACGAGGTTCTTGTCCGGGGACAGCCCGGAGAAGACCAGGCCGGCGGCCTCGAGCTCTTCGCGATAGCTGTTGTTGACCTCGTAGCGGTGCCGGTGGCGCTCGTCGACGGCGACCGCGCCGTAGGCCTCGGCGATGACCGAGCCCTCGGTCAGCT
Organism: Pedococcus sp. P2_D7; assembly: GCF_056404295.1. NCBI lineage: Bacteria > Bacillati > Actinomycetota > Actinomycetes > Micrococcales > Intrasporangiaceae > Pedococcus > Pedococcus sp. P2_D7. The sequence continues at coordinate 662,554 of NZ_JBFUEH010000001.1, forward strand.
TGGCCGGGTAGGAACCGAGCCGCATCGTGCCACCGAGGTCACCGGCACCCTCGACGAACGCCTTCTGCTCCTCCATGGTCGCGATGACCGGGGCGGGGGTGTTCGGGTCGAACTCGGTCGAGCTCGCGCCGTCGATGCCCGCGACGTTCCGGGCGTACTCGATGACCATGCACTGCAGGCCGAGGCAGATACCGAGCGTGGGCACCTGGCGCTCGCGGGCCCACTTCAGGGCCCCGAGCTTGCCCTCGATGCCACGCACGCCGAAGCCACCGGGCACCAGCACGGCGTCGACGCCGCCGAGCGCCTTCTGCGCACCGGACTCGGTCTGGCACTCGTCGCTGGCGACCCACCGGATCGAGACCTTGGCGTCGTGGTGGAACCCACCAGCGCGCATGGCCTCGGTGACCGAGAGGTAGGCGTCGGGCAGGTCGATGTACTTGCCGACCAGCGCGATCTCGACGGTGTGCTCCGGGCTGTGCACCCGGCGCAGCAGCTCGTCCCAGTCGTGCCAGTTGACGTCGCGGAAGTTGAGCCCGAGCCGGCGGATCACGTAGGCGTCGAGGCCCTCCTTGTGCAGGACCTTCGGGATGTCGTAGATGCTCGGGGCGTCGACCGCTGCGGCGCAGGCCTCGGTGTCGACGTCGCACATCAGCGAGATCTTGCGCTTGATGCTGTCGGGGATCTCGCGGTCGGCCCGCAGCACGAGGCCGTCGGGCTGGATGCCGACCTGGCGCAGGGCGGCCACGGAGTGCTGGGTGGGCTTGGTCTTCAGCTCGCCACTCGGGGCGAGGTAGGGCACCAGCGAGACGTGGAGGAAGAACACGTTGTCGCGGCCGACGTCGTGACGCACCTGCCGGGCCGCTTCGAGGAACGGCAGCGACTCGATGTCGCCGACCGTGCCGCCGATCTCGGTGATGATGATGTCGGGAGCCTCACTCGGCTTGACCCCGGGGCTGCCGGCGGCCTGCGCCCGCATCCGTTCCTTGATCTCGTTGGTGATGTGCGGGATGACCTGGACGGTGTCGCCGAGGTACTCACCCCGCCGCTCCTTGGCGATGACCTGGTTGTAGATCTGCCCGGTCGTGACGTTCGCCTTGCCCACGAGGTTGCTGTCGAGGAACCGCTCGTAGTGACCGATGTCGAGGTCGGTCTCCGCACCGTCGTCGGTCACGAAGACCTCGCCGTGCTGGAAGGGGTTCATCGTGCCCGGATCCACATTGAGATAGGGATCCAGCTTCTGCATCGTGACCCGCAGACCGCGGGCCCGGAGCAGATGTCCGAGGCTTGAGGCCGTGAGGCCCTTGCCGAGTGAGGAGGCAACGCCCCCGGTTACGAAGATGTGTTTCGTCTGCTCCACCACGGGATTCAAGCCTACGTCATTCCGAGCATGCCTGAGTACCACTCGTGCCAGCGACTCGCCGTCGCCGTTCCGTCGTCCCACGATGTGGCCCGCTCACGGCCCGCCACGGAGGCGGTATGCCGCGTGGCCGGCTCGGTGAGGTAGCGCGCCACGGACTCGGCGGCCCGACCCGCGTCACCGACCGGCACCAGCGCCCCGATGCCCTCGACGAGGTCGGGCAGCCCGCCCACGTCGGTTGCCACCACCGGCAGCCCGGCGGCCATCGCCTCCTGGACGACCAGCGCCCGGGCCTCCCAGGTCGAGGTCAGGACGAAGACGTCTGCGGCCCGCAGCCAGCGAGCCGGGTCGGGTTGCGGGCCGACGAGGTGCACGGGCAGCCGGTCCGCCTCGATCCGCTGCACGAGGGCCTCGCGCAGGTCGGCGTCGCCGCCCCCGACGACCACTGCCGTGACGGGCACGGGCAGCCGGGCGATCGTGTCGACGAACGTGCCCAGGTCCTTCTGGGGGGCCACCCGCGCGATCGACAGCACAAGGGGCGCGTCGGCGGTCAGCGGCTCGATCCCGTTCTCCTGCAACAGCTCTGCGGCCAGGGCCCGCCGCTCCGCGTCGGGCAGCGGCGCGGCCGCGAGGAGCTCCGGCACCCGCGGGGAAGGAACCGGGGCGAGGCGAGCGTCACGGGCACCCAGACGCTCCGCCTCGACGACCAGGTCGCTGCTGGCGCCCGTGACGACGGTGGCCCGCCGCACGACCAGTCGCTGGACCAGGTCGAGGACACGGCGTCGCGCGCCGCCTCCCAGCACCGCGTTGTGGTGGCTGACGACCACCGGGGTCCGGGTGCCCGCCGAGGCCACGACCGCGACGAGACCGCCTTGGTGGCCGTGGGCGTGCAGGACGTCAGCGCCCCGCACGAGCCCGCGCAGCCGCCGCAGGTCCCTGAGCGAGCCGAGGACGCCGGCGGCCCTGCTCGGCCACCACAGGCGCGCGCCGGCCAGGTCGAACCGTTCCGCGGTGGACCCGTCGGTCACCACGGTGACGTCGTCGCCGAGGGCGCGCAGGTCCGCCGTGAGATCGGCCACGTGGGTGCCGATGCCGCCGGCGCTGCGGCCCAGGAGCATCACGACCCTCACGCGGAGGTCCCCCTGCGCCGGGCGCGGCCGCGTTCGCGCAGGGCCTTCATGGCCTTGCGGTCCGCAACCATCATCACGCCGAGGTAGGCCAGCAGGGTCATCAGCCCGACCAGGAACCCACTGCCGAGGGCCGACCAGAGTGAGTGCGGAGACATTCCGCGCGCCACGGTGTCACCCACGACCAGCCCCACTGCCACGGAGACGACAGCGGCGCCGAGCGTGCGCCCGGCACCCTGCACGGCTTCCGGTCCCCAGGCGGCGCGCACCAAGAGCGCCAGCACTGCCGCGGAGGCCGTCATCCCGACGGTCGAGCCCACGCCGAGCACGCCCAGGGTGGTGCCAGCTCTCGAGCCCTGCGGGATCACCGCGATGGGGATGAGGGCCGCGAGGGCCCAGCCGGCGGCCACGGCCAGGGCGGCGTGGAGGGGGCGGCCCCGCACGTAGAGCGCCCTGGTCAGCAACGCCGCGACGGAGAACCCCACCAGTCCCGGGGCGTAGGCCGACAGGGCGCCGGGGAGGGCCGCGAGCGCTGCTCCCCCGCCCGAGTCGGCGGCCCGGTCGAACGACTCGAAGAACACCCCGACCGGACGCGAGACCGCCATCAGCACGGTCGCGGCGCCCGCCGTGAGCAGCAGGATCCCCCGCAGCGCTGCGGCCAGTGTGTCGCGCGCGGAGGTCCCGACCTGTTCCTTCAGCTCCTCGGCGGCGCTGGTGTGCGCCAGCGCAGGGAAGGCGGACGTCGCGATCGGCACGGCCAGTACGGCATACGGGAGGAGGTAGACGGCCTGGACGTAGGTGTAGACGTTGACGACACCGGTGTCGACGGTGCGTGGGGCGTGGGTGAGCCACAGGGTGGCCGCGACGGCGGCCTGCTGGGCCACCAGCGCGATGACGCCGGCACCGGCCAGCGACCCGGCGCGGCGGGCCACCCCCTCGGGGAAGCTGAACGTCGGCCTCAGCCGGACCCCGGCCCGCACCGCAGGCACGAGCAGGGGCAGGCTCAGCACCACGACACCGAGGGTCGTGCCGCCGGCGAGCACCCAGGTCGCGTCGGTGGAGATGTCGGCCGGCGTCGTCCCCGGCTCGGCGGCGAGCCGGTAGCCGACGTAGGCGGCGATGACGACGAGGCTCGAGAGCAGGGGGGCCAGCGCCGCAGCGAGGAACCTGCGGTGCGCCTGGAGGACGCCGGCCAGCACGACCCCGACGCCGTAGAGGGCCACCTGGGGCGCGAACACCAGGAGCATGGTGGTGCCGAGCTCGGCGGCTCCGGGCACGGTCGAGTCGCCGAGCAGCGCGTCGCTGAGCCACGGCGCCGACAGCGCCAGCAGCACCGACAGGGGCACCAGGACGGCGACCGCCCAGGTGAGCAGGGCCGAGGCGGTCCGGTCCGCGTCGTCACGACGCCCCGCCCCCAGCTGGCTCGCGATCAGGGGCACGGCCACGGCGGCGAGGGCACCACCGGCGGCGACCTCGTAGACGACGTTGGGGAGCATGTTGACGGACTGGTAGGTGTCACCCACCCCGCCCGCGCCGACGGTGCGCGAGAACACGATGGTGCGCCCGAAGCCGGCGAGCCGGGCCAGCAGCGTCACGACGGCGATGAGGGCCGCGGCCTTGGCGACCGACGTGCCGACCGTCCTCGCGGTCATCGGCGACACCGCGTCATCGACGGCACCGCACCATCGACGGCACCGCACCATCGACGACCCGCATCATCGACGACCCAGGGCGTCGAGCTCGCGCAGCCCCGGGGTGGACTCGATCACCGAGGTGAACGAGACCTTCTCTGACGCGAGGGTCAGCGCGGTCAGGGCGGCCAACGCGACCCAGCGACCACGACGGCCGGTGCGCTGCACCAGGGCGGCGCCGAGCAGCGCGCCGGCGCCGTTCGCACCGGTGTCGCCGAGCATGGCCTCCCCCGCCAGGTCGGGTCCGAGCAAGCCTGCGGCGGCACCCACTGCGGCACCGGCAGCCGGTGCGCTGCGTGCCGAGGTCGCCGTGAGGGCACCCAGGACGATGGTCGCCTTGAGCGCGCGACCGGGGCGCAGGTCGAGCAGGTTGAGCAGGTTGGCCGAGCCCGCGATGACCGCACCGCCGACCAGCGTGTCCAGGGCGCCACGGCTGCGGACCCCGCGGTCGATGAGGGCCGCCGAGACGAGGCCGGTCACCCCGAGGCCGAGGACCTTGACCGCGCCGGTCGTGACCTCACCGCGGGCGAGCGCGCCCAGGTGGCCCTTCAGTCCCTTGCTGCTCGAGTCGCCCCTGAGGTCGTCCAGGGCGCCGAAGGCCGCGGACGACCCGGCCGCGAGCACCGGCCCCGGCCCGGCACCCAGCAGCGCTGCGGCACCGGCGGCACCCACGGCATACGCAGGGCCCTCGAGGAGGGTGACCGTGCGGCCGGCATGGTTGGTGCGATCCCAGGTGGACGCCCCGCCGGGCGGGTGGTCGCGAAGGAGGCGGAGCGCAGAGGCGGCGAGCGCCCCGGCAACGGCACCGGACACGAGTGCGCGCACGGCGGCTACTTGGTCGCCAGCTGGGGGAAGGCCGCGGTCGCGTCGGAGGCGAGGCCGTACTGCCCGGACTTGCCCGCCTGCTGCTCGAGCAGCCCGAACACGAGGCTGGCCTGCCCCATCGGGAGCTCGGCGTCGTCCACCGTGGACAGCACCTTGGACTGGTCGCTGTCGTCGCGGGAGGTGGTGACGACGGACGTGGTGTTCGTGGCGCCGGGGCTGAGGCTCGCAGCCACGAGGATCGCTCCCGCGCCAGCCTCGTCGAGCGCTCCGGCGAGGTGGCTCAGGCCGGCCGCCCGGGCCTCGCGCGCGGTCGCATCCGAACCGGTCACGGGACCGGCCACGACCACGGCGATCGAGGCGACCTTGACGTTGTCGGGGGTGTAGCGGATCAGGTCACCGGTGCGCATCGCCTCGAGCGCCGACGCAGCACCTGCGGCGGTGGATCCGGCCTTGGCGAGCACGGACCGCGCGAGGACGGCGTCGACGACGTCGCTCCCGGACTGGTCGATCGGGACCCCCACCTGACTGGCCAGCTGCTGCCCGAGCGTCGCGCGGAAGGCGGCCTTGTCGGGGTCGACCCAGTTGTCCTGCACCGAGATCGTGGACCCGACGACCGCGCCCGCCGAGGCGAGCGTGCCCTGCGTGGACTTGACGAGGTTGGGGTCGGCCCCGGGGAGGACGACGAGGGTGACCGTCGTGTCCTTGAGCCGCTCCGCGAGCAGGCTGCGGTTGCTGGCCGAGGTGAACTCGTCGCGCGCCGAGGTCCCCTTCTCCGCGGCGTCGAGCTCGCTGCGCAGGGAGGCCTTGTCGGCGCGCAGGTTCTTCACCTCGGAGGTGAGCGTGTTGCCGATGTCCTCCTTGAGCGGACCGGCACCGAGCACGATCCCCACGGCGAGGGCCATGAAGATCGAGACGATGGAGACGAGGTGGTAACGAAAGTCGATCACGTGACGATTCCTACGACGAAGGACCAGAGGTCGTCCCACCGGGCACCGAGCACCTGGAGGAACGCGCGCCCACCAGTGGTGGACCAGAGCGCCGCGAACAGCGCGCTGAGGCCCCCCAGCAGCATCAGCGTCAGGGCGAGGTTGGAGATGCGGGAGCGGTAGAGCCGGCTGACGCCCTTGGCGTCGATGAGCTTGCCGCCCACGCGCAGCCGGGTGAGGAAGGTGCTGGCCATGCCGCTGCGACCCTTGTCGAGGAACTCGACGAGCGTCGCGTGGGTGCCGACGGCGACGATCAGCTCGGCGCCCTTGTCGTCGGCCAGCAGCATCGCGACGTCCTCGCTCGTGCCGGTGGCCGGGAAGACGACCGGCTCGACGCCGAGCCGCTGGACGCGCTCGAGACCGGGGGCGTTGCCGTCGCGGTAGGCGTGCACCACGATCTCGGCACCACAGCGCAGGGTCGCATCGGACACGGAGTCCATGTCACCGACGACCAGGTCGGGCTTGAGGCCGACCTCGAGCAGGGCATCGGCACCGCCGTCGACACCGATGAGCACCGGCCGGTACTCCCGGATGTAGCTGCGCAGCATGCGCAGGTCTTCCTTGTAGTGGTAGCCGCGCACCACGATGAGGGCGTGCCGGCCGTCGATCTTGGTGGTGATGTCGGGCACGCCGACCCCGTCGAGCAGCAGCTCGCGCTCGCGCCGGAGGTACTCCATCGTGTTGGCGGCGAAGGCCTCGAGCTGGACCGCCAGCCCTGCCCGCGCCTCGGTCATCGCGGACTGCACCAGCTCGTGGTCGAAGGCCTGTCCCTTGGCCACGACCTCGTCGCCGACCCAGATCTGGTCACCGTCGATCCGCACGAGCTGACCGTCGGCGAGGTCGTGCATGACGTCCTTGCCGACGTTGTCGATCAGCGGGATCCCCGCGTCCACGAGGATCTCGGGGCCGAGGTTGGGGTAGCGACCCGAGATCGAGGGGGCAGCGTTGACGACGGCGGCCGGCCGGCACGCCAGCAAGGCCTCCGCGCTCACCTTGTCGATGTCCTGGTGGTCGATGACGGCGATCTCGCCGGGCTTGAGCCGCTTGGTGAGGTTCTTGGTCCGGGCGTCCACGCGCACCAAACCGCGCACCCCCGGGAACTCGGGGTCGCGGGCACGTTGGCGGGTGAACTTCAAAGGCATCCTGACCATCCTCCCATGGGGCAACGGGTATGCCGCACGGCCCACGCGGGCGCGGACCTCGCGACCTGGGTCACGCCCTGCGACGACGGAGCTCCCTAGCTGCGCACCGCGGTGGCGCGACGAGCGGTGGTCTCCTCGACGAGCTCTCGCGCGTGGTCGAGGGCGGTGCCCGTGTCGACACCGGCCATCATGCGGGCGAGCTCGCGCAGCCGTTCCTCGCCGTCGAGCGCGTGCACCCCGCTGGAGGTGATGTGTCCGTCGCTGGCCTTGCGCACGACGAGGTGGCGGTCGGCGTAGGCCGCGACCTGGGGCAGGTGCGTGACCACGACGACCTGGGCGTGCCGCGCCAGCGCGGCCAGCCGGGCGCCGACGTCCAGGGCAGCGGCTCCCCCGACCCCGGCGTCGACCTCGTCGAAGACGAAGGTGGGGACGTCGCTCCCGCCCGCCGCACCGGTCACGACCTCGAGCGCCAGCATGACCCGGGACAGCTCACCGCCCGAGGCAGCCTTGGCGACGGTGCGGGCCGGGCTGCCGGGGTTGGCCGCAAGCAGGATCTCGACGTCGTCGCCGCCGTGCCGCGCGAGCCCTGACGGGCGTGGGGTGACGGCGACGTCGACGGTCGCCTGGCCCATCGCCAGGTGGGCGAGCTCACCGGTCACTGCAGTGGCGAGCCGTGTCGCCGCGGAGCGCCGGGCCTTGCCGAGGGCCTGGGCCGTGGCGGTGCGCTCGGCGTCGAGCCGGGCCACCTCGGGCTCGAGGGCCTCGATCCGGCTGTCGGAGTTGAGGAGGGCGTCGAGCCGTTGCGCCGAGGCCTTGCCCCAGGCCAGCACGTCGTCGATGGTCTCGCCGTACTTGCGGGTCAGGGCGGTGAGGTCGGCGCGCCGCTGCTGGACCCACGCCATGCGGGCCGGGTCGACCTCGATGTCGGACAGGTAGCTGCTCAGGTCGGCGGCGAGGTCGGCCGCCAGGTAACCGAGGTCGGCCATCCGGCGGTCCAGCTCCCGCAGCGCCGGGTCGTGGTCGACCTCGCCCGCGAGGGCCTGCCGGGCCGAGGCGATCAGCTCCACGACGCTGGGCGCCGGCTCCGCGGCATACTCGCCCGCTCCGGCGAGGTGGTCGTGGGCCAGTGATGCGGCACCGCGCAGTCCCTCGGCGTGGCCGAGCCGCTCGTCCTCGACGCGGAGCTCGGCGTCCTCCCCCGACTGGGGGTCCACCTGCTCGAGCTGCTCGAGGCCGTGCTGGAGGACCTCGATCTCGCGGGCCCGGTCACGGGCCTGTTCGCGCAGGTCGGCGAGCTCGGCGGACGCGGCCTGGTGGGCGTCGAAGACGTCGGTGTAGGCCAGCAGGGCCTTCTCGAGGGGAGCTCCCCCGAACTGGTCGAGCACGGCGCGGTGCTGGTCGCTCTGGCGCAGGCGCCACTGGTCGGCCTGTCCGTGGACCGCCACGAGGTGCTCACCGATCTCGGCGAGCACGCCCACCGGGGCGGAGCGGCCCCCCACGTGGGCGCGCGAACGGCCCTCCGCGCTGACCGACCGCACGAGGACCAACCCGTCGGTCACGTCGGCGCCCGCCTCGGCGGCGCGCAGAGCGGCCGGGTGGTCGCTGGCGACGTCGATGAGGCCCTCGACGACTGCGCTCCCCGCACCGGACCGCACCAGGCCGGCGTCGGCCCGGGCACCCAGGAGCAGCCCCAGTCCGGTGACGACCATGGTCTTTCCCGCGCCGGTCTCACCGGTGACGACGTTGAGCCCCGGGTGCAGGTCGAGCACGGCGTCGTCGATGACGCCGAGTCCCTGGATCCTCAGTTCGGACAGCACGGGGCACAGCCTCTCACGCAGGGCCGACCGGGTCGGTCAGGCTGGCGGTCAGGCTGGCGGTCAGGCTGGCGGTCAGGCTGGCGGTCAGGCTGGCGGCTGAACCTCTGCGACGCGGGCGGCATCCTCGCGACGGGCCTCACCGCGCCACCCGTGGATCGACAGGTCGAACTTGGCGACGAGCCGGTCGGTGAACGGCGACGTGCTGAGCCGGGCCAACCGCACCGGCGTCTGCGAGCGCACCACCTCGATCCGCGCGCCCGGGGGCAGGTCCACCGCGCGGCGGCCGTCGCACCACAGGGCGCCGGTGCCCAGCGTGTCGGGCACGACCTCGAGGGCGAGGTGCGAGCTGGGGCCGAGCACGAGCGGCCGCGCGAAGAGCGCGTGCGCACTGATGGGCACGAGCAGGAGGGCCTCGACGTCCGGCCAGACGACCGGGCCACCGGCCGAGAAGGCGTAGGCGGTCGACCCCGTCGGGGTGGCGACGACGACGCCGTCGCAGCCCCAGGTGGTGAGGGGTCGGCCGTCGATCTCGGCCACGACCTCGAGCATGCGTTCGCGGTTGGCCTTCTCGACGGTGACCTCGTTGAGGGCCCAGCTCGTGTAGACCGGGTCGCCGTTGACGTGGGCGGTGACCTCGAGGGTCATCCGCTCCTCGACCGAGTACGTCTTGGCGACGATGTGCTCGACGGTGGCGTCGATGTCCTCGCGCTCGGCCTCCGCGAGGAAGCCCACGTGGCCCAGGTTGACCCCGAGCAGCGGTGCGCCCGTCCCCCGGGACACCTCGGCGCCGCGCAGGATCGTCCCGTCACCCCCGAGCACGCAGACCAGCTCACAGCCCTCCGCCGCGGCGTCCCCGTCGACCAGGGTCACGCCCGGGTGCTGGGCCAGGTTGACGGCGGTGGCCTCGTCGCGCTGGACGACCACCTCGATGCCTGCCGCGTGCAGGCGCTCGACCACGGCGGTGGCCACGTCCTGCGCCTCCTGGCGGCGCGGGTGGGCCACGAGCAGGATCCGGCGACCCGGCGTGCTGCTGCCTGGGTCGGTGCTCCCTGAACTCATGGTGTGCTCCCCACGGTCTGGTGTCCCTTCGAGGTCAGTCATGGCGCGGTCACGTCGTCAGCGGCCTTCACCAGAGCCTCCCATCCCATCGACTGCGCGTCGCGGGGGGTCAGCCACAGGAGGTACTCGACGTTGCCCTCGCCGCCCTCGATCGGGCTGCGGGCCAGGCCCCGGGGGTGCAGGCCCGCGGCCACCGCCGCGCGGGCGACCTCGGTGACCGCCCACGCACGGTCACCCTGCGCCCGGACGATGCCGCCCTTGCCCAGCCGGGTGCGGCCGACCTCGAACTGCGGCTTGACCAGCACCACCACGTCACCCTCGTCGGTGAGCAGCCCCCGGAAGGTGTCGAGCACCAGGGTCAGCGAGATGAAGCTCAGGTCGGCGACGAGCAGGTCGACCGGTCCCCCGATGGCTGCGGCCGTGAGGTCCCGCACCGTGGTCCGCGACCGGTCGGTGACCCGCGGGTCATCGGCGAGGGCTGGGACGAGCTGGCCGTGCCCGACGTCGAGGGCGATGACGTGGGCCGCCCCGTGGTGGAGCAGGACCTGGGTGAACCCACCGGTCGAGGCGCCCACGTCGAGACAGCGTTTTCCAGCGGCCTCCAGGCCCGGTGGCCCGAACGTCTCCAGGGCCCCCAACAGCTTGTATGCCGCGCGGCTCACCCAGCGCGGCCCCTCCTCGCGCACCTCGATGCGCTGGCCGGGGGCGACCGGGATCGAGGGCTTCGCGGCGGGCTTGCCGTCGATGCTCACGTCACCGGCGTCGACCAGCGTGCGAGCGTGCCCCCGCGACCGGGCCAGGCCGCGCCGGACGAGCTCGAGATCGAGCCGAGCCGTGTCGCGCGGCACGGGGTCGCGCGGCACGGCGTCGCGCGGTGTGGAGTCGCTCACTCGCCGCCGAGGTCGGACAGCCGGGCCTGGAGGGTCTCCTGCACCCGCTGACCCGCGTCGATCTGGGCGTCCAGGTCGTCGGTTGGTGCATTCTGCAGGTCCTGCAACGCCGAGTCGATCACGATGTCACCGGTGGCCTGGTCACCCAGGCCCGTACCGAGGGACTCGGCCTGGTCGGCGGGGTTCTCGTGCCGCGAGGCGTGGGCCACGGCGGCGCCCGACGAGGGCGTCTCCGGGTCGGCAGCGCCCTGGTCGTCGCTCGGGTGTTCGTCGCTCATTCTGCTGCCTTCGTGGCTGTGGTCTTCTTCGCGGTGGTCTTCTTTGCGGGCGCAGCCTTCTTCGCAGTGGTCTTGCTTGCGGAGGTCTTCTTCGTGGCCGCCCCCTTCTTCGCCGGCGCAGCCTTCGCGGCGGGCGCAGCCTTCTTCGCAGTGGTCTTGCTTGCGGAGGTCTTCTTCGTGGCCGCCGCCTTCTTCGCCGGCGCAGCCTTCGTGGCGGGCGCTGCGTTCTTCGCAGCGGATTTCCTTGCGGTGGTCTTCGCGGCCGCCTTCGTCGCCGGCGCAGCCTTCGCGGCGGGCGCAGCCTTCGCGGCGGGCGCAGCCGGTGCGGCGGGCGCAGCCGGTGCGGCTGCCGGGGCCGCGGGTCGAGCCGCGGTGGAGATGGCTCCGGAGCGGCTGACCGTCCTGCCGAGCGAGCTGCGGGACGCGCCGGCCACGGCGGAGGCGCCGGTCGCCACCAGGAGCGCTCGGAGCTCGACGATCTCCTTGGTCACCGTGGTCAGGGCGGCGCGGGCGGCATCGACATCCGCCACCCGGGCCACATCAGCCTTCTTGAGTGCTGACTCGACCTCGGTCTGGATCAGGGTGAGCAGGTTGGCGCGGTTGGCCCTGGCTGCTTCGAGGAGCTGGTCGGCGAGCGTGGAGGCCTGCACCGCCCGCCTGGTCACCTCGTCCGCGCCGGGAAGGGCCAGCAGGCCCTGCGCTGCGTCCATCGCCTTGGCCTTGGTCATCTCGCCCAGACCGCTGGCGAGCTGGACATAGCTGCGCACGGATTCGAAAGCCACGGTAGGTCCTCCTCGATGAAGCGGCGGGGTCGCTCGCGCCCCTCACGCTACTGCCAAGCGTCGATCTCGGGAACGAGCCGCTGCACCGCGTCCTCGTCCAGGTCGCCGAGGTCCAGGGCCTCGTGGAGGCACGCCACGCCGGCGCGGGCGGCCTCGATGGCGCTCCCCTTCGACGCCACCTCCCAGGCTCCGTCGACGACGCGCCGCCGGTCGTCCCCGCAGACCCACCACGAGTAGTCGGTCTCGGCGGGCACATAGGCGGCGGACAGCGACCGCAGGTCCTCGAGCAGGTAGGTGGGCCGCATGGCTGCCGGGGCAGACACCAGCGTGGTCACCGAGTCGATGCCGGTCAGCACGAGCGCCGAGTCCATGCCGGCGGCAACCGCTCCGGCGATGTCGGTGTCGAGCCGGTCTCCCACGGCCAGCACCCGAGCCGGGGCTGTCTCCAGCCGAGCGGCACAGAGCTCGTACAGCGGGGCATACGGCTTCCCGACGACTCGCGGCTCCTGCCCCGTGGCCCGCTGGACCGCGGCCACCAGGGTGCCGTTGCCGGGAGCGGTGCCCCGGTGGGTGGGCAGGGTCGCGTCGGTGTTGGTGGCGACCCAGACGGCCCCGGCTGCCACGGCATACGCCGCCTCCGACAGATCGGCAGCGGTGACGGCCGCGCCGTACCCCTGGAGCACGGCGGCCACGACGTGGTCCAGCGACTCGCGCGTCTGGTGGGGGGTGGCCACCTCGAATCCTTGGTGTTGCAACGCTTCCCGCACCCCGATCCCACCGATCGCCAGGACCCTCGAGCCCGCCGGCACCAGGGTGCGCAAGACCGCCGCCCCTGCCTGCGAGCTCGTCGCGACATCGCGCGCCCGCACGTGCAGGCCGAGATCGGTCAAGTGTCCCGCGACCTCGTCCGGCGGCCGCGACGCGTTGTTGGTGGCGTAGACGATCGGGACCGTCAGGGCGGACAGCGCCGAGACGGCGTGCTCCACCGCGTCCGGACCCCGGTAGACCACGCCGTCGAGGTCACAGACGACCGCGGCATACCGGTCGACGAGGTGCGGCCCGCTAGCGGGCATCGCCACCGGGCTCGCGGCTCTGGGCAGGGGCGGCGTCGCCCTCGTCGTCGTCCTCCTCACCGTCGAGCAGGTCGGTGAGGATCACCCCGTCGAGCTCGGCCAGCCGCTCCGCGGCGTCGGTCTCCAGCTCGTCGTCGGCATCCGCGGCGCGCGCGAACCAGTCGCGGGCGTCGTCGTCGCGGCCGAGGGCCAGCTGGGCCTCGGCGTAGGCGTAGGACAACCGGGCCGACCACGGCTTGCGAGCAGAACCCTTGAGCTGCGGGATCTGCAGTGCCTGCTGCGAGGCCTCGAGCTGTCCGAGGTCACGCCGGATGCCGGAGATGACGATGGCCAGCTCGACGCGGTCCTCGACGGCGAGCGTCTTGGCCTCGGGCGACATGGCGAGCTCGAGCGCCCGCTCCGGGCGGCCCAGGCCACGCTCACAGTCGACCATCAGCGCCAACAGGTGCGAGGAACCGCTCAGCCGACGCGCGGTGCGGAACTCGCTCAGTGCCCGGGCCCACTCACCCTTGCGATAAGCCACCAGGCCCAGGGCCTCGCGCGCGGCGGGAACGCGACCCGCGCGACGGACGGCCGTCTCGGCGTGGGCCTCGGCGCTCTCGAGGTCGTCGACCTCGAGCAGCGCAGCGACCATGACGAGGTGCTGAGCCACGCCCTCGGCGTTCTCCTTGCTCAGGGTGCGCAGCTGCTGGTGGACGGAGCGGTCGAGCTCCTTGCCGGTCACGCCTTCGGCGATCCGCGGTTCGGGGAGCTTGGGCTTCTTGGGCGCCAGCCGGGGACCCGTCGTCCTCGCGTCTCCGGCGCCGCCGGCGCCACCGTCGCGGCGGTCACCACGGCCGGCACCGCCACGCTCGGGTCGACCGCCCGAGCCACCGCGGCCGCCCCGGGACGGACCGTCACCTCGACTGGTGGAACCACCGTCCCGACGAGGGCCCGAGGAGCGCCCACCGCCTGCGCCGGGGGGACGACCACCACCCGATGAGGGTCGACGGTTCTGGCCACCACGGCCTGGCTGGTTCTCGGGCACGTTTTGCTCCTCGCTGTGCAGTAATCGTGTGCAGTCTACGGACTGTCGCCGTGGCGGGACACCGTGGTCCGCGCCGGCCGGCGACGTCGCGCGGCCCGTGCAGGTCCTTTCCGACCATGCCCGGAAAGGCAGAGCCAGGAAAAGACAATGCAAAAGGGCCATCCCGAGTGGGATGGCCCTTTTGAAAGTATGTCCGGCTGCGTCCTACTCTCCCACACCGTCACCAGTGCAGTACCATCGGCGCTGAAGGGCTTAGCTTCCGGGTTCGGAATGGAGCCGGGCGTTTCCCCTTCGCTATGACAGCCGAAACTCTATGGAGATTTCAATCGATTCCCGACCGTATCTCGGGAACCACACAGTGGACGCGTAACATCTTTGTTAGTCAAGTTATCGGCTTATTAGTACCAGTCAGCTACATGCGTTACCGCACTTCCACGTCTGGCCTATCAACCCAGTAGTCTAGCTGGGAGCCTCTCGGACCGAAGTCCATGGAAACCTCATCTTGAAGCACGCTTCCCGCTTAGATGCTTTCAGCGGTTATCGTTTCCGAACGTAGCTAATCAGCCGTGCTCTTGGCAGAACAACTGACACACCAGAGGTTCGTCCATCCCGGTCCTCTCGTACTAGGGATAGCCCTTCTCAAGTTTCCTACGCGCACAGCGGATAGGGACCGAACTGTCTCACGACGTTCTAAACCCAGCTCGCGTACCGCTTTAATGGGCGAACAGCCCAACCCTTGGGACCTACTCCAGCCCCAGGATGCGACGAGCCGACATCGAGGTGCCAAACCATGCCGTCGATATGGACTCTTGGGCAAGATCAGCCTGTTATCCCCGGGGTACCTTTTATCCGTTGAGCGACGGCGCTTCCACAAGCCACCGCCGGATCACTAGTCCCGACTTTCGTCCCTGCTCGAGATGCCTCTCTCACAGTCAAGCTCCCTTGTGCACTTACACTCGAAACCTGATTGCCAACCAGGCTGAGGGAACCTTTGGGCGCCTCCGTTACCTTTTAGGAGGCAACCGCCCCAGTTAAACTACCCACCAGGCACTGTCCCTGATCCGGATCACGGACCGAGGTTAGATATCCAGAACGACCAGAGTGGTATTTCAACGTTGACTCCACCGACACTGGCGTGCCGGCTTCAAAGTCTCCCACCTATCCTACACAAGCCGTACCGAACACCAATACCAAGCTGTAGTAAAGGTCCCGGGGTCTTTCCGTCCTGCTGCGCGTAACGAGCATCTTTACTCGTAGTGCAATTTCGCCGAGTTCATGGTTGAGACAGTGGAGAAGTCGTTACGCCATTCGTGCAGGTCGGAACTTACCCGACAAGGAATTTCGCTACCTTAGGATGGTTATAGTTACCACCGCCGTTTACTGGGGCTTAAATTCTCAGCTTCGCTCCGAAGAACTAACCGGTCCTCTTAACCTTCCAGCACCGGGCAGGCGTCAGTCCGTATACATCGTCTTGCGACTTCGCACGGACCTGTGTTTTTAGTAAACAGTCGCTTCTCCCTGGTCTCTGCGGCCGATCACGCTCGGGCAGCAAGTGCCGTCACGATCAGGGCCCCCCTTCTCCCGAAGTTACGGGGGTATTTTGCCGAATTCCTTAACCATGATTCACTCGATCGCCTTGGTATTCTCTACCTAACCACCTGAGTCGGTTTGGGGTACGGGCGGCTCGAACCTCGCTAGAAGATTTTCTAGGCAGCATAGGATCACCCTCTTCCCGCATACGCGGTCACTATCAGGTCTCAGGATATGTGTGAGGCGGATTTGCCTACCTCACTCCCTACACCCTTGGACGTGGACTACCATCGCCACGCGGAGGCTACCTTCCTGCGTCTCTCCATTGCTTGACTAGTACTAGATCGGGTCGCGCGCTCCACTCGAATCAGTCCGAAGACGTCATCGAGCTTCAGGCGCTTAGCATCACTAGGTTCGTCATGGGCGGTTCTTCGCCGGTTCCGGAATATCAACCGGATGTCCATCGACTACGCCTGTCGGCCTCGCCTTAGGTCCCGACTTACCCAGGGCAGATTAGCTTGACCCTGGAACCCTTGGTTATTCGGCGGACGGGTTTCTCGCCCGTCATTCGCTACTCATGCCTGCATTCTCACTCGTGTGGCCTCCACGGCTGGATCACTCCGCCGCTTCCCTGGCCACACGACGCTCCCCTACCCATCAACACGCTTGGACCGTGGATCCTCAGATGTCACGGCCGGGCAAAGTGTCAATGCCACAGCTTCGGTGGTGTGCTTGAGCCCCGCTACATTGTCGGCGCGGAATCACTTGACCAGTGAGCTATTACGCACTCTTTAAAGGGTGGCTGCTTCTAAGCCAACCTCCTGGTTGTCAATGCAACTCCACATCCTTTCCCACTTAGCACACGCTTAGGGACCTTAGATGGTGGTCTGGGCTGTTTCCCTCTCGACTACGGAGCTTATCCCCCGCAGTCTCACTGCCACGCTCTCACTTACCGGCATTCGGAGTTTGGCTAACGTCAGTAACCTGGTGAGGCCCATTAGCTATCCAGTAGCTCTACCTCCGGTAAGAAACACGTGACGCTGCACCTAAATGCATTTCGGGGAGAACCAGCTATCACGGAGTTTGATTGGCCTTTCACCCCTACCCACAGCTCATCCCCTCAGTTTTCAACCTAAGTGGGTTCGGTCCTCCACGACGTCTTACCGTCGCTTCAACCTGGCCATGGGTAGATCACTCCGCTTCGGGTCTAGACCCAGCGACTAAATCGCCCTATTCGGACTCGCTTTCGCTACGGCTTCCCCACACGGGTTAACCTCGCCACTGAGCACTAACTCGCAGGCTCATTCTTCAAAAGGCACGCTGTCACCCCACAAGGAGGCTCCAACGGATTGTAGGCAAACGGTTTCAGGATCTATTTCACTCCCCTCCCGGGGTACTTTTCACCTTTCCCTCACGGTACTTGTCCGCTATCGGTCACCAGGGAATATTTAGGCTTAGCGGGTGGTCCCGCCAGATTCACACGGGATTTCTCGGGCCCCGTGCTACTTGGGATACTTCTCTGGAGTTCGCGTCATTTCGTCTACGGGGGTCGCACCCTCTGTGCCGGGCCTTTCAATGCCCTTCGACTATAACGCGAATTTTTGACTCCATGTCAGGATGTCAGTCCTGACCGAAAAGTCCCACGACCCCGACCATGCAACGCCTGACAGCTATCACACATGATCGGTTTAGCCTCTTCCGCTTTCGCTCGCCACTACTCACGGAATCGCGGTTGCTTTCTCTTCCTGTGGGTACTGAGATGTTTCACTTCCCCACGTTCCCTCTACCCGCCCTATGTGTTCAGGCGGGAGTGACTGGACTTGCCTCCAGCCGGGTTTCCCCATTCGGAAATCCTCGGATCACAGTCTGGTTATCGACTCCCCGAGGCTTATCGCAGATTCCTACGTCCTTCTTCGGTTCCTGGTGCCAAGGCATCCACCGTTTGCCCTTATAAACTTGAGTTTACAAAGATGCTCGCGTCCACTGTGTAGTTCTCAAGGTACGGGCGGCCCCTCCCCTGTTTCGGTGCCTACCGCTGGTCGCTGTACAACAGCACCGTGCGGCGGTTCATCCGTGGGGAGGGTCCTGGCCGATCTACCGGCCTGAGGTTCAAGCTTTCGCCCGAAGCCCTCAGGACCCAACAACGTGTCAGGCGCCGGCACCCTCTCGATTGCGTTCCACTGTCAGGTCCGAGGACCTGACTTGTACTTGCGACACGAGTCGGTGTCAGCGCCAAATAATCGATGTTCCACCCTTGAGCTCCTGGTGTAGGACATACGCCTACAGACCAGGCTCTGGATCGCTTTCGCGACCAGTGCTCCTTAGAAAGGAGGTGATCCAGCCGCACCTTCCGGTACGGCTACCTTGTTACGACTTAGTCCCAATCGCCAGTCCCACCTTCGACGGCTCCCCCTCAAAGAGTTGGGCCACCGGCTTCGGGTGTTACCGACTTTCGTGACTTGACGGGCGGTGTGTACAAGGCCCGGGAACGTATTCACCGCAGCGTTGCTGATCTGCGATTACTAGCGACTCCGACTTCATGGGGTCGAGTTGCAGACCCCAATCCGAACTGAGACCGGTTTTTTGGGATTCGCTCCACCTCGCGGTTTCGCAGCCCTTTGTACCGGCCATTGTAGCATGCGTGAAGCCCAAGACATAAGGGGCATGATGATTTGACGTCATCCCCACCTTCCTCCGAGTTGACCCCGGCAGTCTCCTATGAGTCCCCACCATTACGTGCTGGCAACATAGAACGAGGGTTGCGCTCGTTGCGGGACTTAACCCAACATCTCACGACACGAGCTGACGACAACCATGCACCACCTGTATGCGAGTGTCCAAAGAGTTCTGCATCTCTGCAGCGTTCTCGCATATGTCAAGCCTTGGTAAGGTTCTTCGCGTTGCATCGAATTAATCCGCATGCTCCGCCGCTTGTGCGGGCCCCCGTCAATTCCTTTGAGTTTTAGCCTTGCGGCCGTACTCCCCAGGCGGGGAACTTAATGCGTTAGCTGCGGCACGGATCTCGTGGAATGAGACCCACACCTAGTTCCCAACGTTTACGGCATGGACTACCAGGGTATCTAATCCTGTTCGCTCCCCATGCTTTCGCTTCTCAGCGTCAGTAGTGGCCCAGAGACCTGCCTTCGCCATCGGTGTTCCTCCTGATATCTGCGCATTTCACCGCTACACCAGGAATTCCAGTCTCCCCTACCACACTCTAGTCTGCCCGTACCCACCGCAAGTCCGAGGTTGAGCCTCGGATTTTCACGGCAGACGCGACAAACCGCCTACAAGCTCTTTACGCCCAATAATTCCGGACAACGCTCGCACCCTACGTATTACCGCGGCTGCTGGCACGTAGTTAGCCGGTGCTTCTTCTGCAGGTACCGTCACTTTCGCTTCTTCCCTGCTGAAAGAGGTTTACAACCCGAAGGCCGTCATCCCTCACGCGGCGTCGCTGCATCAGGCTTTCGCCCATTGTGCAATATTCCCCACTGCTGCCTCCCGTAGGAGTCTGGGCCGTGTCTCAGTCCCAGTGTGGCCGGTCGCCCTCTCAGGCCGGCTACCCGTCGTCGCCTTGGTGAGCCATTACCTCACCAACAAGCTGATAGGCCGCGAGTCCATCCCAGACCGAAAAACTTTCCAGACGATAGCCATGCAGCTTCGTCTCGTATCCGGTATTAGCTCCGGTTTCCCGGGGTTATTCCAGAGTCTGGGGCAGGTTACTCACGTGTTACTCACCCGTTCGCCACTGATCCGGTAGGAGCAAGCTCCCACCATCACCGTTCGACTTGCATGTGTTAAGCACGCCGCCAGCGTTCGTCCTGAGCCAGGATCAAACTCTCCATTGATGTTTAGCTCGTGATCCGAGGACCACGAAACTGTTACCCAAGAAGGGTTGTTTCGCTGACTGAGCAAGAACAACTAGCTATTGCTAGAAATTCATTGTCAACCAAAGGATTTTCGTTCGACGTGACTGCATCCCCAGACCTTTGGCCTGGTTCGCTGCCACCTCGAGACGAGGTAATTGGCATCGATTTTTGACACGCTGTTGAGTTCTCAAGGTTCGGACGCGCACCATCCGCTGACCTTCCGGTCGGCGTTCGGGGCAACCCTTCAAAGTTACTCGCTTCGCTCTTGGGCGTCAAATCCTTGCGCTTCCTGCTGGAAGCGGTGGATTGAGCGCGCTTGGCTCTCCGCGAGGTGTTCCACTGTAGCAGGCTGGCGATGTTCCAAAAACTCAGCGTTTCCAGAAACTCACTAGCCGGCGTCCAGCAGCCCTTCCGGGCCGCCCAGATGCCCTCCGGCGAACCGGATGCTTTTCTGTGGAGCGCCCACTGTAGCAGCCTCTCGGCCCGCCTCTGACCACCCTTGCGGGCGCTCCGGAGCGTCTGGTTTCCCAGGTGCTTTTCGGTGGGATCTGCCCCGGGACCGGCCTACTTCGCGCGAACTTTCGTTCACCGCGGTGGTGTCCGTTCCTCCCTGTCGGGCTGACGTCGAGAACATTAGACGGGGCTTCCCGCAAAACACAAATCCGCAGGTCAGCGACCTGTTGGGGTCACGTGGCGCGGCGGCCGGCGGCCAGGGACTTGCGTCCTCGACGCAGGAGGGCGACGCGTCCGTGCAGGAAGTCGGACTCCTCAAGCACCTGCTCGGGGTCGGCCAGCTTCACGTTGTTGAGCGAGGCGCCGCCGTCACCGATCGCCCGGCGCGCGGCGTTGCGGGAGTCGACCAGACCCACGGCCACGAGGGCATCGGTCACCGACATCCCCACCGAGACCTCTCCCCCGGGCAGCTCCCCCGTGGCGTCACCCAGGGTGCCGGCGTCGAGGGCGGTGACGTCGCCCCTCCCGAAGAGCGCTTCGGAGGCGGCCTGCACCGCTGCGGTGGCCTCCGCGCCGTGCACGAGCGTCGTGACATCGGCCGCCAGGGTCTTCTGGCACTCACGGAGGAACGGCTTCTCGGCCAGCGACTGCTCGAGTCGCGCGATCTCGTCGGCGGTGCGGTCGGTGAACACCTTGAGTAGCTTGACCACCGAGGCGTCCTCGGTGTTGATCCAGTACTGGTAGAACGCGTAGGGGCTGGTCATTTCAGGGTCCAGCCAGATGGCGTTGCCCTCGCTCTTGCCGAACTTGTTGCCGGCCGCATCGGTGAGCAGGGGTGTGGTGAGGAGGTGGACCGACTTCCCCTCCACCCGGTGGATGAGGTCGGAACCGGCGGTGAGGTTGCCCCACTGGTCCTGCCCACCCGTCTGCAGGGTGCAGCCGTAGTCGCGGAAGAGCTGGAGGTAGTCGAGTCCCTGCAGCAGCTGGTAGCTGAACTCCGTGTACGAGATCCCTTCCTCCGAGTTCAGCCGTGCGGCCACCGCGTCCTTCTTGACCATCTGGTTGACGCGGAAGTGCTTGCCGATGTCGCGCAGGAAGTCCAGGGCCGACAGCGGCTCCGTCCAGTCGAGGTTGTTGACGAAGACCGCCGGGTTGTCACCCTCCACCGACAGGAACGGGCGCACCTGCCGCTCGATGTTCGCGACCCACTCGGCCGTCTGTTCCTTGGTCTTGAGGATGCGTTCCGACGACGGACGAGGGTCGCCGATGAGACCCGTCGAACCACCGACCAGGCAGATCACCCGGTGGCCGGCCCGTTGCAGGTGGCGCAGCACGACCAGCTGCACGAGGTTGCCGAAGTGCAGGGACGGAGCGGTGGGGTCGAAGCCGCAGTACGCCGTGATCGGCCCGTCGGCGAGGGCGTCGCGCAGCGCGGACTCGTCGGTGGTCTGGGCCACCAGTCCTCGCCACTGCAGCTCGTCGAGGATGTTGCTCACGGTGGGTCGCTCCTTCGCGTCGCACGTCGTGCCGCGCTGTCGCGGCACGACCACAGCCTGCCCTATGCCCCGTGCCTGCGTGCACGGGACGTGGTTGGTCGATTCGGTGCCGGTCGGTACACCGACACCGTCGGCTCGCCGTCCAGCCAGAACCGCCACGGGTACGCCGCCGCGTCACCGCCTGCTCCCGACACCCCCACGCGCGGGCCGGTGCGGATGGCCCGGGCGGGCGTGGGGCGCGGGGCGGCGTGCAGCGCGACCGGGCCCGCCGGGGCGCACGCGTCGAGACCGGACTGCTCCCCACGCAGCCCGAGGGTGGTCGCGAGCCGGGCCGGCCCCCGCGCCCAGTCGCGTCGGGTCACCCCGGTGCGGCGGGCGGCGGCCACGTCCTCACCCGCCACGACCTCCCCGGCGCGCAGGAGGACTGCGCTGGCCTCCCCCTCCGGGCCACACACCAGGTTGGCGCACCAGTGCATGCCATAGGTGAAGTAGACGTAGAGGTGACCCGCGGCGCCGAACATGACCTCGGTGCGCGGCGTGGGGCCGCGAAAGGCGTGTGACCCCGGGTCGGCCGTCCCGGCATACGCCTCGACCTCGGTGAGCCGGAGCGTGACGCCCGCGTGCGAGATGGTGGCCCCGAGCAGCGCCGGAGCGACGTCGAGGACGTCCTCCGAGAAGAAGTCTCGCTCGAGCCGGTGGCCTAGCTCGACCGACGACGGATCTTGTTGCCCAGCCACACGACGGGATCGTAGTGACGGTCGACGACGCGCTCCTTCAGCGGGATCAGCGCGTTGTCGGTGATCTTGATGTGCTCGGGGCAGACCTCGGTGCAGCACTTGGTGATGTTGCAGTACCCGAGCCCGTGCTCCTCCTTGGCCGCGGGGCGGCGGTCGGCGGTGTCGAGAGGGTGCATGTCGAGCTCGGCCACCCGCATGAGGAATCGCGGTCCGGCGAAGTTGGTCTTGTTGTCCTCGTGGTCACGGACGACGTGGCAGACGTCCTGGCAGAGGAAGCACTCGATGCACTTGCGGAACTCCTGGCTGCGCTCCACGTCGACCTGCTGCATGCGGTAGTCGCCCGGCTGGAGGTCGGCAGGCGGGCTGAACGCCTGCACCTCGCGCGCCTTCTGGTAGTTGAAGGACACGTCGGTCACGAGGTCGCGCATCACGGGGAAGGTGCGCAGCGGCGTCACCGTGATGACCTGCTCCTCCGTGAACGTGCTCATCCGCGTCATGCAGAGCAGCCGTGGCTTGCCGTTGATCTCCGCACTGCAGGAGCCGCACTTGCCGGCCTTGCAGTTCCACCGGACCGCGAGGTCGGGGGTCTGCGTCGCCTGCAGCCGGTGGATGATGTCGAGGACGACCTCGCCCTCGTTGACCTCCACGGTGTAGTCCTCGAGACCGCCCCCCGAGGCGTCCCCGCGCCACACCTTGAACCTGGCGTCGTAGCTCATGACCGGTCGCTCCCGTCGGCGCTGCCCTGCTGGGCGGACGTGCCGCCCGCGTCCAAGCGGGACAGCTCTGGTGCGGTGAGGTACTTGGACAGCTCGGTGCGCTCGAACAGCTCGAGCAGGTCCTGGCGGATCTCGGGGACCGGCCGGCGCTCGAGCTGGACGGCGTCGGACCCGTCGAGCGTGCAGATCAGGTTGACCCCCCTCCACTCAGGGTCCATGCCGGGGAAGTCCTCGCGGGTGTGGCCGCCACGCGACTCCGTGCGCTCGAGGGCGGCCAGGGCGACGCAGCGGCAGACGGCGAGCATGTTGCGCAGGTCGAGGGCCAGGTGCCAGCCGGGGTTGAACTGCCGATGTCCTTCCACCCCAACGGATTTCGCACGCTCGTCGAGGTCGTCGAGCATGTCGAGTGCTTCGCGGACCTCGCCCTCCCGGCGGATGATCCCGACCAGGTCGTTCATCTTCTGCTGGAGCTCCTGGTGAAGCGAGTAGGGGTTCTCCGAGGCGTCGCGGAACGGCGCCAGGGCGGTCTCCGCCGCCTGGTCGACGTCTGCGTCCTGAATCGCGGGACGCGAATCACCAAGCGTTGCAATGTATTCGGATGCACCCACTCCGGCGCGGCGGCCGAAGACCAGCAGGTCGGAGAGGCTGTTGCCGCCGAGCCGGTTGGACCCGTGCATGCCCCCCGCGACCTCGCCCGCGGCATACAGGCCCGGCACGGAGGTGGCCGCGGTGTCGGCGTCGACCTCGACGCCACCCATCACGTAGTGGCAGGTGGGGCCGACCTCCATCGGCTCTGCCGTGATGTCGACGTCAGCCAGCTCCTTGAACTGGTGGTGCATCGACGGCAGCCGCCGCCGGATCTCCTCGGCCGGGAGCCGCGTCGACACGTCGAGGAAGACGCCGCCGTGCGGTGAGCTGCGCCCCTCCTTGACCTCGTTGTTGATGGCGCGGGCGACCTCGTCACGCGGCAGGAGCTCTGGGGGTCGCTTGTTGTTCTCGGGGTCCTTGTACCAGCGGTCCGCCTCCTCCTCGCTGTCGGCGTACTGGCCGCGGAAGACGTCGGGGACGTAGTCGAACATGAAGCGGTTGCCCTCGGAGTTGCGCAGCACTCCCCCGTCGCCGCGCACCGACTCGGTGACGAGGATGCCCTTGACCGACGGCGGCCAGACCATGCCCGTGGGGTGGAACTGGATGAACTCCATGTTGATGAGGGAGGCGCCCGCGCGCAGGGCCAGGGCGTGCCCGTCGCCGGTGTACTCCCAGGAGTTGCTGGTGACCTTGAAGGACTTGCCGATGCCACCCGTGGCCAGGATGACGGCCGGTGCGGAGAAGAGCACGAACCGGCCCGACTCCCGCCAGTAGCCGAACGCGCCGGCCACGGCGCCGTCGGCCTTGAGGATGTCGGTGATGGTCAGCTCGGCGAACACCTTGAGCCGGCCCTCGTAGTCGCCGGTCTCGCGGTGGTCCTCCTGCTGCAGGCTGACGATCTTCTGCTGGAGCGTGCGGATCAGCTCCAGGCCGGTGCGGTCACCGACGTGGGCGAGCCGCGGGTACTCGTGGCCACCGAAGTTGCGCTGGCTGATGCGGCCGTCGGGCGTGCGGTCGAAGAGCGCGCCGTAGGTCTCGAGCTCCCACACCCGCATGGGGGCCTCCTTGGCGTGCAGCTCGGCCATCCGCGGGTTGTTGAGGAACTTGCCCCCGCGCATGGTGTCGCGGAAGTGGGTCTGCCAGTTGTCCTTCTCGTTGGCGTTGCCCATCGAGGCAGCGATACCGCCCTCGGCCATCACGGTGTGGGCCTTGCCGAAGAGGCTCTTGCAGATGATCGCCGTCCGGAGCCCCTGCTCCCTCGCCTCGATCGCTGCACGCAGCCCGGCGCCACCCGCCCCGATGACGATGACGTCGTAGTCGTGCCTCTCGAGGTCGGTCACTCGCACTCCTTGGGTCTGTCGTGGCCCGTGGGCCGGTCACGTGGGCGGGGGGCTAGTTGATGATGCGGAAGTCGCCGATCGTGCCCGCCGAGACGAGGGCGATGTAGGCGTCGGTCACCACGAGGCTGCCGAGCGTCACCCACGCGAACAGCATGTGGCGGGCGTTGAGCTTTCCCACCAGGCCCCACGCCTTGTAGCGCAGCGGGTGCTTGCTGAAGTGGTTGAGCCGGCCGCCGACGATGTTGCGGCAGGAGTGGCAGCCGAGGGTGTAGCACCAGAGCAGCACGACGTTGGCCAGCAGGATGAGCGTGCCGAGACCGAGGCCGAAGCCACCGTCCTTGCCGCGGAACGCGTGCAGCACGTCGTAGGTGTTGATGAGGCTGATGACCACCGCCGCGTAGAAGAAGTAGCGGTGCAGGTTCTGCATGATCAGCGGGAACCGGGTCTCACCGGAGTACTCCCGGTGCGCCTCGGGCACCGCGCAGGCCGACGGCGAGTTCCAGAACGAGCGATAGTAGGCCTTGCGGTAGTAGTAGCAGGTGAGCCGGAAGAGTAGGAGGAACGGCAGCGTCAGCGCCGCGAAGGGGATGAGCGCCGGCCACTCCCCGAACGGCGTGCCGAAGTGGGTCGAGCCCGGCACGCAGGACGTCGACAGGCACGGCGAGTAGAACGGCGTCAGGTAGCCGTAGTCGGCGACGAAGTAGTCCTTCTGCAGGCTGGCCCGCACGAGGCCGTAGAGCAGCCAGGCCGAGAAGCAGACGAACGTGACGAAGGGCTGGAGCCACCAGCGGTCCTCGCGGAGGGTGCGCGCAGCGATGCGGGCCCGACCGGGGGCATGGACGCCTCCGCTGAAGGGGACGTTCGACACCTCAGTGGCCCCGGGAAGGGCCGACGCCCTCGTCCTCGGCATCGGACCACAGCGAGGGGTCGTACTCCTCGTCGGTGATGAAGACGATCTCGCCCGGCCCGCCGGCACGGTCCTGGGAGCCGACCCCGGCTCCGCGCGCCACGAGGTCGACGTCGTCGGCGAGGCGCACCACGTCGTCTCGCAGTCGTTGCACGTCGATGGTGTTGCCGAGCTCCTTCGAGAGCGCGGTCACTGCCCGTCGCAGCCCGGCCACGTGACCTGCAGCCGCTGTGAGGTCGTCGCTGACGCCCATGACACCGTCCCTTCGCAACGCGGATGCGGGTCGCCGGTGACCCGCATCACGAACCTATCGCGTGCTTCCCGAGATTTCTCGGAAGCGGACGGACGGGTATGCCGTCAGCGCACCCGGATCGGTGCGCCCGCCCAGGCGCGGGCCTCGGTGACCGTCGCGGCCACGCGGTCGCGCTGCTCCGCGACGCGGTCCGGGGCGGTGCCACCCCGGGCGTTGCGGGAGGCGAGCGAGCCCTGGACGCTCAGGACGTCGCGGACGCCGGGTGTGAGGTGCTCGGAGATGCCGGCGAGGTCGGCGTCGCTGAGGTCCCACAGCTCGATCCCACGGTCCTCGCACGCTCGCACGCAGGCTCCGGCGACCTCGTGGGCCACGCGGAACGGCACCCCCTCGCGCACCAGCCACTCGGCGATGTCGGTGGCCAGCGAGAAGCCTTGCGGCGCGAGCGAGGCCAGCCGCTCGGTGTCGAAGACCAGGGTGGCCACCATGCCGCTGAACGCCGGCAGCAGGACCTCGAGGGTGTCGACGGCGTCGAACACCGGCTCCTTGTCCTCCTGGAGGTCGCGGTTGTAGGCCAGCGGCAGGGCCTTGAGCGTCGTCAGGAGTCCGGTGAGGTCCCCGACGAGCCGGCCCGCCTTGCCCCGCGCGAGCTCGGCGACGTCCGGGTTCTTCTTCTGCGGCATGATGCTCGACCCGGTCGAGTAGGCGTCGTCGAGCGTGACGAACGAGAACTCCTTGGTCGCCCAGAGCACGACCTCCTCGGCGAGTCGTGAGATGTCGATCGCGGTCATGGCCGCGATGAAGGCGAACTCGGCCACGAAGTCCCGTGACGCGGTGCCGTCGATGGAGTTCTCGACCGACGTGGTGAACCCCAGGTCGGCGGCCACCGCCTCGGGGTCGAGCCCGAGGGACGAGCCCGCGAGGGCACCCGACCCGTAGGGAGAGACCGCCGCACGGACGTCCCAGTCCTGGAGCCGCTGGACGTCGCGCAGGAGCGGCCAGGCGTGGGCGAGCAGGTGGTGGGCGAGGAGCACCGGCTGGGCGTGTTGCAGGTGGGTGCGGCCGGGCATCGGCACGTCGGCGTGGCGGGTGGCCTGGTCGACGAGGGCGTCGACGACGTCGAGCACCAGGCCCGCGACTGAGCGGGCGTGGTCGCGCAGGTACATGCGGAAGAGCGTGGCGATCTGGTCGTTGCGTGAGCGACCGGCCCGCAGCCGCCCTCCGACGTCGGACCCGGCCCGCTCGATCAGGCCGCGCTCGAGGGCGGTGTGGACGTCCTCGTCGTCGTCACCGGGCAGGAAGGCCCCGGACGCGACGTCGTCGGAGAGCGCCGCCAGCCCGGCCAGCATCGCGTCGAGGTTCGCGTCGTCGAGCAGCCCGGCCGCGTGGAGCACCCGGGCGTGGGCGCGCGACCCGGCGATGTCGTACTGCGCCAGGCGCCAGTCGAAGTGGGTCGACTTGCTGAGCGCGGCGAGCGCGTCGGCCGGACCGCCTGCGAAGCGTCCGCCCCAGAGACTGACCTTCTCCTGGCTCCCATCTGGTGTCACAGCCGGGCTCACTCGTTCTCCTCGGTAGTCGGGCTGGCGCGGCCGAGCAGGTCGCCGGCGACCTTGCGGCTCGCGGCTGCGCCGGTGGTGATGACCATGATGGTGTCGTCGCCCGCGATGGTGCCGAGCACCCCGGTCAGTGCGGCGTGGTCGATGGCCGAGGCCAGGTAGTTCGCGGCGCCCGGTGGCGTGCGCAGCACGACCAGGTTGTGCGACGGCTCGGCGGTGACCAGCAGCTCCTCGCACACGCGTCGCAGCCTCGCGGTGAGCGCGGTGCCGTCCGGCGCCGGGCGGGCGGTGCGGTCACCGCCTTCTCCCGGCACGGCATACACGAGGGTGCGCCCGGAGCGCACCTTGACGGCGCCGATCTCGAGGAGGTCCCTCGACAACGTGGCCTGGGTGACGTCGATGCCGTCGTCGGCGAGGAGGTCGAGCAGCTCGTTCTGCGAGCGCACCTCGGTGCGCCCGAGGATCGCGACGATCCGCTGCTGGCGTCCGGTCCTGGTGGCGGCGATGCTCATCCGGCTCAGGCCCCCTCGAGGAGGAAGGACAGCAGCGCCTTCTGCGCGTGCAGGCGGTTCTCCGCCTCGTCCCACACGACCGACTGGGGTCCGTCGATGACCTCGGCCTCGACCTCGAAGCCGCGGTAGGCCGGCAGGCAGTGCAGGAAGATCGCGTCAGGAGCAGCCTTCGCCATGAGGGACTGGGTCACGGCGAACGGTGCGAACGGGCTCTGCGCTCCCTGGCGGTCCCCCTTCTCCCCCTCCATGCCCATCGAGACCCAGGTGTCGGTGACCACCACGTCGACGCCCTCGACCGCGGCGACGGGGTCGTCGGTCACGAGGACCGAGCCACCCTGCGTCGCCGCGAGCTCCCGGGCCCTGGCGAGGATCGCCGCCGCCGGCTGGTGGGCGGCGGGGGTGCCGATGCGCACGTGCATCCCGGCCAGCGCGCACCCCAGCAGGTAGGAGTGGGCCATGTTGTTGGCGCCGTCGCCGACGTAGCCGAGGGTGCGGCCGGCGAGGGTGCCCTTGTGCTCGAGCACGGTGAGGAGGTCGGCGAGGATCTGGCAGGGGTGGAAGTCATCCGTCAGGGCGTTCACGACGGGGACACCGGCATGCGCGGCCATCTCCTCGATCCGGTCCTGGCCGTAGGTGCGCCAGACGACCGCGGCCGACTGCGGGCCGAGGATGCGGGCCGTGTCGGCCACCGACTCGCGGGTGCCGATCTGCGCGAGGTTGCCGTCGACGACGAGCGGGTAGCCGCCCAGGGCGGTGATGGCCCCCGCGAAGGAGACCTGGGTGCGCAGGGTGGGCTTGTCGAACACGACGGAAACGGTGCGCGGACCCTCGAGCGGGCGCCGTGAGAAGGGCGCGGCCTTGAGCTCGACGGCGCGCCGCAGGACCAGGGCCTGCTCCTCGGCCGTCAGGTCGTCGTCGCGCAGGAAGTGTCGGAGGGTCATGACGCGTCCTCGGAGGTGGTCTCGTGGGGGGTGGCGGGGCTCGTGGTGCCGGCGCTCGTGGTGGGGGCGCTCGTGGTGCCGGCGCTGGCGGCGGCCGACGCCGCGTCGAGCAGAGCGGGCAGGGCGTGCACGAAGGAGTCGAGCTCCTCGGTGGTGACGACCAGCGGCGGGGCGAGCCGGAGCGCGTCCGGAGCCACCGGGTTGACGATGAAGCCGGCCTCGCGCGCGAGCGCGGCGACCTGGGCCGCTACGGGCTCGGTCAGGACGATGGCGCGGAGCAGCCCGGCCCCCCTCACCTCAGCCACCAGCGGGTGACCCAGGGCCGTCACCGAGTCGACCAGGTGCTGACCGGCCTCGGCGGCGTGGGCGAGCAGCCCCTGCTCCTCGATGGTGTCGAGCACCGCGAGGCCCGCCGCGGCGGCGAGGGGGTTGCCTCCGAACGTGCTGCCGTGCTGGCCGGCGGTGAGCAGCCCGGCGACCTCGGGGCCGAAGGCGACCAGGGCACCGATCGGCACTCCCCCGCCGAGCCCCTTGGCGAGCGTGATGGCGTCCGGCACGATCCCGGCCTGCTGGAAGGCGAACCACGTGCCGGTGCGGCCGATCCCCGTCTGGATCTCGTCGAGGACGAGCAGGGCGCCGTGCTGCTGCGTGAGCTGGCGGGCGAGCTGCAGGTATGCCGTGCCCGGGCTGAGCACGCCGGCCTCACCTTGCACCGGTTCGAGCACGACGGCAGCGGTCTCGGAGCTGACCGCTGAGCGCAGGGCGGCCTCGTCGCCGAAGGGGACGTGCGTGACGCCGGGGATGAGCGGTTCGAAGGGCTCGCGGTAGGCGAGCTTGTGGGTGAGCGCGAGGGCTCCGGTGGTGCGGCCGTGGAACGCGCCCTCGGCCGCGACGATGCCGCTGCGCCCGGTGCGACGGCTCAGCTTGATGGCGGCCTCGATGGCCTCGGCGCCGGAGTTGGCGAAGAAGACGGCCGAGCCCTGCGGAGCCCCGGCGAGCGCCACGAGCCGTTCGGCCAGCGCGATCTGGCCCTCGGAGGTGAACAGGTTCGAGACGTGGATCGCCTCACCGGCCTGCTTGCTGATGGCAGCGACCAGGGCCGGGTGACCGTGGCCGAGCGCGTTCACCGCGATGCCACCGACCAGGTCGAGGTAGCGGTTGCCGTCGACGTCCCACACGTGGCACCCGCTGCCGTGCGACAGCACCAGGGGTGGCAGCCCGAAGACCCCCATGACCGAACGCTGGTAGCGCTCCAGCAGCTCGTCGTTGCGCGCGCCCATCAGGACTCCTCGTCGGCGACGATCATGGTGCCGATCCCCTCGGAGGTGAAGACCTCGAGGAGCAGCGAGTGGGGTTGACGACCGTCGATCACGTGGGCCTGCGGCACTCCGCCCTGGACCGCCCGGATGCACGCCTCGAGCTTCGGGATCATGCCGGCGTCGACCCGCTCCAGCAGCTCCTGGGCACCCCCGACCGTCAGCGACGACAGCAGCGAGTCACGGTCGGGCCAGTCGGCGTAGACGCCCTCGACGTCGGTGAGCATCACCAGCTTGTGCGCCTTCAACGCCACCGCCAGCGCAGCGGCGGCGGTGTCAGCGTTGATGTTGAGGACCTGGCCGTCCACGTCGAGGTCGGGGGCGACCGTCGACACTACGGGGATCCGGCCGGCGTCGAGGATGTCCTGCACGGCTCCGGGGTTGACCGTCTCGACGTCACCGACCAGGCCGAGGTCGACCTCCTCACCGTCGATGTGGGTGCCGCGACGGCGGGCGCCGAACAGGGCGGCGTCCTCCCCCGACAACCCGACCGCGACCGGGCCGTGCTGGTTGAGCAGGCCGACGAGCTCCCGGCCCACCTGGCCGGTGAGTACCATGCGGACCACGTCCATCACCTCGGGGGTGGTCACCCGCAGGCCGCCGCGGAACTCGCTCTGCAGCCCGAGCCGGTCGAGCATGGCGGCGATCTGTGGGCCGCCACCGTGCACGACGACGGGGCGCAGGCCGGCATACCGGAGGAAGGCCACGTCCTGGGCGAAGGCGGCCTTGAGGTCGTCGTCCACCATCGCGTTGCCGCCGTACTTGACCACGACCAGCGCGCCCCGGAACTGCTCGAGCCACGGCAGCGCCTCGACGAGGGTCTGTGCCTTCCCCTGGGCGACCCGCAGCGCGGCCGCGCCGATGTGCCCGCGGACGGTGTTGGTCGACCGCCGCGCGGGTGCGGCGTCGGACGTGGTGACTGGAGTGCTCATGAGGAGTAGGCCGAGTTCTCGTGGACGTAGTCATGGGTGAGGTCGTTGGTCCAGACCGTGGCCGCTTCGCCGCCGGCGTGCAGGTCGACCACGACGTGCACCTCCCGCGGGGTCAGGTCGACCAGGCTGCGGTCCTCCCCGACTCCCCCGGCGCGGCAGACCTCGACCCCGTTGATGGAGACGTCGAGGGCCTGCGGGTCGAACTCGGCGCCGGTCGTGCCGACCGCGGCCAGCACCCGTCCCCAGTTGGGGTCGTTGCCGAAGACCGCGCACTTGAAGAGGTTGTTGCGCGCGATCGACCGGGCCACCTCGAGGGCGTCGACCTCCGAGGCTGCGGTGCGCACCTCGATGGCGATGTCGTGGTGGGCGCCCTCCGCGTCGGCGATGAGCTGGCGGGCCAGGCTCGCGCAGACCTCGGTCACGGCGTGCGTCAGCTGGTCGGCATCGACCGGCACCCCCGAGGCGCCGGACGCCAGCAGGACCACCGTGTCGTTGGTGGACTGGCAGCCGTCGGAGTCGATCCGGTCGAACGTCACCGCCGTGGCGGCTCGCAGGCTGTCGCTGAGCTGGTCTGCGTCGACGACGGCATCCGTGGTGACGACGACGAGCATCGTCGCGAGGGCCGGCGCGAGCATGCCCGCACCCTTGGCCATCCCGCCGACGGACCAGCCGTCGCGCTCGGCGACCGCCACCTTGTGGACGGTGTCCGTCGTCGTGATCGCGATGGCCGCGTCAGGCCCACCGTCGGCGGACAGCGCGGCGGCCGCGGACTTCACGCCGGCGAGCACCTTGTCCATCGGGAGCAGCTCGCCGATGAGGCCGGTCGAGCAGACCACCACGTCGTGCGAGGAGAGGCCGAGGAGCTCGGCGACCTTCTCTGCCGTCGCGTGCGTGTCGGCGAAGCCCTGAGCGCCGGTGCACGCGTTGGCCCCACCGGAGTTGAGGACGACCGCGTCGACCCGGCCGTCGAGCGACGACTGCCGCGACCACGTCACGGGTGCCGCCTCGACCCGGTTGCTGGTGAAGACCGCCGCAGCGTGGTGGTCGGGTCCGTCGTTGACCACCAGGGCGAGGTCAGGGTTGCCGCTCGCCTTGAGGCCGGCGGTGACCCCCGAGGCGCGGAAGCCGCGGGGCGTGGTCACGCTCACGAGGTCGCCCCACCGAGGCGGGCGGGAGCGGCGGTGTTGCCATCGCGCTTCCAGGTCGCCATCGCCTCGTCGGCGTGCTGGGCCTCGATGAGGATCCAGTCGGTGTCGTAGGTCGACAGGGCGAGGATGCTGATGCCTTGCTTGGCCAGTGGCTCGAGCAGGCCCGAGAGCACCCCCACCGTGGAGAAGTCGAGGGGTCCGGCGATCTCGAAGGCGACCAGCGGACCCTGCACCTTCGTGCCCGACGGCACCGACTCGTAGGCGCACACGATCGAGGTCTCGCTGTCGGTGTACGTGATCGAGGCGAGTGGCCCGGTCCGCCAGTCCCAGGCCGGCTCCTCACCAGCG
Organism: Pedococcus sp. P2_D7; assembly: GCF_056404295.1. NCBI lineage: Bacteria > Bacillati > Actinomycetota > Actinomycetes > Micrococcales > Intrasporangiaceae > Pedococcus > Pedococcus sp. P2_D7. The sequence goes on from NZ_JBFUEH010000001.1 coordinate 695,250, forward strand.
GGCAGGCGGGCGAAGCCCACCTCCACCGCGTGCCTCATCAGGTGCAGGGGCAGGCTCATGGCGCCACCCCTGCCACCGGAAGTCCGGTCGTCTCGGCCAGGCCGAGCGCGAGGTTCATGCACTGCACCGCAGCACCTGCCGTTCCCTTGGTGAGGTTGTCGACCGCAGCGACCGCGACGACGCGCCCGGCGCGTTCGTCGACGGTGACCTGGACGTGGACGCTGTTGCTCCCGAGCACGCTGGCTGTCGACGGCCACTGGCCTTCGGGGAGCAGGTGGACGAAGGCTTCGTCGGCATAGGACTTCTCCCACGCCTCCCGTATGCCGCGTGCGTCGGCGGGTGCGTCGCCGTCGGCCGAGGACGGCCGCAGGCGGGCGGTGCAGGTGGCCAGGATGCCGCGGGGCATCGGGGCCAGGGTCGGCGTGAACGACACCTGCACGTCGGCCGCACCCGGACCGGCTGCCGCGGTGAGGTTCTGCTCGATCTCGGGGGTGTGCCGGTGGGTGCCGCCGACCCCGTAGGGGGACATCGCGCCCATCACCTCGGCGCCGAGCAGGTGGGGCTTCAGGGACTTCCCTGCGCCCGAGGTCCCGGACGCCGCCACGACGACGACATCGCGCGGGTCCAGCAGACCGGCGGCGAAGCCGGGCGCGAGCGCGAGCGAGACGGCCGTCGGGTAGCACCCGGGCACCGCGACCCTCCGGGTCCCCAGGAGTGCCTCACGCTGGCGGCCACCGCCCACGGGCAGCTCGGGCAGGCCGTAGGCCCACGCACCGGCATACGGGGTGTCGTAGAACGTGGTCCACGCCTGCTCGTCGCGCAGCCGGAAGTCGGCGCCGCAGTCGATGACTGTCACCGAGTCGGGCAGCTGGGCGGCCAGCGCGGCCGAGTGTCCGTGCGGGAGCGCGAGGAAGACGACGTCGTGACCGGCGAGGACCTCGAGGGTCGTGTCCTCGACCACGCGCTCTGCGAGCGGGGTGAGGTGTGGGTGCAGGTCGCCGAGGCGGCGGCCTGCGCTCGACCCCGCCGTCAACGCCCCGATCTCGACGTCGGGGTGGCCGAGCAGGAGCCGCAGGAGCTCTCCCCCGGCGTACCCGCTCGCTCCAGCGACTGCTGCCTTGACCATGTGCATAAACATACACGCTCATGCAGAATCATGCACACCGTCAGTCCCGTGCGCCGGGAACGACTGCTACGGCTCGATGCGCCGCGCCAGCCAGCGCCTCCCCCGCCGCACGAAGGTCGGGACAGCCGAGGTGGTGACGACCTGGTCGCCGATCCGCACGAAGCGCGCCATCTTCTGCCCCGCCGGGTGCCCCCAGTCGCCGAGGTACTCATATCTCCACGGCCCGAAGCTCGCGGCCCACTTGAGGTCGTCCGAGTAGTGCCAGAAGACGTTCTTCTCGTTGAAGAACGGCTTGTCCCGCTTCGAGGGGACCACCAGGTCGATGGGGGTCGACGCCGGTCGCATGAAGAACGTGGCGTAGAACGAGCCGCCCTCACGCATCGACGGCGCGAGGCGGTGCAGGCACAGCCGGATGTGGTTGAGGGACACGTGGGTGAACACCGACTGGGCGATGGCATAGTCGAACGGCACCCCGAAGTCGACGTCGAACCGGTCGTTGGCGCGCAGGTTCGCCACCGGCAGTCGCGCGCGCTGGTCGTCACTGAGCTCCACGTCGTAGCCCGCCTGGATCAGGCTGTGGTTGGCCTCCACGGCGTAGTAGTGCCCGGGGTCGAGGTAGTCGACGAAGTGGCGTCCGGCACGAAACGGTCCACACCCGATGTCGACCACCCGATGGTGCGGCAGCAGGCCCTGGCCGCGCAGGTAGGTCAGCTGGCGCTCGCCGTGGGTGCCCCAGATGCCGCCGATGAAGGCGCGGTGAGCTCCCGCGTCGATCTCCTCGGGCGTGAACTCACGACCCGAGTAGTCCGGCTGCTCGCCGGCGGTCTCCACGCGGTGTTCGATCGTGCCCATGGCGCCTCCTCGTCCGCCGCCACCCTAGTGGGATCCAGGTCAGGACACTCCGTAAAGACGTGGCCATGAACCTATGGTTTCTAGTCATGCCCATCTATGGTGCTGTGACGAAGTCACCCAAGAGGTGCTGACGAGCGGAGTGGAGGGCACAGTGCACCGTCACGTGGCGGCGCTGGCTGCTGTCGCGGCCTTGGTGGTGAGTGGTTGTGATCACGAGCAGAAACCACCGACGCCGAAGCTGTGCCGCGGACTGGTCGACGTCTCGGACTCCGCTGCGTTCGTGCAGTACAGCCTCAGGAAGGACCGGTACTGGGATGTCACCCTGGCGCTGCTCCAGAACCCCTGCGCCTACGCGGTCGACGTCGTAGGGGTGGAGGTCGGCGCAGCGATGGGGGCAACCGGACAGGGGGCGTCGGTTGCACCTCGACCCGATCAGGTCTTCGCCGCTGCAGCGGTGCCGCCGGTCGCCTTGCCTCCGCTGGAGCAGTTCCGGGTGCCCGCTGGCAGCACGGTTCAGGTCGTGGGGAGGTTTGCGGTGAGCGGCGGAGAACCGGTGCACGTCCCGACGGCGACCCTCACCTTCCGCGGTGGCGAACAGACCGGCACGATGACCCTGACGCCCCGGGTGTCACTCTGCACCTGCGGACCTCCCAGCTGAGGTCCCGAGGCCCGAACGCCATCCGAGGACGGCTCGATCAGGTCAGCGGGTCGTCGTCGCCCCAGCGCAGCAGGCCGAGCGTGCGGTCCGACTCGGCCAGGCCCTGGGCCGCCCGCGCCTTCAGCGACGCAGGGGTGTCGACCCCGGCCCGCACCATGCGGCCGTTCCACTCGTCGAGCTCGCCACGGGCGATCGCCAGCAGCAGCTCGGCCACCACGGCGGGCTCGGTCCACTCGGTGCGGTCCCGGTGCGCGTCCATCGCCTCGGTCATGTCGGTGCGCACGACCCCGGGCGCGAGGTCGAACGCCCGGACCCCGCGGTCGGCGTTGAGCCCGGTGGCGGCAGTCAGCCTGGCGAGCGCGCCCTTGCCCACGTTGTAGGCAGTCGCGATGTCGTAGTTGCGGTAGGCCGCCCCGGAGTTGATGTTGACGATGCGCCCCGAACCTGCAGCCACCATGTGCGGCAGCACCGCGCGCGTCATCAGGTAGGGACCCCGGAGGTTGACCTCGATGGTCTCCCACCACTGCTCGGGGTCGCTGTCCAACAGCCCGACCTCGCGGTCGATCACCCCAGCGTTGTTGACCAGCAGGTCGACCCGACCGTGGCGACCGATCACCTCGGCGACCCACCGCTCGACGGCTACGGGATCGGTGACGGGCGCGACCGCGCGCGAACCCCGCTCGACGGCATACCCGGCGTCCTCGAGGGCGGCGGCGAGGTGGTGACCGATGCCCCTCGAGGCACCGGTCACGACCGCGACGGGAGCCGTCACCGCTGGCTCGCGCCCGTGCGGGTCGCGGCTTCCTCGACGGCGCGGTCGCGCAGGGCACTGACCTCGTCGGTGGTGAGGGTGCGGTCGACGGCCCGGAAGGTGAGGCGGTACGCGAGCGACTTGCGGCCGTGGCCCACCTGCTCACCGCGGTAGACGTCGAACAGCACGACCGACTCCAGGCTCTCGCCTGCTCCCGCGCGCAGTGCCGCCTCCACGTCAGCCGCCGGGACCTGTTCGTCGACGACGAGCGCCACGTCGGTGTGCGCCAACGGATAGGTCGACAGGGCCCGCGCGTCCAGCGGGACGCCGGTGGCGGCCACGAGGACGTCGACGTCGAGCTCGCCCGCCACGGTGCGGGGCGGCAGCTCGAGCGCGCTGGTCACCTTGGGGTGCAGCTCACCGGCGTGGCCGACCAGCGTCCCGTCGGCGAGCGCCAGCTGGGCACACCGACCCGGGTGCCAGGGCGCCCGGTCGGCCGCACTGACCACGAGCTCGAGTCCGACCGACCGACCGACGGCCAGGGCCCACGCGACGGCGTCGGCGGCCTCGGCCTGCCGACCCGGTCCCCACGGACCGCCTCGCTCCACCTCACCGGCTGCCGCGTATGCCGCGTGGCGCGGCTGCGCGGGCACGGCACCGAGGATGGCAGCCAGGGTGGCGTCGTCCGGTCGGGTCTCGATACCGGGCACGGGCGCGCTGGTGGGCTCACTGCTGGCGCGCGTGACCAGACCGATCTCGTAGACGGCGACGTCGCGCGACCCGCGCGCGACGTTGCGACGCAGCGTGTCGAGCAGGGTGTCGAGCACCGACGTCCGCATCAGCGGCGCCTCGTCGGACAACGGGTTGACCAGCCGCACGGCCGCCCGACGCTCGTCGTCGGCCGGCAAGGCGAGCCGGTCGAAGAGCGACGGTGCGACGAAGGGGTAGCTCAGCACCTCGACGAGACCCTGGTGGGCCAACGTGGTGGCGATGACGCGACGGATCCGCTGGCTGTGGGTCAGCCCTCGCCCGGCCGCCTTCGGCTGCGGGAGGACCGACGGGATCTGGTCGTAGCCGCGCACCCGCGCGACCTCCTCGACCAGCTCGGGTCCGTTGGTCAGGTCAGGACGCCACGACGGTGGCAGCACCGCGACGTGGCCGCCGGCAGCGGGCTCGTCCGCCGCCTCCACGACCTCGCACCCGATGGCGCGCAGGGTCGAGAGGACCTCGGCCCGCGGGTACTCCAGCCCGATGTAGCGGCTGGGCAGTGACGTGTCGAAGTCGAACGGCTCCGCGGCGACCCGCAGGTCGACGTCGGTGACGCCCTCGTCGGCCGTGCCGCCGCCGTGGACGACGAGCAGGTCGACCGCGAGCTGTGCCGCGGCTGCGGTCACCGCGTGGTCGACCCCGCGCTCGAACCGCTTGGACGCCTCGGTGGTGAGCCGGTGGCGGCGCGACGAGCGGGCGACCGTGATCGGGTCGAAGTGGGCCGCCTCGATGAGGACGTTGGTCGTCGTGCCGGTGACCTCCGACGTCGCACCGCCCATGACGCCGGCGATGGCGAGCGGGGTGTCGGCGCCGTCGACGATCAGCAGGTCCTCGGGGTCGAGGCGCCGCGCGACGTCGTCGAGGGTCGTGAGCTGCTCCCCCGCCCGCGCCCGCCGGGTGCCGACCGACCCGGACAGCGTGTCGAGGTCGAAGGCGTGCAACGGCTGGCCGAGCAGCAGCATCACGTAGTTGGTGACGTCGACGGCCAGCGAGATCGGCCGCATCCCCACCTGGGTCAACCGCTTCTGCATCCAGCGCGGGCTGGCGGCCGTGACGTCGACGCCGCGGACCACCCTCGCCACGTAGCGGTCGCACCCGACTCGACCGCCGAGCGGGGCGTCGTCGGTGAGGTGCACGGCATACCCGTGGTCGTTGGCCTGCGGGACGACGAGGTCGGCGGCGGCGGCCGGGTCGTGGAAGGCCGCGCCCGTCGACAGCGCGTACTCGCGCGCGATGCCGCGCAACGAGAAGCAGTACCCGCGGTCGGGCGTGACGTTGACCTCGACGACCTCGTCGGCCAGGTCGAGCAGTGCGATGGCGTCGTCACCCGGCTTCAGGTCTGCCGCGACCTCCGCACCGAGCAGCTTGGTCAACACGATGATCCCGGAGTGGTCGTCACCGAGGCCGAGCTCGGCCTGGCTGCAGATCATGCCGTGGGAGACGTGGCCATAGGTCTTGCGCGCGGAGATCTCGAAGCCCCCGGGCAGCACCCCTCCGGGGAGGACGCAGACGACGAGGTCACCCACGCCGAAGTTGTGCGCCCCGCACACGATCTCCTGGGGCTTGCCCTCCGTGACCCGCTGGCCGTGCTCACCGACGTCGACGGTGCACCAGTTGATGGTCTTGCCGTTCTTCTGCGGCTCGGGCTCGACGGACAGCACCCGCCCGACGACGATGGGGCCGGAGATGTCGCCACCGTGCAGCCCCTCTTCCTCGAGGCCGACCCGCACGAGGGCGGCAGCGATGTCCTCACCGGTGGCGTCCGAAGGGACGTCGGCGAGCTCGCGCAGCCAGGACACGGGCGCGTGCATCAGATCTCCATTCCGAACTGCTGGGAGAAACGGACGTCTCCCTCGACGATGTCGTGCATGTCCCCGACGTTGTGGCGCAGCATGAGCGAGCGCTCGATGCCCAGGCCGAACGCGAAACCGGTGTAGCGGTCGGTGTCGACACCGGCCGCGCGCAGCACGCGCTGGTTGACCATGCCAGAGCCACCCAGCTCGATCCAGCCGGTGCCACCGCAGGTGCGGCAGCGTTCGCCGTCGAGCGAACCCGAGCCGCCGCAGATCCAGCACCGGCAGTCGATCTCGGCACTGGGCTCGGTGAACGGGAAGTAGTTGGGCCGCAGCCGCGTCACGATGCCCTCGCCGAACAGCCGCTGGACGAACGCCTCGAGGGTGCCCTTGAGGTGGGCCATGGTGATGCCCTCGTCGACGACCAGCCCCTCGAACTGGTGGAAGACCGGCGTGTGCGTGGCGTCGAGGTCGTCGGTGCGGAACACCTTGCCCGGGCACAGGACGTAGATCGGCGGCTCGCGGTCGAGCATCGTGCGGACCTGCACCGGTGAGGTGTGGGTACGCAGCACCAGCCCGGAGCCGGCCGGCTCGACGAAGAAGGTGTCCTGCTCCTGGCGGGCGGGGTGGTCCGCGGGGATGTTGAGGGCGTCGAAGGTCAGCCACTCCGACTCGACCTCGGGACCCTCCGCGATCTCCCAGCCCATCGAGACGAAGATGTCCTCGACCCGCTCGGAGACCAGGCTGATCGGGTGTCTCGCCCCCAGCGGCCGTCGCGGGACGCGCACCGTGAGGTCGACCGTCTCCTCGACGAGGATGCGGCGGTCCCGGTCGGCCTCGAGCTCGGCCTGACGGGCGGCCAGCGCCTGGGACACCTGCCCTCGTGCCTGGCCGACCCGCTTGCCGGCCTCGGCCTTCGCGCTCGGCGGCAGGGCGCCGATCTCGCGGTTGGCCAGCGCGAGCGGGCTCTTCTCCCCCTGGTGGGCCAGCCGGGCGGCCTTGAGCTCGTCGAGCGTGGCGGCCGCGGCGATCGCCTGCTGGGCGTCGGACACGGCCCGGTCGACCTCGGCGGGGTCGAGCGCGGCCACCTCGACGGGGTCGTACTGCTTGTTCGGTCCTGACATCTCTTCCACTCTGCTCGTCTGCTCGTCGGCTCGGCACACTGGCGGCACCGCAGGCGGCGGGCCCACCGGAGGCGGTGCGTCGAAAGTCTATGGGCCGCCGGCCTGCGTCCCGGGGTCCGGGTTCAGCCTTCGGGGGCGAGCGCCGGGTGCGAGAGGTATGCCGCGGGTGCGGCGTGGTGACGCGCGCAGAGGCGTCGCCGAGTGGCCCTCAGTGCAGCGGTGCGACCGCGCCCGAAGGCACGGTAAATCGCTCCAGCTCGCTGCTCACGCCGCCAGCCTGACCGTGTCCGCCTGAACGGCGCAACCCGGTTTCACCGGATGGGCGGCTCAGGAGAGGTAGTCGGGCGGCTCGGACGGCAGGCTGATCCGGAACTGCGCGCCACCGGCGTGGCCGTCCTCCACCTGGACCCGTCCGCCGTGCGCTTCGACCAGTCCCTTGACGACGTAGAGCCCGAGCCCGGTGCTGCCCCGCCCGGAGCCGTGCCAGAACCGGCTGAACACGAGGTGGCGGTGGTCGGAGGCGATGCCCTTGCCCTGGTCGGCGACCAGCAGGTCGACGCCGGCGGCGTGGTGGCCCTTGGCCTCGAGCGCGGCCTGCCCGTCGTCGGAGGAGCGCTGGGCCGCGAGGGTGACCACCCCCTCCCCGTGGCGGAAGGCGTTCTCGATGAGGTTCGACAGGATCTGGTCGAGCCGGTCGGGGTCGGCCCAGACCTCGGGCATCTCGTCGGAGACGTCGATCGCGAACCGGTCGCGTTCGAGCCCGCTGGCCACCGCCCGCTCGACGTGCCGGTGGAAGACGGCCGAGACGTCGATCGGCAGGGGGCGGATCTGGAGCCGCCCGGAGTCGATCCGCGAGACGTCCAACAGCTCGGTGATCAACCGGGTGACACGGTCGGCGTCGGCCTCGATGGTCTCCAGCATCAGCCGCTTCTGGTCGTCGGTGAAGCGGTCCCACCTGCGCAGCAGCGTGGACGAGAAGCCCTTGACCGACGTGAGCGGCGATCGCAGCTCGTGGGCGACCGTCGAGATCACGGCGGCGTTCTCGGCCTCGGCGCGTCGGCGGTAGGTCGCGTCGCGCATGAGGATGTTGACCCGGTTCACCGGCTGGCTGCGCCCGGGCCGCAGGTACTTGGCGGTGACCAGCACCTCACGACCGTTGTGCCGGAGCATGAGGAGCTTCTCGCGGTGACCAGTGCGGATCAGCAGCCCACCCCACGGGTTGGTGACGGTCCACCAGGACGAGCCGTCGCTGTCCTGGAGATCGACCGCCTCGCGGATGTCAGCACCGACGAGCTCCTCCCGAGGACGCCCGAGGATGCGGGTCGCACGAGTGTTCACGAACAGGATGCGACCGTCGCCATCCGCAGCGACCAGGCCGTCCGGGATCAGCTCGGCGGCAACACCGGCGGACTCGTTGTCCATCAGCATGCCGGGCTGGAAGTCCATGCCGCCGACCTTAACGGTTGTGTGCTGCCGCAGACGCGTAGAGGCACACCGTGGCGGCCATGGCGAGGTTGAGCGACTCGGCCTTGCCGTAGATCGGGACGCGGACGACCTCGTCGCACAGGTCGCGCACCTCGGGCGCCAGGCCCCAGGCCTCGTTCCCCATCACCCAGGCGTGGGCCGGTGCCAGGTCGACGTCGGGCAGCAGGACCGCGCCCGCTCCGTCGGCCGCGAGGACCCTGATCCCGGCCGCTCGAAGACGGCTCACGGTCTCGTCGGTCGGCAGGCCGGTCACCAGCGGCAGGTGGAACAGCGAGCCGGCTGTCGACCGCACCACCTTGGGCGAGTGCACGTCGACCGACGCGTCGCTCACGAGCACCGCGTCGGCACCGGCTGCGTCGGCGCCGCGGATGACCGTGCCCGCGTTGCCCGGGTCGCGCACGTTGGTGAGCAGCACCAGCAGGCGAGGCCCGGTCGCGAGCACCTCGTCGAGGGTGGCGGTCGTCGTGGTGCAGACCGCCGCCAGCCCCTGTGGGGTGGGCGTGTCGCACATCGCGGCGAGCACCTCGTCGCTGACCTCGTGCAGGTAGAGCCCGGCCTGGGTCGCCGCCTCGACGATGTCGGCATGGCGGGTCCACGCCTGCCCCGTGAGGTAGAGGTCCACGACCCGCTCGGGGTGGTGGAGGACCGCCTCACGCACCGACTGCGGCCCCTCCGCGAGGAACCGTCCGGTCCGCAGACGCACTGAGCGCCGGGACAGTGCCTTCACCGACTTCACCCGCTCGGCCCCTGGGTTGGTCATCACAGACCTGCTGAACAGAGGTGGCTCGCGGTGGGTCGGCGGGGGCATGTCCCGGCGCTCGGAGTTGCTTGGTCGATCAGGCCGACGCGGCCGCGGTCTCCGTGGTCGCCGGCACGTTCGCGCGGGCGATCTCGACGAGGGCGCTGAAGGCAGCCTCGTCGCTGACGGCGAGCTCGGCCAGCATGCGACGGTCGACCTCGATCTCCGCGGCCTTGAGGCCCTGGATGAACCGGTTGTAGGTCATGCCATTCGCGCGGGCCCCGGCGTTGATGCGCTGGATCCACAGGCGACGGAAGTCACCCTTGCGGGCGCGACGGTCACGGTAGGCGTACCCGAGGGAGTGGGTGACCTGCTCCTTGGCCTTGCGGTAGAGCCGCGAACGCTGTCCGCGGTAACCGCTGGCGCGCTCGAGGACGACCCGGCGCTTCTTCTGGGCGTTGACCGCCCGCTTCACGCGTGCCACGTGAGTTCTCCTTGCTGTGTAGGTCTAGCGTCCGGAACTGCTGTGCTGAGCCCGGCTGTGCTGGTGGGGTGGGCTCGGCTCAGCGGCCGAGAAGCTTCTTGACCTTCTTGGCGTCCGGCTTGGACACCTCGACGTCGTTCGCGATCGAGCGGGTGTACTTCGAGGACTTGTGCTCGAGGTAGTGGCGGCCGTTGGTCTGCTCGCGCATGACCTTGCCGCTGCCGGTGATCTTGAACCGCTTCTTGGCACCGGAGTGCGTCTTCATCTTCGGCATGGCTGCCGATCTCCTTGCTGTCGATGCGCTCGCCTGATGAGGCGACCGACTGTTCGGTGGTTCGTGCGTCTGTTCGGTCGTGCGGGTGGTGCTCAGGCCTGGTCGGCCGTGGCCTCCGCTGCCGCAGGGGCTGCGTCGGGGGTGGTCTGCTCGGGGCTCTGCTCCGGGGCCTGCTCCGGGGCCTGCTCAGGGGCTGCGGACTGCTCCGCACCGGTGGCCGGCTCGTGCGAGGTCCGTGCGCGGCGCTGCTCTGCCATCGCCTCGGACTTCTTCTTCGTCGGGGCCAGCACCATGATCATGTTGCGGCCGTCCTGCTTGGGGGCCGACTCCACGGTGCCCAGCTCCAGCACGTCCTCCGCGAGGCGCTGCAGGAGGCGGAACCCGAGCTCGGGACGCGACTGCTCGCGTCCGCGGAACATGATCGTCACCTTGACCTTGTCGCCGCCCTTGAGGAACCGCTCGACGTGGCCCTTCTTGGTGCCGTAGTCGTGCGGGTCGATCTTGGGGCGGAGCTTGATCTCCTTGATGACCGTGTTGACCTGGTTCTTGCGCGCTTCGCGAGCCTTCAGTGCCGCCTCGTACTTGAACTTGCCGAAGTCCATGAGCTTGGCGACGGGAGGCTTGGCCATCGGGGCGACCTCGACGAGGTCGAGGTCTGCCTCGGCGGCCAGACGCAGCGCGTCTTCGACGCGCACGATGCCGACCTGTTCTCCGTTGGGGCCAACCAACCGCACTTCGGGTACCCGAATGCGGTCGTTGATGCGAGGTTCGCTGATGTTGGTGCTCCTCTGTGGGAAGTTCACTGCCGTGAAGGTACGTCTGCTGATGTCACCGTCGGCCGCTGCAACGAAGAAAGGCTCCCCGTCGCCGTTGCGCGGGAAGCCTCACCTGTCCGTCACTGGCCTCCGAGGGGAGGTATGCCGCGTGGCTTGCGCCCGCGGCATACGCCTCGGTGACCCCGTGGACCCGGCAACCGTGAGGTTGACGCGGGTGGAAGCAGGTGCTGCTTCACTTGCACACCGCGCCCGCTGCTGGGCGACCCTCTCAGGTCACCCGACGATGGACACGGCCGGTCGATCTGAAAGGCTACCAGCGTGAGCACCGAATCTCCCAATCCCGCCGCAGCCGCCGATCACGACGTCGTCGCAGGTCACGAGCAGGCCACCCGGGACATCGCCGAGGTGCCGGCCGTCGAGGTCATCACCACCGCCGCCATCCACCTGATGAGCGCCGCAGCGGTCAAGTGTGGGCTCGCCGAGGGACCCGACGCGGCCGACCAGCTCGACCTCGACGAGGCCCGGCGACTGATCTCGGCGCTCGCCGGGCTGGTGACGGCCAGCGCCCCCGACCTGGGCAGCCAGCACGCCGCTCCGCTGCGCGATGGGCTGAAGTCACTGCAGCTGGCGTTCCGCGAGGCCTCGGTCATCCAGGACCCGCCCGGGCAGGGGCCCGGCGAGAAGCTCACCGGCTCCGTCGTCTGACCGGCGTCACCGACCCTGGTCAGCCCTGGTCGCGCACCGTCGTCGACCGGGGACCTCGGCCCGACGGCCTAGCGGGATCAGGCGTCGGCCGTGGCGCGCACGCGGTTCGCGGCCCGACGCTCGCTCGCCCGGCCGGAGGTGGCCACCGCGCCCACCAGGGCGACCAGCAGCCCGGCACCAGCCACGACGAGGAACCCTGCCTGCCAACCGCGGTGGTCGATGGCGAACCCGGCGAGCGGCGCGCCCAGCGCCATGCCGCCGGTCATGAACGAGCCGTGCCAGCCCATCGCCTCGCCGCGGGCCGACCCCGGCACGACGCGACTGACCTGGTCGACGGTGGCCGTGATGGTCGGGGCGCAGAAGAGGCCCGCGACGAACGACAGGACCGCCAGCGACCCGACGCCCATGGCGAAGGCCATCGGCGCACTGACCAGGGCCAGCCCGCCGAGCAGCCAGAAGGCGGACACCGACTTCTGCAGGCCGCCGTAGACCAGGCCGCCCAACAGCGAGCCGAAGCCCCACACGGCGAGGACCCACCCGATCGACGGCTGGGCGTCGAAGTCGCGCAGGGCGGCGACGATCGCGATGTCGGTGCCACCGAGGACGAGGGTGGTCGCGGCCGCAGCCAGGCAAATCACCAGGAACCGCGCCCGGAACCACTCCGAACGCACGACCCGCGGCACCTCGGCGCTGACCCCTTCGTCGTCCACCGGGGCCTCGGCCTCGTCGTGCAGCACCGGGTTGGCGAACCACAGGAGCACCCCGGCCAGCACGCCCAGCATCTCGATGGCGAACAGGACCCACTGGGTGGGCCACACGGTCGCGGCCCAGACGCCGGCGGCCGGTCCGACCATGAAGGACAGCTCGACCGCGACGGAGTCGAGCGAGATCGCGGTGCGGCGATCGTCCTCGTCGACGGCGGCGATGACGGCCTGCCGGATGATCGAGAACGACGGGATCACGAACAGCCCCGCCAGCGCGGCGAGCGCGAGCAGCCACCAGTAGGAGACGAACGGGGCGATCGACCAGCAGACCGCGGCCACGACGATCGACGGCACGACCACCCGGCGCAGGCCCCGACGGTCGAGCAGCTTGCCGCGCCACGGACCGCTGACCGCGATGGCGATGGTCGCCGCGGCCGACACCAGCCCCGCCGCGGCATACGGCCGACCCAGGTGGCTGACGACGTGGAGGGTCAGCACCACGCCACCGGCGAAGATCGGCATGCGCACCAGGAAGCCCAGCACCAGCGCCTGTCGCAGGGCGGCACTGGCGAGGACGCGACGGTAACGGGCGTTGGCGAGCAGCACCCACCTACTGTCGCACCAGCCACCGACACCGGCCAAACCAGTTTTGGTCATGTCATGGTGCTCCTGTCAGTGAACACAGTGGTCCTGTCAGTCACGGCGGTAGGTTCGTCGCCGTGACGATCTACCACCTCGCCGAGCCCACGCACTGGGCGGCCGCCGTCGCCACGGGCTCCTACGCGCAGTCGACCCGCGGTCGGACCATGCAGGAGGAAGGGTTCATCCACTGCTCGTCGGACCAGCAGTGGCCCGTGGTGCGCCGGGCCTACTACGGCGACCTCACCGGCCCGTTGCTGCTGCTCGAGATCGACGAGACCCGGCTCACCGAGCCGCCCGTCGTCGAGGTCGGCAACCCGCAGACCGGTGAGACCTTCCCCCACCTGTATGCCGCCCTGCCGGTCGATGCCGTCGTGCGCGTCACCGAGCTGCCGCCACCGCACGACGAATGAGGCCTCCGAGGACCCGCGCCTCAGGAGATCGCGAAGGCCAGTCCGTCGATGCGAGCGCGGATCTCGCCGTCGGTCGCCAGCCGCTCGCCGACCGCCGTCGCGACGGCTTGGACCGCGGCCGAGTCCAGGCCGGGCCGCAGGGTCAGCGAGATCCGCAGGACCCCCTCGCCCGGGGCGCCGGGACCGATCTCGTGGGACACCACCGCATCCTGCTCACGCACGGCCGCTGCCACCGATCGCCGGACCACCTCGTCCTCGTGGGCGGGCAGCCACTCGCGTTGCTGGGCCAGCGCCCAGACCATGCTGGGTCGCAGGGCGACCGTGGCGGGTCCGGCGACGTCGACGACCATCACGTCGCACCGCTCGCTGACCGCCGCCTGGCCGGCGCGGGCCGCAGTGACCGGCACGGGGCGGGCCTGGGGGTCCCAGGCCGCGATGGCGGCCATCGAGGAGAAGACCGGCAGGGCACGGGTGCCATCCGGGGCCACGAGGGTCACGGCGGCCAGGTCGGTCTGCTTCTCGACGGTGAGCGCACCAGTGGAGTGCTCCCCCGAGGTGTCGACCGAGACGGGCTCGGCCACGATGGGCACGAGCAGCCGTGCGGCGCCGAGCGCAGCCATCAGCGCGACCTCGTCACCCGGGTCGGCGAGGGCGCCCCTCAGCGCGGGGTCGGCCGCACCGGTGTCGCCGTCGAAGCCGGTGCTGGTGAGCTCCCTGCCCCCGAACGGGGTGCCCGCCGAGTCCTGCTGGCCGCTCCCACTCACGGCCGGCCCGCCACGTCGAGGGCGTCGGGCAGGGTGAACGCCCCGCGGTAGAGCGCGGACCCGATGATCGCACCCTCGACGCCCTGCGGCACCAGCCCCCGGATGGCCTCGATGTCGGCGAGCGTCGAGACGCCACCGGACGCCACGACCGGGCGGTCGGTGCGCGCACAGACGTCGCGGAGCAGGTCGAGGTTCGGGCCCTTGAGCATCCCGTCCTTGTTGACGTCGGTGACGACGTAGCGGGCGCAGCCCTCGCGGTCCAGCCGGTCGAGGGTCTCCCACAGGTCGCCGCCGTCCTTGGTCCAGCCCCGCGCGGCGAGCGTCGTGCCCCGCACGTCGAGCCCCACGGCGACGCGGTCACCGTGCTCGGCGATGGCGCGGGCGGTCCACTCCGGGTCCTCGAGTGCCGCCGTCCCGAGGTTGACCCTGCGGCACCCGGTGGCCAGAGCCGCGTCGAGGGACTCGGCGTCCCGGATCCCGCCACTCATCTCCACCCGGATGTCGAGCCGGCCCACGATGTCGGCGAGCAGGTCCCGGTTGGAGCCCCGCCCGAACGCCGCGTCCAGGTCGACGAGGTGCAGCCACTCGGCGCCCTGCTCCTGCCAGGCGAGCGCGGCCTCCCACGGGTCGCCGAACTCTCCGCCGCTGCCCGCCACGCCCTGGACGAGCTGGACGGCGCGGCCGCCCTGGACGTCGACGGCGGGCAGGAGCTCGAGCCGGGGGGCGCTCATGGGGTGTCCTCGGTGGGTGGCGTGGCTGGGGTGGGTGGTGTGGACTCGACCACGGGAACAGTGGGCTCGACGAGGGGCGCCGCGTCCTCCAGGGGCGGCTCCGCCGCGTCGTGGTGGCGGCCCTGCAGGTAGAGGTAGCCGCCGACGACGAGCAGGGCCAGCAGCACCAGACCGATCCGTACCGGCCACGACGCGTCGAGCAGCAGGGTCACCACCAGCGTGCCGAGCGCGGCACCGACCGTCGTCGCGACCTTCGGCCGGGTGCGTCGACGGGTGGTGGCGGTCGGGCGTCGGCGTCGCGCCGTGCTCGTGGCCCTGCGGGTGGTGGCCCGGCGGGCGGTCGCCTTGCGGGCGGTCGACTTCTTGGCGGTCTTCGCCGCGTTGGTGGACTTCCTCGTGGAACTCACAGCGATCGCACCCAGTTCTCGAGCAGGGACAGGCCGGCATCCCCGGACTTCTCGGGGTGGAACTGCGTCGCGCTCAGCGGACCGTTCTCGACCGCTGCGACGAAGCGGCCACCGTGGTCGGCCCAGGTGACCTTGGGCGCGACGGCGGCGAAGGCACCACGGGGCTCCTCCAAGGTCCAGGCCTGCACGGCATACGAGTGGACGAAGTAGAAGCGCTCGGACTCGACGCCCGCGAAGAGGGTGGAGCCGGCGGCGACGTCGACGTCGGACCAGCCCATGTGGGGCACCACCTCCGCCTGCAGTCGGGACACCGACCCCGGCCACTCCCCCAGTCCCTCCTGGGGGGAGCCGCTCGGCTCGTCGGAGCCGTCGAACAGCACCTGCATGCCGACACAGACGCCGAGCACCGGTCGGCCGCCCGAGAGCCGCAGGTCGATCACGGCGGGACCGTCGGCAGCGCGCAGGCCGGCCATGCAGGCGTGGAAGTTGCCGACCCCGGGCACGAACAGCCCGTCCGCCGCCAGCGCGGTCGACCGCTCGCCGGTCAGCTCGACGTCGGCGCCGACGTGCTCGAGCGCGCGCACCGCCGACCTGACGTTGCCGCTGCCGTAGTCGAAGACGACCACCCGGCTCATGAGTTCTCCTCCAGCTCTGAACGATGACGGGCCTGTTCGGCCATCCGGGCGTCGAAACGGGCCACCGACTGGGCGGTCGGCGCCACCACCTGGCCGCGCAACCCGACCTTGGGGCCGACGAGGTCGGAGCCGGGGAGTCCCAGCGCCGAGAGCAGGTCGGTGATGATCACGTCAGCGCGCCCGTCGCGGCCGCCCACGACCTCGGCCACCGCGCGGGGGTCCCCGCTGCGTCCCGCGGCGGCGAGGAGGTCGGAGGGTCGGGCCAGCTCGAGTCCGGGCGCCCGGACCAGCCCGGCCCCGGGCTCCCAGACGAGCCACCGGACGGCGGCCCGCCAGCCGGGACCCTGGACGGTGACGACTGCGCGCCCGTCGATGGTGAAGAACCCGAGGGCACTGCGCAGGCGCCGTGGGACCGGCCGCGCCGCGAGCACCGTGACGGCGTCGTCGTAGGGCGGCTCCGCGCGCGAGGACGACTCGATCGGCAGCACGGCGGTCCAGGGTCCGAGCGGGATGACCTGGCAGGCCACCAACCCTCGGCGCACCCACGTCGACACCGGCCCGGTCTCGCCGCTCACCAGGAGCAGTCCGCGCGCCTCCTGCGCGGGCTGCCACGGCGCGCTCACGTGGAGAGGCTGCCCTTCGCGCTGGGTATGCCGCTGACCCGGGGGTCGCGCGCGACGGCCGCACGCAGGGCCCGCGCCACCGCCTTGAACTGGGCCTCGACGATGTGGTGGGGGTCGCGCCCGGACAGCACGCGCACGTGCAGCGCGATCCCGGCCCGACCGGCGAAGGACTCCCAGACGTGGCGGGTGAGCGACCCGACATAGGTGCCGCCGATCACGACGTAGGCCTGGCCCTCGGGCTCACCGGTGTGCACGACATAGGGGCGCCCGGCCACGTCGACGACCGCCTGCACCAGGGCCTCGTCGAGCGGGACCGTCGCGTCGCCGAAGCGGGAGATGCCGCGCTTGTCACCCAGCGCCTCGCGCAGGGCGTCGCCGAGCACGATCGCGACGTCCTCGACCGTGTGGTGCGCGTCGACGTGCACGTCACCGGTCGCCTTGACCCGGAGGTCGATCAGCGAGTGCTTGGCCAGCGAGGCGAGCATGTGGTCGTAGAAGGGCACGCCGGTCGAGATGTCGGACTGTCCCGTGCCGTCGAGGTTGAGCTCCAGCTCCACGCTGGACTCCGACGTGGCGCGGCTCAACGAGACGGTGCGGTCACCGGCCCGGGTGTCGCGGGTCACTGCCTCTGGCGTCCCGGCCTCGTGCGTCACGGCGCGCTCCTGTCCTGCTCAGGTCGGGCGACCCGCGCCATGGCGGCGAGGAACGCACCGGTCTCGGCCGGGGTCCCGGCCGTGACACGAAGATAGTGGGGTATCCCCACGTCGCGGACCAGTACTCCCCGGTCCAGCAGTGCCCGCCACGTCTGCGCGGCGTCGTCGAGCCCCCCGAACAGGACGAAGTTGGCGTCACTGGCGACCGGGTCGAGCCCTAGCCGCGCCAGCTCCACCACGATCCGGTCGCGCTGCTCCTTGATGACCTCGACGGTCGCGAGCATCTCGGGCGCGTGCCGCAGCGCGGCCAGCGCGATCGCCTGCGTGGGAGCCGACAGGTGGTAGGGCAGCCGCACGAGTCGGAGGGCGTCGACCAGGGCAGGGTGGGCGGCGAGGTAGCCGAGCCGCCCTCCCGCGAACGCGAACGCCTTGCTCATGGTCCGGGTGACGACGAGCCTTGGGCGGCCCTCGAGCAGGGTCAGCGCGCTGGGCGTGCCCGGGCGGGCGAACTCCTCGTAGGCCTCGTCGACGACCACGACGGCACGCTCGGCCGCGGCATACACGGCCTCGACGACGTCGAGGCCCAGGGCGGTGCCGGTGGGGTTGTTCGGTGAGCAGAGGAAGACGACGTGCGGGTCGTGGGCGCGCACCTGGGCGACCGCGGACTCGACCGTCAGGTCGAAGGGCGTGCCGCCGGCTCCGCGCAGCCCGTCGACCCAGGTGCTGCCGACCGAGCCGCTGATGATCGGGTGCATGGAGTAGGCCGGGGTGAAGCCGAGCGCCGTGCGCCCGGGGCCACCGAACGCCAGGACCACGTGCTGCAACACCTCGTTGGAGCCGTTGCCGGCCCAGACCTGCGCCGCGTCGACCGCGGTGCCCGAGGATGACAGGTATGCCGCGAGGGCAGTCCGCAGCTCGGTGAACTCACGGTCGGGGTAGCGGTTCAGGTCGGCCGCGACCGCCGCGACCGCAGCGGTGATCTCGGCCACGACGGACGGCGGGACCGGGTAGGAGTTCTCGTTGGTGTTGAGCCGGACGGGCACATCGAGCTGCGGTGCGCCGTAAGGCTTTTCGCCTCGAAGATCGTCACGGAGCAGCGCTGTGATGCCGCCGTCCTCGGGGGGCTGGGCCATGGTCGGGTCAGCCCTGCCCGAAGCGGACCTGGACCGCCTCGCCGTGGGCCGGGAGGTCCTCGGCCTGCGCCAGCGTGACCACGTGGTGGGCCACCTCCTCCAGCGCTGCCTCGGAGTAGGTGACGACGTGCACTCCGCGCAGGAACGACTGCACCGACAGCCCACTGCTGTGGCAGGCGCAGCCGCCGGTGGGGAGGACGTGGTTGGACCCGGCGACGTAGTCACCCAGGCTGACCGGCGAGTGCGGTCCGACGAAGATCGCGCCGGCGTTGCGCACCCGGTCGCTGACTGCGGCGGCGTCGGCCACCTGCAGCTCGAGGTGCTCGGCGGCGTAGGCGTTGACGACCGCCAGGCCGGCGTCGAGGTCGTCGACCAGCACGATGCCCGACTGCGGGCCGGTGAGCGCCTCGCGGACCCGCTCGGAGTGCTTGGTGTTGGCCACCCGGTCCTCGAGGTCGGCGCGCACGGCGTCGGCGAGCACCACCGAGTCGGTCACGAGCACCGAGGCGGCCTGGGGGTCGTGCTCCGCCTGGGACACCAGGTCGGCCGAGACGTGGGCGGGCACCGCGGTGTCGTCGGCGAGGATCGCGATCTCGGTCGGTCCGGCCTCGGAGTCGATGCCGATGACGCCCTTGAGGTAGCGCTTGGCCGCGGCGACGTAGATGTTGCCCGGTCCGGTGACCAGGCTGACCGGCTCGCACACCACGGGTGCACCGCTCGGGTCGGACTCGTCCTCGAACCCGAAGGCGAAGGCCGCGACGGCCTGGGCACCGCCGACGGCATACACCTCCTCGACACCCAGCAACGCGCAGGCGGCGAGGACGGTCGGGTGCGGGTAGCCGGTGAAGACGCCGGAGTTGTCGCGCTGGGGCGGGCTGGCCACGGCCAGCGAGCCGACCCCGGCGATCTGGGCCGGGACGACGTTCATGACGACGCTGGAGGGGTAGACCGCGCGGCCACCCGGGACATAGAGACCGACCCGGTCGACCGGCACCCAGCGCTCGCTGACCTCGCCACCGGGCACGACGGTGGTGGTCGTGGTGGAGCGCCGCTGGTCCTCGTGCACGAGGCGCACGCGCCGGATCGCCTCGTCGAGCGCGGCGCGCACCTGCGGGTCGAGGTCCTCGAGGGCGGCCGTCAGCACGTCGGCCGGCACCCGCAGGCTGGTCGGACGGACGCCGTCGAACCGCTCCCCCAGCTCGTAGAGGGCCGGGGCGCCTCGATGACGGACGTCCTCACAGATCGGCCGGACCGTCTCGACGGCCGCAGCGACGTCGAACTCGGCACGGGGCAGCAGGTGGCGCAGCTCGCGGACGCCCAGCTCCTGTCCGCGCAGGTCGATCGTGGAGAGCATGCGGCAAGTCTAGGTGGGGCACGTGGGGCGTCCCGGTGCGGTCTCAGCCCCCGGTCTCGCGCTCCCCGGGGCGGCCGGAGCCCGACACGGTCTGCGGCGTGGCCGCGTCGACCACACCGGGGCTGGGCACGAAGGCGACCTGGACCGGCGCGCCCTGCTCCATGGCCGAGGGCGCGCCGGGCGCCACGGGTGAGACCGGCGTCGCGGGTGCGACCCCCTCCGCCGACTCCTCATCGGTGGTGAAGGTCGCCTCCAGGCTGCCGGCCAGCTCGTCCTTGGGCCACCGCGCGGCCAGCAGGACGAGGACTCCCAAGGTCACCACCGCACAGATGCCGACCGAGGCCGCTGGGGTGGTCCGCTCGGAGATCCAGCCGGCGAACAGGAAGCACGCACCCGTCACGCCGACCGACAGCGCGCCGGCGAGCCCGAAGACCCTGCCGCGCATGGCCGTGGGGACGAGCAGGGTGAAGGCCGCCTGCAGCGGCAACATGTAGCACTGAAGGGCACCGCAGACGAACCACGCAGCCCAGACCAGCGGCAGTGGCGGTTCGAAGATCGTCGCGAGGAGCGGCAGCGGGGTCAGCAGGGCGAGGCGGAGCACGAGCGAGGACTGGCGCTCCGCGGGGAGCCGACCGATGAGCAGCAAGCCGACCACGGCACCGAGGATCGGTGAGGCCATCAGCAGGCCGCCCCAGGTCGACGACGTGCTGTGCTGCGCGGCATACGGCAGGGCCACGGCTTCCGGCGCGGCGATCGCCAGCGCGCTCGCCAGCGACAGCCCCAACATCGACAGCAGGACCCGGCTGGCGCGGATCTG
The DNA here is from genome assembly GCF_056404295.1 of Pedococcus sp. P2_D7. Lineage (NCBI taxonomy): Bacteria > Bacillati > Actinomycetota > Actinomycetes > Micrococcales > Intrasporangiaceae > Pedococcus > Pedococcus sp. P2_D7. The sequence goes on from NZ_JBFUEH010000001.1 coordinate 715,658, forward strand.
GCGCCAGCCCTGGCGCAGGTCGGCCAGCATGCTGAGCAGCGGGGCGTCGTCGGGCACGACGACGGACTTGGGCGGCTTCACGAGGGTCAGGATCGCAGCGCCCACGATGAACGTCAGCAGGTCGAGCAGGAGCGCCTTGGTGTCACCCATCAGGCTCACGACGGCACCACCGATGGCCAGCCCGATGGCCTGGTTCACTTGCGCCGCAAGGGTGCTCAGCCCGAAGGCGCGGGTGTAGAGGCGTCGGTCGGGGAAGATGTCGGTGAGCAGCATCTGGCTGGCGGTGACCGCGGGGCCACCGACGAACTCGATCACGGCCACCAGCGTCAGGACCAGCACGAAGGACTGGGTCGTAGCCACCACGAGGATGAGGACGCCGACCAGCAGGGCTCGGATCAGGTGACTGCCGATGAGGCAGATCCGTGGGGGTATCCGGTCACAGATCGGCGAGAGGAGGGCCCGGCCCAGCACGCTCGGCACCAGCGAGACCGCGAAGGTCGCCGCCGTGGCGAGCGCCGATCCGGTCCACTCGAAGACGACCGCCGCGACCGTGATGCGGGCGATGTAGTCGCCCCACGTGGACAGCGTCGCGACCGCGAAAACGGGTAGGAAGACAGGCGTGCGGAGCACCTCGGCGAACGAGGGCACCGCGACGGAGTCGTCCCTGCCGGTGGCCATGCGCCGACCGTACCTTCCTAGGCGGAACCGTAAAAGTTGAACTCTGTCACGGTACGCGCATGTCGGGCTGCCCGCCGGTAGGTCTCGGCAAGATCTGCTCCGCTCCCGGGCTCTCCCCCGAGGATGCGGCTCACGCCGTCGGCCACCCGCAGGTCCGACGGGACGCTCTCCACCGGGCGACCCCGGTAGAGCACCGAGGCGTTGCGCAGGCGCGACGCGAACGACCAGGCGTCGCGCAGGGCCGAGGCCTGGTCGGCCGCGATCAGCCCGGCCTCCTCCGCGGCGTCCAGCGCCGGAAGGGTGCTCGTGGTCCGGAGCGCCGGGACGGCGTGGGCGTGTCGCATCTGGATGAGCTGGACGGTCCACTCGACGTCGGACAGGCCACCGCGTCCGAGCTTGAAGTGGCTCTTGGGGTCGGCGCCCCGGGGCAGCCGCTCGGCCTCCATGCGGGCCTTGAGCGTCCGGATCTCCCTGACCTGCGGCTCGGTGAGACCGGCCTCGGGCCACCGCAACGGGTCGATCAGCGCGACGAACCGCTGTCCCAGGTCGAGGTCACCGGCCAGCGGGTTGGCGCGCAGCAACGCCTGGGACTCCCAGGTGAGCGACCAGCGTCCGTAGTAGGCGCGGTAGCTGCCCAGGCTGCGGACGAGGGGTCCGCTCTTGCCCTCGGGTCGCAGGTCGGCGTCCAGGCCCAGCTGCGGGTCGGGGCCTGCCGAGGAGAGCAGACGACGCAGCTCCTGCACCGTCTCGAGGGCCTGCTCCTGCGCCGCGGCCTCGTTCGCGCCCTCGTGAGGGTCGTGCACGAAGAGCACGTCGGCGTCGGAGCCATAGGCCATCTCGCCGCCCCCGAGCCGGCCCATGCCGACCACGAGGATGTCGGTGACGAGCGAGCCGTGCTCGGACTCCACGGCCTGGATCGCGACCTGCAGCGCGGTCTCGACGAGGGCTGCGGTCAGGTCGGTGAGCGCTGCACCCACGCCGGCCAGGTCGAGGCTGCCGGCCAGGTCGGCCACGGCGATGCGGAAGAGCTCCTGTCGCCGGATGCTGCGCGCCGCTCGCACTGCCTTGTCGGGGTCGGACTGTCGTCCGGCTGCCGCGCTCATCCGGCGGACGAGGTCCTCACGCGAGATGGGGGTGAGGCCCCCGGCGTCGCCGAGGATCGCGACCGACTCCGGCGCGCCGACGAGGAGGTCCGCGGCATACCGGCTGCGGGCGAGGGTGTGCGCGAGCCGCTCCGCGGCCGAGCCCTCGTCGCGCAGGAGGCGCAGGTACCAGTGCGTCGAGCCGAGCTCCTCGCTCACCTTGCGGAACGCGAGCAGCCCACCGTCGGGGTCGGCCTCGTCGGCGAACCAGCCGAGCATCACCGGGAGCAGGGTGCGCTGGATGGACGCGCGGCGGCTCACGCCCGCGGTCAGCACCTCGAGGTGACGCATGGCGCCGGCCGGGTCGCGGAAGCCGAGGGCGGCCAGCCGCTCCCTGGCGGCCTCGGGAGCCAGCCGAGCGTCGCTCGAGCTGAGCCGGGCCACCGCGGCCAGCAGCGGTCGGTAGAAGAGTCGCTCGTGGATCCGTCGGACCTCGCGGGCCTGCTGCTGCCACTGCGTGACGACTGCCTTCGCGGCGTCGGAGCGGTGCCCGAGCGCCCGGCCCAGGCGGCGCAGGTCGCTGTCGGCGGTCGGCATGAGGTGGGTGCGCCGCAGGCGGAACAGCTGGATGCGGTGCTCGAGGGTCCGCAACAACCGGTAGGAGGCGTCGAGGGTGGCCGCGTCGTCGCGACCGACGTAGCCGCCGCGCGCGAGGGCGTCCAGCGCCTCCAAGGTGGTGCCCGAGCGCAGCGAGTCGTCGGAGCGACCGTGCACCAGCTGGAGCAGCTGCACGCTGAACTCGACGTCACGCAGCCCACCGGGACCCAGCTTGAGCTGGCGCGCGGCCTCACCGGACGGCACGTGCTGCTCCACGCGGCGACGCATCGCCTGGACGTCCTCGACGAAGTTGTCGCGCGACGCCGCGCGCCAGACGAGCGGGTTGACGGCCGCGATGTAGGCCGCGCCGAGCTCGCGGTCACCGGCCACCGGACGGGCCTTGAGCAGCGCCTGGAACTCCCAGGTCTTCGCCCAGCGCTCGTAGTAGGCGCGGTGGCTGTCGATGGTCCGCACCAGGGGGCCGTTCTTGCCCTCCGGACGCAGGGCCGCGTCGACCGGCCACAGCGTGCCCTGACCGGTGCTGGTCGAGCAGGCGCGCATGAGGTGGGTCGCCAGACCGGTGGCCGCCGCGATGGCGCTGGCCTCGTCGACGCCCTCACGGGGCTCGGCGACGAAGATGACGTCGACATCACTGACGTAGTTGAGCTCGCGGCCACCGGTCTTGCCCATGCCGATGACGGCGAAGTCGCAGAGCTCGGCCTGCTCCCTCAGCTCGGCGCGGGCGATGACCAGCGCCGCCTCGAGCGCCGCCTCGGCCAGGTCGGCCAGCGCGGCCGCCGCCTCGGGAAGCGCCCGCTCGGGCTCCCCCGACGTGAGGTCCAGGGCCGCGATCGCGAGCAGCTGGCGTCGATAGCCGATCCGCAGGGCGTCGTATGCCGTGTGCGCGCCGGGCGCGCGCACCGCGGCCACGAGCTCCTCGACGCGTTCGGTCGGCGTCAGTGGGCGGGCCTGCGCCACGCTGCTCCAGTGCTCGGGGTGGGCCACGAGGTGGTCGCCGAGCGCCGTCGAGGCCCCGAGCACCGCCAGCAGCCGATCTCGCGCGGGTCCGCGATGGCGCAGGGCCGCGACCAGACCGGCCACCTGGGCGCCGACGCCGGACTCGTCGTCGCGGCGACGGGGGGCGGAGGCCCGCAACGACTCCATCAGCCTGACCAGGCTGAGGAGGGCGAGGTCGGGGTCGGCCACGACGCCGAGGGCGTCGGGCAGGCCATCGCTGAAGAGGTCGTCGAGCGGGTCGACGAGACCGGCCAGGGCAGGGTCACCGAGCAGCTGGACGGCGCGCGGCGGGTCGGCGAACCCGAGTCGGGCCAGGGTGGCCGTCTGCGAGACAAGGCGGCCGGAGGTCACCGGGTCAGCCTAGTTGCTGCCGTCGGGCCACTCGGGCCTACGCCCACGTCGCTGACCGACGGTTGCCCCGCGGTGGCCCAGCTGACCTGCACGGAGGCGTACCCCGGCGATGCCGTCAGAGGCCGGGGAGGTAGCGCTCGAGCTCGAACCGGGTGATCTCGCCGCGGTAGTCGTCCCACTCGGCCCGCTTGTTGCGCAGGAAGAAGTCGAAGACGTGCTCACCCAGGGTGTCGGCGACGAGCTCGCTCTTCTCCATCACACGGATGGCCTCGTAGAGCGAGGTGGGCAGCGGCTCGATGCCCATCGCCTGGCGCTCCGACGAGGTCAGGCCCCAGACGTCGTCCTCGGTCTCGGCGGGCAGGTCGTAGTCCTCCTCGATGCCCTTCAGCCCGGCCGACAGCATCAGCGCGAAGGCGAGGTAGGGGTTGCAGGCCGCGTCGAGGGTGCGGACCTCCACCCGACTGCTCTGGCCCTTGGCCGGCTTGTACATCGGGACGCGCACCATCGCGGAGCGGTTGTTGTGGCCCCAGGTCAGGTGGGCCGGAGCCTCACCACCACCCCAGAGGCGCTTGTAGGAGTTGACCCACTGGTTGGTCACGGCGGTGATCTCGGCGCCGTGCCGCAGCAGTCCGGCGATGAACTGCCGGCCGACCTTGCTCAGCTGGTAGGGGGCGCCGGCCTCGTAGAAGGCGTTGCTGTCGCCGTCGAACAGCGACATGTGGGTGTGCATGCCGGAGCCCGGGTGCTCGGAGAAGGGCTTGGGCATGAAGGAGGCGAAGATGCCCTGCTCGAGGGCGACCTCCTTGATGACGGTGCGGAAGGTCATGATGTTGTCGGCCGTCGAGAGGGCGTCGGCGTAGCGCAGGTCGATCTCGTTCTGACCGGGGCCGCCCTCGTGGTGGCTGAACTCCACCGAGATGCCCATCGACTCGAGCATGGTGATCGCCGCGCGCCGGAAGTCGTGGCCGGTGCCGTGCGGGACGTGGTCGAAGTAGCCCGCCTGGTCGACCGGCTCGGGGTGCTCCCCCGGCTTGAACCCGGCCTTGAGCAGGTAGAACTCGATCTCGGGGTGGGTGTAGAAGGTGAAGCCCAGGTCGCTGGCCCGCCCCAGCGCCCGCTGCAGGACATGGCGCGGGTCGGCGTGGCTCGGTGAGCCGTCGGGCAGGGTGATGTCGCAGAACATCCGGGCCGTCCCCGGGTTGTCACCGCGCCACGGGAGCACCTGGAACGTCGCCGGGTCGGGCTTGGCCAGCATGTCCGCCTCGTAGACCCGCGCGAAGCCCTCGATGGCCGAGCCGTCGAAGCCGATGCCCTCGGCGAAGGCCCCCTCCAGCTCGGCGGGGGCGACGGCGACGGACTTGAGGGTCCCCAGCACATCGGTGAACCACAACCGCACGAAGCGGATGTCGCGCTCCTCGATGGTGCGAAGGACGAACTCCTGCTGACGATCCATGTGTCGGATCTTGCCCTAGTTGTGTTTCCCCGGCGTTACGTGCCACGCGGGGAGACCGTGCTCAACACCCTCTTCGTATGCCGCGGGCCCCTTCTCCGCCGGATCCTTCCCCGAGAGCGGCATCGGCGGATGGTCGGTGGGCCCGTCCCGGCCCGGCTCGAACGGGCTGCTCCCCTCACCAAATGCGGGACAGATGAACGCTTTGCCTCTCCTAGAGCTCCCAGACGTCTACCTTCGGGACGTGGACTTCGAGGGAGACGAGCTGCTGTGGATCAACAACGCCTTGGCCGAGGTCCTTGGTGGGCCCGCAGCCATCGAGGAGTGGGAGTTCCACACCCGGATCGGTGGCAACCGCGATGATGTGACGGCTCTGCTCCAGAAGGTGAACGAGGAGATTGGTGCTCTTCGTCGGGCCGACCCCGAGTGGTAGCGCCGACCACGAATGGGGCATGCGCCCTGTCCGCGGCATGAGCGTGCGGCGGGATCGGGACACGGCTGAGCACCAACTCCGCCCGGACCGCCGTCCCGCTCACACCCGTTCGACGCGGTCGGCCTGTGGTCCTCGATCGCTCTGTCGCACCTGGTACCTGACCCGATCGCCCTGGTACAGCGCCTCGGCGCCTCTGAGGACCGACACGTGCACGAACAGGTCCGCGCCACCCGCGTCCGGGGTGATGAACCCGAACCCCCGCTCCGCGTCGTAGCGCGCGACCACTCCTTCGCCGCCGCGCGCCGGGACGTCGGATGCCTCCCGGTGTCCCGACCGAGCGCGGGTCGTCGACGTCGCGGGTGCGCCCCGCGGTGTCGAGCTGCGCGCGAGGCGCACGTCGCGAGCCTGCGGACCCTTCTCGCTCACGACGATGTCGTACGTCACCCGGTCCCCCTCGTCCAGCCCGGGGAGCCCGTCGGCCAGCTCCCGGACGTGGACGAAGACATCGGGGCCGCCCGACTCGGGGGTGATGAACCCGAAGCCCTTGTCGCCGTCGTACCACGACACGGTGCCGTTTGCCCCATCGGATGCCACGGCCTGCTGGGCGGCCTGGGCTCCCAAGGGGAGCAGATGGTCAGCCTGCGGTCCCTTCTCCCCGTCGACGACGAGGAACGCCACCCGCTGCCCCTGCGAGACCACGCCACCCCCCACGATGGCCGAACTGTGCACGAAGATCTCGGCAGCACCGCCGTCGGCCGTGATGAAGCCGTACCCCTTGGCAGGCTCGTACCAGGACACGGTGCCGAGCACGCCCAGCGGTGTGTCGGCGGCCCTGTCAGCCGTGACCCGGACGCGGCGTGCCTGCGGGCCGCGGTCCCCTTCGCCGATCTCGAACTCGACCACCTGCCCCTCCCGGAGCAGCTTCATCGCGTCGTCGCTGACGATCTCGGACGCATGCACGTACAGGTCCTCTGCCTCCTGCCCGAGGGCGATGAAGCCGAACCCCCGGTCGGCATCGAACCAGCGGACGGTTCCCTCGGTCACGGCTGACTCCTTGTCGAAGCTACGGTCGGTGTTCCCCCCAGTGTCCCCGACGGGACTGCGACCAGCGCCCGGCGCCAGACGGTGCTCGCACCGTCGTGGCAAGTGCCCAACGGCGACATCCACGGCGCCCGGTGCCGCGCCGACAGCGGCAGATGAGCGCGGTTTGGACAGGGTGGTCAGGCATCGGATTGCGCCGATAGGTCTCAGGTAGCGGTGACGTGCTCACCGATGCGCTCTCCTCGATCCGCACCCGCCAGTCGTCCAACAGTCGTCGAAGGTCACCGGCATCGAAGCCCCGCGTGGCGGCAAGGACGAAACGCAGTCGTTGAGTGCCTCGGTGAAGAGTCGCCAGTCCGGTCCCAGATCGACATCGATCTGGCCGTCTTCGCGCCTATTGAACCGAGCCTCCATGGACGGCACTATCTCATCCGCCCATCGGTAGATCCGGTTGACCGTGCGTGGCGCGCACCCGTCGACGGGAAGGCGGGAGGTCAGGCGGCTTGGTGGCCGTGGCGGTCCAGGGGTCGGGTGGTGTGGGTGCGGCCGTCGGGGGCGGTCCAGGTGCAGACGCCGAGCTTGTCCATGGTGACCTGCCAGCCGGCGTGGTGCTTGAACCCGTGGTGGGTGGCGCACAGGGTCTGCAGGTTGGTGACGGTGGTCGGCCCGTCGGGATGTCGGACCACGTGGTCGAGCTGGCAGCGTCTGGCGGCGGTGGCGCAGCCGGGGAACCGGCAGGTGCCGTCCCGGGATCGGACGGCTCGCGCGGTGGCGGCGCCGGGGCGGTAGGTGCGCGGGTCCTGC